>JAXHTY010000004.1:153465-212814 GCA_034189905.1 Thermodesulfobacteriota bacterium
TTAAATCCCCCTGGTTCTCGGTGTAGCCGTCCTGGTCATTGTCGATGTCTTCGGGGCAGAGCAGGTCGCTGCCGTCGCAATCCTGGTCAATACCGTCACCGCAGATTTCCGGGGCGCCGGGATTGACTGATGGATCAAAATCCTTGCAATCGCCCTGATTTTCGGTATACCCATCGTTGTCATCGTCAATATCTTCCGGGCAGATTGCGTCACTGCCACTGCAATCCTGATCAATGCCATCACCGCAGATATCCAGGGCATCGGGATGAATTGAAGCATCGGTATCATCACAGTCGCCGTCATTTATTGTATAGCCGTCTCCGTCTGCATCCACATCCAGATCAGAATCCAGAGTGTAAACAATTTCAAGGTGCGGCCGCAAGGCGTCATCATTTGCTTCACTGGCTGCAAAAGTACGGTAGCTGTCTGCCGAAGCCACGTCATCGGAATTCAGCAGCAACCCGTAATTGGTAGATGTATCAGCAGCCCATTCCGAAACCATATCGGTAACGGTCCATTTTTTGTAGCCTGAGTATTGATCAAGGGTATTGACATATTCAGCCGGTGCTATGTCTGCCTGGGCAAGTGGAATGCTATCGTAGCAGGTGTCATTGGCAGTCCAGTCATTAAGTCCGTCAAATGTGTATCCATCCGCATACATCAATTCCGGGTTGTGATTAATGATCTTGTGAGCCGATATATCATACGCATCATCACCGCCGGCTTCGGCCTGATAAAGCATAAGGGTTGCCTTCTGGATATTGGCCGTTTGGGGCAATCGGGAGAGGTCAAACTTTATCAATACCGCATTTGCCGGCGTATTTTCCGGCCATGTATACGTATTTAATTGAACCTCATCGACATTAACGTCGTCATTGATATTAATATAGGTATCCGCAATAGTGCCCGTATGGTCTGCGCTTGCCGAGTCGCCAAAGATAAGGGTGTAGGGTTCGCTATCCCCGACACTGTATACAGTATACCCGATTGTTTCTGAAAAGGCACTCTCATTGTTATCTGCATCAAAACTGGTAGCAGTAAAATAATAGTGCGCCCCTTCATCCAGCCCTGTGATCAGGCAGGTGGTTTGGTCCGCCTGTTCAACGCGTTGGGCAGGCGGGTTTGATTTAAAGTCGGGATCCACAGTTCCGTAATAAATATTGTAGCCGACAACTCTGCTGTCATCCGGTTGATCCCATGACAGCATGACATCTGCGGCATGAACTGGAAAAACAAGTAACAACAGAGACAATAAAAGAAACTCAACCACTTTTTGTTTAAGCAGCATTCAGAAACCTCCTGGAATGTTTTTTCCGCTATTCTGGAAACAACACCCAAGGAGGTGCTGAATCCGCCAGGCAAGCCCGCTGCCATATCCCCCCCGGCAATTTCACAAGTCAGCATCTGCTTTATTGCAGGCCACTCGCAGTAGATCTACTGCCGCTTCGTCTCCTGCGTCTTGCAGCTGCACTCAAATCGACACATGAAATGGCCGGTTCAGACCTTTCTAGTCCGGGGACTTAGGCCGGTGCCTTTGCGCCCCTCCTTTTCAGGTGGTTTGCCATTATCAAGCGGTTTTTATGGTGCCCATCCAGAAATTAATAATTGCTAAAACTCCGGGTGGGCGCTGGAAAATAACTTAACCGTCCTGAAATAGCATGGCTATGCAACCCATATGCCACTGAGAAAATTTTCCAATCAGAGATGGTCTGTTGATAAACAAAAAAACGGTCAATTTAAACGGTTATTAATCTTCAGCACCTCGGGAAATCTGATAAAAAAAGCCATTGCCCATTTGTAGAACCGGGATTTTTCTTACAAATTGTATATTAATGTAGACGTATGTTTAAAAAAGTGCACACCCGGCACTTTTTTTCACCCTTTTCTTTTTTGAAAAGAAGTGACTGATATTGTCTTATCTGTTGATTTGACTAAACAAAAAGTTATTTCCAAAACCGCTTTTTGCTTTGGCCTGTTATTTGCAAAATTTTTTCATCAATATGACTTTCTCTTCCGAAAAAGGCAAACCATTCGAAAGGGTGGGACGCAAAACCAATGACCTAAATCCTTTACATCAGGGACATGGTTGCATGGCTGCCGGCGAAAATAGCACCTCCTGGAGTTGCTTGATTCGTACGGGAATCATTTATAGGGGGCTATTGATGAAAACCCAAAATCAAATTTCAAGAAAATTGGGCCGCATTACCAGTACGCTTTTTATCTTTTTGATAGCAATGGCTATTGCTTCACCTGTCTATTCAAGAGATGTGAATCTGCAATGGGACGCAAATACAGAAGACCAGTTGCAGGGATACCTGATTTACTATGACACGGACTCAGGTGCGCCCTATGAAGGCGTTGATGCTGATCAGGGCCCATCGCCCATAGAGATGCCTCTGGCGGCGTTTGCCGATCCGGACAATCCACAAACGGTTTTAACCGGCTTGTCCGACACCAGTGACTACTTTTTTGCTGTCACCGCCTATAGTGCAGATGAAGAGAGCGGTTACTCAAACGAAGACTCTGTTGAAGGCGACCAGCCTCTTGTTGCTGCAGCAGGGCCGAACCAGACCGTTGCGGAAGGGGTATCCGTAACGTTGGACGGTTCAAATTCCTATGACCCCGACGATGTCATCACCGATTATCTCTGGACGCAAACTGGCGGGCCTGCGGTAACCCTTTCTGATGCCACTGCTGTTCAGCCTTCATTCACTACGCCTGATGTGGACGAAGGCGGCGCAGCCTTGACTTTCCGATTAACCGTAACCAATGACCAGGGCCATAGCGCAACCGACACCGTTACCATTAATGTAACATGGGAAAACATTCCACCTCATGCCGATGCCGGTGCAAATCAGAATGTGGGGGAAGGCGAAATTGTCACGCTGGACGGCTCCAATTCCTATGACCTGGATGACGGGGTGGGATCATACTCCTGGACTCAGACAGGCGGCCCCGGTGTTGTTCTTTCCGACGCAACAGCCACAGCCCCTACCTTTGCTGCACCAAATGTTGATTCGGATGGCGTTGCACTGACATTTCAGTTAACCGTCACTGACAACAACGGATTGCAGGACACCGATTCAGTTACCATTAATGTCTCCTGGGAAAACATTCCGCCAACAGCTGATGCAGGCGCAGATCAGACAGTGGATGAGGGTGTAATGGTCACCCTGGACGGCTCTAATTCTCATGACCCTGATGACGGACTGTCCACTTATGCATGGACACAGACTGGTGGCCCGAATGTAACGCTTTCTGATACTACATCCGCACAACCAACCTTTACCGCACCGGATGTGAATTTTGAGGGTATTGTATTGACATTCCAATTAACTGTGACAGATAACAACGGACTGCAGGACACTGATTCTGTTACCATCAATGTAACCTGGGAAAACGTTCCGCCACATGCTGATGCCGGTCCCGATCAAACCGTGGATGAAGGGGAAACGGTATCTCTTGACGGTTCCGGTTCCTATGACCTGGATGACGGCGTGGCATCATATGTATGGAATCAGATAACGGGTTCAAGCGTTACTCTTTCTGATGTTACAGCCGCTGGGCCTGCCTTTACAGCACCGGAAGTGGATGCACAGGGCGAAACACTTGTATTTCAATTGACCGTGACAGATAGTAACGGGTTGCAGGATACCGACACCGTTATCGTAAATGTAACCTGGCAGAACGTTCCCCCAACTGCCGACGCCGGCATCGACCAGGTTGTTACCGAAGGCGGAACCGTAACCCTGGATGGCTCCCTTTCCAATGATCCGGATGATGGGCTGGTCGCTTTTGCATGGACGCAGACAGAAGGGCCAACAGTTACCCTTTCCGATCCCACAGCATCAAACCCGACATTTGTTACCGTTCCCGTGGATGCGGACGGATCGTATCTGACGTTTCAACTTGTTGTGTCGGATGCCGGCGGCCTGCAGGCCAGTGATGAAGTGGTCATCACCGTAAATGACAATCATATCAGTGGATTCGCGGCTGATGTTCTTACTCTGACAACCGCAACCGGTGATCCTGTGGGCATCACACTCAGAGGCGGCAAATTAATAAAGTTAGCCCCCCTGGCCTCGATTGGTGGCCCGGAATTGGAAGACCAGCCTGACAGCCTGATCTACGGCCTTCTGGATATCATCATAAAAGCCGACGCCGTGGGGGGGACGGCAATACTGACTGTTTACCTCCCGTCACCAGCCCCTGAAGGATATACATGGTTTAACTATGATGCAAGCGAAGGATGGCGCGATTGCAGCGAGCAGGTTACATTCAACAGTGCAAGAGATCAGATTTCAATTGCGCTTGAAGACGGTGGGCTGGGTGACGATGACGGGGTTGCAAACGGTTTTATTGAAGATCCTGCCGGGCTTGGCCGGGCCATTGATGATACTATCGAAAACACGACCGATGCCGCTGACAGCGCGGACAACAATGTATCTCCCGGCATTACCGATGTCAGCAGCGGGGGGTGTTTTATCAGTTCTGTTTCTCCGTTCGGTATCTGGAAATAAGGCGGGACAGATAGCTTCGCTGAATCCCGAGATTTTTGGCTGCTTCGGTTTGATTGCCGTGGGTGTTTTTCAGATTAAGCTCGATGAACTTTTTCTTGAATGCATCCACGGCATCCTGAAGACTCAGGCCAACGGGAATATCGTTCTGTATGGATGCGGCTGAAAACATCATGGGCAGATCATCCGGCATCACCTGCTTACCATTCCCCATGACAACGGCACGCTCGACCGCATTTTTCAATTCCCTGACATTGCCCGGCCAGTCATAGGTCATCATCTTTTGCAGGGCCGCATCAGAAATCTCGATACCGGCCAGCCCCCGGTCCTTTTGAAAAATCTGAACAAAATGGGCGGCCAGCAACGGAATATCTTCCTTTCGCTCCCGCAGGGGCGGCATGTGAATCTCGACGACATTTAAGCGGTAATACAAATCTTCTCTGAAGTGGCCTTGCTGTACAGCTTCGGCAATTTTTTTATTAGTGGCGGCAATAACACGAATATCAACGGATATGGGCGTGTTTCCGCCAACCCGGTAAAATACACCATCTTGCAGCACGCGAAGAAGCTTGGCCTGCATCTGGGGACTCATTTCCGCAATTTCATCCAGAAAAATCGTGCTATTGTCGGCCAGTTCAAATTTACCAGGTGTCTGTTTGGCGGCACCGGTAAAGGCCCCTTTTTCATAACCGAACAATTCCGCCTCAAGCAGCGACTCGGAAAGTGCGGCACAATTCAGGGTTATCAATGGCCGCTGATTGCGGGGGCTTGCCTGGTGGATCAGCCGGGCGAGCACCTCCTTGCCGGTGCCGCTTTCCCCTAAAATCAAGGTACTGGCCATAGAATCGGCTACCTTCATGCCCTCGGCAATGACAGACTGAATCGCTTTACTCTCACCCACGATTTGATGAGTCGGGGCCAGTTCCTCTCTTAATCGCTGGTTCTCTTTTTCCACCAGCTCAAACTGCCTGGCGTTGGCAATGGCCACGGCTGCCAGGTCGGCAAATACCCGAAGCAGTTCCAGTTCATTTTCCTGGAATGCACTACCGTCAATTTTATTCATAAATTCAATGACCCCGATGACATTATTGTTCAACCGCATGGGTACACATGCGATGGATTTTGTTTGTACCGCCAGCTGATTGCTGATATGGCTGTACCAGCGATTGTCCCTGGCGGCATCGTTGATTAACAGGGGCTTACCGGTCTCAGCCACCTTTCCGGCAATTCCCTGGCCCATCTTTACTTCAAACTTTTTAACAGTTTCTTTTTTTGCGCCTGTGGCAACCTTGAACTGCAGGGTCCCGGTTTTTTTGTCCAGCAACAACAAAGAGCTGGCGCTCGCACCCATCGCTCGATTACCGGTTTCTAAAATCATCTCCAGTAAATGATTCAAGTTGTGTACATTGGATACCCAGCGGGAAATGGTTTTCAACTGATTGATTGATAACTCGGTGGTGGTCGTGGAGCTCATCATACACCTGAAATTTCAAGGTATTGTGATAAATTAAAGCCGAAATGGCTGACGTGGCCCGACGCTAATGGTTATAAGGCCTCGATTTTCTGTATAATCGTTCTGTTCGACATCCGAGTCAAGCATTCGGTATGTATAGCTGAGCGCCACGGTCATCCATGACAAAGCCTGGAACGTAAGGCCTGTGCCTGCCTGATAAAGGGCATCGTCCCGTTCCGGTTGAACTTCCTTGTAGGTATTTATTTGGTAGCTGGCAGAAAGGTTGCCGGAAAGGCGCCTGCCAAAAGATTGGTTTATGCGTCCGGACACGCTGTAAAACTGGTTAAACCCTAGATTCTCAGCGCCCCCATCAGCGCGGTCATATCCGGCTGCGCCGGTAAGACTTGCAGCAGTGCCACGGCGCCCATCATAAAGGGCTGACAGAGTTCCGGAGGCACCGCTTTCACTGTCGCCATTTTCGCTGTCCTGGTAAAACCAGCCAGCACTGGCGGAAAGCGTCATATGATCGGATTTTTCCCAGGTAAGCCCCATGAGCGGATTATAGACCTGATAATCAATTCCATCTTCCTCATAGTCGGTCCATTCATGGATATATTCCAGATAAGCATCAAAATGGGGGGAAAACTGCCGAATAATCCGCAGCCGCCCGCTTGTGTCATTATAGTTTTCAGACGTATCAAAATGGCGCTTTGTGTAGGCGGCCTCCCACTCCGTTCCCAGCTTGTTCGGCACCAGCCAGTAATTTAAAAATACGGAAGGCTGATGATATTGACTGTCTTCAAGCGTGGGATCGCTGTTTTCAATAAAGTAGTGCGCATAGCCCAGCCCCAGGGAATTCTCCCTGCCAAATTCATTGATCAGATCAATACCGGCCGTATTGGTATAGTAGGTGTGCCTTCCCTGCCGAACCGTGGTATCGACTTCAGTCATTGCGGCATCAATGTCCGTAACCGGCGCTTCCGTACGTGTGAAGTTGTCGTTGATTACCACATGCATGTGTCGTGAAAGTCGTGTTTCAGCGTTCATATTTGCGGTATGCCGCAAAGTGTTGTATTCCGAAAACCGGGAATACATTGCATAGCTGGGCAAATAGTCCAGTGAAAGCTCACTTTGCCGGCCGATCAGGCTGACATTGAATTCAGGCGAGACGGTGGTTATAAAATCGTGTTCCTCGTTTTCATCTGTCAAAAAAAGATTATCAGTATAGGTAGTACCGATGGACAGCCGGGGTGTGACCAAGGCTGCGCCAAAGACGTTTTGACAAAAAAAACCCGCTATGAGCACAATTCCCGTTGCGCATTTAGTGAAATGGTGAATATAATTATTTAAAAAAGCCATGTGTTTGTAGCCGTATAAACGTTTTTGGGGATGGTAAAACAGCAAGTTGTTCCGGTTGTTCCGTTTAAGTTTTAAACCGGCGCTGACGCAATGTCAAGAAGATTGCCACAGGGCAGTCGCAAGTAGCGTAAGCCGGTCTGAAAACAGTCGAAGCGGTCTTTTGGGGTGAATTTGAGCCAAGGCAAGGCATGGTGGCCTTAGATATTTCATGAATTTTTTTCAGGTTCCTTCTGGAGGCTTGTGTGGCAAAAGAAAAATTATTGATTATTGAAGATGAAACCTCTGTGGCCAAACAGCTCAAATGGTCGCTTGATGAGGAATACGATATCACCATCGCCGGAGACGCTAAAAAAGCGAGTAAACTGCTTGCTGGCGAATCGTTTCCGGTTGCAACACTGGATCTCGGATTACCGCCATCAACAGACACGCCTGACGAGGGTTTTGCGCTTCTTGAAGAGATGGGGACCGTGGCGCCCAACACCAAGGTTATTGTCATCACCGGTAACACCGAACAAGAGAATGCGGTAAAAGCAGTAGCTTTGGGGGCCGTAGATTTTTGCGCCAAACCGCTGGATGTAAATATTTTAAAAATCATCTTGAACCGGACGTTCAATCTTGCCGCTCTTGAGGCGGCAAACCGCCAGCTTATTGAAGAGACGGAAAAAGGCGGATCGTTTTGCGGCATGCTGGGTATTTCACCGGTAATGCAAAAAATTTTCGCCTTGATTCAAAAAGTCAGTGCAACCGAATATCCGGTGTTAATCACCGGCGATTCCGGCACTGGCAAAGAGATGGTCGCCCATGCGGTTCATCAACTCAGCCCGCGGGACAAAAAACCCCTTGTCATCATCAACTGCGGGGCAATTCCCGAAACCCTGCTGGAAAGCGAGTTGTTCGGCCATGAAAAAGGTTCCTTTACCGGAGCAACAGCCAGAAAGCTCGGCAAACTGGAGCAGGCCGACGGCGGCACGGTATTTCTTGATGAAATCGGGGAGCTGCCTTTGTCCATGCAGGTGAAGCTGCTTCGATTTCTTCAGGAAGGCACCATTGAACGTATCGGCGGAAACCGTTCGATTCCGGTGGATGCCAGAGTGATTGCAGCCACAAATATTGATCTGAAAAAAGCGGTTGATGAAGGCCGTTTTCGGGAAGATCTTTTTTTCCGGTTGAATGTGGTGCCGGTCCACCTCCCTCCGCTTAAAGAGCGGCCGGAAGATATCATGCTGATCGCTCAACACTTCCTCCGCTCTGAAGCCGAATCGTTAAACGCCGGCAATGCATCCCTTTCGTCCACTGCGGTTGCTGCGTTGTCCAGACATGAATGGCCTGGAAACATACGGGAGCTGCATAACCGGATCTGCCGGGCATTGTCAACTGGTACCGACCAAAAAATCACGCCAGAAGACCTTGGACTGGAAGAGAGCGCCTCACTTCAGGAAGGAGATACGTTTTATACATTACAGGAAGCGCGGGACCGGGCAGAGATCCGTTGCGTAAGACAAGCGCTCCTGATGAGTGGCAACAATATCAGTAAAGCCGCCAAACTTCTAAAAACCAGCCGACCCACACTGCATGATCTTATCAAAAAACACGGCATCAAAACCTGACGGCGTCGCAAAAAAGCCCCTGAGATTTGCATCCAGGGGCTTTTTAATGTGATACTTTTGAAATTCTGGTGAGGCGCGTTACATCCGGCCCAGGCGTTTACGGCCAAAGGTGGCAAAACCGACAAGCCCCACTCCCATCAGCAGTATCGTTGAGGGCTCAGGAACCGGCGCAACCGGTGCGCCAGAAGGGTTGTAGGTAATTTTTGCCGTGATGTCTGCCGATCCATCCGGCCCTTTCCAGCACCAGGATGCATATCCCACGTCACTGAGTTCAATGGTAAATTCACCCGCATCCCCCATGTCAATGATTACCGGGTCATCCCATACAAGGTTCCAGCCCTGTAAAAAATGCCACGCAGCCGAAAAACCGATGGATTTTCCATCGACCACACCGATTAAATCCGGAATGTCAAAGTCAAGTATTGCCGAAACTGTGCCCGGTCGAATATCATCTTTGTCAATCCAGCCTTCTGTGGTGCCAATGGTGGCAAAATAAAAACTTTTACTCTCGCCGTCATCAAGGGAAAAAATCAAGTCATCAAGGTTTTGGTTTACATTGGCATACATTTCCAGCACATCCGCCGTTCCGCTTGTATCCACAACCGAATCCGCTCCCATGTCAAACGTGTATGGCGCGGCCCCGGCATTTGCTGCAAATCCTGCAATAAGAAGAATTGATCCTAAAATTGATACAACAGTTTTCATCTTTTTTCCTTCACTCAAATAGCAATACGCATCAGGTCGATCTTCATTTACGTCTTTGTTAAAGAATAGCACAAAGCGTGCCAACCATATAACTATCTAAATTTATAGGTTTTTATTCAAGTAGATCCTGGCAAAAAAGACGGTATGTAAAGAAAACCGACAAAAAAGAAAAACAGCTATTCTTTTTTTTACAGTCGTTGAAAGGGGTTGTGAAAACAGTGCTAAAAAACAGTTATGGATAACGTCGAAAAAGTTTACAAAAAGCAATTAACTTGCTGAAATATTATGTTTATATGCCTTGCCCGTCTGGCTGGGGGCTATGCGGGATAAACGGAAAGCGTAGAATAAATTGAGCGCCGCCCTTCTCGGTATTTTGTGCGGATATTTCACCGCCAAGGCTCTCCATGAGTCGTTTGACCTGCCACAGACCAATGCCACTCCCTTTGGCGCGGGTGGTAATAAATGGGTCAAACAGGCGGGTTGGCAACATCTCCGACGGGATTCCCGGGCCATTGTCAATACAATCCAGACGAAAATAATGATCAGGGGTTTCTTCAATTTTGATAATGACGTGTGTGTGACCGCCTTTGGTAGCTTCCATGGCATTCAATAGCAGGTTTTCTATAATAATACCAAAAAAATCAGGGTCTGTTTGAAAAGTCATGTCCTGTTTGCATTCGATATCCAGAGTGAGGTTCGATATCTTTTTCTCAGTATGCCTGGCGCATCGTTTCACCACTTCTAAGGCACTGACAGTCTTCATAACCGGCTCTATCTCCCCCTTGAGGGTTTTCAGCCGGGTTTGAACCTTTTGCATTCGTTTTAATGCATCTTCTATGGATGTCACCATATCCTGCTGAAATTCAGGCTTATGAATATGACGGGGCGCATTTTCCTGAACAAGCGACAGCATGGTTGCAGCGTTTTTAATATCATGGAGCACAAAGGCCGACAGAATGTTCCACGCCGATTGTTCCCGGGCACTGGCCAGTTCCTCCGCGGTTCGAACAGCCAGTAACGCTGATGCCGCCTGAGAACCCAACGCAGCCAGCAGATCAAAATCGTCTTTTCCATAACTGCCCCCCGTATATTCCGGCCCCAGCCCGATGATGCCTGCCAGGTGATCGCCAATGGTCATGGGAACAACCAGCGCCAATCCAAAGGCTTTTAAAAACATTTTTTTTTCTTCAATAATAAGCTGTTGTGCCGGTGCAGCGTCATGGGCTTCACACACCAGATACTGTTCATTCTGTAAATACTCAATTAGCGGGTCCTCAGGCGGTATGGTATGAAATATGGCATCTTGAGGGGCGGAATAAGACACATCCTCTTCGTTATAAATCAGAGAGAATCCGGTTGTTGCTTCTCCCGTCCAGATATGAATTGTATCGGTATAAAGGCTGTCCTGAAGAATTTTATGCAAAGCCGCCACAACACCTTTCTCAGACAATCGCCTGGGCAATAATTCGGAAAAGGCCAGCCATTCATCCCGGTATTCATATTTATTGACATAAAAATGGGTGCTGATAAAGTATTTAACCCTTGCCCGAATCCGCACAGAAAGGGCAAATGCCACCAGCAAGAGCAGCCCTGAAATGATCAGCAACCACTGAAGAATAAAATGCAGGGGCCATCCAAACGTCTTCATCAGCAATGAGACAATACCCACGGCAATCAAATAAAGCGCAAAAAGCAGGGGCGCAACCGAAGAGTAAACAATTTTTCTGGAAACGAATATTTTTCGGTTGAGAAGGCGACTGCCGGCAATCGCATAGCCGATCATCAACCAGGCGATCGTCAGTAAAATCGCAACCAGGATAAGGTGATCACTGGTCTGCCGTAAATAGGTGAGTCGAACAGATGTGGACCATGCCAAAATTCCGGAGATTAAAAAAAAACCGATGACGAGATACTTATACTGCTTTCTGTCCTTCTGGGCCAGGGTGCGCCAGAAACCCTCCAGGCACCAGCCGTTCATCAGAACCACAACAAGCACCAGCAGTGAAAAAAAATAGAGAGCGCCATAGTGGGGAAACACCAGTGCACCATTTTCAATTGTAAAAACCGGCCGGGTAAAGAAAAGCCAGAAACCCGCAGCAAGTAATCCCAGCATCATCACAACATACGGCAGGCCCTTGTATAGAAGGGTTTCTCTGGTCTCTGACCGGACGAGCAGTCGAATATTATAGGCGGTGACAAGCCAGATCAATGCGAACACAGTCTCTGATAAATAAAATGGTCCAACGGTTTCACTGGTCATAAACGCACTGAAGTAAAGATTTATCACCACCAGAAGCGGCACAACGAGAAAAATACGGACCAAGTCAAAGGAAAACCGCCTTTCCATTTCCTTGAAACGAATGTCAAGCAGGTAGGAACAAATCAGCGCGATACTGAATACATTAAAAATAATGATGTTCATTATTTTTTTCTATCTTACCAATCTTCAACTAAATGCTTTCGAGCAATTGCCGCGCCGCTGAAGATTCCGGAAAAGGTTGCTTGGATGCAAGGCACTTTTGCAGTTCTGTTCTGGCTTTTTCGATCTGACCATCTGCATGCAGGGCAAGGGCAAGATGATACCGCAGGGTCGGCATGTCCGGCTTCTTTTCTGTGGCCTGAGAAAATTGTGAAATTGCCAGTTGATATGCCCCCCGCTTGTAGTGTACCCATCCAAGGGTATCAGCGACAAAAGGATCAGCCGGCGCGTTTTCCTTGGCCGTCATGGCCATTCGAAGGGCCTTGGCAAGATCAGGGTTGGGGCTGTCGGCGATCAGCCATGCCAGATTGTTGGCCGCTGCCGCAAAATCAGGCTTGATATCAAGCGCTTTTAAATAGGCATCCTTTGCGCCCTCGCGATCCCCCGCCTCATCCATCAATGTCCCCATAATCATAAATGCTTCTGCGGCGTCGGGGTTTTGGGATGTCAGAATTTTGTATTTCTCAATTGCCTCCTGCGTCTTTCCCTGCTTTTTTAAAATTCTGGCAGTCAGGGCATAAACTCTGGGATTTTCAGGGGCGATCTGTTGCGCCCGGTCGAGAATATCCAATGCTTCGTTTTGCAACTTGGTGTGCGCATTCAACAACTCGGCCAACAAAAGCAGGTTGTCGGCGTTTTCCCCGCTTTTATCAACGTTGTCCCGAACCATTTGAATGGCCTGATCCGCCTTTTGCTGCTGAACCAGCAAACCGCTTAACATCCTTAAGGCAGGGCTGAAGTCCGGCTTCAGCCCAATTAATTTTTCAAGAACCGTTTCTGCTTGCGACACTTTATCCCCAACCAGATACGCAATCGCCTGATTGAATAAAATTTCTACATCATTGGGACGATAGGCCGCCATCTTTTCGAATGCATTAATCGCCTTTTCTGTGTCACCAAGGGCAAGCAGGGATTTGGCCAGAACAACACCGGCCCTGAAATTACTCGGTGTCTGTTGTAAAGCAATGGCGGCGTTGTTTCTGGCTCCCTCGAAATCCTGTTTCAAAAAAAGGTGATGGGCCAGCAGGGTGCGTATCTCAGGGTTCCGGGAAGCATATTTAATGGCCTGGTTTGTTGCATCCAGGGATTCGGCCGTCTCACCACGGTTTAAATGCGCAATCGCTTTCACATAATAGGCGTCGCCCCACTTGGGGTTCTCCTGAACAAGCTTGTCCAGAATCTCCATTGCGTCGGCTTCTTTATGGTTTGCGACAAGCAGTTTTGCACGAACCAGATTTGCGCCGGCATGATCCGGTGTCTTTTCCAAAACATCATTAACCAGATCTGTGGCCAGTTCTTTTTTCTGATTTTCAAAGTATAAATCCGCCAGCATGGTCTTCGCCCCTGCGGGGGTTTCTGATTTTTCAATGGCTGTCTTGTAAGCTTTTTCCGCCTTTTCAAACGTTTTGGTTCCACGATAAAAATTCCCTAAAACAATATACAGGCCTGCCGAATCCGGATCTTTTTCTATAGCCCCCTGAAGATTTGCTTCCGCATCCGCCTGCCTGCCAACAATCATGTAAAATTTCGCCAGTTCCAGATATGGGTCGGACCTGTCCGGATATTGTCTCACCATCTGTTTCAGTGTCTGCTCTGCCTTTTCATTCTCTTGCCGGCTGATATAGAATGCTGCAAGAACTTGTAGATTCTCGGGCTCCGGTGACATGTCAACCGCTTTCTTGAGAAGCTGCTCAGCTTCTTCAAACTGCTCTGAAGCGCTCAGAATACGGGCTTTGATGATATAGTAATCACTGTTGTCAGGCTTCAATGCCAGCGCCTTTGTAATGGCAGCCACGGCCGCTCCGGTATTTTCCTCTCTGAGCTCTATCTGGGCGAGCAGTGCATAGGCACCTGGCGCATCCGGGTTAACGGCAAGCATGCGATCAATCGCATCCCTGCTTTCCCGCAAGCGTTGGCCCAGAAAATACAATTCTGCTGTTTTGATCTGCGCATCAGTGTTTTCCGGATCAAGAGTTGCGGCACGCTCAAGTTCCTGAAGGGCCTTTCCGGGCTCCCCGGTTTTTAAGTATGAAAGTCCCAGTTGATAGCGGGCATCGGCATGCTTGGGTGACAATGCCACGGCATTGCGAAATTCTATAACAGCGGCATTGTAATTCTCATTTGATGCATAGGTTAGTCCATTTTGAAAATGTTCGGAAAACTTTTCCTCTTTGTCGGCACACCCGGTCAACAGCAATATCACCAGGCATGATAATAAAAAAAGACCGGCCATAAGGATGTGCGGGGCCTGAATGATTCTGAAAAACGGGATACTGTCAGGGAAAAAACGAACGGCTCTTTTTGAAGTGTTCATAGTGTTCCTCTTTACTTAAGGCTTAATCTATTGGCTGCATTGCACCCACATTCTGCAATAGGTTTGTCGAACGCCGTTGTCAAACTATTGTAAATTAAGGGTGTGGATATTTTCTAATTGTCAATAAATCTGAAATATCCTATTATAAGGAAATAACAATGTCAATTGACAGCTAAAGGGGTTGTTGAAAAATGATGATTCTTGATGCAGGACGGGTAAACCGTTTAAACAGGACCGGTGGCTGTCAGACATCTACAGCATTGGCCATAGGACTGATCATAATGATGTTCCACGTCTTGGGGGGGAGTTTTTTTTCGGCATCAACAGTTTTTGCCCAGGAAAAACCACCGGTTACCAAGACAAATGTCTATGAAATTGCCGCCGGCGATGTGTTGAATGTGTTTGTTTATGAAGAACCGGAAATCACCCAGAATGTTGTGGTCCGAAATGACGGTCGCATATCCATGCCACTGATCGGAGACGTGATGGCCGCCGGGACAACACCGGAACTCCTTTCAGAAATCATAACCCTGAAACTCAGCAAGTATATTGAAGCCGTCGAGGTGAGTGTTATTCTTGTCGAGGGAAACGGACAGGTTTATTATGTACTGGGGCAAATCAGCGCACCGGGACAATACCGAATCACCCGTCCGGTAACAGTGCTTCAGGCTATTGCCCGGGCAGGCGGCTTTCTTGAATGGGCCAAAAAATCCCGAATCATGGTGGTCGGCGAATCAAACCCCAAAGCAAAAATAACCTATTTTAATTACGACGATTTTCTGGAAGGCAAAGACGTTGGTAAAAATGTCGTCCTGAAACCCGGCGATACCATCGTTGTACCTTAACGATAGTTGGCTGCAGAAATGACATCTCAACAATCGCAACTGGATGTTTTTTATAGCTACATTAACCTGTTTATCCGTCGATACAGACTAATCGCTATCTGCCTTTTTTTGGCGGTATCGGTTGCCTACCCGTATTACCTCAAAATGCCCAACTTATACCAGTCCAGTGCTTCCATCATTTTCCAGGAACAGAACATCAATCCCTCCAGAATGTCACCGGACGAAGAAATGCGAATCGAGGAAATGGTCAATACCGTAACCCAGCAGGTGCTTAGTAGAAAAAACCTGGAACAGATCATTAATCGGTTTGATCTCTATCCGTCGATGCGACAGAATGTGCCCATAGAAAACGTGATGAAACGGATGCGGGAATCGGATGTATCTGTCAATGTGGCACGGCGGCGGGGAAATGTCTTCAGCGTCTCCTATCAGGGCAAAGACCCGCAAACCGTAAAAAAAGTCACCGATACGCTTGCGGTCAAATTTATCGAAGAAAATATGCGCATGCGCGAGGAACGGGCAAAAGAGCGGGCCACTTATATCCGGGAAGAACTTCAGATGTCCAAGGAAAAGCTGCGCAAAAAAGAAGCCCAGATGCGGGATTACAAACAACAGTATTACAATGAAATGCCCGATCAGCGGGCGGATAACATGCAGCGGCTCAACTCCATGCAGGAGCGCCTGCAGGAAATTCAGGCCAACATTCACAACCTGGAACAAACCCGATTGCTGGTATCTGAACAAATATCCTTGCGCCGCGCGCAACTCAGTGATTTATCCAGTTCACCCGTAACGGACGATGAGCCCGGCAGCAATTTACTTCAGGAGTTGGCCGAGGCCCGGGCAGAGCGGGAAGCGCTGATGGCAAAATACACCGAGGTCCACCCCAGTGTGCGGCGGATTGAAAAAAGGATCAAGGGGCTGGAAGCAGAGGTGAAAGCGGCCGGCCTGAAAATTGATGAAACCGGCGATATAATGGCCCAGGATTCCCGTATACGGGAGCTTCGTCTTCAATTAAGAGGAATTAATCTGGACCTGGCTGCATTGCGACGGCAGAAAAAAGAGATCACCGACCAAATTGAAACTTATCAAAAATGGATAGACGCAGCACCGGTGCGGGAAGCCGAGTGGTCTGCACTGACAAGAGATTATCAGGAACTTCGGGATTATCATGATGAACTGGTGTCCCAGAGCCTGGCCGCCGAAGCTGTTGAGAGCCTGGAACAGCGCCAAAGAGGCAGCCGTTTTAAGGTTATTGATCCGGCATTTTTACCGCAAACACCGGTGAAGGGCTCTTTTTTGAAGATTCTGGCGTTAGCCGTTTTTGCCGGGCTGGCGGCCGGCTGTGGCCTGGTGGTGGGGCTGGACTTTCTTGAATCCTCATTTAAAAATGAGCGGGAAATTGAATCCTTATTACAGATACCGGTTACTTGCACACTGCCGATAGTCGCAACCGAATCTGAAAAAAAACGCAATAAAAAAAAAGCAATTCTGTGGAACAGTTTCTTTGTGGTCTGGGCTCTTGCAATTATGGGTACAACCGCCTATTTGTACAAAGAGGGTAACATCATATTTTGACAAACAAAAACAATACAACAGCAGACCCGGATAATCCGGCATTATACGAGTTTAAAAAGCCCCCGGCACCATCACAATCTGAAAAAGAAGAACAGGTGGAAAATGTCTGGGATGAACGGCTGCGATTGGCAAACGAGTCCCATTCACCAACATCGGAGTTCATTCGCCGCCTTCGAAGTCATCTGCTGCACTCTGATAATAAACCCAGGACGCTGCTTGTCACCAGTATCATGCCGGGGGAAGGCAAGGGGTTTGTCTGTGCCAATCTCGGCATCGCCCTGTCACAGGACATGGAGCATCATGTGTTGCTTCTGGATTGCGATTTGCGTCGGCCAACCCTGGCTCAACTGTTCGGTGTGCCCAATGAGTCCGGGATCACGGAATACTTACAAAAAAGCAATGCACCGGCACCGACAATGAAAAAAACGGGACAGCCAAAACTGTTCCTGATTCCAAGCGGCCCGCCGCCGGAAAATCCGTCAGAACTGATCAGTTCGGCAAAAATGACGGCCTTTGTAAACAAGCTGGCCGAATACAGCCCGGACCGGATTATCCTGGTGGATAGTCCACCAAGCAGCTTTGCAGCGGAAACCATGGTTTTGGCAAAGCATCTGGATGGAGTGATTCTGGTCATTCGATCGGGTGTCGCCCCCAAAGAAGAGGTCAAAAAATTTGTGGACACCATTGGCCGGAAAAAAATCCGGGGCATCGTATATAACGCCAAACCTGAAGACAGGGTGCAGTCGCTTATGTACCGGGCGAAAGGGTATAAATATGGGTATGGCTACGGCTATTATTGAAAGCGCCATAAAACCAATTTACAATATAAACTGAGATTTAGGGTTTTTAAAATGCCTTATCTTTTTAATAAATATTATCCGCTACGAAATCTGGTATTTATATTTGGTGAAGGGCTTTTAATCTTTCTTGTCATCAACAGTGTGTTCATCGGCTCTTCAGGAATTCTGGAATATAAGGAATTTTTCTGGCTTTACCTGCTGCGGGCACTGGCGGTCACCCTTGTTTTTCAGGTCTGTTTTTATTATTTTGATCTCTATGATCTCAAGGTGATCCCCATCTTTTACGATCATATGCTTCAGGTCCTCCAGACCTTCGGATTCGGATGCATTATCCTGGCGTTTATCTATTTTCTGGTGCCCTTTCTTACAATTACCACCCGGGTTTTCTGGGGTGGATTATGCGCCATCGGCCTGGCGGTCTTTTTCTGGCGGTTTTTATATTTCAAAATTATTGAGCGCCGGATGTTTGTCCAGAACATTGCACTGGTCGGCACCGGAAGGTATGCTGCTGAAATTATAAATGAAATTAAAATGAAAAAAGACGCCGGATTCAAAGTCAGGGCACTTGTGGGTGAAAAAAATCCTCATCTGGATACCGGCAATTTACCTGTCTATTCGACAATTAAAGAACTGAGCCCGCTATGTGAGTTGAAAAAAATTGAAAAAATTGTGGTGGCACTGGATGAAAAACGGGGCATGCCACTGCATGAACTGATTCCTTATAAATTCCTTGGGGTGGAAATTGTGGATGGTGCACGATGCTATGAAGCCCTTACCGGCAAATTGCCGGTGGAACGAATGCATCCATCCTGGATGGTGTTTTCCGATGGATTTTATGTCAGCCGCATGAAGCGCGTTTTTAAACGATCCCTGGACCTTGCTGTGTCTTTGCCCATGCTGATCCTGTCCATTCCCGTTTTTATTATCAGTGCTATAGCCATCAAGCTGGAATCACCAGGAGAGGTCTTCTACCGCCAGGAACGGGTCGGCGAAAACGGTATCCCTTTTACTTTGATCAAATTTCGATCCATGCGGCAGGATGCTGAAAAAGACGGGGCTGTCTGGGCCGCCACGGACGATGAGCGAACCACCCGTTATGGACGCATTATACGAAAGCTGCGCCTTGACGAACTGCCCCAACTGGTCAATGTGATGAAAGGGGAGATGAGCCTTGTGGGACCACGCCCTGAACGACCGGTCTTTGTCAACAATCTGGAAAAAAACATCCCCTTTTATGCCAACCGGCATCTTGTCAAGCCAGGCCTGACGGGCTGGGCGCAGATCAACTATCCCTACGGCGCTTCTGAAGAAGATGCCCTGCACAAACTGGAATACGATCTATACTACATCAAGAACCTTTCCCTGGGCCTGGATGTCCTTTGTATTGTTCAGACGATTAAGGTAGTACTCTTCCAGAAAGGCTCCCGCTAGTTTCCGTTCAGAAATTGCTATTTTGCCCGATTTCTACGTCAGGCTCAAATTTTAATCCTCGAAATACACCCGGTATTCCTCCGGTAAAAAATTTTCGCCTTCCTTGACGGCTTCGTAAAAAGTCCAATTTCTTTGTTGCGCTGCATCTTTCGTCATGTCACGTACTGCTAAGTACGCTCCATTCCTCAAGATTTGCGCGCCTCGAACTTGAACTCGACCAAAATATCTAATTCCTGAACGGGAAACCAGCAAAAGTAACAGCGTACGCTTTATGAACGTTGAATCCTTATTCTTGCGGATTCATGGCAATCCCTGAGGCGGCTTCTTTATTCACCCCGCCTGGGCGGTTTTATCAATTTCTGGTTGATCAACACAACGATGGTGCCGTCTTGATGCCTGGAAATGGCCACGTCATCGTCTGTGCCGCCGGCCAGTGCGGTGTGGGTGGCCCTCAGCTTTGGAAAATCAAGCGTTTCAAGAGATTCTTTCAGCAGTTCAATGCTATCTTCAATGGCTTCATCAATATCGCCCGCTTTGAGGCTTCGGGAAACCAGCCGGTTGTACACCCTCTTCATCTCCGTCTGAATGCAATGGGCGGAAAGATCGAGCGGAATTTCTGCCATTGGTCATGTCCCTACAAATGGTCGTTCCATTGCCACCGGACATTACCGTCTTCTATCGTGCAGGTAAGACTGCCGGTGGTCAATGTCCAGGTCAGGGTTTCCAGTACCCGGTCGGCCGGATAGTCGGTATAAGCGTAAACCCGTTCTGCCAGATCGGCCAGCAGTTGCTGCGGGGTTGCATCTACCTTGCTGATCGCCCAGGCGCCAAGGTCTTCCAGGACGGTCTTCATCATTAAATCGTAATTAATGACCGTATTTTCCAGGCTGATAAGCTGCCAGGCCTCCTCCGGAGCGGCTGTGCCGGCATCCATCTTTTCCTTTATTTCACCCAGAAAGATGTCAAAATCATCGTTCCACTGCCCGGCAATGCGGTCCAGCGTAATGCTGTCCGCGCCCGGGGTTTCCACAATGGCTTTATTGGCATGGTAGTCCGGCCAGTGGTTGGACAGAATCCGTATGCCCAGCGCCTCGGCCCGTTCCCGTATTTCCGTGCCGGGAAACGGCGCCAGCAGATGAAAGCCATAGGAAGCCCCCATGGCTTTCAGACGTTCCCCGAATGCCTGGGTCTCCTCAAGGGTTTCCATTGTTTCTCCCGGCAGCCCCAGAATAAAGGAGACATGCGGGTAAATGCCGGCATCCATACAAGCCGTGATGGCTGCCAATACCTGTTCAATGGTGATCCCCTTTTTGATGGTTTTAAGCATATCCGGGTTGGCGGTCTCCACCCCGAAGCTTACCGCTGTGCAGCCGGCTTCTTTCATCTTTTTCAGAATTTCCGGAGTGACCAGGTCCACCCGGGCAAAAGAGGACCATTTCAACGAAAGATTTCGTTTCAGCATTTCATCACAGACGCCCATGCAATGCCGGCGGTTTGACGTAAACAGATCATCTGCAATATTCACCTGTCCGAAGTTCATCTGCTTCAATGTCTCCAGTTCGTCCACCACCTTTACAGGATCGCGATACCGGACCTTTGCGCCCACCATTTTTCTGCCAACGCAGAAAATACACTTGAACGGGCACCCCCGGCTGGTGGTAATGCTCACGGGCATGTTAAGGGCCTTATACCGCCCCAGGGGCAGCAGGTGGCGGGACGGCATGGGCAAAGCCCTGACATCCACGGAATATGCCGTAAAGGGGGTTGCGATAATATCATCACCGTCCCTGTAAACAATGCCCGGTACCTGGCTCCACCGGCGCTCGCCTTGAACTTCTGTGGCCAGCCGGACAATGGTGTCGTCCCCCTCACCAATGGCCACGATATCCAGCTCCGGCAGTGCCGCCATGGTTTCTTCGGGGCACATGGAAACATGGGGACCGCCCATAACGGTCAGAATATCGCCGATCTGCCTGGTATCCCGAACGATCGTTGCCGCGTTTTCATAGGTCATGGTGACACAGGTCACACCCACCATGTCCGGTGAGAATTCTTTGACGGCGTCTTCAAGGGCGTTTCGGCTGTAAGGATAAACAACATAATCCAGAATCTTGACAGTTGCACCTGCATTTTCCATGGCAGCCGCAAGATAGGCAAGCCCGAGCGGCGGCGAAGGGGTTTCCGATATGGGGTAAAACGGATTGACAAGCAAACATTTCATGAAATGCGATCTCACAAAAAAACAGGGCCCGGAAACCCCGGACCCTGTTGTGTATATGATACAAATATGAGCAGACGGTCTGCCGGTTAGAACAGCCCGCTCACCTTGCCGGTTGCCGGATCAACGTCAATGCGGCGGAAGGCCGGGTTGGAGCCGGTGCCGGGCATCAGGCTGATGGTGCCCGCACAGGGGCACAGGAACTTGGCGCCGGAGTAAATGAGCACGTCGCGAATCGGCAGCCGCCATCCCTTGGGAACACCCTTCTTAACCGGGTCGTGGGACAGGGACAGATGGGTCTTGACCATCATGGTGGCAAAATCGGCGTACTGGGGATCGTTTTCCAGCATTTCAGCCTTGGCCGTTGCTTCCGGAGACCAATCCACACCGTCGGCGCCGTAAACTTCTTTGGCGATGAGATCAACACGGTCGCGCAGTTTCATATCCAGCGGATACAGGAAGTCAAAGTCGTTGCCCTCTTCACATGCATCAATAACGGCATCGGCAAATTCCAGCGCGCCTTCGCCGCCCTTTTCCCAGTGCTTGGACTCGGCACAGCGGGCACCGGCTGCTTCAGCGGCCTTCTTGACGATGGCCACTTCGGCATCAGTGTCAGTGTAGAAACGGTTGACGCAAACCACCGGGTTGATACCGGCTTTGCGGATAACGCCGATCATGTGGACCATGTTTTCCACACCCTTTTCCACCAGCTCCAGGTTTTCCTTGGTGTAGGCTTCGTCAAGGGCTTTACCGGCCACAACCTTGGGGCCGCCGCCGTGCATCTTCAGGGCGCGGATGGTTGAGGTCAGGACGGAAACATGCGGTTTCAGACCGGAGAACCGGCATTTTACGTTCCAGAATTTTTCAAACCCGATGTCTGCCGCAAAACCGGACTCGGTGACGTGGTAGTCGAACAGTTTCAGGCCGACGCGGTCGGCGATAATGGAGCTCTGACCAACGGCAATGTTGGCGAACGGACCGGCGTGCACAAAGCAGGGCTGATATTCGGCGGTGCACATCAGGGTGGGGTTGATGGTATTCCGCATAAAAGCGGCCATGGCGTTGCCCACTTCCAGATCGCCGCAGGTAACCGGCTTGCCGCTCTTGTCAAATGCCACGGTGATCTTGTTGATGCGGTCTTTCAGGTCGGCCAGGTCTGTGGCCACCGCCAGAATAGCCATGAGCTCGGAACCGACGGCAATGCCGAATTTGGACTGCATGGTGTAACCGTCGAAGCGGCCGCCAAGGCCGATGACGATGTTCCGCAGGGCCTGGGCGCAGAAGTCGATGATCCAGCCGAATTCAACCCGGGTAGGGTCAATGTCCAGGCGCCGCATGCCGGTCAGGCGCTGGAGCTGCTCGTCATTATAGTTGCGCTCATGCTGCATACGGGCCGTCATGGCCACCATGCCCAGGTTATGCGCGTTCATGATATCATTGATGTCACCGGTCAGACCCAGGGAGAATTCGGTCATGGGGATGAGCAGCGAGTTGCCGCCGCCAGCCGCAGTGCCCTTGACGTTCATTGTGGGGCCGCCGGAAGGCTGACGCAGCGCGCCGCCCACGTTTTTGCCCCGCATGCCAAGACCTTCCATCAGACCAACGGAAGTGGTGCTTTTACCTTCGCCCAGCGGGGTCGGGGTGATTGCGGTTACCTCAACGTATTTTCCGTCGGGCTTGTCTTTTAATCTGTCAATAATCTTCAGAAAATCAACCTTGGAAAGCCGGCCCATGGGGAGCATTTCGTCGGCTTGCAGCCCCAGTTTTTCCCGCCATTCGTCCGGCGTCGGCATATTCTTTTCCGCCTCTTCGGAAATCTGCCAGTCGGCCATTTTTGTTGCATCGTAAGCCATAATTCCTCCTTATTTACCTTTTCCATTAAAAACGCGTTTTTAATTAAAGACCAACGATCCGAAAATCGTTACCCAAAAATGCGCATTCTGTCCGCCAAAAGACCGCATATGCTTCAGCAAGGCAGACATTATCGATAAAATAAATCGACAGCTTATCACCCATTTTTTTTGAAAGCAAGATTAATATGGTGCCTTGCATCAAAAAGGTAAATCAAAAAAAGGTGGCATTCTGCAGCAGAGCATGGTATAATTTAACATTAAATCAATATATTGACATTCCATTCACCCATCACCCATAAAAGACACACGATTCATGGTCAAATCCACTATGTTGCATATTGCCGCAGGTTCGCTCTGGGTTGACCGTTCACAACCGGTGACGCTTCAGGCGTATCTGGGAACCTGTGTGGGGGTCACCATATTCGATCCCGTTGCTCAGGTGGGCGGCCTGATCCACCTGCTCCTGCCGGAGCCTCCGGCCAGTGGCGCATACAGCACCCCTGAAAGGTATGCAACCACCGGCCTGCCCATGTTCCTCGGCCAGCTCTTCGAAAAGGGTGCGACTCGGGAAAACATGGTCGTTTGCGTTGCCGGCGGTGCACTCGTGTTACCGGTTACCTTCCACGATATGGAACTCAATATCGGCGGCCGTACGGCAGATATTGTGTTTGACCTGCTGCAGAAAGAAGGGCTTTCTGTTCAGGAAAGCGAAACCGGCGGGTTTTTTACCTGCACCCTTGAGCTTGACATGAAAACCGGCGAAACGGCAATTAATCCGGCAGGCGGGTCTCCAAAAGACGATCCGTCCCCCGCCAAACCCACAAAAGATGAGGTGGTTCGATCCATCAATACAACACGCCCCATTCCCCAGATTGCCCTCAAGATCTTACGCCTACTGAATGAAGATGATTACGAGATCGACGATCTCACGGCAGAGATAAAAAAAGATCAGGTCATCACGGCCAAGGTCATCAAACTTTGCAATTCGGTCGCCATGGCAGGCAGAGAAAAAATTGATTCCATTGATCACTGTCTGGTGATTATGGGCCGGAACATGCTGGCCAAAATGGTAATGAATACCTGCATAAACGGATATTACAAGAACACTCGTACGGGGGGTTATGCGCTGTGCAAGGGTGGCCTTTACCACCATGCCCTGGGAACCGCCATTCTCGCGGAAAAAATTGCCAATATTACCGGCAAGGTGTCGCCGTCATCCGCTTATACAGCAGGGCTGCTCCACGATATCGGCATGGTGGTCCTGGATCAGTTTTTATCTACCGGAAATCCGCTTTTCTATCGAATTCAGGAAAACGAGGTCAGCATGCTGGCCGCAGAAAATGACCTGCTGGGAACTGATCATACCCGGGCCGGGGCATTACTGGCCAAAAAATGGCGCCTGCCCGGTTCGCTCTTTGAAGTTATCGCCCACCACCACTGCCCCGAAAAAGCAAAAGCCTACCCCGAGATGGTCCACATTGTTTACCTGGCGGAATTGTTGATGTCCTGTTTCCGGCCCGGGCTGGAACAGGAAACCATCAACATTACCAACCTCAAAAAACGGCTTTCCGTTATAGGACTTTCCTTTTCCCAATTTTATGATATCATCGACGAGGTTCCTTTGAACAATAAAAACGGGATGCCGGAACAGAACGCAGTTTCTGCATAACCCGTTGTTCTGTAAAGGTAAATCAAGTTGATGACCGACACAAAACAAACCTTGCTGCGGCAGTTGCCCGGCGTAGATACGGTACTGTCCGAACTGCAGAATAACCCGGTCTGCCGGGACATTCCCCACACGGTACTAGTCTCAGCGAGCAGACAGGCAGTTGCCCGGCGCAGGGCATCTGTTCTGGCCGGAGAAGACATCACTGCCGCGCATGTAGCGCAGATCGCCGACACAGCGGCTGACCTGGCACGCCAGGCCATGAAGCCGAACCTGAATACCGTAGTCAATGCCACGGGTATTGTGGTCCACACCAACCTCGGACGGTCTCTTCTGTCAAAGGATGCGGTAAATCACCTGCAAAAGGTGGCAACCGGCTACTCCAATCTCGAATTTGATTTGACCCGGGGCGAGCGGGGCATCCGGTATGCCTGCGTGGAAGAGATTCTATGCGAACTCACGGGTGCGGAAGCGGCCATGGTGGTAAACAACAATGCCGGTGCCGTGCTTCTTGCACTGGACGCCCTTGCCGCAGACAGGGAAGTGGTGGTCTCCAGAGGCGAACTGATCGAAATCGGCGGTTCCTTTAGAATCCCGGATGTCATGAAAAAAAGCGGCGCCATTCTGGTTGAGACCGGCACCACCAACCGAACCCACCTCAGCGACTATGAGACCGCCATCACCGATGACACCGCATTGCTGCTGAAGGTCCATACCAGCAATTACAGCATTGTGGGATTCACCGCCGAGGTACCGCTCCACGATCTGGTGGCCCTGGGCCGGAAATGCAACATTCCCGTGATGAACGATCTGGGCAGCGGCACACTCATCGATTTCCAGAAATACGGTCTGACAGCCGAGCCCACTGTTGCCGATGCCGTGGCAAGCGGCACGGATATTGTGACCTTCAGCGGAGACAAGCTTCTCGGTGGCCCCCAGTCGGGCATCATTCTTGGAAAAAAAGAGCTCATTCAAACACTTCGCAAAAACCCGCTCACCCGGGCATTGCGAATCGACAAGCTCACCCTGGCTGCCCTGGAAATGACATTACGGGCCTACCGGGATGAACAGCAAGCCATTGAGACGATCCCCACCCTGAACATGATTACCATGCCCCTGGCCACGGTCGAACAGCGCGCCAAAACCCTTCAGGCGGAACTGAAGAGGATTGGCGACGTTATGGCCGATGTCACCATTCTGCCCCTTCCCTCCCGGCCGGGCGGCGGCTCCCTTCCGTTTCTGGAAATTCCAAGCAGTTGCGTCGGCGTCCGGTTGAACGGCATCTCTACCAGCCGTATTGAGGAAATCCTTCGAAACAATCAACCACCTGTTATCGGCAGGATTGAAAACGACTGGTTTATCATGGACATGAGAACGGTTGCAGATTCTGAAATTTCTGTTATAAAGGATGCGTTCGTCGATATTGCTGTTGCCCTGTGATGCCAACGGCCCGGCGTTCAAATATAATATGTTGTTTTACCGCAGAGGCGCAGAGAAGGCAGAGGCCATCAATATCTCTGCGTTCTCTGCGCCTCTGCGGTAAAATGATCCGTATGTGATCAGATAAGTCTGATATTGTTGGAGACGGAAAATGCCAATATATGAGTATCATTGTGAAAAATGCGGCAAAACATTTGAAGCCCTGGTGATGGGAGGAAAAGCGCCCGACGCCTGCGAATTGTGCGGCGCCAAAAAAATCAAAAAGCTTATGTCTGCCTGCGGGTTTCATACCAGGGACAAGAGCGGGCTGACCGTAAAAAGTTCAGCCGGGACATCGTCCTGCACCGGCTGCGCCGCCTCCTCCTGCGGCACCTGCGGGTCGGGATAAACAAATGACCGGAACCGTGAGCATAAAAATCGGCACCCGGGGAAGCAAACTGGCTCTGTGGCAGGCCGAGTGGGTAAAAGCCCGGCTTGAAGAAAACTGCCCGCAATGCCGCGCCGAGCTGGTGGTGATAAAAACCCGGGGCGACAAAATCCTTGACACGCCGCTTGCCAAAATCGGTGGCAAGGGGTTGTTTGTCAAGGAAATCGAAGAGGCCCTTCTGGACGGCCGGATCGATCTGGCGGTACACAGCATGAAAGATATGCCCGGCGATATTCCGCCCGGCCTGTGTATCGGTGCCGTGCCCGACCGGGAAACACCTTTTGATGCACTGATTGCCAGCAACCAGACCCCTTTCCCGGATCTGCCCGGCGGCGCCCGTATCGGCACCAGCAGTCTCAGGCGCGCATCCCAGCTTCTCTACACTCGGCCGGACCTGACCATTGTGCCGTTAAGAGGCAATATCGATACGCGGCTCTCCAAACTGGACAGCGGTGAAATGGATGCTGTGATTCTTGCCGCAGCCGGACTCACCCGCTTGGGATTCGGCAACCGGATAACCCAGTACATGGACAAAACGGTCATGCTGCCGGCCGTGGCCCAGGGTGCCCTGTGCATTGAGATCCGTGAAAACGATCTGCTTATTCAGCCCATCGTCAGCACCCTTGAGCACCGGGAAACCCGCATTGCTGTCACGGGTGAACGCGCTTTTCTCAGACGGTTGGAAGGCGGTTGCCAGGTGCCCATGGCTGCTTTTGCCGAAATCGACGGCAACACGGTTTCAATAGAGGGCCTGGTGGCGGACCTGGACGGCAGCCGGTTAATACGGGACCATGTCTCAGGCAATCCGGAGGCAGCTGCGGAGCTCGGCGTCGAACTGGCGGAGAAGCTCCTGTCTGTCGGCGCCAGGGAAATATTGGACACTATCATGGAAAAAACAATTCAATGAAACCATATCTTGGAAAAGTATATCTGATCGGTGCCGGTCCCGGTGATCCGGAATTGATCACGGTTAAAGGACAGAACTGTATTCAAAAAGCCGATGTAGTGGTTTACGACTACCTGGCGGCGGAGCAGCTGCTGGGTCTGTGTTCGGAAAACGCCGAAGTGATTTATGTGGGCAAAAAGGCCGGGGACCACACCCTGACCCAGGACAAGATCAACGCGTTGATTGCGGAAAAGGCTGAAGCGGGCAAGGTGGTGGCCCGACTCAAGGGCGGCGATCCTTTTATTTTCGGACGGGGCGGCGAAGAGGCTGAGGTGCTGGCAGCACGGAATATCCCTTTTGAAATCGTGCCGGGCGTAAGTTCGGCCATCGCGGCACCGGCTTATGCAGGCATTCCGCTGACCCATCGAAAGTATGCCGCTTCTGTATCGTTTATAACCGGACATGAAGATCCCACCAAAGAAACAACCGGCGTCAACTGGCAGGTACTGGCAGACAATCCCGGCACCCTGGTGTTTTTGATGGGGGTCCGGAATCTGTCAAAAATCGTTACAGCCCTTATGGATCACGGCAAGACCGGTGATACGCCTGTGGCTCTTGTGCGATGGGGCACAACGCCTTTGCAGCAAACCGTCACCGGCAACCTGCAAAATATTGTTAAACGTGTGAAAGAAGCTGGCCTGACCGCGCCCTGCATCATCGTCATTGGTGGCGTAGTGGAAATGCGCGACGTAATTGGCTGGTTTGAAAAGCGCCCGCTGCTGGGCAAACGGATTGTGGTGACCCGTGCCCGGCCTCAGGCCAGCGAGTTTATGAAGCTGTTGTCCGGACTGGGCGCAGCCTGCATCCCCTGCCCTACCATCCGGGTGGTACCGCCGGACGACTATACCGGGCTGGATAAAAGCCTGGATCAGCTTTCCACGTATGACTGGCTGATCTTTACCAGCGTTAATGGGGTTGATTTCTTTTTTAAGCGTCTTTACCAGAAAGGTCTGGACGCCCGCGCGCTGGGGCACTTCAAAACCGCGGTAATCGGTCCGGCGACCGAGAAGCGGCTGGCAGGGCAGGGGATTAACAGCGATATTGTACCGGAAAATTACCGGGCGGAATCTGTAGTTGCAGCCTTTCAAAGTGAAGACGTAAAAGGCAAACGGATACTACTGCCCCGGGCAGCCGAAGCCCGGCCCATTCTGCCTGAGGAATTGTCAAAAATGGGGGCTCTGGTGGATGAGATTCCCGTCTACTTCACCCGCCAGGAGGATACATCCGGAAACCTGCTGCCGGCCCTGGAAAACAGGGAGGTGGATATGGTAACATTTACCAGTTCATCCACGGTTACCAATTTCCGGAACCTGTTGCCGGCGGACAAGGCCGCTGCCGACAGGCTGATGACCGGTGTCCGGATTGCGGCCATCGGCCCCATTACGGCGGATACAGCCAGAAAAGCAGGTTTTGACGTGCACATTTCGGCGGACACCTATACCATTGCCGGACTTGCGGACGCCATTGTGGCTTATTATACGCATTAAGATTTGTTTTGCCGATGTTCCCCGTCAATACCAGGTCGGAATAGACAACATTTACCGATCCTTTTTATCGTAATCGTTGTCGAGCGGTTGCCGACTGCGACAACGATTACGAAGAGCACAAGTAACGAGCCCGTCTTTCGCGGAAAACCGCAACACGTTATTTCTGAAACAATATCGTGAAGGAGGACACATGGAAAAGCTAGATCCGATCTTTTCGCCCAAATCCGTTGCTGTCTTGGGCGCCTCTACCACACCTGGCAAAGTGGGACATGACCTTTTTCAAAATATTCTTCGGGGCGGCTTTAACGGCACCCTGTATCCGGTCAACCCCAAAGCTGCATCCATATTGTGTGTAAAAGCCTACCCCAGCATCCTTGACATTCCCGATCCGGTGGACCTGGCCATGATCATACTGCCGCCTAAGGTGGCCCTGAAGGCCATTGAGGACTGCATTACCAAGCAGGTCAAAGGAATAGTTATTGTCTCCGCCGGGTTTAAAGAGGTCGGCGGCGAAGGCAAACAGATCGAGGAACAGATAACCGCCAAGTGCAGGGAGGCCGGTATTCCCGTGGTGGGGCCGAACTGCCTGGGGGTCATCAATCCCGTCGCCAAGGTCCGGCTCAATGCCAGCTTTTCCACCCATATACCGGAACCCGGCAACATCTCCTTTATCTCCCAGAGCGGCGCTCTGTGCACCGCGGTTCTGGATTTCGCCGCAGAGATGGGGGTTGGGTTCTCCAAATTTATCTCCACGGGCAACAAGGCGGATGTAGATGAACTGGACATTCTTCGCTTTCTGCATAAAGACAGAAACACGGAAGTCATCCTGATGTATATGGAAGAGCTCAAACGCGGCGGTCAGGAGTTTATTGATGAGGTCCGCAAGATTACCTCCAGCAAAAACCCGACGCCGATTCTGGCCATCAAGTCCGGCCGTACCGGCGCAGGTGCCGCGGCCGCATCGTCGCATACCGGCTCCATTGCCGGCTCCGAGGGTGTCTATAACGCCATATTTGAGGAATCAGGCATTATTCGCGTTGAATCGGTCGGTGAACTTTTTGATTATGCCGGTGCCTTTGCCGTTAAGAAATTTCCTCAGGGAAAACGGATGGCGATTGTTACCAATGCCGGTGGCCCGGGTATTGTCGCCACCGACATGACCGAAGTAAGCGGATTGGAGCTGGCCCGGTTCACCAGTGAAACCACCGAAGCACTGGCAAGCCACCTGCCGCCAACCGCCAACATCCACAACCCTGTCGATGTCATCGGAGATGCAGACCCGGACCGTTATCACAATGCTCTTGACGCGGTGATAAAAGATGAAAACACGGACGGGGCGCTGGTTATTCTAACCCCCCAGTCCATGACAAACGCCATTAAAACCGCCAAGGTCATTGCCAGCCTGGCCAAAAAGACACGCAAACCGGTGGTCTGCTCTTTCATGGGCGTCATCGATGTATCCGAAGGTGTGGAATATCTCAGAAACCACTCCATTCCCGTATACCGATTTCCGGAAAATGCTGCCCGGGCGCTGGGCGCGCTGTACCGCTCCGCCCAATGGGTCCACCGCCAGCATCTGGCCCAGTTCAAGCTAAGCCACGATAAAAAGCGGGCCCGTGAAATCATTGAGGCCTGCCAGGAAAAGGGCCAGACCTATCTTGGCGAACTGGACGGAAACGAATTTTTAAAATGTTACGGGTTTAATGTGCTGCCCACAAAACTGGCGGAAAATCAGACACAAGCGGCCGAGATCGCAAAAAAAATCGGATTTCCAGTAGTGATGAAAATTGTGTCCCCGCAGATTATTCACAAATCCGATGCTGGCGGCGTCAAGGTGCGGCTGAACAGCGAAACCGAGGTAAAAACCGCATTTAAAGAAATTGTGGACAATGCCGCCAAATATGACCCGAAGGCGGACATCAAGGGCGTGTTGGTCCAGAAAATGGCACCTTCCGGGGAAGAGGTTATCATGGGCGTGAACCGCTCACCGGGGTTCGGACATTTGATCATGTTCGGCCTGGGGGGGATTTTTGTGGAATTGTTCAAGGATGTTGTTTTCCGCGTGGCCCCCATCGGCAGGAACAATGCCGTGCGAATGGTCAAAAGCATTCAGTCCTACCCCATGCTGAACGGATTTCGCGGAAAACCGGTATGCGACGTGGAGACCATTCATAAAATGCTGGTCAGCCTGTCCGATATGGTTATGGACAATCCGTCCATCGTCGAGTTGGATATCAACCCCCTGCTGGTTCATGAAAAAGGAAAAGGCGTCACCGTAGCCGATCTGCGCATGATTATCGACAAAAAGGATGCTGATGCCGGCAACGACAAATGACAACCCTTTTTCCGGTCATACGCAAGGTTCCGGCCGGCCTGACTGACCTGCCGCTTCCACGCCGTCAGCCGTGGCTCAGCCGGTACGCCCGGCAATGCCTTGAACGGTGCGCCGAAATCAGTCCCGGCGTTCCACCGGAATTTGATGCCACCGCGTTAAAAAAAGATTCCCATGGCGCCCCGCGCCCCTTTCAGAACACGTGGTGGTCCGTATCCCATAAACCCGGGTATGTGGCCGCTGTTCTTTCCCCGTACACTACCGGCATTGATGTGGAACAGTGCGCGTCCCGCCCTGCTGAACGACTGTTGAAAAGAATTCTCACCAAAAGCGAGGCGGATCTGTTTTCATCCGACCGGCTCACCACCTTTTTCCGCGCCTGGACCGCCAAGGAAGCGATACTGAAAACATACGGTGCAGGTATTTCAAAGCTCTCTCAATGCCATATTGCCTCGGTCATCAGCAAGACACGGTTGATTGCATCTTTATCCGGCACAGAACGCCTTGTTGACCAGGTCTTTTTTGACAATCATATTGCCGCGCTGGTGATAAATCCCGACGACAATGTTGAGTGGACGATCCTTCCGCCTGCCACAGACCGTGTTTCAATGATGAATGTTCAGGAAGACTGACTCGGGATCTTCTTGCATTTCCATGCAGGCGGGGGCAAGAAGGAGATACCATTGCATCCGCCTGTTGGAGAGGATCTTCGAAATCGATTGCGCTACCGATTTCAATTGCCCCAATAAATCTTCCTATTTTTTCAAGTTGGCCAGCAATCCATCCACCCGCTTCCGGTTGTCGTCTGAACCGATATAGGACCGAAACAGCCATTCCTGGGCTTTCATAGCCCCGTCCAGATCTTTGTCCAGAATCATATTGGAAAGCATCTTGGTTTCCGCAAGGCAGGTGCGGTCGTAACCGGCCATGGTTTTTGCAATGGGCATCACCGACGCCATCAGCTCGCCTGCCGGAAACACATCGCTCACATACCCCATTCGAAGGGCTTCAGCGGCATCATAAATCCGGCCGGTAAGGGCTACCTCCTTGGCGCGGCCCAGGCCGATGATCCGCCACAGCGGGTCCATGATCGGCGTGAGGGACAGAGCAATCTCCCGCTGGCCGAATTTTGCCTTTTCCGATGCATACCGGATGTCGCACATCATGGTCAGGTCAAAGCCCCCGGCAATGGCCGGCCCGCCAATGGCGGCGATAACGGGCTGGGTACAGAAAAGAATGGCCCGGTAGGCGCGGTGAAACAGGGCGATAAACGCTTCATTGCTGTTTTTTTCAATACTTTTTACCACGTTCAGATCAAACCCGGCTGAAAAGAGAGACTCTCCGCCGGTAAACACGATCACGTTGACATCGGTATTATCATTCAGCGCGGTAAACATATCCGCAATTTCCGAAAGCACATCCGGGGACAGGGCATTCTTTTTTTCCGGCCGGTTGATGGTCACAACCGCCACGCCATCTTCAGACGTAAGCGTCAAAAAGCGGGGATCCATGTGTTCTCCTTCCGTATTGAAATAATTGCTGTTTAAAGCGGTGTCAGGGTCATACCGAATGCAGGCAATCTTTAGCCTTTGCCAGCCGGTCGTTGGAAGCGCTCTCTTTGATTATCTCGTATACCGATTCCAGGCGGGCCGCATCAATCCCGGACGTATGTGAAAGATTGGCCAGCAGTCCCTGATCACCCAAAAGCTTGAATCCGAGAATGGTTCTGACCCCGGCTTTTCGTAGCGCCACAATATCTTCATGAAAAAACAGACAGAGCTTGCCCTGGACCATCCAGTCAATGATTTGACGGGGTTTATAAGGGGTCTTGAGAATCAACTCCACCAGACTGGCCTTGACCAGGTTCTGAATGTTTTCAATGCCAAGCTCCGAAAGCCGGACCTTGTGAAACTGAGTAATGCCTTCCAGCATGTCCAGCGGCAGCGTATCGGCATGGGTGGGGCCGTCTGATGTAAACTTGAAACGCTCGGCAATATACAATATGGCACGCTGGGGGAATATGCCCGTCAGAAAACCGATCACCGGCATCATCTGCAGGCAGGTGACATTGGGTACGAGATTCAATTGCACATTTCCCAGACCGAACTCGCCTTTGGGCAGGGCTGCGATAAAATGGTAAAAGATCAATGCCACAAACGCGCCCAGCACCATCCGGATGCCCACGTTGTAATAGGCACCGGGTGGCAGATCCACGGTAACCAGACGCTTGAGAATATACTGGATGGACCACACATAAGCACCCAAAAACGCCATAACCATGGCCAGCAGCGAGCCCTTTTTGTGGTCAACAGGCGACTCGTTCATGAAAAAGGACAACCCGGACAACAGAATATCCGCATTGTTTTGAAACAGCACCACAAATCCCATAAAGCTGAAAAGGCTGACAAACGCCAGAGGCAGAAGATAGTCCCATGTTTTGTATTTTTCGTCCAGCACGGTAAAAGTAGCAGCATCTTCAATGCCGGCGCTGTTCAACCGCTCCATGATACGACGGTATTCATCATTTTTTCTGGGCAGGCGGAACCGCCTGTGGGAAAAGGCGGTAAGCGGCATAAAGGAGACCAGCAGCAAAATACCGGCATAAAACATCCAGGACTCTTCCGTGGTAGCGCCGGATCCGCCGACGTTGCCGGTCCGTAAAACAACAAAGGCGATCAGCGTCGCTGCCACCCCCCCCAGCACGAAGCCGGCTCCGGATTCAACACATAAAAACCTTCCCAGGCGGCCGGCACCGGCCTTCCCGGATGAATCGTTCGTGAATACCATCTCCCCACCTCCCTGGCTTATTTAGTGTCCATCCATTTCACATGGATGGCACAATCTGGGGTTTCCAATCCAGAAATGTGAATTTTTCCGCAAGATCAAGGAAAACAAGGGGTTGCGCGGAGGCGTACTGGGCGTACGCCGCACAAGCAAGCCCGCAGCTTGACGCAGATATTGCGGAAAAAGGCCATTTATGGATGGAAACTATTTACATTTCTCTGGTATATACCGGTTAACTGCTTAATCGCTCGCTGATTCATCCTTTTTTCCGGCATACCGGAAAAAGACCGGCAGCAATATGAGAATCAGAATATCGCTGACCGGGCCGTTGACCACAAACACAAAAAAGGTAAATATCAGGGAAACCAGGGATATCCGGTTCAGGGCCAGCGCGTTCATGGCAAAGGGAAAAAAGATGAAAAACAGAATATCTGCGGCACACAACACCCCCAGCCCCCATGCAGCCCACCGCTTTAAGTTCCACAGGGCTATACCGCACACAATCAGCGGAATCATCAATGCCAGATATTTATATCCCAGCACGGTGAGCTGCAACTGGGGGATATTGGGATCTGAGGAGAGCCATACCACCCCTTTTAAAATAGCGATCCACCCGGCCAGCCATATGGGCCAGGGATAATCCACATACAATCGCCGGGATGTCGTGTTGTCCTGGGGTTCCATCATTTTCTCCCTGTAGGTTATTTCACTTACCATATCTGCCTTCAACGCCGCCTGTTTGAACAAACACCATCTTATCACCGGATGATGAAAATGTCCTTGCCTTTTTGCCCTTATGGCTTATCCGCAGCAATTGACTTAATATGTTCATAGACATCAGCCGGGGCCATCTTGTTTGTTTCGCCAATCTCTTTTATCGTCATCTCTCCTGTTGCTGCAAGGCCCCGCTCTTTCAAATAGCGCCGTATCCTTTTTATGTTCAGGTCGTACTGGCTGCAAAAATCTGCAAGTGTCAAATTTCCCGTGCCGGGTACCGGAGATGCCGGCAGGGATCTTCCTTCAGCTGTCTTTTTTATCCCATTTGCTGTACGAGACATGATCATATATAGCTGCTGGGGCGAAACGCCATTTGCCTTGGCAATTGACTGAAGGGTCTGCATCTCATTATCAACCCGGAAACCGGCTTTTTCCAGGCGGCGGATCCCGGTGTCCAGGTCAACACCCATTTTTTGGGTAAATATTTTTATGGAAGAGAGCTCTGCATGCCCGTATGGCGGTTCCCCGTATTTTTCGGCGGCCTTTGCCTTAAAGTGATCGCTGATCCGGATTATGCTCGAGAAAGGCGGTATCCCGGCATATGTTCCCGCCACAACGGCTGCCGTCAATATCAGGGCGAGGTTAAGCTCTTTTGTAAAGACCTTTAACTGTTTGGCCTTTTTGAGGTATAACATAATAGCTGTCCAGTTGTAATACATATGCAGCAACAGCGCGAATAAAAACAGAAAACCGGTATTAATGTGAATGCCCCCCCACTGATCTTTGGAAAGGCCCCAGAGCCGCCAGTCCGCCCAATATGCCACACGCCCCTGCGGCGCGATATACAAAACAACACTGGTCAGCAGCATCACAAAAAATGACAAAAACGCCGTAAGCGATGTAATTCTTCTGATTTTCATTGGACAACTATCCCGTAAAACACATTACCGGTAAAATGACAACCATCATGATGAGGCCATCAACCGTGGAAGCAAGAAACCGTTGCCATCGGGTTGCAAGTTCCGTTTCAGTCTGTTTTTCTTCAATCAGGTTTGACTTGGGCGGCGCGTATATGTTTTCGTTCATTGCGGCGCTCCTTCATTAATATAGCTTTGAATACCCTTTAAAAAGCCTTCCACCAAATCCTGGATCAATGAAAACACACTTAACATCCAAAGCCATTTGTTTTGCTAAATCGCCAGCATACCCATAACTGATTGAGCAAATTACAATAAAACAACACAAAAAAATAAGATGTCTACTTAATCTGCACATATCTGCACATTGAATGATTAAACCATTCGCACACCTCGATCTCAGCCCCTTGCAGCGCAGCCGAGCAGGGGCGGTTTTTCGGAGGACGCGGGCAGACTGTGTGGGCATGTAAGTAGATAGCGTCTGTACGCAAGGACAGGCGAGTTTCTGCCCGCGCCGAAAAAACCGTTCCTGCGAGGGAAGCCGAAGGCCAAGCTGCGGGGCGCCCTTTCTTTTGCATACTTTTCTTTGACGGCTTCGTAAAAAGTCCAATTTCTTTGTTGCGCTGCATCTTTCGTCATGTCACGTACTGCTAAGTACGCTCCATTCCTCAAGATTTGCGCGCCTCGAACTTGAACTTTTTACTTTGCCGTTCCAAATTTGACTTTTTACGAGACCATCTTCTTTGGGCGAGCAAAGAAACGTATGGTTAATACAAAACTTAAAACAGTTTGAAAAACATATAAGGGTATGTCTTATCCCAGCGCCTGATCAATATCATCCACAATATCATCCACATTTTCCACGCCCACGGCAAGGCGGATCAGGCCGTCCTTGATGCCCAGAGCGAGGCGTTCGTCTCTGGTTTTGTCGTAGTAGCTCACCGTGGCCGGATGAGTGATAAGCGATTCCACGCCGCCCAGGCTGGGGCCGATGTTGAGAATTTTGAGCTTCCCCAGAAAATCCAGCACATATTCAATATCGTCCTTAACCTCAAAGGTAACCACCGCGCCAAACCCCTTCATCTGGCGTTTGGCCACGTCATGATGGGGATGGCTTTCCAGGCCGGGATAGTAAACCCGATTGACCCTGGGATGTTTTTCAAGCCGTTCGGCCACAATCTGGCCGTTGGCATTGAGCCGTTCCATGCGAAGCTCAAATGTTTTCAACCCCCGGATCAGCAGATAGGAAGAGTTGGGGTCAATCACACCGCCGGTGATTTTAAGATACTCCCGGATGGGCTCCACCAGGTCCCGGTTGCCCAGCACAACCCCGCTCAGCAAATCGTTGTGGCCGGCAAGGTATTTGGTCGCACTGTGCATGACCAGGTCAATGCCATATTCCAGCGGACGCTGATTGTATGGGGTGGCAAAGGTGCTGTCGGAAATAATCAGAATGCCCCGCTTCTTGAAAATATCAACGATTCGCTCAAGGTCCATGATATTGAGATAGGGATTGGTGGGCGATTCGGAAAAAAAGAGACGGGTGTTGGGCTTGATGGCTTTTTCCATGGCCTCGTAATCACACATCTTTACCATGGTACACTCAATACCGAACCGGTCCAGACAGGTTTTGCAGAACTCCAGGGTCCGGCGGTAGGCATCGTCCGTGATGATGATATGATCACCGTGGGTGAGCAGGGCAAACAAAGAAGTGGTGATGGCGCTCATGCCCGAGGAAAACAGTACGGCATCCTCGGCGTCCTCCATGTCCGCCAGTTTGTTTTCCGCCGCGATCTGAGTGGGATGCCCGTACCGGCCGTATTCAAAACGGCCGTCAGTCTGGGCGGCCAGCTCCTTGACCTCTTCAACCCCCCTGAAAATAAAAGTCGATGTCTGAACAATGGGTGTGGTGATGGAGCCGTATTCGTTATACCGGATCTCGCCGGAATGGACCGCTTTGGTTGACAGCCCCCAGTTTTTTTCTTTTTGCATGTGGAAAACCTCCTTAACCCATGTGTCTCATAGCCAGTCGTTTAAATGCAACCTGTGACGGCAACTCGTGCCCATCACTATATTACAACAAACCGAACAATTCAATCCTGTTCGGTGCTTCCCGGTGCAGGCCGGATTACCACGGACGTGCTTTTGCTGTTATCCAGGTACTGCCGGGCCAGAGCCGTCACTTCTCCGGCAGTGATAGAGGCATAATCATCCAGAAAACTGCGACTCCATTCCAGCCGTTGCGGATGGGAGCGGGAGCCAGCCAGCACACTGCTCAGCCAGTACCTGTTGGTTTCCACCATATCCCGGATATGGGTCAGGGTAGGATCCAGCGCCCGGCGCAGCTCTTCTTCGGAAACGCCCTTTTCTACAATATCTGCGGCAATCTCCCGAATCTGATTGATCACGGTTTGGGTTGCATCCGTTCCGCTTTCCACAACGGCATGAAACACGCCATACCCAGAATAGGCTTGGGACGCAAAGTTATAAGCATACTGGGTATAGGACTCACCCGATGCCTCCCGAATGGTCTTTCGCATCCGATCGGACACCACGTCCGCCAGCACGAAAAACCGCCGTGTCTTATGAATGTCCCAGTAATCGGCCGTGGGCCAGGCAACTTCTGCCCGGGCCTTTTTAATTTTTGTGGGCACTTCCAGCACCAGCGATTCCGCCTCCGGAAAATCCGGGCCCTTCCGTTTGCCGGCATTCGCGGATACTGCCGTCTTTTCCTGAAAAAAATCCATACCGCCGAAGTAGGTTGCGGCAACCCGGATCACAACGGCGGGGTCAACGTCGCCCACCACCGATATCTCAGGTACCGTCTGATTAACGGCCCGGCCGACCCATTGCTGAATATCGTTCACGGAAAGTGCAGTAAAGGCGTTGTAGTCGGGCGGCAGGCCGAACCGTGAATCCCCGCCGGCCAGAAATCGTTGGCCTGTTACCGCCATGGCACCGTCAATGGTATGGGCAATCTCTTCATACTTTTGCGCAAACCGCTCCAGGCTGCGCTGATAGGCTGCACTGGTACACCCGAAGTCCTTGAAAAAGGCATAAAACAATTGAAACAGCAGCTCCAGATCCGCTGATGTGCAACTGCCATTCAAACCAAAGCGCTGCTCGTCAACACCAAAAACCATGTTAGCGGTCTTGCCGGCCAGCGCCCGGCCCAGGGTTTCCTTGTCCATACCGCCAAATCCGCTCTCATTGATAACCGCTGTCGCAAGTTCCGCAAGGGCGGGCTTGTCGGCCGGCTCCACGACCTCCCCCCGGCCGAATCCCACTTGGGCGATCACGCTGTCTGCCTTGAAACCGGTCTGCTTGATATTCAGTCGAACACCGTTTGCAAAATCCACCTGCCAGATGTCCAGATCTTTCACCTGCTTTTTTGCGGCAATGGCCCCGCTGGATTCCGGTATCGGCAAATAGGGGAAGGCCACCGTCTCTTTTTCTTCAGGCTTGGCCACCGCCTGGTTTCGGCTGTTTGCATAAATATTTTCGATCAGCAGTTCCGGTGAGATATCATATGCATTAATGGCCGCATTCCCGGTTACCAGCACCAGGCGGCTTTCCGGCAAGCCTGTCGGCGTCCATGCATTTTGAAAGGCATCATGCAGTCTGGCCGGTGTTATGTTTTCGGCCACCGGCGCCAGGAGGTCTCTTTCCTGCACCGGCGACTGAACCACCCGTTTATGAGCAATACTCCCAATTATCATACGGGCCAGCATGTTGCTTTCCCGTGTTGACGCCTGGCTGACAGCCTTGTCCAGTCCCGCCAGAACCTCCTTACGGACCCGGTCCACCTCGTCGCTTGTAAACCCGTGTTCCAGCACCCGCCGAAGCTCCTTTTCAATGACTTCCAGTGCCTGCTGCCAGTTTTCCGGCGAGGTGTCCGCGGAAAGAGCCGCATATTCAAAATCGCGGAACGCCCGTCCACTACCGGCCGAGGCCCCGGTAAAGGGCGGATGGTCGGCCGCAGCAATCGCTTCCAGCCGATAGTTGAAAATACGAAAGGCCATGTCCCGAATGAACCGTTCCTTTTTATACGACCGGGAATCCGTCGGCTCCTGGCTTTGTCCGATGGACTCGATGGTGACTTCCGTATTGCCGGCCTCTTTTTCATAGTGATAAAAAATCTTTGTGCCGTCGTGCACCACTTTTCCCGGTGAAGGAGCCGGTCGGGCAGGCGCACGGGGCGTCACACCAGAAAGGTCATTCCGGATAAGCGTTTCAAGGGTGGGGGTATCAAAACTTCCCACCGCCACCAGCGTCATATCCTCCGGCCGGTACCATGCATCATAAAAGCCCTTGAGCGTCTGGCGATCCGCGGCCTTGATAGTGCTTTCCAGCCCGATGGGAAGCCGTTTTGCCACCCTGGCACCGTTCAGTTCAAACCCGAGCGTCTTCTCAAAGGTCCGGTATGCCGCAGAATCCCGGGTTCGTTTTTCTGCAAGAATCACATCGCGCTCCCGGTTCACCTCTTCGGGCAGCAACAGCGCACCCTCGGCATAGTCCTTCATGACCACCAGTCCTTCGGCGAGGCTCTCCGCATCCCCGGACGGCAGGTGCAGATCGTAAACCGTGCGGAAAAACCCCGTACTGGCATTCACGTCATTCCCGAACCGCATGCCGATGCGCTGAAAATACTTTATCAGCTCACCCGGCGGGAAGTGGTCCGTTCCGTTAAACATCATGTGTTCCAGATAATGGGCAAGGCCCCGTTCATCTTCGGCCTCGTGAAACGACCCGGCATTTATCATCAAATGCATGTTGACCCGGTCTTCGGGCCGGTTGTTCTCCATGAGCGCATATTGCATACCATTTTCGAGGATGCCAACGGTCAGACCAGGATCCGGGGCAAGGCCAGTTGACAGATGCGAAGGAATGCCTTCAACTCTGTCTTTGTTCACCACCGGCGTACACCCGGTGGTCATCATTATCACGCCCAGCAGGCACACCAGAACAATCAACTCACATCTTTTAAAATTCAGTCGTATCACCGTCGCGCTCCCTTTCTCCGGCAGCATCCTTATCATTATATTTTATTATTCAACGCAGCGGGCGCGGCGATCAATACGCCTCTGCGCCCGCTGCTTCTTGTTTATTGTTATCAAATAGCCCCCGGAAAACCACCGTCCGGTCATCATCCGAGTGGGCCTGTGGCCAATCTTTTTCCCGGCACCGCTGCATTGCCATGGGTTGAAACATTCAGCTTACGCAATTTTTTTACCTGCCCCGGGCCCGGGCGCCAGACCATAAATCTCGTCAATGGCCAGGATCACGGCACCCTTGGACTTCAGGGGTTTGCCGACCTTTTCGGCAATCATTTCAATCCATTTGGCGGTTTCTTCAAACCGTTCGCCGCTGGTTTCAATGATGACCTTGCCTTTTAGCTGATATCCTTCATGGCCTTCCCAGAACGAAACCGCCACGCTGGGGTTTGCCTGCAAATTGGTCAGGGTCTTGTTAAAATACTGATCAGATATCAGAATGGTCTCATTATCAATAATCTTTTTGGCCCCTACCGGAACGGCATTGGGAGTGCCGTCCGCACTCGCGGTTGCCAGTATGGCGGTGGGCACCTTATTAAACAGCTCCATCATACGGTCTGTCATTTTTGCCATGGGTTGTCCTCTTTCTTAAAAAGTCATCAGATGCTGTCGATTTCATCAAACATCTCTATAACCGGCTTTTCCGCCAGCAGCGGCGCAAGGTCTTTCATGGCCGCCTTGAAATAGTCCGTGCCCCCGTGAACCACGAGCGCATCCATGTCCTGATATTTTTCATAAAACAAAAACACATTGGGATCATTCTGGCTTCGATGCAGCGTATAGACAAGGGTTCCTTCTTCCGCTCTTACCTCAGCCACAAGATTCTTGAGAATCCTTTCAACCTGATCCCTGTCTTTTTCACTGGCTGTCAGTTTTGCTGTAACAATCATAATGCCTCCTGGTGTAAAATTTTAACATAATCACGATTTGAAAATTTTGAATAACCGCCCGCTTTTTCGTCCGTGAATGATTGAATGCCCATGACGCCTCTGCTGGGTGATTGTGTCTTGAGCAGGATAACTTTCCGGTTTATTAATTTTTATAATTATGGTAAAATAGTACTACATGAACCTGGATCAGTGCCTGGAAGACCATTACCGAAATTTCAATCTTTACCAAATTCCCCTTGTGAAGTCAATTTCCCAGAGATGTCCGGCGTACTGACCGCCGCTTTATGGCTGCAAAAAGCCCCGGAGATATTTGATGAACCGCTGCCCCGCTGATTTTCAATCAAGCCGGAACGCCCCATGTCCGACCACGAAGCGTGCTTCTGCCCATACCGGCTCATTAACAGAAAAAGTCCGGCTTCTGCAAACACTGCTGGATGCCATTCCGTCCCCGGTGTTTTATAAAAACCCGGACGGCGTCTATATTGCCTGCAACAAAGCCTTTGCTGAAACCGTATTGGGCCTGCCCGGGGAAAAGATTATCGGCCATACCCTGTTTGACCTTTCTCAAAAAATTCCCGGCGACCTGGCAGCGGTGTATCATTCAGCGGATCAGGAATTGCTGAAAACGCCGGGTTTGCAATCCTACGAGGCTCAGGTCAAATGCGCCGACGGCTTTCGTCGCACGTTTCTTTTTCACAAAAAAACTTATACGGATGAAAACGGCAATGTTTCCGGTATCGGCGGTGTTATGCTTGATCTTTCCGACCAGAAACGGGCATTGGCGGCCCTTCAGGAAAACGAAGCTGCGCTTTCGCAGATTGTCATGGGTAACTCCATTCCCACTTTTGTTATTGACGCCGAACATGTCATTACCCACTGGAACAAGGCATGTGAAAACCTGACAGGCAGACCCGCGTCAGAAGTTATCGGCACCCGATGGCACTGGTCCGCCTTTTACCCGGAAGAGCGGCCGTTGCTCGCCGACATGATTGTGGACAGGGCTGCGCCTGAAGCCATCAGCAATTTTTACAAGGGACACTCCCGTCCGTCTGTCCTCATCAACGGCGCGTACGAAGCAGACGGCTTCTTTCCGGATATTGGCAAAGCCGGCCGCTGGCTCTTTTTTACAGCCGCCCCTCTCACCGATGCGGACGGTCAGATTACAGGCGCGATTGAAACCCTTCAGGACTTCACCGATTACCGATCTGCGCAGGAGCGCTTACACGAAAGCGAGCGCCGATACCGGCTGGTAACCGACCAGGCAGCCGACGGAGTCTGTGTTATTCAGAACAATCACTTTGTTTTTCTGAATATGACATTTGTCAAAATGTTTGGATATGAGGCCCCGGTTGAGCTTTCGAAAACGCCAATTGCGAATCTTATTGAAAGCAACCACCGCCCGGCATTTGAAAAGCTTATCCAGGATTTCAGAGATGGCAGCATTCAGGAAAAAGAGGTCCAGGCCCTCTGTATCCGGCAGGACGGGACCCCATTCTGGGTGGAATCTCACAACAGCTTTATCAAGTGGGAGGGAGAGCCGGCCGTTCTGGCAACCGTCCGCGATATCACCGAACGAAAAACCCGGGAAATGGCTATTCAGGAAGAGGCCCATAACCTGAAAACTGAAAATATCCGCCTCAAATCCACCATAAAGGACCGGTATGGCCTGGGCCGGTTGATCGGCAAAAGCGGCGCCATGCAGGTGATTTACGATCATATTTTGAAGGCCGCAGCATCCGTCTCCAATGTTGTGGTTTACGGGGAATCGGGCACCGGCAAGGAACTGGTGGCCCGCACCATTCACGACCTCAGCGACCGCGGAAACCGGGATCTTATTGCCGTCAATTGCGGCGCCATTCCGGAATCTCTTTTTGAAAGTGAATTCTTCGGTCACAAAAAAGGCGCGTTCACCGGTGCGGTGATGGATAAATCCGGCTATCTGGAAAGCGCGGACGGCAGCACGCTCTTTCTGGACGAGGTTGGCGAAATGCCGCTGAACATTCAGGTGAAACTGCTTCGGGCCGTTGAAAATAAAGGGTTTGTGCCCCTTGGCAGCACACGGTTTGTCCCCATTGACATTCGCATCATCGCCGCCACCAACCGGGATCTGAAGGAGATGATTATGGAAGGCAAGATGCGGGAAGACTTTTTTTACCGGATTCATGTTCTGCCCCTGCAAGTCCCGCCGCTGAGAGACCGGATGGAGGATCTTCCCCTGTTGATCTGTCATTTTCTGAACACCCTTGACAGATCGGCGGAAGAGGACGTGACGGTTCTGCCGGAGCATGTGATAAAAACCATGACCCGTTACCACTGGCCCGGAAACGTGCGGGAACTGCTAAACGCCATCCATCGCTACCACACATTTAAGAGCTTGGATTTTCTGGATATTTGCCGTGACCCGGAGCCCGCCGGCGAAACAGAAACCGCTTTTCACCGGAATATGACCCTGCGGGAGGCCATGGCGCAATACGAAAAACAGCTCATCATCAATACCCTTGCCCGGCATCAGGACAATCGGACCCGGACAGCCGCCGAACTGGGCATTGAGCGCCGTTCGCTTCAGCGCAAGCTCAAAAAATTCGGCATCACCCCTGTGCGATAACATTACCACCCCCCTGCGTCACATGTGTCGCACCCCATTTCCCTTTTTATAATCAATAATAAGGCATTTTTCCCGCCAGGCAGTGTGGCATTTCTGTCGCGCCCATCCTGTTTTGCTTCACGCCTTAACCGGTGTTGATTAAAAGAAAATATTCTATAAAATAGGCTGGTTATCTTATTCTTAACCGGCTTGGCACACCTTTGGCTATTATAAGACCGCATGTTCAAGAAGAAATATTCAACAATCACAAACCCGGCTTTTGCGAAACACCCCATGAATATTCTTATTGTAGACGACGACACAACTCTGGCCCAGGCACTTGACCGGGCTCTGAAACGGTGGGGCCACTTCGTGGATACAGTGGGGACCGGGCACGACGCCGCCGGCATTATTCAAGACCGGCAATATGACCTGATCCTGCTGGACATCTTTCTTCCCGACGGCAAAGGATATGAATGGATTCCGATGTTTAAACACCAGGAGCCCGGCCGGTACATCATTACCATGACCGGTTACAACACCCCTGAAATGGAAAAAAAAGTACGTTCTTACGGGATCGCCTATTACATGGCAAAGCCGGTATCCAAAAATGAACTCAAACTCATCATCGATCATCTTTCAAATAAACAAATCCACAAGGAGGCGTCTCATGAGCAGCCCGAACCAAAAGCCCGGCCAGCCGCAGGCAGATGAAAAAGAAGGGAAATACCTCACCTTTGCCCTGGCCGGCGAAACTTACGGCATCAACATAATGAAAATTAAGGAAATCATCGGCATGATGCCGGTTCGTTCACTGCCACAAACCCCCGAGTACCTGAAAGGCGTCGTCAATCTACGCGGCAGGGTGATCCCCGTGATGGACCTTCGGCTGCGGTTCAACATGGGAGCAGTGGCATATGACGATCGCACCTGCATCATCATCGTGGAAATTGCAGCTGCATCCGGCGCCTTTATTGTTGGCCTGGTGGTAGATTCGGTTTCCGAGGTTTTATCCATAAAAGCCGATGCCATTGAAACCACGCCCGATTTCGGCACTCGCCTGGACACGGACTACATCCGCGGCATGGCAAAATCCGACGGGGATGTGAAAATCCTGCTGAACATCGACCATGTGCTTACGGAAAACGATTTCTCGAAGATGGAACAAGCGGCCTGACCCCGAACGGTTTCATATTTTATCTTTAAAGGAGAAACAAATGAAAAAACGCTCTCTCAACTTCAAGCTGATTAGCGGCGGTATCATTATCGTCCTGCTGCCCCTGCTGGTGGTAGGGTTTTTTTCCATTAACAAGGCGTCCACCGCCCTGGATAAACTGGCCCGGGAGCAGGCGGTCAACCTGGCCAGGGACCTGGCCAACATGACCCAGCTGGTGCTGCAGGAAGAGATGAAGCTTGCAAATGATCTCAGCACCACGGAAACCGTCCTGGCCGCAGTTGCTGCAGCCCGGCAGGGGGCAGATGATCAGGCGCCGGCATTCAAATCCCTCAGCCGCATGCTGGCGCGCATCATGAACAAGCGGGGTATGGACTATGAAGCCGTGATTATCACCAATCCCGGCGGTATTGTTATTGCCACGGACACCAGCAATAATGCGCTTATTGGCACCAGCCTTGCCGACCGGGACTATTTTCAGGCGGCCAGGCAGGGCCGCACCAATGTTTCTTCCCCGGTCAAATCGAAAATATCCGGAAAACCGATCGCCCCGGTCTGTGCCCCGATCGTCTCGGGCAGCGGTGAATTTCTCGGCACGGTTGTCAACGTCATGAAGCTGGATTTTATTGCCAATAACATTACCACCATTACCGTGGGAGAAACCGGCTACCCCTTTATGACAGATAAAAACGGTCTGTGCATTGCCCATCCCAATATGGATCATGTGATGAGCACCAACTTTACCCGACTGGAAGGCATGGGGTCTATTATGGACAAAATGCTGTCCCAGCAGACCGGTGTAGAAGGATATACATTTGAAGGTATAGAAAAAATCGCCGGTTTTGCGCCGGTCCCCCTTACCCGGTGGAGCATTGGCGTCACCCAGCCGTCTCATGAATTCATGTCCGCCGCCATTACCATTCGAAATGTCATTCTTCTGGTCGGGGGCCTTTTTCTGGCCGCCACTATCATCGGTGTCCTGTTTTTTTCAAAGGGTATCAGCAACCCCATCATGCGGGCCGTGTCCATGCTCAACGCAGGTGCCGAACAGGTTTCCGCCGCCGCCGCCCAAGTCTCTTCCGCAAGCCAGTCCCTGGCCGAAGGGGCATCTGAATCCGCCGCATCCATCGAGGAGACATCCTCTTCTCTTGAAGAAATTTCCGCCATGACAAAACAGAACGCCTCTCATGCCAAGGAAGCCAACTCCCTGATGATTGATGCCAGAAAAGGGGTGGACCAGGCCAATGATTCCATGACCGCGTTGACCGCTTCCATGGAAAAAATATCAACCGCCAGTCAGGAGACCTCAAAGATCATCAAAACGATCGATGAAATCGCTTTTCAGACCAATCTGCTGGCCCTGAATGCGGCAGTGGAGGCGGCACGGGCCGGTGAAGCCGGCGCCGGGTTTGCCGTGGTGGCAGACGAAGTACGGAATCTGGCCATGCGGGCGGCCGAAGCCGCCAAAAACACGTCCGGCATTATCGAAGGTACGGTCAAGCGGGTGGAAGAAGGTTCGGAACTGGTCACCAAGACCAATGACGAATTCAAAGCCGTGGCGGAAAACGCTGCAAAAGTGGGGGCCCTGGTGGATGAAATCACCGCGGCATCGGAAGAACAGGCCAAGGGCGTGGATCAGGTCAACCAGGCTGTCGGCCAGATGGACAAGGTCACCCAGCAGAACGCCGCCAATGCGGAAGAAGCGGCCAGCTCTTCCGAAGAGCTCAACGCCCAGGCCGAAGAAATGAAATCCATTGTCGGCGATCTGGTCGCCGTGGTGGGCGGCAATAATACTGCGGGCGGCCCTGCAAGTGTCAGCGAAGATAGCATCCGCCATCGTAGCGTGACTTATCAGGCTCATGCACCGGTAATGACACAATCGGTTGCCGGTTCCGTCCCTCTTCACCAGACACCGGCAGCGGCAACGGCTATTCCCATGGAAGAAGAGCAAGACGACTTCAAAGACTTTTAGCTTACTCCCTCCAGGAGGCTTTAATGGCGCATTCCGGCCCGATTTTTAAACCGGTGCCGGAACACGCCATCAGCACCAATCGACAAACCGGAAATCATCATGCATTATCAGACAATGGACCCGGACCAGGAAACCCCGGAACAATACAACGCCATAATGGCCGCCATAGATGATCCCATCTATATCTGTTCGGCGGATTTCCGGATTGAACAGATAAATCCGGCCATGGCGGAAAAAATCCCTCACACTCAGCGCTGTAAGCCCTGCTACACGGCTGTTTTTGGAATGGACCGACAATGTCCGTGGTGTGTTCTTGGCAGGGTTTTAACCCACGGTAAAAAAATAAAGGCGAAAATTATTAACCCCTGTGACGGCCGGATCTACCGCACCTCCCATGCGCCCGTATACAATGCGACCGGATCAGTCGCCATGGTGACGATCTTCAGGGAGATTACCCCTTGTGACACTCTGCATGAGGATCTGGATCCGAACCGGGCCCTGTCGACCCCGGACGTTCTGTCCGGGGACATTGCCCACGACCTTAACAATATCCTGTTCCCCATTATCGGCCTGACAGAAACAATGCTGGAAATGACATCTCCTGAAAACCGCTGCCATAAGACACTTCACCAGGTTTTGAAAGCATCATGCCGGGCCAGAGACCTTGTAGATCGTCTGCTAGAACCATTTTCCCGGCCATTCCATTCATTGGAGCCGGTGGACATGGGAAAAATTGTCAAAGAGGCGGCGGGATTGATAGAAACATCCATGCCGCACCGCATTCAGGTTGTGCTTGAAATACCAGAAACCGGCCCCCGAATCCGGGCCGATGCCACTCATCTTCACCAGATCGCCATGAACCTGATCACAAATGCCTGCCATGCCATGAAAAACCGGAGCGGCATTCTAAGAATGACTCTGGCCGATATCCATCTGACGGAAGACCAGGCCAGTCCTTACCGTCTGCCATGCGGCCATTATGCAATATTTACGGTTTCCGACACTGGTCCGGGCATCGCGCCGGACCATATAGAGCGGGTATTTGATAAACACTTTACCTCCTGGCCCGATAAAAAAGGGACCGGCCTCGGTCTTCCCCTTGTTCGCCGCCTTACGAACGCTTACGGCGGTGATATTCGTGCATCCAGCAACCCGGGGCACGGCACTGCTTTCACGGTTCATTTGCCGGTAGATCCTCCCCCCTGAGCCCCTCTTCCGGCTAACCGTGATTGCCGTACTCCCCACCCCCACCCCTCCGCTTCTGTTGCGCACTCTGTCCCACATATCAGAAACAGGTTTTTTACTGGCAGTATTCCGTGCATTTGGCATCATCCTGTGGTACAAATTTTCAGGCTGCAGCTATCTGGTTTCCATCCATAAATGTGTCTTTACAGAAAAATGGATGGACATTATCTACATGAACACAACCGATCAAATTAACGGTCGGGCCCGCAACGGATACGCCGGCGTTGCCGAAAGGGAAAATTCCGATGGATAAACCTGTTGTTGTGGTCAGTAAATGCCTGGGGTTTGATCACTGCCGGTATAACGGCCAGGTCATACCCGATGGCTTTGTGGAAAAACTCTCAGCCTATGTGGATATGAAACCTGTCTGCCCGGAAATGGCCATCGGCCTGGGCGTTCCCCGGGACCCGGTCCGCATCAGCCTGGAAGACGGCCAGTCCCGCATGCACCAGCCGGCCACGGGTAAGGACTTCACCGACGCCATGCAGCAATTCACACACGAATTTTTGACCGCGCTGCCGGTTGTGGACGGATTTATCATGAAAAGCCGGTCCCCGTCCTGCGGTATCAGGGACACGAAAATCTTTCATCACAAGGACCGGCCGGACACGGGTACCGACCGGGGCGGGGGGCTGTTCGGCGGGCAGTTAAAAGAACGGTTTCCCGGTGCAGCCATAGAAGACGAGGGGCGACTGAAAAACTTTACTATCCGGGAACATTTTCTCGCTCATCTGTTCGCCCGGGTCCGGTTCCGTGAAGCCCGGCAGGCCGGCAAAATAAGCGCCCTGATGGACTTTCACAGCCGGTACAAGTATCTCTTCCTGGCTTACAATGAACAGGCCATGCGCATCTGCGGCAAAATCACCGCCAACCACGACCATTTGTCCCTTGAAACGGTTTTTGACCGCTACGAAGCCGGGCTTGCCGATATTTTTGCCGCCCCGGCCCGCCCCACAGCCCTGATCAACATGGTGATGCACGCCTTTGGTATCATTTCCGATAATCTGTCATCAGAAGAAAAGCGTTTTTTCCTCAACACCCTGGAAAACTACCGGGACGAGCGCATTCCCCTGGCCACCCTCACTCACCTGCTTCATTCCTACGCCGTCCGGTTTGACACGCCCTACCTCAAAAACCAGGCCTTTCTCCAGCCTTATCCACCCGATCTTGTGGAAATCACCGACTCTGGAAAAGGCAGAAACCGCTGATCTGAATATTTCATGAGATTTTTTGATGACCAAGATTTTTGTAATTCGACGCCTATGACGCCGGCATTTTCCGGACCCAGAGATCCCGCTGGGGAAAGGGGATTTCAATGTTTTCCCGGTTAAGGGTGTCGTATACAGCCATATAGAGTTCATGGCTGACCAGGCCGCGGAGCACGGGCTGTTCTATCCAGCATAGCAGCTCAAAATCAAGACTGGAATCGCCGAATCCCCGCATACGGACGCGCGGGGCAGGGTTCTTGCACACCCTGGCATGGGCTTTGGCCGTGGCCTCGAGAATGTCCACCACCTGATGCACATCCGATCCATAGGCGGTGCCGACCTTTATGCGAATGCGGTATTTTTCCCACCGACCGCCGGACTCGTTGATAATCTTGGCATTGGCCATGGTGGAATTAGGAATGGTTATCTCCACGTCATCCCGGGTGAGCATGCGGGTGGAGCGAATGCCCACTTTTGTGATTTCTCCCCGCTCGCCGGAGTCCAGCACCACATAATCCCCCTGCTTATAGGGGGCATCGGCAATGATAAAAAAACCGGCAAACAGGTTGGCCAGGGTATCACGGGCTGCAAAGCCCACGGCAATACCCACCACCCCGGCCGACGCCAGCCAGGCGGTCGGATCAATGTCCCAGATCTGGAGCAGGGCATAAGCCCCAAAGGCGACTATCAGCACCGTAAAAATCAGGTCAAACAGGGGGAGGGTGCGCTCTTCCACCAAAGAAAACCGGTCCTGAACTTTGCCGAGCACATCCAGCGCCAGATGGCTGGCCTTGAGCGCATCCCGGATCAGATGAAGCGTCAGGAGCGTCAGCAGGATACGGGTGATGAATGAGATGGCGGTTTCGCTCAAAGGGAGGGTATGCAGGGCCGTCACCAGCATGAGATACCCCACCACAACGGCCACTACGCCGGCCCCGATCCGGACCGGCTCTTCCAGTGACGCCAGACCTGAATGACGGGTGAGCTTAAGGCCCCAGAACATGATAATTGTCCGGGCCAGAAATGCCAAGCCCAGACCGGCCACCATGATGACAAGGGCCAGCAGCCACGGATAAACAGAAAGCAAATGCCATATATTTTCAAGCCAACCGGGGAACCACGCCGGCGGGGCAATGACAGACAGCGTCGTATCATTCATTTGCGTTACCCTTTCCAGATTCAGCCGAAACGATTAACCTGCCCGAAACCACAGCGTAATCATCCGTATAGCACATTTTTGTAAAAATTTTAATCGCAATATGCCATTACATGCAAACAGTTGAGTCACGGCTGGGTGATGCGATCAAGGGCCGGGCAAAGCGCTTCCCTCGGGCCATACATGCATACTGCCTTTGTTGTGAAAGTACAGAGGGGTAGTAACCGATTTGCTATTCCGCCGGGTGAGGATTTACAGTCAAAACAGGCACCGGCGAAAAACGAAGGACCCGGTCTGCCACCGAGCCGAAAATGGCCCGATCAAGCCCGCTTTTGCCGTGGGTACCCATCACGATCATGGATATATTTTCTTGCTTGACATACGTTATGATTTCTTCGGCCGGCGCCCCGATAACAACCCGGGATTTAATCTTGAGCCCAGCATCCAGATGCTCATCGGAAAAGGCTTGAAGCTTATTTTGAGCATGCTCAATGATTTTGTTCGTATCATCCATTTGACCGGGATCCATGGCATAAGCCACCCCCCAGTACTCAAGTGACGGCACCACATGTAGCAAGTGGATTTCGGCATCGAACTGCCGCCCCATCAAATCTGCCCACTTTGCCACACTTTCGGCAAGGCTGGAAACTTCAACGGCAAACAGTATTTTTTTTATCTCTGTCATGATTGCCTCCATTGTTTAATACATATTTATCTCTTATTTTAAACATAGAACATATCTTCACTCTGTCAAATTGATCCATCCCGGTGCTGAAGACCTGTTTGCTTTGTCAGCCAGTGCCCGGCAAAATGTTCACTTTTTGAACGCTTGACGATGACAGACTGAATGCACATAATTATTGTAATGAACAATAGCGAAGTGCTTTCGCCACAAGACAACAAAAGCCAATACAAACGAGCAGATATTTGAAAAAGAGAAAACGAAATTCAGCCATCGCGGCCGGTGTTATCGGCAATATAATGGAGTGGTATGATTTTGCCTTATATGGTTACATGGCCTCTATTATTTCCGGCCTTTTCTTTCCCGGCGAAAATAAAATCGCTTCGCTTTTAGCAACTTACGGTATTTTTGCGGCCGGCTTTGTCATGCGGCCCCTGGGATCCGCGATTTTCGGATGGCTGGGTGATACGGTGAGCAGAAGCAAAGCAATGTTTATATCTGTTATCATGATGGTGGTTCCCACCTTTGCGCTTGGTCTTTTGCCCACATATGACGCAATTGGCCTTTTTGCACCGGCAATGCTCGTAATTGTGCGACTGGCGCAGGGACTCTCCGTGGGTGGGGAATTTTCAAGCTCGGTGACTTATCTGGTGGAAACAGCGCCCGAAAAGCACCGGGGGCTTTCCGGCAGTTATGCAAATATCGGGAGCATGGGCGGCATGCTGCTCGGTGCCGGTATGGCTGCCTTGGTCACCAATCTGTTGCCGGACAATCAGGTACAGGCCTGGGGTTGGCGGGTTCCCTTTTTGTTAGGTGCTGTGCTAGGGGTCGTGGCGATATGGCTTCGCCGGCATCTGCCCCGCTCATCTCATTTTAAGGAGCATGATCATCAGCGGGGTGACACGTCGCCTTTAAAGGAAGCATTTACGCTCAATGCCAGAGAAACAACGCAGGCGCTCATGGTGGCCTCTGCATATGGGGCATTATTCTATATTTCCCTGGTATTTCTGCCAAACTGGCTTAAAGAATATGTTCATTTCCCGCTTGGCCAGGCCATGACCATCAACACCATTTCCACCGCTCTGCTGCTGTTCCTTATCCCGGTGATGGGATGGTTGAGTGACCGTTTCATCCGGCGGACCCATCTTGTTGCCATTTCCATGGTCCTGTTCGGAATCGGCGCCTATCCGCTGCTGATTTGGCTTTCCGGCGGTTCTCTGATATCCGTTGTAATTGTTCACATTATTTTTGCGATTCTCATTGCTGTTTTGTGCGGGGTTGCACCATCATTATTTGTTGAGTTGTTTCCCACCCGGGACCGGTTGTCCGGATATTCCGTTGCCTACAACATGGGGCTGGGAGTGGTGGGCGGTGCAACGCCGATGCTCTGCACCTGGATCATATCCGTTACAGGCAACCCTCTGACGCTGGCCGGTTTTATGCTTATGGTCGCCCTGATCGGACTGGCGGCGTTGATCTGGATGAAAGATCGAAGCAGGGTGCCGCTGCGATAGTTAGTTTCCATCCATAAAAATGGATGGACACTAGTTAAGGCAGGAAACAAAACAATGAACAGGGAGAAGGGAAAACACATCGGACAGGGCGATTACCCCCGCCGGATACTGCCGCGGATCTTGTCGAACCGCTGCTTGATGTCATGCTCCACCATGAGGGATACCCACTCCCGCACCAGAGATTCCAGCCATTCTGTCTTCCCCTCAGACGGTCCGGTCTGGCTGGCCAGTGTTTCTTCCACTCCAGCCAGGGCGGTTTTCAGGTCTTCCCGGTCCGGATCCTCTTCCAGCAGGCGCCGGTAAATCATCGCACTTGCCTCAAAATAACCCTGGCCGGCGCACAACTTTGCCATAGATACCGTATAAAACAGGGGGTTTTCCTTCATCTTCCACTCCATTTTTGCTGGCCCCTCTTTCCGGGAGGCCGGTCTTTTTTCAACGCCATTCAATCCCGGAACTTGTAAATCACCTCATCCGGCGCCACCATCCCCAACTCCTCCCTGGCCACATGCTCGATATAAACCGGATCGTCCCTGAGACGCTTGATCTTTCGGCTCAAATGCTGATTTTCCACTTCCGTCCCCTGATTCTTCTGCACAAGACGTTCTTTTTTCTGTTTGAACCGGACATAATCGAAATATCCGTTACTGCCATACAGAATGAGACCCACAAGGCCGATAAGGCCGATAAGCGCAACCGTCATGCCGATCTTGTGCTTCAGCCCCATTTCACGCCCGCCTTTTCTGGATTATTGCCAATACACCGGCCAGCTCGCGGCTTTTCATCAGATACGCCATAAGGCTGTAGCTGGCGATGCCGGCCACAATGCCGGCCAGCAGGCCTGTCAGCAGGCCGGCAAAATGATCCGACCAGGTAGCAGTATAGCATGAAACCTGCCAGACAACCACCCCCATTCCGGCCGAGCAGCAAACAGATTTTGATATGGACCATGCCATTGTCCCGGAATTCAGGCTGCCCAGCCTGGCCCGGAGCGCCCACAGCAGCATTATCAGATTCAGCATGGAGGCGATGGACGTGGCCAGGGCCAGCCCGCAATGGGCCATGGGGCCCATGAGCAGAATGCTCAGTGCGGCGTTGGCAGCGATGGAAATCACCGCCGTAATCACCGGGGTTTTTGTGTCAGACAGGGCATAAAAGGTGGAGACCACAATCCGCACCGAGGCAAAGGCCCACAATCCCATGGCGTAATAGAACAGTGCCTGGGCGGTGAGCTGGGCCGCCTGCTCACCGAACTCACCGCGCTGAAAAAGCAGGGTCACAATGGGCTCCCGCAGCACGATCAACCCGGTCATGGCGGGCAGGGAAATGAAAAAAATCAATCGCATGGCATACCCGAAGGTATCGATGATGGCATCGGAATCATTGACTGCGGCCTGCCGGGATATGCTTGGCAGCAGGGCGGTCGCCGCGGATATGGCAAACACGCCCAAAGGAAACTGCACCAGCCGGTCTGCATAGTAAAGATAGGAGACACTTCCCTCGGGCAGCATGGTGGCCAGCATGGTCCCGATCAGCGTGTTCACCTGATACACGGCCGCACCGAAAATGGCCGGCAGCATCAACACCCCCACCTTTTTCAATGCGGGATGATACAGCCGAGCCTGCTGCCAGAACCGCAGTCCCTGCTTTACCAGAAAAGGCGCCTGAAGCGTAAGTTGAAGAACACCGCCGGCCAGCACGCCCCAGGCCAGACACTTTACCCGAAGCAGATTGTCTGTAGTAAATACGGCAGCGCCCCATAGCGAACCGATCATGGCAATGTTCAGCAACACCGGGGCCAGGGCCGGCGCGGCAAAATGGCCCAGCACATTTAAAATGCCCATGCACAGTGCCACCAGGCAGATAAATATAACATAGGGAAACATGATCCGGGTAAGGCTGACTGTCAGCGAGAACTTTTCCGGGGTGTCGGCAAACCCCAGACCGATAACATGCACCAGGGCCGGGGAGAATAATACACCGAGCAAAGCCACAACCACCAGAATGACCGACAGGAGACGGATTGCCGATCGTGCCATTTCAAAAGCCTGTTCCCGGCCGTTCGCCTGAATCTCCCCGGTAAATACCGGCACAAAGGCAATGGACAACGATCCCTCGGCAAAGAGCCGGCGCATGAGGTTGGGAATGCGAAACGCGACAAAAAACGCGTCCGATGCAGTGGCAGCGCCCAGCAACCCGGCAAGGACCATGTCCCGGACATAGCCGAAAATGCGGCTCAGCAGCGTGGCCGCACCGATAATGCCCGTGGCTTTTGTGACGCGTTTTTTTTCATCCATGTGTTTGCATTATGAGAACTAAGTCAGTTCTTCGTATTCAAACTGCCCAAGACCATAGGTCGCCTGTCTGCCCACATGAAGCAATTCACAGGCATTTATCAACGGTAAAAAATTGTCGATCTTTCCGGTATAAACCACAGTACCTGTAATGCATCCCTTCATCAGGGACTTGGCCTGCCGGGAGGCGTTGTGCCGCCAGTCAAACCATGTAAGCTGGGATTCGGCAGACGTGTTTTCTCTGGCATATTCAATCAACCCTTTATAATCATACGACGGCTCGCCTTCACCATAACAGGCAAGCATCGACGAAAGGCGGCGCAACATCATACGAACGAAAACGTGAAAGGGCAATTCCGGCACCGGGTCGTCATAGTACTTGATCCGCAAGGGCGTTTTGAAGGTAATCCGCAGGGCAATCTCTCTGTCTCCGGTTGGCCCGAGCGCCGGCGGATAAAGGGCATCCGGCATCACCGCCATCTCCCGTGTGGGAATAGCCGTGGTGTAGATGTTTTCATTGCCTATCAGTATTTCCTTCATTGTATACAGGGCGGCGCCTTTGCCAAACCCCAGTTCTCCGAGACGCTTCATGGTCCGGACAAAAACGGGCAGGCAGTCCACAGCTTCCCCGAAGAGGATTAAATTAAAATCAAAGGGCATGCCGGCGGCAAACTCCCGGGCCCGGGTCAGCGGCGGTTCAATTAGAAAGGGCCTTGGTGGGGAGGTCATGGGCAGCCGTTTGGTAAATACAACACTTTTGGGGATTTCTATCAAACGGGTGTAGTCGCAACGATCAACCAGGCGGCATTTGTCACACTGCCGCTTTCGTTCTTTGCAAGCCACATGCTTGAAGTGGCCGGGAAACAGATTTTTGAAAAGGGCACCCTTGTAATAAGGCAGCACAACGTCATTCATCAGGTTACTTTTGAACTGAAATTTTGCGTAGTGCATGCAAGCTCCTGCCAGTCATAAGGTTCTTTTGATTACAGCTTTCCGGAAAAGGCCGGCTTTTTCCACAACTATCAGGTGTGCATCTTTCATAGAATACAGAAGAACCCCGGCAGGTGTCAATCCAAAAGCCCCGGCATATCCATTTCCCGCAGTTAACAGAAACCTAACATCGTTCCTTTATAAAAAGCGTTTGGTTGATAAAAACAACAAAAAGGAGAGGCGCGTAAAAAACGTTTCTGATAGACGAGGGTTAAGTGGAGGCTATTGCTTTTTCGGGGGGGTTGACTGCATATCACTGAGTTCGAGGCTCAGGGCCTGGACAGACAACAAAATTTCCCTGAACGACAACCCCAGTGAAATCATCATAAATGTCAGGCTCAGGCTGAAAATAATTTTCCCGGCCAGTACATTGCCGGCAAACAGCACAAACAGACATAAAACACACAAGAACAGGCTGGCAACACCAAATGCCTGCATGTTTTTTATAATGTAAACCCGTTTTCGCAGACTTTCGATCTGGCCCACCAGCACATCATCCGGGTTTTCCTTGTATTGGGAATGCAGGGCACGAATGCGCGCGCCAATGGTATTAAACCGATTGGTATAGGCTACCAGCAACAGTGAGATTGCCGGAAAAAGCAACGCAGGCGTGGTCAGTGTGATTTCCATAGGTTTATGGCGGCCTGGTCAGCTGGCAGTAACAGATCAGATCCTATTGATCTTTAATGGGAAACCAGCCCCTTACATCCAGAGGCTTTCCCTCTTTGGACGTCAGCGTGCGTTCCGTCAAAAGCCAGGTTTTGCCGGTTTCCGTGTCCAGCAAAAACGAATGGGCGGTCGTCAGTCCGGAGGTCATAATCTGGTAGCGTGGTTTTTTACCGGCTTTGTGATCCGGCGCATCCCAGACCAGCATTTCACCCCAGATTGCCAACCCCTCTTCCGTTGCTGCCAGTTGATAGATCTTTCCCGTATAGCGGTCCAGTTTGAAGGTCCACTTTACGGCAAGCTGGGACTGGACAATTTCATACCGGGCGTCTTCAGGCGGTGCGGTGGATTGATGGTTGCCCGGCGGAATCTCTTTTTCCTCGGCCACGCCGGTGGCACTCATAAACAAAAGACACGCCAGCATTGCGGCTATCACAACGGCATACCTTTGGGAGATGATCATTAAAACGCTCCGTTTGAAGATTATCCATCCTTTACAAAGCTTACAGACAAAATGCGGTGCTGTCAAGATACGATGCCGGCGGATTCAGACGGCCGGGTTGCAGAAATCACTCCTTAAAAAACCGGTTGACTTATTTATGCAATATGGGATATTGGTTATACCATTTTCGCTGCCCTGCTTGCCGACCGCGCCAACGGCTGGAGCAGCCACCGGCAACGATCATACTGAAAAAACATGGTGAACCCCGATAAAGGAGACACACGGATGAAAAACGACGAGACCCTCTCGCCGCTTGGTCAATACACTGAGAGCATGCCCTGGAATGCCGTTGAAAAAGTGATCATGGAGCGCCGTAGTATCCGGTCCTTTAAAAAAGAGCCTGTGCCGGACAGCATGATCCGGCGCATCCTGGAGGCCGGACGGTTTGCTCCTTCCGCCGGCAACATGCAGCCCTGGCGGTTTATTGTAATAAACGACCCGGACATGCTGGCCAAAATGGAAAAAGATGCCTTGCGTATTGCCAAGATTTTCATGTTTCTGCTGGATTATACCCGCGGGGGCGCCATACGGCGGGCCATTACCAAGCCGCTGGCAAAACTTTTTATCCGGTTTCTGCCCAATGAACTGCATGCCGTCCCTTTTGGCCTGCTGTCCCAGATTGCTCAGGACCGAACACCCGTGTTTCACGGCGCACCGACCCTGATCCTGCTGGTGGAAGACAAGCGCGGGGTTTCAGAGCCGGCCACGGATATCGGTATATGCGGCCAGAATATGGTCCTGACGGCCCACAGCCTCGGGGCCGGCTCCTGCTGGATCGGGCTTATCAAGCTCCTTATGTACTATCCCTGGTGGAAAAAACGGTTCGGCATCAAGTATCCCTATTGCCTGAAAGACTGTCTTGCCATCGGCTATCAGAAGCCAAAAGCGGACGGGATTGTGCCCCGGGAAACTCAGGTGGTGACATGGTATGACAAAAACAGCAACGGCAACCCGCGATTTGAAAAACAGGGGGAATAGATGAAAAGACCCGACTTTAGATTTTCCGACTGGCTGCGGATTCCCGATTATGATACCCACGACGGTATTCAGCCGGGCCAGCTTGTTTTTGATCCGGATAAATGCAAACAATGCGGTATCTGTGTAGGGGTCTGCCCGGGCGGATGTATTCACACCGACACCATTTCCAAAGCCGATGTCATGGCCGGCAGGGCAAAAGGCGGCAAACACGGTCTTCCCCGCCTGGAAAAAACGCTCCGGGGGGCAACCCTCTGTGTGGCCTGTTACGACTGCGGGGCTGCCTGCCCCCATGACGCCATCCGCATTAAAACCAACTTCAACCCGAAGTTCTTTTACAAGCGACTGACGCAGACGTCTGACATGCGATTTCCCAGAAAGTATTGACGGGCTATATTCCCAGATACTTCTTGAACAGGCCCGACTTATAGATAAATCCAAGCCCCTTGAAGCGGATGTTCCAAAGAAAAACGCCCTTAAATAGGAATAATTTTCTATAATATCAATATGTTCTTGCTATCCTGCTTCAAAATATTGTAGCCACTAAAATATATAAATTTATTAAGAA
>JAXHTY010000040.1:0-26582 GCA_034189905.1 Thermodesulfobacteriota bacterium
GATTCCTTAAAGTAAGAATTACAGTTTGCATTTTGTAAAAACGGACAAAATATATCATAACACCTTAAAATATAATCAAAATGAAACAATTATCAAAAAATTTCATGAAATATGCGGGCTAAGTGATTGATTCGTGTTATAGTGACACCCGTAGACATCAAAAACAGGGAAGCAAATGACCGATAAAATACACCATCCGGCATCGGCCGGCATGACCTGCCAGCGTTGCGGCGCCTGTTGCCGAAAGGGCGGGCCGGCGTTCCATGTGGCGGATCGATCGCTCATTGAAAAAGGCAAAATTAAGCTGGCGGATATCTATACCATTCGGGAAGGTGAGCCGGCATTTGACAATATTGCCAACAGAGCGGGCCCCGCGATAGCGGATATTATCAAGATCAAAAATCAAACCGGCGCTTCCTCATGCCGGTTTTATGATGAAAAGTCCATTGCATGTACCATATACGAAGATCGGCCGGCAGAGTGCCGGGCACTGCAATGCTGGGATACAGAAGAAATTACAATGGTTTATCGGAAACCGCATCTTTCACGGAAGGATCTGATCGGCGATATGCCCGAGTTGTGGACCCTTGTCAGGGATCACCATATGGAATGTTCCTATGATCGCATCGGTCGGATGGTGGAGGCTGATGACAAGGAAGCGCTGGCCTATGTCATCCGGTATGATCTTCACTTTCGGAAACTTGCCGTTGAAAAGACAGGGCTGGATAACCGATTGCTTGACTTCCTGTTTGGGCAGTCACTGGAAAAAACCATCCGGCGATACGGTATTTCCCCGGGGCATATCATAAACGAATGATCCTCAACCCCTTTCGGGGGAAAACCGGACCGGCCCCTTTGAGGCGGGATTTTTTCTTGACATCCATCATGCATTAACATACAAATAGATAATAATCGCAGGCCGAAGTCTGCTCTAAGCTGTTATTCAAAAAAAAGTTATTTAATAAACCATTTCGCCACGAAGGCTAATGTGTCATGAAGACACGCACGGTCTCGTGGTTTTTTTTTGCAAAAAGGAGCAGATCATGAAACAACGGATGATGACCGGATTGTTGACTCTCGGTTTGGCAATGGCAATGGCACTTCCCGCAATAGCCCATTTTGGCATGGTGATTCCATCGGATTCGATGGTCATGCAGGAAGATAACCGCAAGATCAAAGTGGCACTCTCATTTTCCCATCCGTTTGAAATGGTGGGCATGGAAATGGTCCGGCCGGCACGCTTTTTTGTCGTGGCCAATGGCAAGCATCAGGATCTCTCTCAGTCCCTTGTTCAGACGAAAGTGATGGGGCATACAGCCTGGGCGCTGGATTATCAGATCAAGTTCCCCGGCGTCTATGCCTTTTGCATGGAACCCAAGCCCTATTGGGAACCAGCCGAGGATTGTTATATTATCCATTATACAAAGACCGTGGTTACGGCATTTGGCGATGACGAAGGGTGGGATGCCGAGGCGGGATTGAAGACCGAAATTGTGCCGCTTTCCAAGCCCTTTGGGCTCTATGCCGGGAATGTGTTTCAAGGCATTGTCAAGATGGATGGCAAGCCGGTCCCCTATGCTGAAGTGGAAGTGGAGTATTACAACCAGTCAAAAACCGTTCAGGCACCGACGGACTATATGATTACCCAGGTGCTTAAAGCCGATGGTAACGGGATTTTTACCTATGCAGCGCCGGTTGACGGGTGGTGGGGCTTTGCCGCGTTGAATCCGGCGGACTATCAGATTGATCATGATGGTGAGAAAAAGGATGTGGAGCTTGGGGCCGTGCTGTGGGTGAAGTTTGAGAAGTGGATGGACATGAAATAGAGCGGCTTCGTAAAAAGCCCAATATCTGCGTTGCGCTGCATCCCTCGTCATGTCACGTACAACTAAGTACGCTCCATCCCTCGGGATTTGCGCGCCTTGATCTTGAACTTTTTACTTTGCCGTCTCAAAATCGACTTTCTATGTCATTATTAAAGAAGGAATATTCAACTTGATATTGTATGAAATTAGAAATTGGAAATTCGCAGGTCATCAAATTGCGAATTTCCAATTTCGTAGTTGAGTGACGGTTGTTATTTTTTGAAATTGAAAAGGATGACTCATGCATATTTCAGAAGGCGTTCTTTCCTGGCAGGTACTGACGGCCGGCGGGGCCGTGGCGGCTGCCGGAACGACGATTGGCCTGAAAACACTGGATTATGAAAAGATTCCCCAGACCGGTATGTTGTCGGCCGCATTCTTTGTGGCGTCTCTGGTCCATATCCCCATCGGGCCGTCCAACGTACATCTGATTTTGAACGGGCTTGTAGGATTGTTACTGGGATGGTCGGCAGTTCCGGCCATCCTTGTGGCGTTACTGCTTCAGGCCGTTATGTTTCAGTTCGGCGGCATTACTACGCTGGGGGTCAACACGGTGATTATGGCAGTCCCTGCGGTTGTCTGTTATTACCTGTTCAGGCCCTTTGTAAACAGAAGCCGCAACGTTATATTTTTTGCAGCTATGGCCTGCGGCGCCCTTGCCGTATTCATGGGCACGTTACTGGCGGCTGCGGCCCTTATGTTCACAGAAGCGCGTTTTCTGGAAGTGTCGGCACTGTTGATAACCGCTCATCTGGCCGTTATGGTGATTGAAGGTATTGTCACCGGTTTTGCCGTGGTGTTTTTAAAAACCGTCAAGCCGGTTTTGTTTGAAAAATAATGGAGGTGACGTCAATGCAGCGTTTTAGGACGGATATACGTCAATTGTTATTGCTGTTCACAGGAGTTGTTGGTGCAGGCCTGTTTGTGGTGCTGAGCGCCGGTCCGGCCAATGCCCACCGGGTAATGATTTTTGCCTGGATTGAGGGGGACCGGGTGTTGACACAGAGTAAATTTCCCGGAGGGGGGCCGGTTTCGGACGGGGAAATTGTTGTTCTGGATGCAGCCGGAAAAGACGTGTTGGCGGGCCGGACAGACGAACAGGGCAACTTTTCCTTTGGGTTGAACCAGTTGAACGAACCCGGTGAAATTAAAATTGTTCTTAAGGCCGGTATGGGCCATCAGGCATATTGGAAGCTGACCGCCCAGGAAGTTGCCGGTGCCATGGGTGTTGATGCCGTGACGCCGGACAAAAGCGAAACGGCTCACTCTAAACCCCAAGACATGAAGGAAGCACCGCCCGCTGAAGGGGTGGAAGACACTGGTATGTCTGGTGCGTCGTCTCAGCCGCCATGTTTAACTGAAGCGCAGGTGCGGGCGATTGTATCAGAAACCATGGACCGGAAACTTGCGCCTGTGACGGGTATGCTTGTGCGGGTGCAGGAAAAGATGGATATGGGAATTGACGATGTGTTTGCCGGGCTGGGCTATATTCTGGGGCTGACCGGTGCGGCGGCTCTGGTTTATGCCGGGCGAAAGAATCGAGAGGAATAAGCGTCCATGCTCAGTGAACCCTTTGCCATTGGCAATTCCCCCATCCATCGGCTTGATCCCCGCATACGGGTGGTTGTTGCGGTCATCTATGCACTGGTTGTAGCCGTGTGTACAACTTTTCCGCCGCTGATTCTCGCGTTTTCAGTCGCCGCAGGCATGATCTGTTTTGCTCACTTGCCCGCCAAAACTCTTTTGCGGCGAATTCTTCTTGTCAACGGATTCATCGGTCTTTTCTGGGTGATGCTGCCATTGACTTACGGCGGAACGCCATTGTTCCGTATCGGCGTTGTCACCATATCCAGGCCGGGTGTTCTGTTTGCCGCCCTGCTGACGCTGAAATCAAATGCCATTCTTTTGTCTCTGATTGCGCTGATTGCCACGATGCCTTTTGTCACACTGGGCCAGGCCATGAGCCGGCTTTATTTGCCGGACAAACTGGTGAATCTCTTTTTGTTGACCTACCGCTATATTTTTGTCATAGAACAGGAATATAAACGAATTATGCGAGCGGTGAAGATAAGAGGATTTGTTCCGCGCACCTCTTTTCATACTTATAAAACATACGCCTATGTCGTGGGGATGCTGTTTGTGCGGGCATCTGAACGGGCGGACCGGGTTTTTGCGGCGATGCGCTGCCGCGGGTTTAAGGGCAGATTTTACAGTCTTGCCGGTTTCCGGCTGACCCGGGCAAGCTGGTTGTTCGCCGGTCTTATGACATTTATTGTGCTGGCTATCGGTATTCTGGAGTGGGGACCCTATGGATAAACCACCAACACTGATCGAACTCCAGGGCATCAATTTCACCTATTCCGGTGAGAATGCGGTTCTTCAGGACCTTGATTTCACCTTTCATAAAGATGATCGTGTGGGCCTTCTTGCTCCCAACGGAAGCGGGAAAACCACCTTCTTTCATATCATCATGGGGCTTCTGAAGCCGGACCGCGGCAATATTTACATCTTCGGCCGTCCCGTTCACTCCGAGAAGGACTTTGCCGGTGTTCGACAACGGATCGGACTGTTGTTTCAGGATTCCGATGATCAACTTTTCTGCCCGACAGTGTTGGAAGATGTGGCGTTTGGTCCTTTAAACATGGGCTATAAACGACAGGCGGCCATCGCCATCGCCAGGGAGACGCTTGCGACTGTCGGGTTTTCGGGGTATGAAAACCGCATTACATACAAGCTGTCAGGCGGTGAAAAGCGCATGATTGCTCTGGCTGCTGTTCTGGCCATGAAGCCGGAGGTATTGTTGCTGGATGAACCCCTGACCGGCCTGGATACCAAAACCCGGAAAGTGCTCCACGACATCCTGATGACCTTAAACCTTCCTTATATTATTATATCGCATGACATCGACTTCCTTGGCGCGACCACCCGGTCCATCTATACTCTGGAAGATGGGCGGATTTATCTGGATTCACAGATTCATTATCATCGCCATGAACACGCCCATGTTTTCGGAAATCGGCCGCATCGGCATGATTGATGTAAATTTTTGTAAAAAGTGTTGATTTTTGTTTTTTCTTGTTATATGAAAAAACTGTAATCATTGAAACTGTCTCTTAACTCACCGGGCGGGCTTTTGTTCTGAGGAAATCACCGAATCTTATCGATCAATATGCTTTTCCCGGTGTTGGCGGGACAGAACAATTTGGGGGGCTGGTGCTGAAAAAAATCAGTAGCTGGTGTAAACGCAAATTTTTTTTAAGGAGGTTGGTTTGGCTGAAGGGATCGTAAAATGGTTTAATGAGAAAAAGGGGTTTGGTTTTATTGAAGTGGATGACAACAATGATGTGTTTGTTCATTATTCCGCTATCTCCATGCCCGGTTTTAAAACCCTTGCTGAAGGAGAACGTGTCTCGTTTGAGATTGAAGACACCGACAGAGGCCCTGCTGCAAAGAATGTTGTCAGAGCCTGATGGGTTTATGGTAAAATTAACAATTTTAAAAAGGGCGTTTCATTTGCTAAGCCAATGGAATGCCTTTTTTTGTGTACAGCCGGGGTTCTGATAATCGTTCTGCCCGGCTGATCAGACCCCGGGCAAGGCGGGCTGTCAGTGGCGATACAACCAAAAACGGTTTGACACAAACCGGAGGGTGTTGTATGGCCTATTGAATGTTGTATAGTGAATTAAATCGTGATTTCCGGGGGAATGATTGTCTATGAAAAAATGTGATCAATACACCAGGAATTTGAAGTTGCGAACTGTGAAACGCGCCATTAGACGACTGTCTGTTCTGGCATGTGCCGGCATCTGCATGATGGTGGGCTTTTCCTGTGCCGGTAACACCCCGGTGGAAACCCCTGAAAACAGTCCGGCAACGATTCAGAACGACCTGCAAATGAGTTTTGTGTTCATTCCGCCGGGCGATTTTACCATGGGCAGTCCGGCAAAGGAACCCGGCCGGTTTGCGGATGAAGTCCGTCATAAAGTTTTGATTACCAAAGGATATTATTTGCAGACAACAGAAGTTACCCAGGGGCAGTGGGAATCGGTGATGTTTAACAATCCCTCTGCTTTTACCAAAGGGGGGTATAACTGTCCTGTGGAAAACGTCTCCTGGAACGATGTCCAGGCGTTTATTCGTAAACTGAACCGGCAGGCGGGCACCCACATGTACCGATTGCCCACAGAAGCGGAATGGGAATATGCATGCCGGAAGGGAATGGATGAGGGGTTTGTCGCCGGTCTCCTTTCTTCAACACATTGTATATCCACAGATCATGTGAATTATAATGGCAATTATCCGCTTCCCGGTTGCCCGAAAGGCGTCTATCGCGAAACTACCTTACCGGTGGCCAGTTTTGTTCCCGATTCCCTCGGCCTGTTTGATATGCGCGGCAATGTATATGAATGGTGTGCGGATCGCTATGGCCCTTATCCGGGAAATAAAGTGATGGACCCGCAGGGCCGGTCCTATGGCAAATACCGGGTTTTCCGGGGCGGGAGCTGGTATTCCAGCGCGCGGTATTGCCGGGCTGCGTACAGGGGCAAGGAAAAAGCCGATTACAAATACCATAATCTCGGTTTTCGATTGGTAAAAATACCGCAGTAAGGCAGGAAAGAAGGAAGCACGTATTATTTGAACTGGATCAAGAGGGGGCAATATGATTGAGCGTAGAAATATCAGGCCTTTGATTTTGGTGTTGGGGATGCTGCTCAGCGTCATACTGTTTGGCGCCTGTTCACCATGGTATGAGGGATATGATATTGCCTCAGAGCAGGATTTGAAAAGGCTTTCGTCAGTGCCCGAACTGCGTAAAGCGCTGAAGGACCCGGCCCCTGACGTCCGGGCTAATGCGGCTGCCACATTGAAGGCAATCGGTCCGGATGCAAGGGATGCGGTTCCTGACCTGATGGAGACGCTTAAGGATAGTGAATACGCGGTACGACAGGAAGCTGCAAACGCTCTGGCAGTAATGTTGCCGGCGCTGGAACCTGAAAGAGCTCAGGCAGTGAAGATTCAGGTTCAGATTACCCGTCTAGAGTCAAAGAGCTGGCTGGTACGGCGCAATGCCGCCAATTCACTTGCCGGGATAGGACGAGACGCAGCCAATGCCGTACCTGCACTGATTCTGGCAATTCTGGACGATTCAGATTGGGGATACCATTACCGTGAAGTTCGAAAAGCCGCAGCAAGGGCGCTGGGCGAAATCGGATTCGCCGCCCGTGCGGCGAACCCCGCATTGATCGAAACAGCGAAAAGTGATGATTATGCGGTCCGGCTGGCGGCGGTGAAAGCGCTGGGGCGTATCGGCCCCCGGTCCGAGAATCAGGTGATTGCTGCATTAAAGAACGCCCTTGATGATCCCGATTATGATGTGCGCAGGGAAGCAGCAGCAGCCCTTGGCAGGTTTGGCATAGAGGACAATGCCACAGTTGATGAATTGGTGAGATCGCTTTCTGACCAGGATTTTGATGTCCGGCGGGAAGCTGCGATATCCCTTGGCCGCCTTGGCCCCAGTTCGGATGAAACCATCAAAGCCTTGGTGAACGCCCTTGATGATCGGGATGCGGATGTGAGAGCCGCGGTGGTCTCGGCGCTGGGGAAAGTGTCAGAACGAAAGCAGCCCCAGGTCATGACGGCGGTATTGACCGCCATGGATGATCAGGCAGAACAGGTGCGACTGTCCGCCATCGGCGCCATTGCCAGTATCGGTATTGATAATACCGGCATTGCCAGTGCCTATGTCATGGAATCTCTTGAACGGGCTGCCCATGAAGACAAATCACTTAAAGTAAAGATGGCGGCGGCTGAAACCCTTCTTCGTTTTAAGCAGGAAAAAGCCAGGAAGTTAAAGCATAAGAAGGTGTCGCAGCAACCGACGATGCCCATGGTGACTGTACCCAATACCCAGACAGCACCAAAAGCTGCGATGCAAGCTGTCCCCGAACCATCACCAACGGCTGCCGCGGCTGATGCTGCACCGGCGCTGGTGAGTGCCGCCGTATCCGTTCTGAATGTCCGGGCGACGCCAACGCTGAATGGCCGGATTGTTGGCAAGCTGTATGAGAGCGAGACCGCAACGGTTCTGGAATCAAGGCCGGAATGGGTAAAAATCAAGAAACCGGACGGTACGCAGGGGTATGTTTACAAGGAATATACAAAGGCTCAGAAGGGGCAGCGACCTGTGCAAAAGGCTGAAAAGCTGGTGACCCCCACAGTATCGACATTAAATGTCCGGGCGGCACCGGATACGAATGCGCGTATTGTCACCCGGCTGCGAAACGACGAAACCGCCGAAGTTGTCAGAACGCTTACGGACTGGATCAAGATAAAAAAACCGGACGGCACGACCGGGTTTGTCTACAAATCCTACACTGAACCGGTCAGCTACTGATCATGCCCGATCAGCAAAAGGTTCGATTTTTAAAAAATACAATTCAGCATTACGCATGGGGATCATACACCGCTATTCCTGCATTATTGGGTCAGCCCACCCCGGCTGATGCACCCTGTGCCGAGATGTGGATGGGGGCGCATCCCAAAGCCCCTTCCATGGTGGAGAAACAGGGCCGGCCGGTGTCTCTGGAAGCACTTATTGACCAGAACCCGGCAGCAATTCTGGGAGTCAGTGTGGCGCGTGCATTTGACGGCCGGCTCCCGTTTTTATTCAAGGTTCTGGCCGCGGCTCGCCCGCTTTCCATACAGGCCCACCCCGATAAACCCCAGGCCGAGGCGGGGTTTGCCCGGGAAAATCAGATGGGCATCTCCCTGGATGCACCGCACCGGAATTACAAAGATGACAATCACAAACCCGAATGTATCTGTGCCCTCTCTGAATTTAATGCCCTTTGCGGATTTCGTCGCATTGATACAATTATTTCTTATATGGACAAACTTTTGCCGGATGACGAAACCACCATTCGGCCAACACTGCAGGATGCTCTGGTTCACAGTCGTTTGCAGTCGTTTTTTAAAATCCTCATGCAACTGCCGGCCGATAAGGCCGATGCCGTGGTAAATCACGCAGTAGCCAATGCCGGGCGGTTACGGGAAGCCGACCCCGTATATAAATGGATTGTCAGGCTTCATGAGGAATACCCGGGAGATATCGGCGTCCTGGCGCCGGCATTTCTGAATCTTATTACCCTTACGCAGGGCCAGGCCATGTTTCTTCCGGCCGGCGTGCTGCATGCCTATCTTGACGGTACCGGTCTGGAACTGATGGCCAATTCCGACAATGTGCTGCGCGGCGGGTTGACCCCCAAGCATGTGGATGTACCGGAACTGCTCAAAGTGCTTGATTTTTCCGAAATGGTGCCGGTTGTTTTGTCGCCTTCGGCAGTCGGGCCGTGTGAACATGTCTATCCGACGGATGCGGAGGAATTTGTGCTTTCAGTTATTGAAGTCAAACCGAACCAGCCGTATGATGGCCATTATCCGGAAAACGTGGCGATTCTTTTGTGCACTGCAGGCAACGGAACCCTTTATGTGGGTGGCACCGGTCAGGATATTCCGTTCCAAAAGGGGCAGTCAATTCTCATTCCTGCGACGGCCGGTAAATACACCCTTTCCGGTACCGCTGTTGTCTACAAGGCTACTGTGCCCGATTGATATCCCGTTACCCTCCCTTCCAGAAGTTTCGCAGAAAGGCCGCATCATTAATCCGCCATAAAATTTCGGTGTGATCGGCCTGATCAGTGATCCGTTTTGAAGCGGTCGAGATCACATTATCGGTAAGCATGCCGATTGTTTTCAGGTTGTCTGCGGGAAAGTCCACAAACTGGCCCGCCCTTGCCTGTTGGACAGCAAGAGTGACGGCGTCCTGCTGACGCCTCAGGATATCTTCAATTGCCGGGTGTCTGTCCGTCATCCCGATGCGATTGCTCAGGTAAGACAAAAAGGCGGTAAACGCTTCCACGATCAGGTTACGTTCCACCATTCCCCAGGTGGCAATCATCCGTCGGATTTCCGGTGCCCGGACTGGCAGCAGGCAGGTGTCTGGAAGGGATTTTTTATGGAATAAAAGGCTGGCGTGAATGCTTGTAAAAAGGGCATTCAGGTCCAGACGCACAAGCTCGTCAGGGGCAATGAGAGCTCCCGGCACCCATAACAGACAGGAAATTTTTTCGTCATCTTTCTCCCTGGCGGTCATGAAGAAAAAATCCGCAAGCGGACCGGCGGTGATGTATTTCTTCTCACCACTTGCCCCGAGCCTATCTTTGGATTTCGATAAGGTAAGCGGATTGCCCGGCGGTTCAGAATGGGCAAGGGCACCGATCTGATCGACATCCACGGCGGTCAGCATATCTTTTTGACGGGATGTGAGTGCTTCTGTCTCACGCAGGCGGGTCAGGCACGGCCGGATCAGGGCAGCCTGTACGATCCACAACAGGGCCATGCCCAAGTCGCCGCTCTCTTTTGCAAGCCGGACACTGGGCCGGATGTGCCACTCTTTTTGAAGATCCGGTTCAAAGCCGTTTTTAACAATTGAGCGCCATGCCGACTTTTGCGGTTCCGGTTGATGGCATCGGGTAATGTAGCTTTCATGAAGGGAGTTGAAAATGGTATGCATTACAGCACCAGGTCTGTTACAAAGGCCGTCAGCTGGTTCAGATTCTGGCAAGGCCTGAGTTCGTGGCAGTAATGCCGGTATGAGCGCATCTCACTGTCGCCGCTGTGCCAGGTATTTATGGATTCAGGGTTGAGCCAGATGATGCGCTTGCACTTTTCCCGCATTTCGCCAAGAACCTCCGTTCTGGGATTCATGTAATTGGAACGTCCGTCCCCGATGATGATCAGGGTGGTTCGTTTGTTTAATACGGAAAGGTGACGCTCTTTGAATTGCAGAAAGGTTTCACCATAATCGGTAAATGCGTTATAGTCGATGTCGCCTTCGGACATGGCCTTGTCAATGGCGGTGTTAATGGGATGTCTGGCAAACAGGCCGGAAATATCCGCCACGCCGGCAATAAAAATATAGCTTTTTACGCCGGCAAAACAGTCCTGAAGGGCATAAATCATGTTCAGCATAAATCGGGCCGCAGACCAGACCGAGCCGGAGACATCACAGAGCGTAACAATTTTTCCTTTTTTGGGCGGGCGCTTTCTGTAGGCAATGGTCAGCGGAACCCCCTGAAACCGGTTGGCATTGCGCAGAGTCTTTTTTATATCCAGCACCCCCCGGGTGCGGGCGGCAAACCGTCTGGTGGCAGCCTCTTTCAGCCGTCTTACCAGGCGGTCAATAATCTCCCGCATAGCGTCTATTTCCACTTGTGTAAGATTGGAAAACGGTGTATTGCCGAGATTCGGGAATTGCTCATCTACCTGTTTGACTTCCAACAGACCGGCATTGGCCGGCCCAACGTCATCGGTCAGCAGGGTCGATGCCCTGTCCAGAAGGCCGTTGAAATAGGATTCCACCTGTTCCCGGGTTGCGGGTCGGTCGGCGAGCTGTTCATTCGCCAGTGCCAAGGACCGGGACCGGATCTGATTGATTTTCAGCATGACTTCAAGCCGGTTGGCAAGCTCCCCCAGGTTTGACTTCAAGGGGCCGCGGTTGCCTTCTTCAGGGGCATCCATCTGCTGAAGCATGGCCAGATACGCCTGGGGATTGCCCGACAGAAAATCGAGCAGCGCCGCATCAATGGAATTTATGGGGCGATCGTTGGGCATGGCTTGTTCATTTGATGCCGCCATTTGAGCCACCAGATCCAGTGCCGCCTGTTTGCCGGTTTTATCCGTATCATCGGTGGGAAAGAACTGGTGCCCATGAAAAAACAGATGATAAAGACTCTCGAACCGGGGACGATCCCGGTGCGTTTTAACAAAGTTTGCCTGAACCACGGTTTTGAATACCGGCTCGTCCAGGAGGTCCACGTGCTGCAGCTGGTTTAAGGTGTCCAGCACTTCGGCGGTAGAGACAAAAAATTCCGCAGCACGGCAGCAGGCGGCAAACTTAAGCACCGGCTCAATCATTTCAGATGACCTCGTTCATATGCGCTTTTACCATATCCGTATCCGCCTTGTACTTGCAGACCACATTCAATGTGTCTTCCAGCACTTCAGGGGTGATGGCGTGGGCGTTCAGGGCAAGCAGGGATCTGGCCCAGTCCAGTGTTTCAGAAATACAGGGGCGTTTGCGCAGATCCAGCTTGCGGATGTTGCCGATGGTGGCGACAATTTGATCCAGAAGGGTGTTGTTAATGTCCGGCAGCTTCATGCGGACAATGGCGATTTCCGTCTGCATTTCCGGATAATCGATGTACAGGTGGATGCAGCGCCTTTTCAACGCGTCACTCATATCGCGGTAGTTGTTGGAGGTCAGCACCACAAACGGGTGGGAGCGCGCCTGCCGGGTACCGATTTCCGGTATGGTCACCTGAAAGTCACTGAGCAGTTCCAGAAGAAACGCCTCGAATTCCGGATCTGATTTGTCCACTTCATCGATCAGCAGCACCACGGGCGTTTCCGAGGAAATGGCCTGAAGCAGCGGCCGCGGCTGAATGAACCGTTCCGAGAAAAAGGCGTCTTCCTCTTCGGCGATCTTATCCACCGCCGCGCTGATAGTGGTCGTATCTGCAAGCACATAGTCGATTTTATCTTTTACCATCTGGGTGTAGAGCAGTTGCTTGGCATATTCCCATTCGTACAGGGCTTTTGCTTCATCCAGCCCCTCGTAACATTGCATTCGGATCAGACGGCGGTTCGTGGCATTGGCGGTGGCCTTTGCCAGTTCTGTTTTGCCGACACCGGCCGGCCCTTCCACAAGAACGGGCTTTTGGGTGATCTCGGCCAGAAAGATCACAGTGGCGATTTCCCGGGTCGGGATGTAGTTGCAGGCCTCAAGACGTGCTGTCACGTCGTCAACGCTGGTAAATGTCATTTTTCCCCCAGCTTGTGGCATTCATCTCATAGGGTGAAGGTGCCGTTTTCGTAAATGGTTTTCTTTTTGCCGGACGGCAGAATAGCAGAAACCCGTTTTTTTTCAGTGTTGATAATGTCCCAGTGAATCGCCGAATCATTAAATCCCAGCTTCCGCTTGAGGGGTTTTGTCAGTTTTGCGGGATCACCGGCAAAGGTGTCTGCATAGGATGCACCCAGGGCGATATGACAGTTCCCCTGACGGCCGCCAAAGTTTTCGTCAAACAGGGTGTTTGCCATGAAACGGCTGATCTTGGAAAACCGTTTGTCGGTGAGGGAGAATTCGCCGATTCTGGGGGCACCATCGTCTGTTGCCAGCAGTTTGCGGGCAAACGCCTGGCCTTCGTCGGCGGTAATGGTCGCTGCCTCGCCTTTTTGGAATTCGATTTTCAGGTTTTTAATATAGTTACCGTTCCGGTAAGAGGGCATATCCGCAAAGTAGGTTCCCCGGGTGTTCCGCCAGTCCGGTGACAGGAAGAGTTCGAAGCTCGGGATGTTGTGCCCCGAAATTCCGAGCCACTTCCGGCTTTCGCCGGGATTGATTTCAATGTCTGTATGCCGGGATTCCACATGAAGGCGGTTAATCCTCATCCGGTTCAGCCAGCGCTTTATCGTCATGGCTTTTTTGTAAACAGACATCCACTGGTCAACCGGGTCCTTGCGGTCCAGAAAACAGGCCCGGATGATCTGTTTGGCGTATGCCTCGACAGAGAGGCCGGCATGCGACGCCATCTCTTGTGTGGGAAACATGCAAAGGGTCCAGCCGAATTCTCCCTTGTTTTCCCTGGCGTCCAGGAGATCGCGAAGGGGTTTGCGCGCCGCAGCGGCCCGCCCGATTTTTTTGGGGTCGATATCACGCAGGTGCGTCAGGGATTCAGGCGCAATCAGTGATATGCTGCCGTTAAGGTTTTTCAGCAGCTCCCGGTCCCCGGGCGCCTGGAAAGCAAGCTGCGCATCATCCGCAAGACTGTAGAAGCTGTGCTCCATCCCGGGCGTCTGGCCGGCCCGCATGACAGGGTTTTTCCCTTCTGCCAGCAGTTTGTTGTGGATAATTTCCGCCAGTTTCACCGCTGCGGGATCGTAACGAACCAGAATGATGTCTTTTTTCTTAAAGCCTTTTGTTCTGGCTTTTGAAAGACCCCACAACAGCACATCCGCATATCGGTCCAGTTGTTTGGCTGTAAACATATTGTTATGACCTCCTTTTGATTGTGCGGTTTTTCCACCCGTCATAGATTATGGTTTTGATGTTACGCGGGCTTTGGCCGGCGCCGGTGTTTGACATTCGGCTGATAAACCGATATATTGCCAGAAATATTCCGATTCATGCAACGTGGCAATCGGGCTTTGGCAAAGCCGTTTACATTAATCTATATCAGATAATACAGAATCAGCGCAAGCAGTGAAAACGTCGGATAAACGCCTTATCACAGGAGGGGCCTATGGACCAGAACATTCTGCAAAACAGCAAAACGATGATCGCCGCCTTGGCCGCTTGCGCGGTCATAGTGATCATTCTGATTGTTGTTGTGGCGACCTCGGGTGGGCCTGCGGTTTCTGAAAAAGATGTTCAGTCGCTCCAGTCCGGGTTGAATGCCCTTGAAGAGCGGGTGGACGCCCTGGCCTTCAGTGAAGACCGGATCGACCGGCTCCGTGACCGGATCGGTGAACTGGAGAAGATTACATCGGAGTTCGGCAAACTGGAGGCAGACCTGATGTTTCGTATCAGTGATCTTGAGGCCAAGCTGGGGGTGACGGCCGATAAAGTCACAGATACAGCGCAGGCACAACAGCAGGAAACCACCGCCAAAACGGCGGCAAAAACATCGGTAAAAACATCCAAACCGGCGGCTGCCAAGGCTGATGCATCTGCCAAGACGCCCGATAAACAGGCGTCCGGCGATATCTGGTATCAGGTCCGCAAGGGGGATACGGTTTACAGTATCAGCCGCAAACACGGGCTGACCGTGGAGGCCCTTAAGACCATGAACAGCCTGAATTCCAACAAGATTTTTCCGGGACAGAAACTGCGGGTCAAACGTTAATTGGATTGAATAGCCATGAAGCTGTTCTATTCACCATAGTTTAAGTATTTTTCGGTTTTACTTAATATAGGGACATGATATTAAAATATTTCAATGATTTTAAATATTTATAATCTAAGCTGGGTGGACACGATAGCACTATCGGGCGGAGTGGTGGCAATCGGTCAATTTCTCCTTTTTGTTTTTAATGGCTTGAGAACTTTATTGGAGAAATTCAATATATGGATCATATCCCATCACTCAAATGATGCTAGCGACCCTTTTTTGAAATATTACTTAATGGCGGGTTTTTGGGGGGTTTTTTTAACGTGGATTCCAATGAAATTCTGCAATACTGAAGTGCAGCTTGTTATTATCCCTTTAGTGTTTCTGTTTTTTGTTGTTTTATCTGTATTGGCGATTTTGTGGAGAGATCTCACCTTGAAACAATTCAAGCGTGATCCCTATAACTCGCCTGTGCCTGTTGATCTTTTCCCAAGAAAACTAAACTATTGGCCTTACTGTGTCTTATTTGGTCCGGTATTAATTTTTATTTTAGTGATAATTGTTTTTTATACACAAAACGTTTCACAGACTCAGGTGATTCTTGTTACTTCATATGGTATTTTGATTATATTACTGGCGATTGCTCGTTATATATGGCAGGTAGTTGATATTAAGAGAAAAAATGAAATTTTTCAGAAATGGGAGCATTTAAAAAAGGAGAGGGATGGTAGTTAGCCTGCATGATCATGAGCACCGTTTTTTGTAACCGGTATAAAAAGCGGTTGTTCAAACCCACGTCGCTTCCGGTTAATCATCGACGGGCAGACCATGGAAACAGATACCTGCATGTACTTGCTGGGATGCACGATCAGGGAGTTGGGGCTCGGGTTTACGCCTACACCGAGAGCCTATGAAAAGCCCGGATGTTTCCACCTGCTGGCCGGCAACATGCTACCGGCGGATCTGGTGCCGAAGATACCCGCGCTCTGGATGGGAAGAACCTTTAACCATCCAAAAATGATCTATAACGGCATTGCCTCAACGGTCTCCATTGCACCATTGGACGCCATGTCCTGGATGATTGACGGGGATGTCTATACCACAAGAGAGCCCCTGACGTTTTCGGTAGGGCCGACGGTGTCGGTCATCCGGCCCTGAAACTCGCGGCTATCCCTTTTTCGATTCTATATAGGCTTCAGCCGTATGGACCGCAATGGCAGCATCGCCCACCGAGGTGGCAATCTGCCGGAGTGGCGTCTTTCGCACATCACCGGCCGCAAAAACACCGGGAACCGATGTCTGCATCTGCTGATCAGTGATAATAAACCCGTTTTCGTCGGCTTCAAGGGCATTACCGACGAAGCCGGCATTGGGGTGAATCCCTACCCATATAAAACATCCATCCACCGGAAGATCCTGAATATCACCGGTTTTAACGTTTTTTACCGTAACTTTTTCGACATTGGTGAACCCGCCGCCGATTTCCGTTACCATGCTGTCCCACAGGATTTCAATTTTATCATTGGCCAGAGCCCGTTCCTGAAGGATGCGGGTGGCCCGGAATTGTTTCCGGCGATGAATGAGATAGACCTTGCGGGCAAATTTTGTCAGAAAGATGGCTTCCTGGACTGCGGTATCCCCGCCGCCCACCGCGGCCAGCACTTTGTCTCTGTATAGCGGGGCATCGCAGGTGGCGCAGGAGGAGATGCCTTTGCCAAAGAACCGGTCTTCACCGGGAACGTTCAGCTTGTTGGGCGATGCCCCCGTGGCGATGATGATGGCGCGGGTGGTAAGCGTCCGGTCGCCAAGATGAATTTTTTTGACATCGCCATCAAGGTCGAGGCCGGTTACCTCTTCGGATTCAATGGGAATGCCGAAGTGCTGGGCCTGTTCGCTCATTTTCATCACCAGGTCGGTGCCGCTGATACCTTCGGGAAAACCGGGATAATTTTCGATCCAGTCGGAAACAAGTACCTGGCCGCCCGGCACTACTTTTTCGATCAACAGGGCGTTCAGCCGGGCACGGGCGGCATAAATACCGGCGGTGAGGCCTGCCGGTCCGGCCCCGATGATGATGAGATCATAATCAATGGTCTGCATTCTTTTTCCTTGTTATAAAACGCTTTTAATCGCCTCTTCGAGTTTGGTTTTCGGTACCATGCCGGTAATCTGTTCGGCGATTTCCCCCCCCTTGAACAGGATGAGGGTGGGTATGGCCTGAATGCCGTATTTGGTGGGTGTGGACGGATTGTCATCCACGTTGCATTTGGCAAACTTTACCTGTCCGTCAAAATCGCCCGCCAGTTCTTCGATCACAGGGCCGATCGCCTTGCAGGGGCCGCACCAGGGTGCCCAAAAGTCAACGAAAACCGGTTTGTCGGATTGAAGGACTTCACTTTCAAAATTGTTATCGTTGATGTCCATTACATTTCCCGCCATAATTGTCTCTCCCTTATTTGGAATTTTCAGGGTGGGGGTGTCTACCTAATTACAGCTAATAATATCACAGGTTGGCGCGGGTTGCAATTTGATTTTTGGTTGATAAATAACGGCGTTCATGAAATATTCTGCGTAATGGCTTTGTAAAAGGTCCAATTGATGCAACGCGCCCGAGGCGTTGCGATGCATTTTTCGAGATGCGTCAACGCCTGGCCATTGTTCCTTTTTACAAAGCGATCAACTTTAAATGTTTCGCAATACTGGGAATTGGAAGGATCGTCATAGATGATACGAATTGGCGCACTGATTTCAGGCAGCGGTTCCAACCTGGCCGCTGTAATTCGGGCTTGTGAAGAAGGGCAAATAGACGGTCAGGTGGTGTTTGCCGGAGCGGACAATGCGGCTGCCGCCGGCCTTGATCATGCCCGGAATGCCGGCATCCACACCTTTATTGTTGATTACAAGGAAATCATCGCTGCGTATCGGCAATCGCCGGAAAAAATCGAACTGCCCCGTGATTATGATCCGCACGATGTGGCGTCCAAGGTTGCCTTTCTGGCCGACAACACGCCCTATGAGCGGATAAAGGAATTTTTGCTTACCCGGGCCGTGGCGGAAGCCCGAATGCTGGCCGACATGGCTGCATATCCTTTTGATCTGCTCATTCTGGCGGGGTTTATGCGCAATCTGACCCCTTACTTTATTGACAGGGTTAATATCGATAAAGACCGGCCGCGAATCATGAATATCCACCCTGCTTTGCTGCCGTCATTCCCGGGAGTGGATGGATATGGCGATACGTTTCAATACGGCTGCAAGGTGGGCGGTTGCACGGTCCATTTTATTGATTATGGGGAAGACAGCGGACCGATTATCGGGCAGCGGAGTTTTGATATTCTGCCCGATGACACGATTGAGACGGTCAAAAAAAAGGGGCTTTCCCTTGAATGGGAGTTATACCCGGCGTGTATTCAGCTTTTTGCTGAAAATCGCCTTCAGGTTGTCCGGCGGGCATACAAACGGCAAGGTGGCGGCACATTTGAACGAATGGTGGTGGAAATCCTGCCGTCGGCCTGAGTTGGTATCGTCATCCGGCCTGTCCCTTTTTTAAAAAAAATCCCGGATCAAAGGGGGTGTCATCTGATCCGGGAAATTTTCATCGGTTCTTCATTTACAGGTGGATTGCACGCCTCAACAGCAACGAAACGGGAAGGCGGTATTTACAAATGGCTGTGCACACCTGTCCTGTCATGGTTTTGGTCAGGGAAGGTCGGGGTGCCGACAACAACCGCTTCTCTGAATGGTATATTGATGAAACATCAAGCGGCTGTGACGCATAAAAGCAGGTCGGCGAGCCCTTCCCGCTAACGCGGGATCCCCTCTTTCTTCAACAATGAGAACCTCAACAGCAATAATTCAATATCTTCATGTCAACTCATATTGAATTTTTGGCAGGGTGTCAAGCAAAAAAAGCGCGGCGTTATCCTGCGGTGGGATGTTTTGTTTTTACCAGAAAAATAAATGGGTTACCAGAAGCCGGATTGATGTCTACAAGGACATTGGTCTGATAAACCGTCTCAATCGCCCGTCGGGTTAAAACCGCCTGAGGGGGGCCGGTATGATGTATGCGGCCGGTAGTGCCATCCAACAGGATCAGCCGGTCCGAGTATTCAGACGCCAGGTTCAAATCGTGAATCACCATGAGCACGGTAAGCTGGAGATCCCTGTTCAGAGTGGCAACCAGTTCCATGATCTGGTGTTGATGTGAGATATCAAGATGGGCGGTCGGCTCGTCCAGGAGGAGTAGTACCGGTTCCTGAGTAAGCGCCCGTGCAATGGCAGCCAGTTGACGTTCTCCGCCGCTGATTTCATTCATCATTGCATCTTTCAGATCCCAGGTGTTGGTTAGCTTCATGTAATGATCCGCCACGCGTTTATCCTCCCCGGATTCAAAAAGCTGATAACGCCGGAAAAAAGGGAGCCGGCCCAGAAGCACATATTCCCCAACGCTGATCATTGGCTGTTCGGTGACCTGGCCGACTACCGCAATTTTTCTGGCAAGGTCTTTGCGGGGAATGGTGGCCATATTCTGACGTTCAAAGCGGATTTCGCCCTGACGGTGTTTGAGGTGCTGGGTCAGGGTTCGCAGCAAAGTGGTCTTGCCTGCGCCATTGGGGCCGATGATACTGACAATCTCCCCGCGGTCGATATCGATATTGATATCCGTGAGCACCGGCACTTTGCCATAGCCGCAATCGAGGTTTCGGGTTGAGAGAATCGGTTCTTTCATAACACAATCTGCCGTTTTCCAAGGGCATAAATAAATACGACGCCGCCGATAATGCCGGTGATCACGCCCACAGGCAGTTCCAGCGGTGCAATAATGGTTCGGGCGGCGACATCGCAGAGCACGAGGAACACTGCCCCGGCCAGGAAGGCAGCCAAAAGCAGCCAGCGGTGATCGGCGCCGGTGATCATCCGCATGAAATGCGGGACAACCAGCCCCACAAAACCGATGATGCCCGCCACTGAAACGCTTAACCCGGTCAGCATGGAGGCAATGATAAACAGCCATGTCTTTGTCCGGTCCACGTTAATGCCCAGATGGAATGCATCTTCTTCGCCCAGGGCCAGTGCGTTCAGATCCAGACAGAACCGGTAGGTAATGGCCAGGCCGGCCAGGGCGCCGATGATGGCAATGGCAACCAGAGCGGAATTGGTGACATCCAGCGACCCCATGATCCAGAAGACAATGGCATGAATATCCTGGCTCTTTGATATGGCCATGATAAACATAACCAGGGAGGCGGACACAAAGCTGATCATGACACCGGTAAGGAGCATGCTGTTTGTCTTCAGCGATCCGGCATTGCGGCTCAAGACATATACCAGAAAAATAACCGCCATGGCCCCGAGGAACCCCGACAGGGGATAAGCGATAACACCGATCAGAGAATACCATTGAAAGATAATATTCAGGCACACACCCAAAGAGGCACCGCCGGAAATACCAAGGGTATAAGGCTCGACCAGCGGATTTCTGAACATGCCTTGTAAGAGGGTGCCGGCGAGGCTGAGAGAGCCACCCACAGCCAGGCCGAGAAGGAGCCGGGGCAGGCGGATGCTGAGAATGATGCTTTTTTCCACACTGTTTGTGTCGCTGAAAAGAGTGCCGAAAATATCATGAAGGGGAATGTTGGCCGATCCTGTGCAAAGGGCCAGTGTGCAGGCCCCGATCAGGAGCAGGATAAGCACGACCATTGTAATCAGGTTTGTCGTCGTCTGAGATTTCATGGCGCAATCGGGTTCTGATAATCGGGGTGAATAAGCAGGGCAATTTCCTGAAGTGCCTCAATAAATCCCACCGGTGTAGGACTGCAGACCACCTCGGGGTCAAGAATGTATATCCGGTTGGTTTGCGCCGCTTTCAGGGATTTATAGCCCATCCATATGGCTTTTTCTTTACGGGCGCCGGATTTGGAGGTCCCCATGGTGGCAATCAGGATGATGTCGGGATTTTCCTGTAGTACCTTTTCCCGGCTGTAATTGCCAGTACGGGCATTTGCGGCAATGTTAATACCGCCGGCAAATTCGATAAACTCGCTGGTAAAGGTCCCTTTTGGCGATGTATGCAGTGGCTTGAGTCCGACCTGCATAAAAACCTTTTTCCGGGGAAGGCCGGCGGTTTTGGCGATGACCTCATCAACCGCTTTCCGGGAATCCCGGATAATACGGTCGGCGGCATCCGCCTTCCCCATCAGCCGGCCGATTTCACGTGTCATCCGGCACATATCGGCAAAGGTCTCCGGGTTATGAAACTGGACTACATTGAGTCCCATGTGTTTCATCAATTGCAACTGGCTTCCCCTGGCAAGGGCGCTGGCCAGCACAATGTCCGGTTTCAGAGCCACGATTTTTTCCACATCCACCTGCATCACCGAACCGATTTTAATTTTGTTCATAGCGTCGGCCGGGACCTTGCAATATGCCGTGTCAGCGACCAACCGGTCATCCGCGCCGAGAAGGTAGATGGTTTCGGTGATGATGGGGCCCAGAGAGACCACCCGTCCCGGCGGATCGGCCACAGCCGGGATGGTCATGAAAACAACCAGCAATAAGAGGGACAATTGGTATAATAATTTCAGCATAAACTTTAAATGTCCGTTTCGGAAACGCCGACCAGGATGGCATTCAGCGCGGTCTGGATGACGGTTGGAATATCATCCCGGATTACCAGTGATTTGCTGCCGGTATCCACCGGCTTTCCGGCAATGGATGCGGCCATTTCATCTGCCAACTGATGGAAAGCAGTCAGGTCCGTGATGAGTCCCTTTTCATAATCATCGCTTACAGCCAGTGCCAATTCTATAAAGTTTGCATAGACTGGATCAAGGAGCAATTGCTCCGCAGCGCCGGCGAGTTCACTGCTGGACCTGCCGCAGTCACATGTTTTTTGGCCGATCAGGCTGAAAATGGTGATGTCCCTTTCTTCAAGACGCTGGAAGACGGTCCGCTCCGGGGCAAGGTGGTTCTGGCGGCGCACCGCAGACTGAACGCCCTCGTAAACAGCTCTGGCGATGAGTTCCCCGATTTTGGAATGTCCGCCGGTTTTATCTGCCGGGCTGCCCTTTCCCTGAACAACGATAATATTGTCGGTTCCGGTGCCCGTGGCCCGGTACCCGCCTGATGCCCGGCTGCTGCGGATGTCCATATCAAGCAGGGCGGCGGTTTTGGCTTCTGTGGCGGTAATTACGGCCCGGGTCATGGCCCGTCTGGAAAAGGCTCTGTTGGCCATCAGGATTATATTGATGGTGCCGGGCTCATAGAAACCGCCGGTATCCTTCCCCATTCGAAGGGCATTGGATTCCACACCCGCCGTAACGTATGCCCAGACAGCGGTATCTGCGTATGATTGTTCGCCAATGGCCAGGTTATCCATGTCCGCGCCGGTAAAAAGCAGGCTGGTGACCTTTTCATCCCTGTTGATTATCCGGCAGACACGTTTTTGGAAAGTGCCGAGGGCGTCAGCATGGGCCACAGCCCAGCATGGCGGAGACGCATAATGGTTTCCCACTGTCTGAATGCCTGTTTGCCAGCCCGTCAGGGTGGATAACAGGGTCATGGGCGAATTCAGATCGAGGATCAGGGTCTTGTTGATGAAATCGTAGATCCGGCTTGTGGCGACTGTTGCATTTTTTACATATGCGGGGTGCCGGGTGACGGGCGATTGCCCTGTCACCTGTTCGGGAAGGACCAGGTTGCCTTCTTCTGCAAATTCCCCGTGGTATATCCGTGCCGCCAGCCACGATATAAACCGGCCGGTATTTGTGGCAGCCCGGCAGGTAAGATCGCAGGGGAAGTAGTATATCTGATGGTGTTTCACCGCATCCACATCTTTCCATCCGGATTGGTTGAAGAATGATTCCGCTGTTTTCCTGTCTCCACCACACCCGTAAATCACCTGAGGGTTGAAATCTGCCCACGCGTCTCTGGAAACCGGAATCACCTGCCCCTCCTGGGGAAAATCGTGAACAATGCCGCCGGCTGCCCTTATCATTTCTGCCTGGAATGTCCCTGTCCCCGGTGTCATCACAGTCTTGCGGCCCATGAGTCGGATTACCCGTTTCTGTTGTGATGGTGGGATTTTGGCAGTTTTCTGTTTGATGAGCGCCAGGTCCGACTGAATGGAACGGGTGATGGCCCGGGCATTGTCTGTTTTATCAAACAGCCGGCCGAGTTTTTCGATGGCATCAAGTCTATCGGCAAGACTGCCCCGGCCCAGGGTGATGACCGGGCAGGTGGTGTTCGCAAATGCATTTTTCACCTGGGTATGAAGATCCGCCGCAAAAATCAGATCCGGGGAGAGTGCCTTAATGGCTGCCAGGGATGGCTCAAAAAAGCCGCCCACCAGTGGTTTTCCCGCCATGCCCGGAAGATCGGCATCATGGTAGGTGATACCGCAAAGTGCATCTGCCGCGCCAACGGCCACAATGGTCTCTGTTACGGCGGGAATCAGGGACACCACCTTTTGGGGCGGGCGTTCCAGTACAACCCTATTACCGGCCATGTCAGTGAAGGTGGTGGCTGCGGGGCAGACCGCGGCTGTGATCAGCCATATCAACAGACTGACGAACAATACCCGGGTTCTCATTTTTTCTCCTTTGGCCTTTTTACAAAGCCGTCAGTAGTGCAAAAAAAAACCCGGACCGAACAATCTCGATCCGGGGATATCCCTTTTTATCCAGAAACTGGATCCTGTGGCGGTCTTTTGTCCGTAAAGGAATCGCCACATGCCCGGGCAGGTCTTCTGACTTTCGGATCATTCTCATGCCCGCGCCTTCCCTGTTTCATAAAAAAACAAGTGGCATTCTGCGGGCTTTGTCCCCGATTACAGCGGCGGGCCCGTTCCCGATTTTAACGGGATTCCCTGTTACGCTCAAACGAGCACCCGGACGAGGATATATGTATTTGAAAACCCTTAGGATGTCAAGGGAAAAGATCGCCTTAAATGACTGGAGGTTTTACTGGCAAAATCAGCCGTTCTGGTGTATAATTAGGAGTAAATCGTTTACCTTGTTTTTCCCGTGCTGCCGGTTTTCTTTCGGCAGACATCTTTTTGTTTCTTATTCAGCCGGCCAAGGACCGGCCTTTCAATCCTTTTTTCCATCTGACATCGCAACGCAACCAAAGGAGGACACTCATGCAGGAAAACTTAGCCAATCCGGCGCCGCTCGGACTCATGGGGTTTGGAATGACCACGGTGTTGCTGAATATCCACAATGCCGGTTTTTTCCCGTTAAGCGCCATGGTGCTGTCCATGGGTATTTTTTACGGGGGCATCGCCCAGATTATTGCCGGCCTTTTTGAGTACAAAAAGGGCAATACATTCGGGCTGGTGGCCTTTTTGTCCTACGGCCATTTCTGGCTGACCCTGGTGGGGCTGTTGATGCTCCCCAAAATGGGACTGGCTGATGCAACCCCGCCCGGTTTTATGGGATGGTATCTCTTTATGTGGGGCCTTTTTACTTTTTTTATGTATATCGGTACGTTAAAGAAGAATCGCGCCCTGCAGACGATATTTCTCACCCTTGTGATTCTTTTCTGGCTGCTGGCCATCAAAGACTGGACCGGCAATGCGGTTATCGGGATTATTGCGGGTTATGAGGGGATTCTCTGCGGGGCCAGCGCCATCTACCTGGCAATGGCCGAGGTGATCAACGAGGCGCACGGCAGGACATTGCTGCCCATTGGCGAGCCCGGGGCGTAGTCCCCGTAAAAAACACCGCTCTCCTGTTTACTTTGTCTTTTTCATTCTTACGTTAAGAAACAGGAGAAACAGAACAGGAGAGCAGAATGAAACAGATAACCCCTGATGCACTGGCATCCATTCAGTTTGATATGCACTGGTCCCATGGGGGTATTGCCCACACTGATGCATACGTGGCCAAAGCAGTAAATTTCTGGCGGGACTGGCTGCCGGATAGCGTCCATTCCGCCCTTCAGGGTCTTCGCGCCGGCGATGTCGTTCAGCCGGAAGTGGACTCGACCACGGCGGTGGCGCCGTATCGACCGGAACAGATTAATACCCTTCACGCCCGTCAATTCAGAGGCCGGCGGGGGGACAACCAGCCCCTGACGCCCCGGTATGGCCGGTTTTACCCCCGCGGCATGATCGGTGATATGGCCGGCATTTTCCGTGACAACATGCAGCCCTTCCGGTTTCTGGACGGGGATGAAAAAGCGTTCAAAGCCGATTTCAACCATCCCCTGGCCGGCAGGCCCCTGGAGCTCACCGCCCGGGTTCACAAGGTGTTTGACAAGATTGATGAGCGGGGCGGTACAGCCAATGCCTGGTTTGAAATCATGGCAAACGGACCGGGCATGCAGGCGAGGGCTAACGGCCGTGAAACGGATTTTTTTTCCGAATCCCCCTTTGTGCGGGCGGATGAAGCACCGGACCGTGTCTTCTATGACTCCCCCCGCATGGTCAACCATCTGGACAGCCGGGCACGGGGGCGTATTACGGATCTTTATGCATCGTTGATTCCCAAAGGCAGTCGGGTGCTCGACCTTATGGGCAGTTGGAATTCCCATCTCCCCCATGATCGCCGCTTTGCCAGGGTGACCGGTCTCGGCATGAACCCGGAAGAGCTGGCCGCCAATCCGCAACTGACAGACTCTATTGTCCATGACCTGAACGCGACACCTGTGTTGCCGCTGGATGACAATACCTGTGATGCGGTGGTCTGCACGGCGTCGGTGGAATATCTGACCGCACCGTTTGACGTGTTCAGGGATGTGGCTAGAGTGCTGAAGGATGACGGGGTGTTTGTTGTTACTTTTTCAAACCGCTGGTTTTCGCCCAAGGCGATCCGTATCTGGCCGGAACTCCATGAATTTGAGCGCTTGGGTCTGGTAACGGAATATTTTCTTGCATCCGGCCTGTATGACCGGATTGAGACCTATTCGTTGCGCGGCCTGCCCAGGCCTGAGGATGACAAGTATTACGGGCAGTATCCGGAATCCGATCCGGTGTTTGCGGTATGGGGACGGAAAAAAAGGTGATAATTCGTGCGGATTCGTGTAAATTCGTGGGAATAAGATGTCTTTCAGGAGACGCAATATAATGCGCAATTTATAAAGGAGGAATGATGACCTTAACCGATTATTTTGAAAATACAAAAGGTACGGGCGTATTGTCCACGGCCGATGCAAAAGGCGTGGTCAATGCGGCCATCTATTCGCGGCCCCATATTCTGGAAGACGGCACTGCCGCCTTTATCATGCGGGACCGGCTGACCCATGCCAACCTTCAGGAAAATCCCTCTGCCTGCTATCTTTTCCGGGAAGCCGGTGAAGGGTACAAGGGCAAACGGCTTTACCTGACCAGGCTTTCCGAGGAAAAGGAGACCGATCGCCTTTATCAGCTCAAGCGACGGAACCTTCCTCCGGAGAGCGATGCGGACAAAGGACCGAAGTTCCTGGTGATCTTCAAAATCGAAAAGGAACTGCCTCTCATCGGCACCTGAGTTTATCGTACTGCAGGCTGCCGGCTCAGCTGTTGAAGCTGGTTGAGTGGGCAATCTAACGATTGGTCTTTTATCGTAATCGTAGTCGTAATCGAATGGCAGCCGATCACGACTACGACAACGATTACGATCATGAGACATGGAAGTACACCCTCTTTAAATAAATACAAATTGTTTCCCTAGCCCGCATATTTCATGACTCTGTTAAAAATGATCAAAATGGGCTCATTTTCTCTGTTAAAAGTCAAAATCTGACAAAGCGGACGCTTATATCACTCAAAACGTGATTGTGGTGGACG
>JAXHTY010000041.1:0-24129 GCA_034189905.1 Thermodesulfobacteriota bacterium
CTTCGGGCGAGTCGATTTCGCCGCACCTGCTTTGTTGCAGCATGCTCGCAGTAGATTGACTACAGCGTCGCATGCTGCGCCTCGCATCTGCGGCGAACTCAACTCGTGAAATAAGCGGGCTAGGTAAATTAAGCATCAAAAAAAGAATCAAGGTGGCAAAATGACCATAGAATCAGAACCATTTTCTGAACGTGTAAAAAAGGTACGCAATCAATTAAACCTGAGTCAGGAAGACCTTGCCCATGCGATTGGTGTCAGCTTTGCCACGGTCAACCGCTGGGAAAACGGTAAGACAACGCCTTCAAAACTTGCACTGAGGCAATTCGAACAGTTTTGCAGTGAAAAAAAAGCGACAGGGGAATTGAAATAATGATTTTTAATGAAGACTCAAGAGTGAAAATACCCTGTATTCTGCATCTTGTGCGTCTTGGCTATCAATACCTTTCACTAAAAGATGCCAAGTGGGATAAAGCGACCAATATTTTTCCCGAGCTGTTTTTTTCTTCTATTCGAAAAATAAACGATGGCATAGAAGAAGATGCGATCACTCGCCTTTTTGAAGAAGTAAAACTCACTTTGGACAACGAAGATCTGGGAAAAGTATTTTTTGAAAAGCTGACAGACCGATCAAATATTCAACTGATTGATTTCGAAAATTTTGATAATAACACCTTCCATGTGGTAACTGAACTCCCCTGCACAAATGGTGACGACTCTTTTCGACCGGATATTACCCTGCTCATCAACGGGTTGCCGCTGGCCTTTATTGAGGTAAAAAAACCGAACAACCGCGAAGGTATTCTGGCTGAACGCAGCCGTATTAAAACCCGGTTCCAGAATTCCAGATTCAGACGTTTTGCCAATATTACCCAGTTTATGATCTTCTCCAATAACATGGAGTATGATGACAGTGACCCGGAACCGATACAAGGTGCCTTTTATGCCAGCAGTTCTTATTCTGATCCTGTTTTTAACTATTTTCGGGAAGAAGAAGTGCTGAACCTCACTGCACTATTAAAACCGCTGTCCGACCAGGTCGAAATGTGGTATTGGGAGAAATATTACTGCAATAAGGCCGGATTCTATTAACCCAAACTTTTTTTTCTTAAGCCTGTCTGGATTGGATGTGCAAAAACAGATTATAACAAACCTTGATCATGGAGCTTTTTTCAAAAGCTTCAATGTTAAAGGTATTAAGATACTAAACCTTGTTAGGCCAATTGCTACAATTGAAAAAGACTTTGAATGCAGTATAGCGCCAATTATCAAAAAACGTCATTTGATAAAAAAAGAGAATTCGAAGTTGATTCAGCTCCGCGACTGGCTCCTCCCCATGCTGATGAACGGACAGGTTACGGTGAAATAAGGACGTGAAAATGTCAATACTTTCATACATCTATAATGAGGGCCCGTTTCTATGACCATAGATCGAAACCATGACTATTTACTGAGTCTTTTTCATGAACTGCGGAAACTTTCCGATGAAAAGGAATACACACATTAAGGATCAGGAATGAACCAGAAAGAAAGAAAAACCAATGCACTGGCAAAAAACAAAGACGGCATCACGCTTCCGGTTGCCGAAACGGCAACCCGGATGCCCGATGATTATGGCCGGTTTATCACGGACCTGAAAACCCGCATTCGTCAGGAACGGATCAAAACGGTTCTTGCTGCCAATGCATCCATGGTGCTGCTGTATTGGGACATCGGCTCGGCAATTCTTGCCAAACAGACCAGCGAAGGCTGGGGGGCAAAAGTCATTGATCGCATGTCTCATGATTTAAAAGAAGAATTCCCCGAGATGAACGGGTTTTCAGCCCGGAACCTGAAATACATGCGAAAATTTGCCGAAAGCTGGCCGGACTCCAAAATAGTGCAACGCACCGTTGCACAAATTCCCTGGCGAAGCAATATTGCTTTGATGGACAAACTGGATAATGCACAAACAAGGCTGTGGTACGCTCAAAAAACCATTGAAAACGGCTGGAGTAGAAATGTGCTGGTGATACAGATCGAATCCGGACTTCACAACCGGACCGGACAATCGGCCAATAACTTTGACGTCTCCCTTCCACCAGCGAACTCTGATATGGCCAATCAGATTTTTAAAGATCCTTATATTTTTGATTTTCTTGGTACGGCCGATGTTCGCAGAGAAAAAGAGCTGGAAAACAAACTTATAGAGCATCTTGAAAAATTTCTTCTGGAACTGGGACAGGGCTTTGCCTTTGTGGGCCGTCAGGTGCATCTGGAATTCAGGGATCAGGATTATTACATCGATCTTTTGTTCTATCATCTGAAACTACGCTGCTTTGTCGTGGTTGAACTGAAATCGGGCAAATTTGATCCCGGTCATGTCGGTAAATTAAATATGTATATGAACATCGTCGATGACCTGATGCGTCATACGGATGACAATAAAACAATCGGGCTGCTTCTGGTCAAAGAGAAAAACCATACGCTGGCAAAATATGCCCTGTCCGGATATACCAACCCCATTGGTGTAGCAGAATGGGAAAAACAGATCACCGATTCCCTGCCTGATGATTTAAAACCAAGCCTTCCCACCATTGAAGAAATTGAGGCAGAACTGGAAAAAAAGATTGGCAATAATGACTGAGACATAAAACTTTCTGGAAAAAGGAAGTGGTTAAAAAAGATATGGCAAAAAAATCCAAAAAAGATAATGCCCTTGCGGAATTGATTGCAGCAGCACCGCCCAGGGCGCTTTCGGAGTTGATTCTTGCTCTTGCGGCAGATTCTCCTGAGGTTCGGCGCGAGTGTTTTGATTATTTAAAGGAAAATAAGGCTGTTTCCAAAATGCTCAAAAGCCAGTCGGAAGGGGAAGCCATCCTCTCTATATGGGCTGAGCTTCTGCCGGACCTTGAGGATCTGGATGCCTATGGCGGCGGGCCTTATGGGGTGGAAGATAATGTGTGGGAGTTGTTGTATGAAATTACACAACGTCTGAATTCAAAAAAGGTCGATGAAACCTGTCGCCGTGAGATTTTAGATGCTGCTTTGCCGTTTATTAAAAGCGGCAATGCCGGGGCGGGGGATGCGCTGGATGAGCTTGCTTATGCGGCCTGCTATACCGATACTGAGTTGCGGTACATGGCCGAACGCCTTGAGGCCATGCATGATGACTGGCAAACCCGTAATGCCCGCAATATTTATCGACAGATCGGAGATCATGAAAAATATCTTGAGCTGCGGTTGAAGCGTATGGAAGTTGGAGCCGATTACCATGATCTGGCCGAATTTTACTGGGAAACAGGAGAAAAGGAAAAGTCGATTCAGATTGCCCAAAAAGGATTGAAGGCGGCAAAAGGACGGATGGATGAATTGCGGGCGTTTGCCGCTGACAGAGCAGAAGAGTCGGGAGACAGGAATACCTGGCTTGCGCTTCAGTTTGATCAGACCACAGACCGTATGACGCTTGATAAGTACCAAAAATTCAAAACCATGTGCACAGCCGAAGAGTGGGAACAGTATGAACCCAAAGTGCTTAAAAAGCTCAAAGACGCCGGAAGCACTGAGAAAATGAAAATATACATGGATCGAAAAGAGTATGAAAACGTCATGACTATTTTAGAAAAGGACCGATACCCGATATATGACTGGGACAGCAGCACGATTGTGCGAATTGCAGAAAAGCTTGAAAAACGGTATCCGGAAAAGCTCCTGAAATGGTATCTTTCCGGTCTGGGCAATCTGTCTTCCAGTCAGAATAGAAAGGAATATGCAAGAAAGGCTGGGGTAATGGCTAAAGTTCGTCATATGCTGGTTGACGTGATCAAGGATGAAGGCAGATGGAAGAAACTGGCAGTCAAGGTCAAAAAGGACAATCTCAGACGCCCCGCATTTCAGCAGGAATTTGCCCGTACTGTTCCGGGGTGGGCGGAATTGAGTGAATAAAGATGAAATTTCTTCCGGGATTCAGGGTGTTGAAGGAGTAAAATGATAAACGACCGCAAACAAAAACTGATTGATCTGGGGCCTGAAACTCTTGCAGATGCCTTGCTTGATCTTGCCGTTCATTCTGATGAAGCCGATGAATTGATTGAACAACTGATTGCCACCCCAAAGGAAAATGTTCAGCGCTTCAAGAAGAAGCTTTCCGGCCTGAAACGCTCAAGGCGCTTTATTGACTGGCGGGGTGCCGCCGGTTTTTCCCGTGAGCTGGAAATGCTGTTACAGGATCTGAAATCCGGTGTGGATGATCCGCTTACCGGCGTTGAACTGGTTGCGGCATTTTACGAGGCCGACAATACCATTTTTGAGATGTGCGATGACTCCAGTGGAAATATCGGTGATGTGTTCCGTTATGATGCCAAAGAACTGTTTGTGGACTATGCCAAACGATGTGAGGATAAACAAAAAATTGCAGACATCATTCTCAAGGTGAATCAGAAGGATAATTACGGTATCCGAGACACACTGATCGACTGCGCCGGAGAATTCCTGCCTGAAGAGGTTATCCGCACCATGATCGCCACGCTCCAGAACTGGGCGAACAAAGAAAAGGATGAATATGGAAAACGTCATCACCTGATGCTGATTGAATCACTGGCCCGCCAGATCAAGGATGCCAAGCTGTTTGAAAAAACGCGCATTGCTTCATGGGGCAAGCTGAATTCTGCAGCACTTGTTGACATTGCCCGGGTGTACTTAGAAAGTGGTGATGTTGAAACAGCTCATTCCTGGCTGAAGAAAATCCCGGAAGGTGAAACCTTTCAGGCATACGAGCGGGATAAGCTCCTTGAGGAAATCTACCATAAGCAGGGCGACTCTGAAAAACTGACGGAACTCCTGTTTCAGAAATTCAGGTCCTATCATTCCACGGATACCCTACAGGCCCTTCTGGATGTGATCGGTCATGACAAACGGGATGATGTTGTCAACGATGAAACCCGGCAGATTCTGTTAAGCGCCACGCTCCGGGAGTCTGATGCTGAGTTTCTGATCTCAATTGGAAAGATCGATGAAGCCGAGGAATACCTGCTGGGGCTTGCCGAACAGTTCAATGGAGATCATTACGGCTGCCTGCTTTCTCTGGCTGAAACAATGGAAACGGAAAACCGCCATCTTGTCACCAGTCTGATGTACCGTAGTCTGCTTATTTCTATTCTGGAACGTGGGTACACCAAGGCATATCCCCATGGCATCCGCTATTTGAAGAAGCTGGACAAACTTGCAACAAGCGTCGCCAACTGGAAAGAATTTAATCATCACGAAGCTTTCAAAGAACAGGTCATTGAGGCCCATGGCCGAAAACGAAGCTTCTGGTCAAAATATGAGGGTCGCTAAGCATGAAAAAAGATAAAGACAAACAGCTTCAGAAGTTCGGAAAAAAAGAGGCATCGATTGTCCGCTCTTCGGCGGCCGAATATCTGACTTTTGTTGCAGCCACCGGCAAGGGCGGCGTTGAGGCGGTATATGCGGATGAAAACATCTGGCTGACCCAGAAAATGATGGGTGTTCTCTACGATGTTGAAACCCACACCATCAATTACCATCTGAAAAAGGTATTTTCTGACAGCGAGTTGGAAGAAGATTCAGTTATTCGAAATTTTCGAATAACTGCCGCTGACGGCAAAAACTATAACACCAAACACTACAATCTATCTGCCATCATCGCCGTTGGTTACAAGGTCAACTCAGAGCGTGCCGTTCAGTTCCGCAAATGGGCAACCACCATCATAAAGGAATACACTATCAAAGCCTATGTGATGGATGACGAGCGCATCAAAAGCGGTGGCTCCATCCTGACGGATCAATATTTTGAAGAGCAGCTGGAGCGCATCCGGGAAATTCGCCTTTCCGAGCGCAAGTTTTACCAGAAGATCACCGACATCTACGCCACGTCCATTGATTATGATGTGACTGCTCAGGCGACCAAACGCTTTTTTGCCACGGTTCAGAACAAACTGCATTGGGCTATCCACGGCCAGACCGCAGCTGAAGTTATTGTCGACCGGGCAGACCATCAGAAACAACACATGGGCCTGACCACATGGAAAGATGCGCCGAAGGGTAAAATCCAGAAGTTTGATGTCAGTGTGGCCAAGAATTACCTGACCGAAAACGAAATGGCACAATTGACCCGGCTGGTGAACGCCTACCTGGATGTGGCTGAGGACATGGCCCTGCGAAAAATACCGATGACCATGCAGGATTGGGAAACTCGCTTGAATAAATTCATCGAAGCCACCGACCGTGAGATCCTTCAGGATGCTGGAAGGGTAACGGCGGAAATAGCCAAAACTCACGCCGAAAGCGAGTTTGAGAAATACCGCATTGTTCAGGATCGACTCTTTGAAAGCGACTTCGATCGGCTGTTGAAACAGATAGAACACAAGAAGGATGAATGATCTATCCTGCAAACTACACGGAGCTGTGACATTGCTATGACAACTGCTGTGACAGAAACTTGCGACAGGTTCACGACAATATTTACGACATATCGCGTTAGAGTATTGCGACAAATTGCGACACGGATCGCGACATGGCCGCTTTCAGACTTGGTTTTGCGGAGCGTCTACCAGGAGGCCTCCGAACGGGAATCGAACCCACGTCCGTTCTCTGTTTCGGGAAAATGTAGAGAATTAAATTTCTCTCGCAGTCCTGCAGGTTGAAGGGCTTTGATATCTTGTAAGGTTTTGAATAAACAGGATTTGCGGATGTATTTTTGTTTAGAGAACGAATTGGGGTAAGGCTCCGTATCCTCCACCATCCTTCGCTCGCAGCGAAGCGGAAAGCGAAGGTTGGTGCGACGTAACCCGCAGGGCAAAGGCGGGCGTAAAAAAAGCAATCTTAACGCAAGCTACGGCCCGGCACGCCTCTCCAGGAAATTCTATTACGTTTACATCCTTCAATCGGAAAAAAGCCCGGACCGCTTTTATTCAGGTTTTGCCGAAAATCTGGAATCTCGCTTAAAATCAGATGCTTCTTCAATGCCTTGTTGTGCTGCCGGAGCAATGATCAATTTAACCCGCTTATTTCACGAGTCGATTTGGGCGCAGCTGCAAGGCGGCCGATATGAAGCTGTAGTAATCTACCGCGAATATCGGCCAACGCCGCAGATGCGGCCAAGGTGGCTCGCCCGAAGGGTGAAATTTTTGATATAAAGATGATTGTATTCCGCAAATCCAAAATTACAATTTGTAATTTTAGAATGACCGCTAAATGTAATATAAGAATATGAAATAATAAAATAAAACAATGGTCTTCAAAAAATTTCATGAAATATGCGGGTTAAGGATTACAATTGCTTCTGACCCTGTTTTTGATTTCATCCCAAGTAAGCCCCGAACCTGGCTTGCTCATCAAATTTGCTTTCCGGCGGGCCAGTTCGTCCTTTTGCCAGTCATGGACGGGGACTGCAGACGGCGACGCGGCCAGATCATCCCACAGGTCTTCAACCAGTTGCAATTTTTCAGGTGGACTTGAATCAAGAAAGGAAGGGGTATCCGTATTCATTGCTACCTCCCCAGACAAATTATCTTTTTGATCAAGATATGATGCACTCGTAAAAAATCAATTTTGGGACGGCAAAGTAAAAAGTTCAAGTTCGCGGCGCGCAAATCTCGAGGAATGGAGCGTACTTAGTCGTACGTGACATGACGAGAGATGCAGCGCAACAAAGAAATTGGACTTTTTACGAAGCCGTCAAGATATCATTTTCCCGAAACGTTGTAATTTGATTCTTCATGTGTAGCGGGCATCCCCCTCTCTCTTATTTTTATAATCCGTCAGTCAGTCGGCAATCTGTTTTTTTGCTTTTGCATTTGAAGGCCACCGCCCCTGAATTGCCGTTTATTCATCTGTTGAGGTATTTTTTCACGAATCAACTGTTGACAATACGATGAATGGCTATTAAAATTAAATCTATGTGTGTTGATTAACCTGTGAACTGTATTGATTCTAGTGGCGAAAAAAGTGGCGTTTCATTTGACTTGGGCGGATTATTACAGGTGACAATGCCCATAGCGTATGACCACTCCCTTTTTTCGCATTACTCTCATTTTAAGTGGGTTTATCTGTTCAAGGGATTGTTTTATGGATTATGCGGTGAGTGTGTCATCATGCAGTACCTATATTCTGTGTCGGGTATCGGGAGGGTTTACGGCTGACGAAGCGCGAGCATTTGCTCTGGAAGTGGAGCAACTGGGCCGGGAGAAAGACATTAAACGGTTTTTGTTTGATGTGCGGGAGGCTGTTAATGAGTCTTCCATTTTCAGGAACTACGAGTACGCCTACAACGATATGCCGGAGATGGGGCTGACCCGGGCGGTGCGATCAGCCATCCTTGCCAGCCCGGAGGATCGATCCCATGATTTTGTGGAAACGTTGTGTCAGAATGCCGGCTATAATGTCCAATTATTCAAAGATGAGCAAGAAGCCCGGGCGTGGCTCAAAGAATAATATTGATATCCTGTAGGGGCGGGTGAAATATTTGGGTGCCCTTGCAAGGCGCAGGAGAATGATAGGGGCAAACCCCGTGTTTGCCCCTATCTGTATTTATCAAAAAAATTTGTGAAATTGGTCGGTTATCGACCCGGTGTGATAATCCGCGACTCCTCTTGTTTCTGCTGTGCCTGATACTGACGAATCCGTTCCTGCATTTCGGCCATTGCCTTTTGCATTTCATCGGGAAACACGTTCATTGCCTCTTCCAGGTTTTTGGCTTCAAGCTTGGCCTGCAGGGGAATCGGACCTTCCGGAGACATGAGCTGGGTGTTGCCCACAAAGATCGCCTCACGGTCGGGATCCTCCTGGCCGTCGGGTTTGATTGGAACCAGCTTGCGAATTGCGGCTACTTTGAGGTCGGTGATGGATTCTTCCTTGTAAAGATTGTCCCGGTCGACTGCAAAGTCGATATTCTGATCATTCATGACATCTCCTGTGTTTTTTGTCTTTTCTTTATTTGATGGTCTCGTAAAAAGTCAATTTTGGGACGGCAAAGTAAAAAGTTCAAGTTCGAGGCGCGCAAATCTCGAGGAATGGAGCGTACTTAGTTGTACGTGACATGACGAGAGATGCAGCGCAACAAAGAAATTGGACTTTTTACGAAGCCGTCTTATTTGAATTATATCTTTTCAGAGCTATCACAGCAGGCCGGCCTTCGCAAGCGATAAGTGCCTGTTTCCTGAAATATCTGACAGTTCCATATTGACTTATGGGGTGTTTTGCTGGTTATCTTAGATTTTCATCTGCAAAAGATGCGGCTGAAAACGGCTGCTACATTTCATCGTTAAAATCAGAAAGCAAGGGGGGTATTTTGAAGCGCAAGGCATTAAACCTGGATCCAAGAGGCTGGGAGTTACCGGCATGGCGTAAATTTTTTGCTGTTGCCGCGTGCTGGAATTTTGGGGCGGCACTGCCGGTCTTTGCTCTGCCGGATTTCCATTTTCGGCTTTACTTTGGTGTAAAAACAATTGACGAGCATGCGCGCATCCTTTTTCTTACCTTCTATGCCTTTGTTTTTCTGTTTGGAATCCTCTATGCAATGGTTGCATACAACCCGCCGGGCAACAGGAACCTGGTCTTTGCCGGGATACTGGGAAAGATATATGTAACCATCTTATATAACTATATGTTTTTAACAGGAACAGCCTCCCTTTTTGCCGCGTTGGGCGGAAACGGGGATTTTATTTTTACGCTCTTTTTTATTTACTATCTGTTGAAGGGCCCCAAGGAGTAATCAATAAATAGAAGCCATCTCAAAAAAATGGATAACGTTCAAGTACAAGGCGTGGGACGGCGAAAAAGCGCAGTATACATGGCGTATATGAGCATTTTGAGCCGTCCCGCAACGCCGTAATTGGGCGTTAGGCGTTTTTTGAGATAGCTTCTAAAGGGTTTCCGGCGTAAATGCCACCACATCGTCTATTCGCCCGGTATTGCAGAAAAGCATGACCAGGCGGTCCACACCCAGGGCATTGCCGGCAGCATCGGGCATGTGGGCAACAGCGTCCAGAAAACGTTTCGGGGTCGGGTATTTGGCGTTCAGGCGGGCCTGTCGCAAACGATCTTCTGTTTCAAAGCGCTTTTTGTATACGGCCCTGCCAGTCAGTTCAGAAAACCCGTTACATAACTCAAGCCCCCCGATATAAAGCTCAAAGCGTTCAACAATCGCCGGGTCTTCATGTTTGCACCGGGCATATGCCGCACCCAGGCTGGCCGGGTAGTCGTACAAAAAAACCGGCACATCCCATCCCAGTTTGGGTTCAATTTCAAATCCCATGCATTCGTCAAACCGGTCTGCCGGGTCAGGTTCAGCAAGTATTGTCTCCAGGGAGATACTTGCATAACGGGAAAACGCCTCGTCCACCGTTAGTTTCTCCCATTCCTGTGAAAGGTCGATCATGTGGCGCTGGTACGGCAACGGTGCTGTCGATGGATCGTCCGGAGTGCCGGCTAGCTGCCTGGCAATAAACCGGATCAGATCCCGGGTTTCGGCCATCAGGTCGTTATAATCGGCGCCTTTTTGGTACCATTCCAGGATCGTGAATTCAGGCAGGTGTTTTGGGCCGCGCTCTTGTTGCCGAAAGGCCTTGCAAAGCTGATATATCCGGTCAAGTCCGCGGGCAAGTAACTGTTTCATGCAGATTTCCGGTGATGTCTGAAGAAACCAGCCGCCGCTGGGCTGAGCCAGAATAGTGGCTTCGGGCATGGGCGCCGGAATCCGGCACGGGGTGTCCACTTCCAGGTAGCGCCGGTTCTCGAAGAACTGGCGAATGGCACGCATGATACGGGCGCGGGTCTGGAGGTTGCGGGGGAATGATGTCATCTGGATTATATACCGTTGCATGCTTGCAGCAACGAAATGAGTAACCGGTTTATTTCTCTATGTAAGTATCCTCCGGCCGGTTCTGCAGAAAGACCTTCAGGTACTGATCGGGGTCGGCTTCGTCAAACCACTGATGACCGGTCTCCCGGCATTTTTCACAGGCATGCAGGGGAATGTGAACGGCCAGGATCCGTCTTCCCCGATCCGAGGAAGAGTCGATGCGCAATGCACCGGCGCAATCGGTGCAGATACTCACGGTTTCATGCTGGGTTTCATAAATCCCGTCTGTATCGTAGAAGACCCGGTTTGTCCGTTCTTCAACAGTTTTGCCGGCCTGCCGTTTTTCTGTCAGCACATGGCGCTGATCCCACAGGGTTCGGATTTCCCTGGCGAGCCGCTCAACCTGGCGAGTGACGCTGTCGCCCTGTTTCAACTTGACCGGGTCGTAGTTGGGCTCTTTTATTTTACTGTAATCCAGGCCGGCCATGGCCAGAATAATGCCGATGTTGACGTAGGGCAGTGCGCCCTCAATAGAGTATCCGCCTTCCAGCACAGCGATATCGGGTTTCAACAGCTCGGTCAGCTTTGCATACCCCTGGGCGGAAAAGTGCATGTCCGTAAGCGGGTCAGTATAATGATTGTCCTGACCGGCCGAGTTGACAACCAGATCCGGCTTGAATTCGTCCAGCACCGGGAGCACGACGTTTTCAATGATATGCAAAAACCCTTCTTCGGATGTTCTGGGCGGCAGGGGCACATTCAGGGTCCGGCAGGCGGCGTTTGGGCCACCCAGCTCCTCCGGGAATCCCGATCCCGGATAGAGGGTTCGGCCGTCCTGATGCAGGGATATAAAAAGCGTGTCGGGGTCGTGCCAGTAAATGTCCTGGGTGCCGTCCCCGTGGTGGCAGTCTGTATCCACAATGGCGACCTTCCTGATGTTGTAAGTGGCGCGCAAATACTCGATCATAATGGCTTCGATATTCACATTACAGAAGCCACGCGCGCCGTGGACCACCCGTCTGGCATGATGGCCCGGCGGTCGGACAAGGGCAAATCCGCTTTCAACTTCCTTTGATACCACAGCTTCACCGATTCGTTTGGCGCTGCCCGCGCTGATAAAGTGGGATTCGGTCATGACCGACGCCGCATCGGGTACGCAGAAGTGGGCACGCTGAACATCCTCCACTGCGACCAGTTCGGATTTCAGTTCCACCAGTCCGTCAATGTCAAAAAGCCCCTCTTCCAGGGCCTGGTCCTGTGTATAGAGCAGCCGCTCCTCTCTCTCGGGATGCGTAGCATCGATGGCCCAGTCAAAGGCCGGAAAAAAAATAAGACCCGTTTTGCGTTTGGCGTTCAGCATTGCGTTATATCTCCATGTCCTCGGCCAGGCGTTTGGCAATGACATCGTATCCATGGACAAGCCCGGGTTTAACCTGGACCTTTATTCGAATATTTCTGCCTGCAGCCGAAAAACCGCGCACCATGTTGAATTGCAGATTTTCCAGGACCTCCATCTCCAGGTCATCCCGGGATGCGCCCCGGCGCAGCGCCTTTTTCTTTAAAAGAGACAAGGCTTTTTTTTCGGCATCCTCCCTGGAGAACGAACTGTCAATCCGTTCAAAAAAATTTTCTTCCGGGGCCGTGAGAATTCCGCGCTGGGTGTCTGCAAACAGACTGACCTCGCTGGTGGTCCGGGCAAAGGCAGCGCCAATGGCATTGGCCACATTCCACTTGGGGACCACCCGGGTGGAAAGCCCGGAAATGGATTCGATCTCGGGGGCAAAATGACGGGCCGGTCCGCCGAGCACAAGAATCTTGTTGGGCTGGACTTCAAGCCCTTCCCAGTATTCATGTACGGTGTAAACCGGCTTGCTGTTGATGTCCGCCACCAGTTCCCGGGCATGGCGGACCACTTCGCTGCAGAACTTTTCATAAATGCGTTCGGCGGTTTCAAGAATTCCGGCGCCCAGTGCATCTGCAATGTTCCGGATGCCCTGTGCCGCTTTTTCCCTGTCGCCTTTGGTCATTTTTTCCAGCACACAGAGTGCGTCCGTTGGCGTGGGTTCCGGGCCGCCAAAGGCCATGGCCCGGCCCGCCCGCATGGGGCCGATGCGGATCTCTCCGTCTTCCACGCTGATCCGGCTGTCGCCGCCCAGGCCGATGGACCGGGTTTTTAGTGCCCGGATCAGGGTTTTGTAGCCCGCCAGCTCGATCCCCAAGGGTTCCAGTACAGGTACCCGGCTCAGAATTACCGCAATGTCGGTGGTGGTGCCGCCGATATCCAGTACCAGCGCTTCTTCGTCCTCACTGGTAAAGGGGATGGCCCCCATTACGCTGGCGGCGGGTCCGGACAGAATGGTTTGGCCGGGATAGTTGATGGATGCGGGAAAGCTCATGGTCCCGCCGTCTGCCTTGAGAATGTGAATAGGCACCTGGAGCCCCTGCCGTTCAAGGGTTTTCTGGACCGCTTCGAAAAAGTTCTTGTGAATCGGGTAGACCGATGCATTGAGAAACGTGGTGGCAATGCGCCGGGGAAAGTTGAGGCTGCCGGATATCCAGTGGCCCAGAAACACCTTTCGAAAGGACTTTTTCAGTACATCACGGACTTTCTGTTCATGAATGGGATTTCTGGCGGAAAACTTGCCCACTACCCCCACATGCCGGATTCCCTTGGCGCGGAGGGTTTTGGTGATGGTCTTCAGGCCCTCGAAATCGATGGGCTCGATTTCACGTCCCCGGTGATCCAGCGCACCGGAAAGGGTATAGTAATGGTCATGGGTTCGGAAGGCCTCCGGATCAATACCCGGTCCGCTGAGCACAATCATGCCGAACTCGGCCTGTTTGTGCTGCACAATGGCATTGGTGGTCAGGGTGGTGCTGAGCACGATACGCTCCAGGGATGAGGGCTTTATGCCCTGCGATATCTGCTCAATGCCAGATAAAACCGTATTGAAAAGATCGTTTTCAACCGTAGGAACCTTGATGTCTTTCAGAAGCCCCTCTTTATCCAGCAGCACAACATCGGTGTGTGTGCCGCCGACATCCAGGCCGATAATCATGTCCGTTCCTTATCTTGAGTTATCTGCTCACAAACCGCCGCCAGAAAGGAATGCAGTGTCTATGGAAACCCCATTCCAGAGTTTTGGTTTAACCCAAAAAAGAAACAATACCATAAGATAAATAAAAACAAAAGGGGACTAATTGAAAAGCGGAACCGGGTCTGTCTGTCGAACCACCTGCATTTCGGCTTTGTCCGGTGGAATAATAACGGTGTCTGTATGCATGGGCTGAAAATCCTGTTTTTTGTCGCGGTCCGGAATAACGGCATCCATGCCGCATATTTCAGATGACAGGACATAGGTGCCGTTTGAGTGGCCCACTACGCCGGGGCGGAGTTTTTTGCGGTCCTGAACCATGAACAGGGTGTTGTCGGGAAGGCATCCGATAACGCAGTTGGGACCGTCAATAATCAGCCGTCGGCATGTCTGCTTGAGTGCCCGCAGCAGACTGGCGTCCGGATGCTGATCCAGATCCCCGGCCTGAAGCGGGGTAATGATGTGTTTGTAGGCAGCCACATTCAAACCAAGCTGATCCACTGTATAGTGCAGGATGTGGGTAAACACTTCGGAATCCGACATATACCCGCAGTAACCGGGAAATTTCCTGGACATCAGAAAATCTCGGTTGGGAATAAACGCCGTATTCTCGCCGTTGGTCATACTGACAAATCCCTGAAGAAAGAACGGATGGCAGGCGTAAAGATCGATTTCATAATTGGTGTTTTGCCGTCCCTGCACCATGATTGTCCGTGCCAACAGGTCTTCCCGGCCCAGGTCGAGGTACCCGGCAATATCCATGGGATCGCCGATTTCCTTGATCATAATGGTGTCGGGCCAGAATGAAAAAACAATCATGTCCTGTTCTTTTTCCCCCATGCGCCGAAGCTCAAGCCGGAGGTCCATGAGTCGTTGTTTTTTCTCGTTCTCGGAAAAATTTTCCCATTCAATGGGATACTCATAAGCCCGGATCAGGTAGATGTCCCGTTTGGGAATGCCGGGCGGCGGATTTTTGGGCAGCGTGAAAGAAACCCGGTATTTGGTCATAAACCCCAGGTCCAACAGAAAGCGGTCCAGCCGCTTGACCCCGGCCGCGGTGAAGATGCCGGAGAGCACGGGCGCGCCCTTTATATCGGCAAAAGGGCCGCCGAGATCGCGCAGCATAACCCCCAGACCGGACCCGTCATACCCTTCTTTCATGGCATTAAGGCCACACAGGGCAAGGTCCGGCGATACGAGATCGGTACTGGTTATGGCAAGTAGTCGGCACATAATTTTAATGGCTTCGTTTTACGAGTCAACAAATTGTTAGACACAGACTAATGATTAGTTATACTGAAAGTCAAGTATAAATATTAAGCATTTTGTTGTTTCGACCGGACAATGGCATATCGTATTGAAAAAATGATGGTTCTGGAGTAAATTGGCGATATGGACAGAAATGAAAATGCCCCGATTGACAAATACATCAAGGCGCTGACAGACATCAGCCAGGCCATAACATCGGACCTGTTTCTTGAGGATCTGCTCAAGCTCATCGTCATGCTCACGGCCCGGGTGATGAACGTGGATATCTGTTCTCTCTGGCTGGTTGACGAGAGCGAGGAGCCGCCGAGAATTCAGTTGAAAGCGACACAGGCGCTTGCCCCGGAATATGTCAAGGACCGGTCCCTTGCCTTCAACGAAGGCGTGGTGGGGCATGTGGTTTCCACACGAAAGCCCTTGATCATCAAGAATGTGTTAAAAAGCCGGCGGTTTAAGGAAAAGGAAATGGCCCGAAGCCTGGGACTGGTTTCCATGGTGGGGGTGCCGCTGGAGCTCAAGGAGCAGAAGGTTATCGGCGTGCTGAACTGCTTTACCGCCGAAGCTTATGATTTCAGCAAAACCGAGGTCCATCTGTTGCATGCGGTGGCCAATCAGGCGGCTGTGGCTATTCTTAATGCCGAACTGGTGGTCAAAACCAAGGTGATTCAGGAAGAGCTTGAAAATCGCAAGATGATCCAGCGGGCCAAAGAGGTGCTCATGCAGCGCCGCAATATTAACGAAACGGAGGCACACCGCTGGATGCAGAAGCACAGCATGGATTCCCGAAAGTCCATGCGACAGATTGCCGAGGCCGTCCTGTTATCAGAAGAGATAGATAGTTTCCATCCATAAATGGCCTTTTCCCGCAATATCTGCGTCAAACTGCGGGCTTGCTTGTGCGGCGTACATCCAGTACGCCTCCGCGCAACCCCTTGTTTTCCTTGATCTTTCGAAAAATTCACATTTCTGGATTGGAAACTTCAGATTGTGCCGTCCATGTGAAATGGATGGACACTAGCCCGCATATTTCATGAAATATGCGGGCTAGATAGAGGTTAGCCGGATAGATATAAAAAAATGGGGGTAAACGGGTCATATTGACGGCTCGGAAAAAGTGCTTGACAATATATGTCAGTATAAATAAAATCTACAATTAAAAATAAGTATGATTGATTGGAGCGGCACAATGGGGTGTTGCTTCACAACCGGTTTAACCGTTTTCAGACAAAACAGACAATGGCGTCGATTCACGCAATCCGTATCGTGAACAGGCGCCTTTTTTGTTTTCTGAATGGGTTTACAATATGTGTTTTCTACCAATAAAAAGGAGCGTATGATGATGAGATTTTCAAAAAGCAACGATGTGCTGGGAACGACCAATCGCGGGAACCCTGCGGAATCCAGCCTGTGCACCCTCTGTCGCGCGGACTGTCAGGGCAAATGCGAAACATGGCTTTCCAGCATGGTGGGCCGTAAACTCCTCTACCCCCGGGACTTCGGCGTGGTAACCGCCGGTGCGAATAATACCACCCATGTGGGGGTTTCCTATAATTCCATCCGCATTCAAGGGTATGCCTATGGGTCGCACGGCCTCAGCCGGGGCTTGAGCAACGATCCGGACGACTGCATTTTCCCCAACGTGGACCTGACCACCGAGTTTGGTAACGAAATCAAGACAAAGGCCAAAATTCCACTGATGACCGGCGCCCTCGGGTCCACCTTTATTGCGGCCAAATACTGGGATTCTTTTGCCGTGGGCGGCGCACTGGTCGGTATTCCCATTGTTGTGGGCGAAAACGTTGTGGGCGTTGACAAGGAATCGGAAATCAGCAACGGCAAAATTTCCAAGGCACCGGAACTGGACCGCCGGATCGATACCTATCTGCGTTACTTTGACGGATATGGCGCCATCATTGTTCAGCTCAACGTGGAAGACACCCGGAACGGCGTGGCCGAATACGTGGCCGACAAGTACGGTGACAAATGTATCATCGAGCTGAAATGGGGCCAGGGCGCAAAAGACATTGGCGGCGAGATCCAGGTCACGAGCCTGGAATACGCGCTCTTTCTGAAAAAACGCGGCTATGTGGTAGATCCCAATCCGGAGATGCCCGAAGTCCAGGAGGCGTTCAAAAACGGTGCCATTCGGTCCTTTGCCCGCCACAGTCGGCTGGGCGGCACCGACCTGGACAAGGTGGACCTGGTCCGCGAAGATTTCATGAAGTCTGTGGAATACCTGCGCAGCCTGGGATTCAAGCGTATCTCCCTGAAAACCGGTTCCTACGGCATGGAAGAGCTGGCAATGGCCATCAAGTTTGCGACAGATGCAAAACTGGACCTGCTGACCATGGACGGCTCCGGCGGCGGTACCGGCATGAGTCCCTGGAATATGATGCAGAGCTGGGGCGTTCCGTCGATCAATCTTCATGCCAAGGCCCATGAATACGCGAGCCTTCTGGCGGCAAAAGGTGAAAAGGTTGTGGATATGTCCTTTGCCGGCGGGTTCGCGCTGGAAGACAGCATTTTCAAGGGGATCGCCCTGGGTGCGCCTTATACTAAACTGATCTGCATGGGCCGCTGCCTGATGATCCCCGGATTTCTTGGTGCCAATGTGGAAGGCGCGCTGAATCCGGACAAGCGGGAAGCCCTGAACGGTAACTGGGAGAGCCTGCCCAAGACCGTCACCGGCATCGGCAACAAGGCCGAAGAGATATTTGCCGCTTATTTCGACGTTCAGGAAAAAGTTGGCAAGGACGAGATGAAGAATATTCCTTACGGCGCCATTGCTCTGTATACGCTGGCGGACAAACTCTCCTGCGGCCTGCAGCAGCTCATGGCCGGCGCCCGCAAGTTCTCCCTGGACAAGATTAACCGAAACGACATCTTTTCGGCCAACCGGGAGACTGCTGAAGAGGTGGGCATCCGGCACGTGGCCGATGCGAATGACGAAATCGCGAAAAAGATTCTCAACGCGTAGGCCTGTTTATTCAAACAGAAAAAATCCCCGCCTTTAAGACGTCTTCCAGAGGCGGGGATTTTTATTTACATCGGGTGGGCCATTGATACCCCGTAACACCTGTCAATATCAGGAATCCCCGGAATTCTTTGAATATTCCCTGTTAATATGATAAAAAACGGAAATAATAGACTGGTTCTCATGGCAGGCAAGTAAATGTTTACACAGAAAAAACATGTATCTTCGGGCATTGATCAGCTTAACCAACTGCTGGGCGGGCTGTTTATCGGCGACAACGTAATCCTTTATGACGATGCCGGCAGCCTGGCATCAGTGTTCTGCATGAATTTCATCCAGGCCTCCCAGGCCGAAAACAAGCCCATCATTTATGTCAGCTTTGACTGCTCCCCCAAAAGCCTGCTGGAAAAGCTGGGGCCCCTGGCGGAAAACCAGTGCCTGACCATTCTGGACTGCTTTACCAGCGGCAAAGGCGACAGCTCCGAGATATTTACCAGTTTTTATGAAAAAAACGGCGCCCAGTGGCCCTATCATGTAATCAAGGTCAATGAGCCGTGGAACCCGGATCAGGTGGCGGATGCCATTTACGGGCTGCACAGCACCATGACCGGGGATGTGCGGTTTGTGTTTGAAAGCCTTACCGGCATGCAGGACCTGTGGGGCGGGGAAGAGCATATTCTGAAATTTTATTCCCATGCCTGCCCGCGGCTCTATGAACTGGACACCATTGCCTACTGGATCGCGGAAAAAGGCGCCCACTCCAGCCGCCTGAAAGCCCAGATCAACCGGATCGCCCAGGTGGCCATCGATCTGTCCATCAAGCGCGGCAAATCGGCCCTGACCATCCGAAAGGCGGACAAGCGTCAGCCCGATGCCCTGAACAAGCCGTGCGGATACTGGACCGAAGGCATGGCCGTACAATTTGAGGCGGACAAAGAGCCGGGCCGGCCCGTCAATCTGGGGGGCCGCATCAAGGAACTGCGGCTGAAAAAAGGGCTTTCCCAGAAAGACCTGGCCCGGCTTGTCGGTGTCACGCCCAGCACCATCTCCCAGGTGGAGAGCAATTCCATCTACCCGTCTTTACCCGCCCTGTTCAAGATGGCCGAAACCCTGCACGTGGCCATTGCATCGTTTTTCAGATCCATGCCAGATATCATTGCCAAAACCGTCTACAAGCCGGAAGACGGCGCGCCAGTGAACTTTGCAGCATTTCCCAAAAACAGCATCACCGGCCGGCTGCTCACACCCGTGGACCTGGAGGCCGGCATAGAGCCCTTTCGCATTGAAATCCCCCCCAAAACCACCCTGCCGGCCCACTTTTTTGTCCACAAAGGCGAAGAGATGGGCTACCTCATATCCGGCACCCTCAAAACCACAATCTACAATCAGTCCCAAACCATCACCGCCGGCGACCTGATCCACCTCTCCTCAGACATGCCCACCCAATGGGAAAACCCCGGCCCCGAACCCGCCGTGCTGCTGTGGCTGAAGGTCAGGTCCGCTTGACAAAAAACCAATATATTGATAGTACATAGAGATAAGTTGGCCGGAGGTTGTGCGGGGGATGTTTCGCCGGATATTGCTTGAATATCCGGCGTTGATACCGGACATGGGGCGACCTGTTCGGGGATGGAGATAAGATGAAGTATTTGCAGGGGAGTGTGTGCCAACTGGTTTGCATGCTCCTGGTAGTCGGTTTTTTAGTGGCAGGGTGCGGTGGTGGTGGCGGCGAATCAGATGATACCCCGCCGCCGGATATTGTGTTGACCGGGCACGTGGATGCATCCGCAATTGCGGGGAGTGAGCGGCGCGGGCCCATTTTTGTGGCAGCGGCAAAGACCGCGGACATGGACAGGCTTGAAGACGACCCCGAATCCGTGGTCGTGGATATCAAGCCCGTGGATGCGGACAATAACTACCGCATGAGCATTGCTGCCATGGGCATGTCCCCCGGTGAAACCGTCTACCTGATCGGGTTTATTGATAATAATTTTGATGAATCCCCTGCCCTGGATGCCGGTGATTATATTGGCTTCTACATGCCGGCGGACTCCTTTGAAACCGCCTATACCCTCAAGGCGGGCAATAACGAAAACCTGGATATCGAGATTACCCGCGAGGTGTTTGATTTTGAGGCCGAAATCGGCGGTACGGTTTATTGCGACGATGCGGGCCTTGACTGTGGCGGCGGCCATGATCTGACCATTGTGGCGTATGCAGGACCCATTACCTCGTCCGACTTTACCGAGTTCGACACGGACGGCGTTATCGGGTTTGAAACCTATGAAGATGTCTCCTTTCCCCTGGATTATACCCTCTCCATTCTCCCGTTCGGCTATGATGTGCCGATTGACAATGTTCACCTGGTAGCCTTTCTGGATGTGGATGGTAACGGGGATATGAATGCCGGGGATGTGCTGGGCAGCTACGCTGCTTCTGCCGACGACATGCCGGCCTGCCTGACGATATACGGCGGCATGCAGGCAGATACGGATCAATTCCCCATTTATATGATGCAGGCCATTAATGCAACGGCTGCTGACAGCGGGATCACGGTTTCGGGCACCATTACCATGCCTTTTGGTGGTGAAAACACGGCGGCTATGCCGGTGGTATTGGCCGTGGGCGACCCGGATGCCATGAGTGACGGCGACAGCGGATTTGCCGCGTTTGATTATTTTACAACCCTGCCGCCGGGGGAATACGATTTTACGCTGGATCTTTCGAGCACGGGTTATTCAGCCGGTGATGCCGTGATGGTGACGGCCCTGTGGGACCGGGATTTTACCGGGTGCTTTCCGGATGTGACCCCGGGCGACTGGGTAGGGTTTTATGTGGATACGGACAATCTGCAGCCTGCGGTTGTTCTTTCGGACGGTGACAATCCCGGAGTTGATATTGACATCAGCCGCGAGGTGTTTGACTTTGATGCTGAAATCGGCGGAACGGTCTATTGCGATGATGCCGGACTTGACTGTTCCGGCGGCCACGACCTGACCATTGTGGCGTATGCGGAACCCATTGCCTCGTCTGACTTTGCCAACCTGGACCCGGATGGCGTGATCGGGTTTAAAACATATGAAAATGCTTCCTTTCCCCTGGATTACACGCTGCCGGTGCTGCCCTATGGATATGATGTGCCCATTGAAAATGTTCATCTTGTGGCGTTTCTGGATGCGGACGGCAGCGGGAGTGTCAATGCCAGGGATGTGCTGGGCAGTTATGCCGCTTCTGCCGACGACATGCCGGCCTGTTTGACGGTGTATGACGGCATGCAACCGGAAACGGACCGGTTTCCCATCTACATGATGCAGGGGCTCAACACTTCAGCCGGTGGCAGCGGGATCACGGTCTCGGGCAGCATTACCATGCCGCCTGGCGGGGAAAACACGGCGGATATGCCGGTGATCGTTGCGGTTGGCGACCCGGACGCCATGAGTGACGGCGGCAGCGGATTTGCCGCGTTTGATTATTTTACGACCCTGCCGCCGGGGGAATATGATTTTACACTCGACCTTTCGAGCACGGGTTATTCAGCCGGGGACGCCGTGATGGTGACAGCCCTCTGGGATCGGGATTTTACCGGATGCTTTCCCGAAGTGACGCCCGGTGACGGGGTGGGGTTTTATGTGGATACAGACAGTCAGCAGCCGTCCATTGTGCTTTCGGCCGGCGACAACCCGGGCGTTGATATTGATATCAGCCGGGAGGTGTTTGACTTTGAAGCCGAGATCGGCGGTACCATTGAATGTGACAGTGGCGCATTTGACTGTGGTGGCGGGCACGATGTCACCATTGTTGCCTATGCCGGGGCAATTACCTCGCTGGATTTCGATGAAATGGACCCGGATGCCATTATCGGTTTTAAAACCTATGCCAATGCATCCTTCCCCCTGGATTACGCGCTTCCCATCCTGCCGTACGGCTATGATGTGCCCATTGAGAACGTTCATATCATCGCGTTCCTGGATGTCAACAATAACGGCCTGTTTGACGCCGGGGATGTGCTGGGCAGTTATGCCGATTCTGCGGGCGGCATGCCCCGGTGCGTCACAATTGTTGACGGCATGACCGCGCAGTCAACGGACTTTTCCATTTTCTTCATAGACGAGCTGACCGCGGCCGGCATATGGAACATCACCGTGTCCGGCAGCGTGACCCTTCCGGTTGGTGGTGAAAACACCAGTAATGAACCGGTGATCGTGGCGGTGGGAGATCCGGAAACCATGCTGGCCGGCGGCAGTTCCCTGGCGGCGGTGGATTTCTTTAAGACGATCCCGGCGGGCGAGCTGGATTATGAGCTGGACCTGTCCGGCACGCGGTTTGAGCCGGGAGACGAGGTCATGGTGTTTGCTCTGTGGGACCGGGATTATGGCGGGTGTTTCCCGGATCTCACCACCGGGGATGTGGTGGGGTTTTATTCGGTGGGGGTTCAGTCGCTTACGGTTGCCCTTGCAGATGGCGGCAACCCGGGTATTGATATTGATGTCAACCGGGAGGTCTATGACTTTGATGCTGAAATCGGCGGTACGGTGGTGTGTGACGGCGGGGCGGTGACATGCGAAAACGGCCATGATCTTACCATTGTGGCATATGCGGAATCGATCGACTCTCTGGATTTCACCGACCTTGACCCGGACGGTGTGATCGGCTATACGACCTATAGCGATGTCTCCTTTCCGCTGGATTACACGCTGCCCATCCTGCCGTACGGGTATGATGTACCCATCGAGGATGTCCATGTGGTGGCGTTTCTGGATACAAATGACGACGGTACGGCCGGCCCGGATGATATTATCGGGTATTATGCGGATGACGATGGCATGCCTGCGGCCTTCACCATCACTGACGGTATGACATCAGCTACCACGGATATTGAAATTTCCATGTCAATGACAATCCCCCAGTCTTCCGGTTATGACATACGGGTTTCCGGCAGCATTGAACAGCCGGCCGGATATGACGCGGATTCGCCGCCGATCTATATTATTATCACAGATGAGCTGGCTGATTTGTCCGAGCCGGATATGTCTGCCATTCGTTTTTTTCAGCGGCTGGATGCGGGGGCTATCGATTTTGATATCGATCTTTCCGGCACATCGCTTGAACCGGGCGACCGGGTGACCCTGCTGGCGCTCTGGGACCAGGACTTTAACGGGTTCCCGGTGTTAACGCCGGTGGTGGACCTGCTGGGGATTTATATGAACACGGGCAGTCTTCAGTTCGGCATTCCCCTTGCGGTCGGCGATAACACAGTTGACCCCGGCCAGGCGGACTGGTCCTTTGCGTTGAATCGGCGGCATTACGACCACAACGCATCTGTGTGGTTTCAGGTCAATTGCGACGGCAACTGCGGTGCCGGCGATGATATTATCTTCGGCGCGATCACCAGAGAAGGGGTGAATGGGGGCAGCGGATTTCAGCAGACCAACAATGAGATCGACCTGGATTATGTTGTGGGTCTTACTACCGACGTGGTGCAGGGAGATATCAACTACTGGTACAATATGGACTTTCTGACGATCATCCGCGCACAGGACGGCGTGCATCCCAACCCCGATGATCCGTCATTCCCTGATGGCAATTTTTCGATGGATTCGGTTTATCTGTTTGCCGTGGTCGATGACAACGGCGACGGCCAGCCGGATGACGGCGACGCCATCGGTTTTTACTGGGAATGGCTCATTCCCCTGGTCATTCGCATACCGGCCGATTTCCCGGTATACGACACCGAGAATATACTGGGAGACCAGATCGACGAATTCCGGGTGCGTTTCTGGGGAGAGACGTATACGGAATGAGCTAGTGTCCATCCATTTCACATGGACGGCACAATCTGAAGTTTCCAATCCAGAAATGTGAATTTTTTCGCAAAATCAAGGAAAACAAGGGGTTGCGCGGAGGCGTACTGGATGTACGCCGCACAAGCAAGCCCGCAGTTTGACGCAGATATTGCGGGAAAAGGCCATTTATGGATGGAAACGAGCTAAAAACTG
>JAXHTY010000042.1:0-22830 GCA_034189905.1 Thermodesulfobacteriota bacterium
TTTCCGCAAGATCAAGGAAAACAAGGGGTTGCGCGGAGGCGTACTGGGCGTACGCCGCACAAGCAAGCCCCCAGTTTGACGCAGATATTGCGGAAAAAGGCCATTTATGGATGGAAACTAAATTAAAGAATGCAGAAACGCAGAGGGCGCTGAGTATAAGACCCTCAGCGCCCTCTGCGTTTCTGTGTTGAATTTTTATCACTGGAGGAAAAATATGGCCGGCCTAGCCGTCAATGTCGATCACATTGCCACCCTGCGCCAGGCGCGCGGGGTTACTTACCCGGAGCCACTGGCAGCCGCCGTTATTGCAGAACTTGCCGGCGCGGACGGTACGGTTGTTCACCTTCGCGAAGACCGCCGTCACATCCAGGATTCGGATGTGCGCAAAATCCGCAATACCGTAAAAAACCGGTTTATCCTTGAAATGGCCGTAACCCCCGAAATGGAAGCCATTGCCCTTGAAGTCCGTCCCGATCTGGTGACGCTGGTGCCGGAAAAGCGGGAAGAAGTGACTACGGAAGGCGGGCTTGATCTGTCCGGAAACGTCGATTCGGTTTTAAAAACCGTGCAAACGCTGCAGGACAGCGGTATTCCGGTGAGTATTTTCATCGATCCGGAGCCTGACCAGATTCGCCGCGCCCATGAAATTGGCGCAACTGCCGTGGAAATCCATACCGGGGCTTTTTGCGACGCACCGGATATTACCGGCAAAAAAGCCGCCTTTGTCAGAATCCGGAAATCCGTGGATGTGGCCTATGATCTCGGTTTGATCATTAATGCAGGCCATGGGTTGTGCTACAACACAGTCAAATGGTTTGCCGGCATGAACGAGATAAATGAATTTTCTATCGGTCACAGCATTGTCTCCCGTGCCGCACTGGTGGGTATGGACCGGGCGGTGAGGGACATGCTGCGGCTGATAAAGGAGCTGTAGATGATTCTTGTATATGCCGCTGAAATGCAGCAGATGGACAAGAACACCATCGAGGTCTTCGGCATTCCCGGCGGGGTACTCATGGAGAATGCAGGCAGGGGGGCCACCCAGTGGCTGCTTGAAAACGTGTCCCATGTTGCCGGCCGTCGTGTCGGCGTGATTGCCGGTCGCGGCAACAACGGCGGCGACGGGTTTGTGATGGCCCGGTATCTTCACCGCATGGGTGCACGGGTAACCGTTTATCTGCTTTCGGAGAGATGGCGGGTCTCCGGTCATGCCTCGGCAAACCTTGATTTGCTGGAACCACTGGAAGTACCGGTGATTTGTGTGCCGGATGCTGAGACATTTATGCAGCACCGGATCACGCTTTCTCATCAGGAGCTGCTGGTGGATGCCATTCTTGGCACGGGCCTGCGGTCCGAGGTCAAAGGATTTCTGCGAACCGTCATCGAATTTGTTAATACGTTTGCTGATTCGGGAAAGCCCGTATTTGCCGTGGACATTCCCTCGGGGCTTCATGCCGATACCGGCCAGCCCTGCGGCATATGCGTCAAGGCAACAGTGACCGCCACCTTTGCCTTTGCCAAGACCGGTCATATCCTTTTTCCGGGCACTGATTATACCGGCGCCCTGCGGGTGATTGATATCGGCATTCCCAACCATATTGCCGAAGAAGTTTATTCAGGGAAATGGTTGCTCACGCCCTCCCTGGTGGCTGAATATATTATACCGCGTGATTCTACTGACCATAAGGGGGTCACCGGCCATTTGCTGGTTGTGGCGGGTGCACCCGGTAAAACCGGAGCCGCGGCCATGACCGCTATGTCTGCCATGCGGGTGGGTACAGGTCTCGTCACTCTTGCGGTGCCCGCCGGCATCAACGCCGTTGTGGAGCCTATGGTTCTGGAAGCCATGACATTGCCGGTCGGCGATTATGGGGCGGTTACGCTGGATGAGGCCTGTGTTGATGAAATTCTCGCTGCGGCATCCGGAAAGTCCTGTATGGCCATCGGGCCCGGTATTGGAACGGATGACGCCACTCAAATGGCGGTTCACCGGCTTATTGAAGAAAGCAGGGTCCCGCTGGTGATTGACGCTGACGGCCTCAACTGTATTGCCGGTAAAACAGATATCCTGAAAAAAGCCGGTATACCGGTCATCCTTACCCCCCATCCCGGTGAAATGGCACGGCTTGCTAACACGACCACCGCCGCTGTTCAGGAGAACCGGATTCAGGCAGCTCAGGCCTTTGCCGAATCCAATAATGTCCATGTTGTACTCAAAGGCGCAGGGACGGTGATCGCCCATCCCGACGGACGGGTCTTCATCAACCGTACCGGTAACCCGGGAATGGCATCCGGCGGCATGGGAGATGTGTTGACCGGCATGATTTCCGGGTTGATCTGCCAGGGATATGACTGCGGTCGGGCCGCCCGCATAGGTACTTACGTACATGGCCTTACAGCAGATTTGTTGCACCATCGCAAGGGACGTCAGGGGTATCTGGCGTCAGATGTTATCGCAACAGTGCCAGAGGCTCTCAACACTTTATTGGAAGCAGGAAACACTTCCCATGCAGGCGGATTCCCGCATACAGACGTCCTCTGTTGAGGCGACCCGCCAACTAGGCCGGGCCATCGGAAAAGCCGTCACACCGGGGACGGTGATTTCCCTGACTGGCGATCTGGGAAGCGGCAAAACCGCTTTTGTCCAGGGTATTGCGCGAGGCATGGGCGTCCCTTCTGCCGACTATGTCACCAGTCCTACCTATACGCTGGTCAATCAGCATGCCGGAAGGCATCATGTGCTCTACCATATCGATTTTTACCGGCTCGAGGAAATGGAAGAGGCAAACGCCCTCGGTATGGACGATCTGCTTCACAAAGAGGGTGTGGTAGCCGTGGAATGGGGTGACCGGTTCGGAAGGGGGCTGTGGCATGAAAACCTCGAAATTCATTTTGTCATGACAGGCGACCTTACCCGGGAAATCCGCTTCACTTCATTTGATGAGCAAGGAAAAGGGTTGATTGCAGCAGTGAAATGACGTATGATGCATCCCGCAAATTTAACGGCGGCTTCGTAAAAAAAAATATGAAACTGCGGAGAAAAGAAAAAGAATGAGCTTAATTGTTCAAAAATACGGCGGCACGTCGGTGGGCAATATTGATAAAATCCGCAATGTGGCCAACCGCGTGATAAAAACCTATGATAATGGGAACGATGTGGTGGTTGTCCTGTCGGCCATGGCCGGGGTCACGGACAATCTCATTAATATGGCCGACCAGGCATCGGGTGATCCGGACAGGCGGGAACTGGATGTACTGCTTGCCACCGGTGAACAGACCACTGTGGCCCTCATGGCCATGATGCTTAACGATATGGGGTATAAGGCGCGTTCGCTCCTGGGATATCAGGCCGAGATTCTGACAAACGATGCTGCCACACGGGCCCGCATCATCAGTATCGGGGCCGATAAAATCCGGGAATATCTCAACGAGCGCCGAATTGTGGTGGTGGCCGGTTTTCAGGGATATGATGCCAACGGCAACATCACAACGCTGGGCAGGGGCGGCTCCGATACGTCCGCCGTGGCCATCGCGGCCGCCATAAAGGCCGATGTATGTGAAATTTATACGGATGTGGACGGCATATATACCACGGACCCGTCCATCTGCAAACACGCCCGGAAACTGGAACGGATTTCCTACGATGAAATGCTGGAGATGTCCAGCCTCGGAGCCAAGGTACTTCAGATCCGGTCCGTGGAATTTGCAAAAAAATACAACGTGCCCGTACACGTCAGATCGTCATTCAGCGAGGAGGAAGGCACAATGGTTGTGAACGAAGAAGCAGGCATGGAAGAACTGGTCATTTCCGGGGTAACCTGTAAAAAAGATGAGGCGCGGATTACCTTTAAAAAGGTTCCTGACAAGCCGGGTGTATCATCCAAGATTTTTACGCCTATAGCCCAGGCAGGCATACTGGTGGACATGATCATTCAGAACACCCGTGCATCCGGCCAGACCGACCTGACCTTTACCGTGCCCCGGGGCGACTTTCCCAAGGCTATGGAGATCGCCCGGGAAACGGCAAAAACCATCGAAGCCGAAGAGGTCATGGGCGCGGAAAACATTGCCAAAGTCTCTGTTATCGGTGTGGGCATGAAGAATCATTCCGGTGTGGCATCCAAAATGTTCACCACGCTTGCTGCGGAAAACATCAACATCATTATGATCAGTACGTCCGAGATCCGTATCTCCTGCGTTGTTGAAGAAAAATACGCGGAACTGGCCGTACAGGTGTTGCATACGGCATTCGGGCTGGACGCGGACGCGTGAAGGCCTTTTCCCCGTCTCAGCTCCTCTTTATCCTGGTCCTGGGAGGCATTGTGCTGATCGTCGTTACTGTACGCCTCTGGGGATAGGCCCCCGTTGTTTATTCAACTTTATACGGGAAACTAAAGCCGCCCCCGCCGGGGGCGTATAGCTACTTGATTTCGGACAGTATCTTTTTTGCTTCTGGCCAGTCGTACAGTTCGGCATCCCAGATATAAGTTGGATTTTCCGTGTTCAAACAGCGCTCCAGCGTTTTGACGGCCTTCTCCTTTTCCCCGTTGGCAAGATAGATTTTTCCCAGACGCAAGCTCGCGAAGGTAAGGTTTCTGTCCTGACTGACGGCCCATTGAGCGAGTTCCACGGCCCGGTCCATATCCTTGACGGGCCACGGTGCATCCGCGTAAATGGCGGCCAGCACAACGCCGGCGAGAACGGCATAACGGTTGGTTGTGTCCGTGTCGATGGCGGTCTGGAGATATTCTTTGGCTTTATTCACCCTGGACAGGGCTGAGGCAAACCAGGTAAGGTCAGCCAGTCGGGCGTTGGCAGTTCCGGCCCAGTAAAATCCGGCTACGGATTCGGGGTTGATGGCAATAGCCCTTTCGGCAAGTGTTGCTGCCTGTTCATACATCGCAACTTTTTTTCGTTTATCGTTTTCCTCCTCTGCTTGTTTGAAGATAATCTCGGCCAGCCACCTTTTGGCTTCCGCGTTTTCCGGCGCAATACGGATGGCTTCTTCATAGAGTGCCCGGGCTTTGTCGAGGTTACTCAGATCAATGTGCATCCTGCTTTCCAGGGCCCATCCCTTTTCAAAAATTTCCTGAAGACGGGCATCCGTGTCATTGGCAAAAACCGGCGATAATACAATAAGGAGGGAAAGAAGAAGACAGCATAAAAACAGCCCGTGACCTTTTAAAAAATGATATCTGCTCATGACGACCTCCTTGTCTGTTTTTTCAATGGATGATATATGCAACGGGCGCTTTTTTTTATCTCTGTTCCCGTGCCCTTCGAGAACGGTGGCATACGGTAGCAATCCACGAAGGACGCAGAAAATCAGAAAAGACACTATTCTTCTTTTTCTGGGCGGGATTTATTTCCTTGTCCATTTTGGGGGGTGGCCTGGCGCCAGTCGCAGACAGTGGCAAATTCGTCGATCCAGGTTTTGTGCCAGAGATTGACGCGGCTGCAGTAAGCGGCACGGCCGATAAGGTGCGCGGCCACCGGCGCAGTGAGCAGGAGAAAGAATGCCGCTGCCAGGGCTCTGAGTGTGATGCCGGGATCATTTGAAAAAAAAGCAAGACCCAGAAAGATCAGGCCCGCGCCCAGGGCACCGGCTTTGGTGGCGGCATGCATGCGCATCAAAGTATCCGGAAGCCGGACAATTCCCAGCGATGCGACGAAAGCGAATATGCCGCCACAGATCAGAAGGATGGCAGTGATGACATCGGTCATGGCATGGTTCCTCTTTTTTCAGTTTATTTCAGGCTGTAAAAGCGCGTGCTTTGGGTTAAGATGAGCCACTACATATCCGAAAGCACGAAATAGGGAATTTGTATTTTATCGTTAATTGTTAAGCCCCGTCCTTCCTTTCTTCTTCCTTGTCCGGTCGCCTGGCAAGGCGTTCTCTGAACCGGGCCAGTGCCACGGTGCCCAGAAACGCGATCAGGGCATAGGCGATGGCCACATCGAGAAAGGCTTTTTCACCTGAATAGACGGTCATTGCGCCGAGGGTGGCGACGATCAGAACGGAGATCAGGTCCAACGCTACGATGCGGTCGGCCGGGTCCGGTCCGATGACCAGCCTTATAAAGGAAAGGCAGATTCCTATCATCAGCAGCACAAGAGCGATCCTGGCCGCCGCTTGTAAAAAAAAGCTCTGTTCCATGCCTGTCATCGAATTGCCTCCAGTACTCTTTTTTCAATGCCTTGCTTGATATCGCGACGGGCCGTCTCAACGTCATCCAGAAACATGGCATGGACAAACAGGGTTTTCCGGTCGTCGGACACATCCAGGCTCAGCGTGCCCGGCGTAAGGGAAACCAGATTGGCTACCATCATGATTTCAAGATCGGTTTCTGCATCCAACGGTACGGCAATAACGCCTGGTTTGCTGATATGACCAGGTGTAATCACGTCCCACAATACGCGGAGATTAGAGATGAGCAGTTCGCGGATGAAAAAGACAATCAGTTGCAAGACCTTGATAACCCGTGAAAAATATGTGGTCTCTCCGTACATCGGCCGGGTGACCCACAGGGCCATATAGCCCACCACAAATCCTGTGGTAAGACCGCTGAGATTGAGCTGGCCCAGAATAACACTGAATCCCAGGGCTAAAAAAATATTCAGGATAAACAGATTACTCATATGCCCCCCAGCACAGTATTGATGTACATTTCAGGATTAAGCAGTTCATGTGCGGCCTGTTTTGCCAGCGCCAGAAAGGGTGCCGGCAACAGCCCGATAATGATGGTAATGATTACCAGTACGGTTATGGGGAGCATAAGCCGCAAATCACTTGTGACCTTGCTGTTATCGGCAACAGGCGGGTCGGTTGCCGGTGCAGGTTTCCAGAAAGCTTCACCCCATATTTTGGTCATGGAATAGACGGTGAGCAGCCCGACAACCGCAGCCGTACCTGCGGCAATCCAGGCATTGATTTCCAGGCTGGACCGGATCAGTATCATTTTTGCCCAGAAACCCGATAACGGCGGAAATCCGGCCAATGAAAATGCGGGGACAAAAAAGAGAAAGGCCAGAAATCCGTGATCCCGGTAAAATCCGCCCAACCGGTCCAGTGCCATGGTGTTGCCGGTTCGTTTGCAAATCCCGCTGATCAGAAACAGGTTTGCCTTGACGATCATGTGGTGCATCAGGTAGAAGACGGCTCCGGTGATAGCCAGAGGGGTGAACAGGGCCAGACCCAACACCATGTAGCCCACCTGACTGATAATATGAAAGGAAAGAATCCGCCGGAATTCGTAGTAAGCGGCCGCGCCCACAACCCCGGTGACCATGGTGGCGATGGCGACCACCAGTAACAGGCCATGGGTATATGCAATATTAAAGGTAAAAACCAGGGTGAACAGGCGAATCAGCGCATACACCCCCACCTTGGTCAGGAGGCCCGCCAGTATGGCCGATACCGCAGCCGGCGGCGTGTGATATGAGGCGGGCAACCAGAAAAAAAGCGGAAACAGGCCGGCTTTGATACCGAACGCTGTCATGAACATGATTGCCACGGCTGTCAGAAGGGCCTTGTCCGGCACGGCAAGGATCGCGCCGTGAAGATCGGCCATGTTCAGGGTGCCGGTAATCCCGTACAACAGGCCCAGCCCGGCGATAAACATAAGCGTTGACATAAGATTGAGCATGACATATTTGACGCCTCCGTCCAGTTGCCGGGTTTCTCCGCCCAGAATCAGCAGTCCGAAAGACGCGATCAGCATGACCTCGAACCAGACATAAAGGTTAAAGAGGTCGCCGGTTAAAAACGCACCGCATACGCCGCCGAGCAGGACATGCAGCACCGGGTAATACCCCGCATTCATCAGCCGGTTATTGATCTCCGCGGTGGAGTAAGTTACCACGGCAAGGCCGAGAACGCCGGTGACGGCCACCAGAATAGCGCTTAAATGGTCCGCCACAAGTGTAATACCGAAAGGTGCCGGCCAGTTACCCACCTGCATGGCTATCATGCCGTGGCGGCTGATGTAAATAAGCAGACTTATGCATGCGCCGAAGTGGAGCGAGGCACCGATCAAACTGAGGGTCTTGTGCCGGTAGAGGTTGTACCGGCAGAGCAGGCAGATCGCCGCCGTGACAAAGGGGATGATGATGGGGGATATCAGCAGCAGCCAGTTCATGCGTCAGTCCCCTCTGCATGCAGGTTACCGGCTGACGGTTCGATCATCGTATCAGGTTCGGCGGTGCGCATTTTTTCGGTCTCTACCGTGCCGGTGGCCTGGTAGGCGCGGTAAAACAGAATAAAAACAAAGGAGAGCAGCGCAAACCCGATGACCACGGCTGTCAGGATAAGAGCCTGGGGCAGTGCATTGGCAACAGCTTCCAGTGGTACATCCGCTCCTTCCGGAATCAAGGGGGGCTGAGTGCCGGATATGCGGCCGGCTACAAAGATGAGCAGATTTACCGCATTGGAGGCGATCACCAGTCCGAAAATATAGCGGATGGTGTTGCCGGACAACATCAGGTAAATACTGGCGGCGGTCATGAGCCCGCATAGTATTGACAGTGTAAATTCCATATCAGTTTTTCGTCAGCTTTCCTCAAGGGCCAGAATCAGCGTCAGAATTGTCCCCAGCACAATGAGATAGACGCCGATGTCAAAGAATAATGGTGTGCCCAGAACAATTTGATAATCATGCCCTATGGTAAGGGTCCACCAAAGACCGGTTAGAAAGGGTTGGCCGGCAATCGTCCCGGAAAGCCCGGCACCCAGGGCCAGCAGCAATCCAACGACAATCAGGTGGCGAGGATCAACCCGCAGGGCCTGCCGCACTGAGGCAGCGCCCTCGGCAATGGCATAGAGGGCAAATGCGGTGCCTCCTACCAGTGCACCGGAAAACCCGCCGCCGGGTGCCTGATGCCCCCGAATCAGCAGATACACGGAAAATACCAGTATCAGGCTGACCAGCAGGCGTGTGGATGCTCTTAAAATCAACGACTGCATTAATCAATTCCCCCGTTTCTGGTGAATCAGGGCAAACCCCGCCAGGCCGGCGGCTGCCACTACGATGATTTCCCCCATAGTGTCCAGGCTTCGGAAATCCACCAGAATTACGTTGACAATATTTTTGCCATGGGCGGTCACGTAACTGTTCTGTTCAAAAAAAGCCGTGAGGGTGCGGTCCAGATCAATACCCAGGACGGCCAGCAGCAGCACCGTCATCAAAACACCCGCTCCGGCGGCAATCAGTCCGTCTGGCAGGCGCCGGATCTGTCTTGACGGAGCAGTGCCTTTCAGGTCAGGAAGACGCAGTAGAATAATGGACACAATGACAACGGTCAGGGTTTCCACGAGAAGCTGCGTCAGTGCAACGTCGGGCGCACCATAACTAAGAAAAATAATGGCCAGACCCGCGCCGATTACTCCCAGGGCACTGATGGCCAGGAGTATGTTGCGGGTTATCATGACAGTTATCACCGATGCCGTGATTACTGCGATTAACAGCCATTCCCGCAGGGACAGAACGGGAGGAATAACCGATGGCAGGGTATCCACATGGCTGATATAGGCATACCCCACCGCCAGCACAAAGGCGGTAACCACGATAAATAAATAGCGGTGCAGGGACCCGTTCTGCAGCAATCGGGTTTGAAGATGTCCCAGATCTGCTACGCCATGGATAGCCCGATTGTATAATTGGTCTGCATTAACCGGCATTCGGCTGGTGGCGGTGCGCAGCCATTGAAATATCAGCCGGTGGGCCATGTAAAAGCAGATCCCCAGGGTAATGGTCAGTATGCTTAACAGCAGCGGCATGTTAATGCCGTGAAACAGCTCAAGCTTGATAGGGTAGGGTGAGGCATGAAACGACTCAACTGCGGGTGCTACCAGCCAGTACCCTACCCATTCGGGAACAATGCCGAATATGATGCCGATACTGCCCAGGATGACCGGACCGCACCACATGAAAAACGATGCCTCTCTGACCGAAGCATATTCCGGGCGCGGTCTGCCCCAGAATACCCGAACAATGAGAATCCCGCCAACTGTTGTCATCAGAGCGTTGGCGATAAGGGCGCTGATAACGGTCAGTGCCGGGCACATGGTTTCGGCCAAAGCGCCCTTGTACATGATTTCCTTGCCGATAAAGCCGAAGAACAGCGGAAATCCCGCCATCGAAAGGCATGCGGCAACCGTTCCGAATGCAGTGAACGGCATGCGCGAGTAAAGGCCCCTCAGTTTTTCAAGCTGCCGGGTACCGGTCTGGTGATCCACTATACCTGCCATCAGAAACAGGCCGGATTTATAAAGGGAATGAACCAGCAAAAAAGTGATGGCCGCGGTGAGGGAGGCTGTGGCGTGGCCGCCCAGAAACATGGTCATGATGCCGAGGCCGGTGATGGTGGTGTAAGCCAGTATTTTTTTCAGGTCGGACTGACCCAGGGAAAGGATGGCACCGCCCACGGCGGTTATGGCGCCGACAATCACAAGCGAGGCGGTCCAGGTGGGGGTGCCGCCAAGAACGGGGTGAAACCGGGCCAGCAGGTAGATGCCGCCCTTGACCATCGTGGCCGAATGGAGAAACGCACTGATGGGGGTCGGGGCGGCCATGGCGTTGGGCAGCCAGAAATGGAACGGAAACTGAGCTGATTTGGTAAAGGCACCCAGTGCGATCAGCACGAATAATGCGGTATACAGCGGATGTGATGCCAGCCGGTCGGATTGACCGGCCAGGCCGGAAATATCGGTAATACCGGTAATGATCTGAAGCAGCAAAAAACCTGCCAGCAGGGCCAGCCCGCCGGCACCAGTGACCAGCAGGGCCTGACGGGCACTGTACCGGGATGATTCTGTCTCATGCTCAAACCCGATGAGCAGGTAGGAGAAAATGGTAGTCAATTCCCAGAATATGAACAGGACCATCATGTTGTCAGCCGAGACAAGCCCCAGCATGGACAGCATAAATGCGTGCAGAAAAATCATGAACCGGCCCATATGGTGGTGGCTGTGCAGATAATTGACAGAATAGAGAATGACAAAAAAGCCGACCCCGCTGATGATCAGTATGAACAAAAGGCTCAGGCCATCGATGCAAAAAGAGAGGGCAATGCCCAGATCCGGAACCCACGGCATGCGCACGTGCAATGGACCGTCGGACATCACCGGCGTTACCATTGTTGCGGCCCATGAGAAGATCATCAGCGGCAGCAGGGCGGTGCACCGCGAGATCCAGTCACTGAAGTTGTTTCCGGTTTTATTCATCTGATATCTCAAGGGTTAGTTGCATTTTAGCCCGGGTATATCATGAAATTTTTTGAATTATAGCACCGGGTTGTTCCCCGGTCAAACCGGATATGGGGGCGTTATTCATTGGTGACCGTGGAATCTTTGACAAAACACAGCAGTATTCCGCCAATGATAAACAGTCCCAGAATCGATAGCACGCCGTAGCGGGAAGATCCGGTGAGAAGGGTCGCCAGGCCCATCAGCGAGGGGCCCAGAATGGCGGCAAATTTCCCGAAAATATTGTAAAACCCGAAGAATTCAGTGGCCTTGTCTTTGGGAATCATTTTGCCGAAAAACGATCGGCTCAAGGACTGGATGCCGCCCTGGGCCAGGGCAATGAGCCCGCCCATGGCAAAAAAGAGCGCTGTTTTTATCCCGGGGTCGTCAACCCCCGGCAGCAGAAAGGCCACAAAGGTGAGGAATGAATATATACCGATACCGGTCAGTATCATGGCCCGGGCGGAGATCTTGTCTGCCAGCATTCCGAAAACAATGGCGCAGGGCCATCCAAGTATCTGGATCAGTAACACAACAGCGATCAGTGCAGTCTGGCTCAGTTCGAGATCCATGCCATAGGCCATGGCCATGGTAATAATGGTGTAAACCCCGTCGATATAGAAAAAATAGGCCAGCAGAAAGATGACAACGGGTTTGTAGGTTTTGATATGCCTGAACGTATTGAACAACGTAACGACAGTTTCTGCCAGCGGGTTTTTAACCGGTTCGGTGAAGTGTACCTGTCGAGCGGTTTTGAGTACGGGGATGGAAAAGAGCCCCCACCAGAGGGCGGTTATAACGAATGCCATACGAAAGCCAATGGCCGGAAAGGTTGCGGTGTTGTAAATACGTTGCGTTACCAGCAGGCCGGCAATGGCAAGAATGAACGGAATCACGCTGCCGATGTATCCCCAGCCGAATCCGTAAGCCGATATCCGGTCCATGCGATCGTTTGTAGTGATGTCCACCAGAAAGGCATCGTAAAAGATATTGGCCCAGGCAAAACCTATACGGGCAATCCCGTACAGAAGAAGGCAGAAGAGCCACTGATCGATCTGAATAAACGGCAGAAGGAGCGTGGCACTGACACCGGTAATGATGGCTGCGGCCAGCAGCCGTCTTTTGTTGCCCTTGTAATCGCCCAGGGTACCCAGAAACGGCGCGGCAACGGCCACGATCAGCGAGGTCGCGGATACGGTAAATCCCCAGAAAGAGGTGGCGGTATCCCGTGGCATACTTTGAGCGGCATATGTTTTAAAAAAAATCGGCATCAGCGTAGTGGTGATAATCAGTACAAATGCCGAATTGGCAACATCATACAGTATCCAGCTTTTTTCTTCCCGGGTCAGGGGCATGGTTGGTGTTACTCCGATTGGTGTTGTCGTTTGTTGCTTGTCATAGGGGTTGCTGACTGTCGTGGCATGAAAGTAGAAATTGTAAATCAGAAAATAGAAGGCTTCGTTCCCAATTTCGAATTGCCAGTTTCAAAAAAGTCGCCAACATGTTTATTGTTCATATTTCAGTTCTGAGTGTCAATCCAGCCGGATGAACGCTCAACCGCCTTATCCCATACACGGCAGCGGTCATCTCTTTCTTCCGGGGACATGACGGGCTGCCATTGACGGTCTTCTTTCCAGTTCTGTTTCAGTTCACCGGTTTCTGACCAGAACCCCGCGGCAAGTCCGGCCGCGTATGCCGCGCCCAGAACCGTGGATTCGATGACAGACGACCGGATCACAGGCACCTGAAGGATATTCGCCTGAAACTGCATCAGCAGATTATTCCGTGCCATGCCGCCGTCGGTTTTCAGATGGGGCAGGGTGATCCCGGCGTCTTTTTCCGTTGCCTGAAAAATCTCCCTGACCTGAAAGGCCGTGGATTCGAGAGCGGCCCGGGCAATATGTCCTTTGGTCGCATAGTGGGTCATGCCGATGAGAAGGCCTCTGGCCGTGGCGTCCCAGTGCGGGGCAAACAGGCCGGAAAACGCCGGTACAAAATAGACGCCTCCGTTATCATCTACAGTTTGGGCCAGGGTTTCGATTTCAGGGGATTCATTGATAATGCCGATGTTGTCCCTGAGCCATTGCACCAGAGAACCGGCAATGGCGATGGATCCTTCCAGTGCGTAAACCGCTGGCTGGTTGCCGATTTTGTACCCCACGGTTGTCAGCAGGCCATGTTGTGAATGAATAATCCGGTTGCCCGTGTTGGCAAGCAGAAAACAGCCGGTGCCGTAAGTATTTTTGGCGTCCCCGGTTTCATAACAGACCTGTCCGAACAGAGCGGCCTGCTGATCCCCGAGAATGCCTGCCACCCGGGTGTCCGGCGATAGGCCCCAGCCGTCTGAAAGGTTTGCGTAAACCTCGCTGGAGGATCTGATATCCGGCAGCATGGATGCGGGAATGCCCATGGCATCAAGGATGTCTGGATCCCAGGACAGGGTTTCCAGGTCCATCAGCAGGGTCCGGCTGGCGTTGGTCACATCGGTGATATGAATGCCTTTCCCCGGCCCGCCGGTAAGCCACCAGATCAGCCAGGTGTCCATGGTGCCGAAAAGGGCGTTGCCCTTGTCAGCGGCCTTTCGGGCGGCGTCTACGTTGTCCAGGACCCATTTTATTTTCGGGCCGGAAAAGTAAGTGGACAGGGGCAGGCCCGTTGTTTTCCGGAACCGATCGGAGCCGCCGTCCCTGCCCAGCGCCTTGCAGATGCTGTCGGTGCGGGTGTCCTGCCAGACAATGGCGTTATAAAAAGGCTTGCCGGTGGTCTTGTCCCATACCAGGGTGGTCTCCCGCTGGTTGGTCACGCCGATCGCCGCAATGGCATCGGGTGCGATCCCCCCCTTTTCAAGTGCTGCCTGTATGACAGCGGCAGTGTTGTCCCGGATTTCAATGCCGTCGTGTTCCACATAATCAGGCCTGGGATAAATCTGCTTGTGTTCCATCTGATGACTGGCAATCATGGTCCCGGTTTTATCAAAGACCACAAATCGGGTACTGGTGGTTCCCTGATCAATAGCGGCCACGTATTGTTTTGTCATGTCATCTCCCCGTTTGTTTTCATCGTCCTGAAGGGACGATTGAATTATTGTTTACGCCTGTCGTAACACGTCAATCATGGAAAACACCTTGCCGGTTACCCCCTGGTTGATTTTATCCAGGAGATAGCGCACCGCATCCAGGGTGCCGTCGGCGTAAATATCCCGGCCGTTGATGTTGTGGGTGAATTCAAATTTCGCGGACCGGTCCGGTGATAAAAGCGTGTAGGTGTGCCAGGCATGGCCGACCAGGTGTTCTTCAGGGATGCCGAGTTCGGTTTTCTGTATTGCCGGGTTCCGTTCCTTGATGATGTCGGCTTCGGTAATATCCACGCCCAGCTGGTTGAAATGCCTGACAACGGCCTTGGCCGTGCCGCTGGTATCGGCCTTTCCCTGCTGGTGACTTTCCCGGACGGTCATTTCATATCCCGTAAAAAGGCCGGGGAAATTTTCCGCAGCATAGGCGATCATGGCCTGGAATCCCACAATCTGTTTGGCCATGTTGGGGGCGATGACGGCGGAGATATGCGATGCGGCAACAGTATCCACCAGAGCCTCCCGGTCGCCGCCGGTGGTGCCCATAACAAAGGGCAGGTGGTTGTCGCAGTAAAACCGTACATTGTCATTAACCGCGCCGGGGTGAGTGTAGTCAACGCTGATGAAACGGTCGTTTGCCTCCATAATCGTCTGAATAACCGTATTACGGGCATCTGGTCGAACCAGAGCAACGGGTGTCCCCTCCACAAGGACTTCATTTTGTTCGATCTCAGGGCCGGTCAGGGACCAGGGAAGCAGCTCAAACTGTTCGTCTTTCGCCGCATGGCCGGCAATGATCATTGCCACGTTGCCGGGCAGACCGTTTAGCATGAGTTTAATAGGGGTCATAACGCCTCTCTCGTGTCGATTCTTATTCATCTTATTTTTTATGGAATATGACTATACCAGAATCGATTGATTTTGAAAAAGGGAAAGGTGGTGATTGTTTATGAATAACGTTCTTCCATGATTTGTGATCTGTCCGTTCGTAGCCTGTTTGAAAACAATCGCAACATCTGTAAACCAGGCCGGCGCTATTGTCGCGATATCGCACCATACTGATGATTATGTAAAACTTTTGTAAAATAAACAGAAATCATTTGTTCTTTTCATCCCGGGTCTGTATAAAACGTGCAACTGATATAAAGTGCAAAGGCCGCTTTGCGGCCTTTTTACAAACAGACGTTAAAGGATGCTTCTATGCTGCGTTTTTTACCCGGTCCCGTCCGCGGAGTTTTGTCCCTTCTGCTCTATGTACTGAATACCGTTTTCTGGTGCGTACCCCTGTTTTCCGTGTCAATCATCAAATTTATTGTGCCCATTACCGCGTTCCGGGATTTCTGCAGTAAGATTCTGGTGGCCATTGCATTTGCATGGGTGTTTTGCAATAACATGAACCAGAACCTTTTTAACAGAATGGATATCCGTGTTCTGGGTCTTGAAAAGCTGAGCATGGACGATTGGTATCTGATCGTGGCAAACCACCAGTCATGGGTGGATATTCTCGTACTGCAGCGCATTTTCTATAAAAAGGCGCCGTTTTTGAAATTTTTTCTTAAAAAAGAGCTGATCTGGGTTCCCATTCTGGGTATTGCCTGGTGGGCGCTCGATTTTCCGTTTATGCGACGGTATTCCAGCAGTTTCATAAAAAAATACCCCCACCTCAAGGGCAAGGACATCGAGATCACGCGAAAGGCCTGTCAGAAATTTTCCCGCTCACCGGTATCGGTGATCAATTTTCTTGAGGGCACCCGGTTTACTCCGGAAAAACATAAAAAACAGCAGTCGCCATTTACCCATCTGCTCAAGCCCAAGGCCGGTGGGATAGCGTTTGTGCTGGCGGCCATGGGAGAGCATTTAAACAGCCTCGTCAATGTGACAATCATATACCCGCCCGGACCGAAGAGTTTCTGGGATTTTGTCTGCGGCCGGATCGATCGGGTTTTTGTAAATGTGGAGCTCATGCCCATTACCGATGATTTGATAGGCGATTATTTTGAGGATGAAGCGTTTCGCAGCCGGTTCCAGTCCTGGGTCAATGACCTGTGGCAAAAGAACGACCTGCGCATTGCTCACATGAAATACAAAAACTAATTTCCCCGGTTGTTTGTGTCCGCCCGGTAAGGGGCGCGGCGATGCGGGCAGTCCCTGGCGCAGAGGAAACAGGGGGTTTGGGCCGGCATTTCATCGGCCAGGATGATAACTGCGGTAATGGATTTACGGGGTATCATCAAGCCGGACGGCGTGGCTGAAATGCCGATGGTCTCAGGGCAAAGAAAGGGAAATAATGACCGTTGGCCGTCTGCCATCGGCCAGTCGCAATATCCCGGGCTGAAACGGGCGCTTGCCTGGTAACCTTTCTGTTCCACACAGGCATGAACCCGCTGCTGAAGCTGGTTTGCATAATACTCCGCCATAACAGAGGCTGCGGCGTCCAGTACCAGCGCCTTGAGCACGGCACTTTTCCCCAGTTCCTTAATACGTGTATCAACGGCATCCCCAAGGGTAACCGCAAGACAACACAGTGAATGAACCCCTGTCATGCGGGCGGTCAGGCGTTTCCAGTTGGTGCTTTCAATGCACACCCCTTTCCCGTATATGGCGTTTTCGGACAATTTTTCATATGACGTTAACTGCAACAATGCCTTGGGACGAACCAGTTCCTGGCATGCCCTAATGCCTTTTGTTATTTCTTCCATGACCCGGCCGGTTACGCATGTCGGGTCCGGATATCCCATGTGCAATACCACCCCGGCACGAAGGTCTGCCTGCCGGGGCAGTGGGAAATTCAGGTCGATATCGTCACAAAGGGTCATGTTCTGATCAGATTGCTGGCTCATGGCGTTCTCATTCATGCCGCGTTAAGAGATGCCGGCTTTTTATAATATCCGTATTTTGTGACAGATTGAACCATCGCACGGATGGTTTCCGCTTTCGCGTTTGGCGGTATCTCTCAGCCACCGGCAAGGATAAAGCCTCCGTCTTGCCCCACCTCTTCGATAAGGCGGTGGCAATATTCTTCGACTTCCGATGGTGTTCCGGTTGCCAGCTTGGCGGCAGGCACATCGCCGAATATGCACATGTGATCGCCGATCTCCTGTTTGGCTGCAAAGATGTCGGTTAGGCCGTCCAGTTGAATAATGACCTTTTTTGCCGGCAGTTGGCGCATGGTTTTCAGGTTGCGCAGCCAGTCGCCGTCACAATGGAGGATGGGGGTCAGGCCCGCGTCGACGATCCGGTTGACAATCATCTCCATGCTGGGAAAGGCCAGATCGGCGAACTGTTGTGGTGAAATGAAACTGTTGGAGGTCCGGTGGCAATAGCACTGGACCGTGGGAGCACCCATCAGCCTGGCGGACAGAATGGCCGTATCGGCAAAGTTCCGGGCCAGGTGATCGGCCGCCTGCCGGATTTTTTCCGGCTGTTTAAACAGATCCATGGAAAAGTTGATTACATTGCGGGCCTGGGAAAATGTATCAAAGGGCATTTCCGCCTGGTAGCCGATCTGCACAACTGCCCCCTGTTTTCGCCACCATTTGAAATCGTCCCGCCAGAACCGGCACTGCCGGAGCGCATGGGTAAACAGGGTGAATGCCATCTTCATCAGCCCTTTGCCTTCGGCTTCCTGACTGAACCGGGGCAGCATCCGCATTCGAAAAATCATGTCTGCGTAAAGGCCGTAAGATTTCATGGCCAGGTCGTAATCATCCGTATCCATGTACTGGATTTCATCTATCTTGGCCATGGCGTTTTCTTCCAGTTCTATGCCGGGCCATAATTCCCGCATCATCATCACGTAATTATACATCAACCGGGAATAGGGATTGATGTTGTAATAGATGTCCCAGGGGCCGATTTCTTCCCAGACCTGATGCATGACATCTCTGTAAGCCCGGGGATCGGTCATGTATTGACTCATCGGCGTGCCGGTATGCAGGGGGGCGTAATAATAAAGCATCAGCGACAGAGGCACCCGGTCAGGGGTTTCCAGGCGGACAACCGCGTCAAAACGCTCCTGGGCGGTCATGGTGTCATCGGGGTAGAGTTCTTTTTCGCTCTTCATGCCACCGCTCCTTTCGCCTGGTCACCTGTCAATGCTTTAAGAATATTCAGGCCCTCGTAAGCGTCACGGGTCTGAGAGTCCACGCCAAGTTTTTCCACCAGGCTTTGTTCCGTGGCACCACCGCCCAGAATGACATGAATGTTATTTCGCATTCCTTTTTGTTCCAGCAGACGGATGATTTCCTCGATGGCTTCAAAGGTTGTGGTCAGCAATGACGACAAACCGAGAATCGATGCGCCGGTCTCTGATAATCGCTCGATAAAAGTTGCCGGCGGAACGTCCACGCCGAGGTTGTGGACCGCAAAACCGCTGGCTTCGGCCAGTACGGCAAAAATATCTTTACCCAGGTCGTGAATGTCGCCCCTGGGCGTCCCCAGGACAATTTCGGCAATGGGATCCCCGGATGCATCATCGGGCATGGCGCTTTTGATTCTGGTGCTGGCGGTTTTGAACATTTCCCCGGCCATGACAAGCTGGGGCAGAAAATATTCGCCTTTTTCAAATTTTTCTCCGATTTGTCCCATCAGCGGGGTGCAGGTGTCAAGGAACTGCCGGGTGCTGATACCGACGGCCAGCATCTTGTCTGTAACATCGGCAATGACGTCGATATTAAAATCAAGAAATGCTCTTCTAAATACTGTCAAGGGCTCGTTTAAGTGTGCATCCATCGTAATCTCCCTCTTAATGGTGGGGGGGGTTATGGCCGTTTTCCCGCGCCAATACTCTTTAAAAGTGGCGGGACCATGCTGGCATACACGCGTTCCGGCGGCATGCGGTTTTCCAGAATTGACATGTAGATATGGCCTTCGGTCAGGGTCAAAAGTAGCAGGGCCATAGCCTCGCAATCTGTTTCCATCGGCAGAAAGCCGGCACTCACCGCTTGTTCGGCCAGTATCTCCAGGTGCGTCAGAACTTTCTGATAATGATCATTCACGTGTTTTGCAAAGTTTTCATTTTCATTCTTGGACTGGTGGAGAGAACAGAAATGAACCAGTTTGTTCAGGCGGTCATTATTACGGAACATCTCCATGAAATCCCACAACAGTTTGTGGAATTTATTGATAAAAGGGGTTTCCGAGGCCGCGGCGGCAGACAGCAGATCGATGTAAGGCTCCATGCAGGTATCGATCAGTTCGTTTAGAAGTGTGGATTTGCCGTCCCAATACCAGTAAATGAGCGATTTGCTGACCCCGGCTGCCTCGGCGAGGTCGTCCATGGTGGATTGCTGATACCCCTTGGTGGAAAACAGGTTGATGGCAGCGTCCTTGATTTGAGCGCGCCGCTGCTCTTCCTTTAAATTGCGCCGTCGTCCCTGGGGCTGTTTTGCCTGTGTCATGGCTGTTCCTCTGTTGTGGGATAAAGATGAAATGCCAAAGTTATACTGACTAAATATTCAATATAAAATAAATATTGTCAAGTAAATAAAAAAATAAATGTAAAATTAAAAATTTATATTTATACTATACAGTCTCTTTTTTAATATGGAAAACCAAGCCCTCCGGCCCAGGGTGTTCTGCTCATTCCGATAAATCAGGCCGATGAGGCTGTGATCTATTTTTTCCCCAAGTCCTTTTCCGCCTTCTGGGTCTTCTTTATAATGTTTCAATTATCTGTTGAATCCATCTCGTTTTAACATAGATAACGGTTGCGTGATGCTTCTCTGCCCATGGTCAGCATACTCATGTTAACCATCGCCGTCTCTTCTATCTAATTGACCATCTGTTCAATATATAAATATAAATATTATATATAAATAAAAATATGAATAAAATTAATATTTTTTTAAAATACTATTTAGTTTAGTGTCCATCCATTTCACATGGATGGCACAATCTGGGGTTTCCAATCCAGAAATGTGAATTTTTCCGCAAGATCAAGGAAAACAAGGGGTTGCGCGGAGGCGTACTGGACGTACGCCGCACAAGCAAGCCCGCAGTTTGACGCAGATATTGCGGAAAAAGGCCATTTATGGATGGAAACTAGTTTAAGAATATCAAAAATGTTTTTGAGTCATAAGATGGGTTTTATGAGAGGATCCTTAGCCCGCATATTTCATGAAATTTTTTGATATAAAATTGACGGCTTCGTAAAAAGTCCAATTTCTTTGTTGCGCTGCATCTTTCGTCATGTCACGTACTGCTAAGTACGCTCCATTCCTCAAGATTTGCGCGCCTCGAACTTGAACTTTTTACTTTGCCGTTCCAAATTTGACTTTTTACGAGACCATCAAAATTGACCTGATTCCTTAAAGTAAGAATTACAGTTTGCATTTTGTAAAAACGGACAAAATATATCATAACACTTTAAAATATAATCAGAATGAATCAATTATCAAAAAATTTCATGAAATATGCGGGTTAGGTTTTGGGGAATTCCTGAAGTATTGTCGAAAGTAGTTTGCCCGGTCAGATAGAGATGGTTGCATGTAAGGTGGAGTGCCTGTGATACAGGCGCGTATTACCCCGCCAAAGCCTCCGTTGAACTCAGAAGCAAAATGAAAAGTTTTTTGCCGGGGCTACCGAAAAAACATCTTTGGCAGAATGGACAGCAGCTTGAGAACACCTTTAACCCGGTCGCCAGTACGCTCACCGTACATTCCCTCAAGCACTCCTTTAAGCCCGTTGTAAAGTCCTCTGCTGTGGGGATGCCACCAAAGGTCTTTTTTTACAAAGGGCATGATATCAGAGACAATTACCTGGGGTTCGGTCATTTCGTCAAATCCGATTCTGCCGTGGGTCCGGCCGATACTGGACTGTTTGAAACCGCCCCACGGGGTTTCAGCCAGGCCGTGGCTGACGAGGTGGTCATTGATGGTGACGGCACCGGCCTGGATCTGTCTTGCAATGAGACTCGCCTGTTTCCGGTTTTTTGACCACACAGATCCGGTAAGTCCCAGGTTGGAATCGTTTGCGAGCGTAATCGCTTCATCAATGGTCTCCACCTTCATGACGCCTACCACCGGGCCGAATGTTTCTTCCCTCATTATCTTCATCTCATGGGTCACATGGGTCAACACCATGGGAACGAGGCGGTTGTTCAGCGAATCACCGGCAGTGGTGAGCATTTTCCCTTGCGCAGCAATTTTTGCCCCTTTTTGAAGCGCATCATTGACGTGATCGTTAACCGTTTCCACTTGACGTGCGGTTGTCATGACGCCGATGTCAGTTGTGAAGTCACATCCGTAACCCACCTGTAAGCGCTCGGTACGTTCCTTCAGGCGTGCCAGAAAACCGTCGTAAACGTCTTTGTGCACATAAATGCGTTCCACACCACCGCAGGACTGGCCGGCATTTTGAAAACCGCCCCATACCGCACCCGCAGCAGCACGGTCTTGATCGGCATCCGGGCAGACAATCATGGCGTCGTTACCCCCGAGTTCAAGGGAAACCGGCGTCAGGGTTTCGGTTGCCTTTTTCATGAGGTATTTCCCCACCGGTACGGACCCGGTGAAAAAGAGTTTGTCCACGCCCCCTTCCAGGAAGGCATCCCCGGCCACCCGGCCTTTCATGTTGACGAAATTGAATACATGGGGCGGCAGACCGACGCTCTCCACAATGTTTTTCAGGGCCAGGCCGATCATCTGGGTTTCGGATGCGGTTTTCAGGACAACTGTATTGCCGGCCAAAAGAGCCATTATGACTTCTGAAAAGGGGATGGAAAAGGGGTAGTTCCATGGAGAGATGACGCCGACCACACCAAAGGGGACCCGGACGATTTTGCTGACTTTGTTGGCCAGGACAATACTGCCGGGCATGACAAACCGGTCTTTTAAAAATCGTTTGGCGTTTCTTGCGTAATAGGGCGCCGCCAGCGTAGCGGACAAGACTTCGGCAACCAGCGCATCCACCCGGGTCTTGCCGTTATCACGGGCTATGGTCACGGTCAGGGTATCGCATTGCCGGACAATTTCCCGGGTCATTTTTCGGATCATGGCAGCCCGCTTTTTAACAGGTGTTTTTGCCCAAAGACGTTGCGCCTCTCTGGCTTTGGCGATAATTTCCTCAAGCGCTTCCACGCTTGTCATGGGTGAATAACCGATAATCTCACCGGTGGCTTTATCATAACTGGGCAGACTTTCCGGTGTTTCCGGACTGCCGTTATTAGGTCCCGGCGGGGTGATTGCTGCTTGTGTATGTGATGTCATGACGATTCCCCCTCGGGTTGAGAGATATATAGCTGCATGATGCCTGGCGACTTGTCAGCCCGATGTCGTTCAACGGCTTTTATGGCTGTTGAAATAATATTATGGGTAAACGTATTGAGTTGTGTGTCATGAGGTGCGCCGCCAAGCACTTATATTCAATTAACACAACTCAATACGCGAGATCAAATATTAAATAGTTTCCATCCATAAATGGCCTTTTTCCGCAATATCTGCGTCAAACTGCGGGCTTGCTTGTGCGGCGTACGCCCAGTACGCCTCCGCGCAACCCCTTGTTTTCCTTGATCTTGCGG
>JAXHTY010000043.1:0-22191 GCA_034189905.1 Thermodesulfobacteriota bacterium
CTTTTTCAGCCGGAGCGGGAAAAGTAGCCACCAGGAAGAAGCTGGTAGAAAGACGAAAAAAGAAATAAAATTCAATTTGTTAGTCGTGGTATGACTGCTTTAAAATGCTGGAACATCCGCTATATGGGGCAGCAGCTGGTGCTGTTCGGGAAATACACGCATCCGGGCGAGGTGGCCATTGAGCTTACCGGCAGAATCGACGGGGAACCACAAAGTTGGACATGCCGGGCGCTTCTGCCGGAAACAGACACGACCAATCCTGAAATTGAGCGACTGTGGGCCCTTTCAGCCATCGGCGACACAATGGAACAAATTCGTTTGAACGGTAAATCAAACCGTCTGTGCAAGCGCGTTATCGACCTGGGAACAGAATATTCACTGGTTACGGATTACACATCAATGGTGGTAATGAATGAGGCGGAAATGGAAGCCCGGGGCATTAACAGAAACAATGCGGACAGGGCCTATCGGGAACGGACGGACCAGGCCGCAAGAGCCAACCAGCCCGCAAAGAACTATCGTGTCGACAACAGCAACGCATCAAATGGCATGTTCCACGGGACGCCCTCTCACAGTGTGGGCGGCGGTCCGGTGGGGCCGATATTTCTGGCAATCGTGTACTGGATAAGACGCCGGGTCAACGGCAAATAGCAAACCCTGCGGGGAGGGCCGATTCCCTCCCCGCAACACCAGAGGGAAAGTGGTGAAACCATGACAACACACGCTATTAACCGGACAACCCGGACAAATTGCACTTCATTGACAGACCGCATTCTCGCTGTGCTTCCATCAGTTGATGTGATGGGGTTTGTCTGCCTTCTTGTTTTTTTTAACGGCCACCTGCTGGGAAACGGCGACATCCGATCGTTTCTCTTTCTACCGGATGCCGTTACGGCTGGCCAATGGTGGAGAATAATCACCCACCCGTTTGTTCACATTACCTGGTATCATCTCCTTCTTGATGCCGGTGCCTTTCTGGTGCTTTATACCGGACTGAAAGCCAACACCGCGTCTCGCCTGGTCCATGTTGCACTGTGCGGGGCATTCAGCCTGGCGGCAGCCTGTCTCTTTTCTCTGGCTGTTTATTCGATCGGCCTGTCCGGCATTGCTCACGGCCTGATGGCCATATCCGCGCTGGAGATGATGCAAAGTAAATCGGGAATTAAAATCGGCACCGCCTGTCTGTTACTGGTTGTTACAAAAAGTATTTATGAACTTTTTATCGGAGACGCTTTTTTTTCGTTTCTCCATTTCGGGCTATGCGGCACCCCCCTGGTTGCCTGTCATGCCGGAGGCGTTACCGGTGGAATCGTATCTTTTTATCTGGGGAAAATCATCTATCCCCGGGGGGGATGCGGAACACCCCGCATAAAGCCGGAAGCCGACAATAAATTTTACATCTTTTGTATTTTAGCATATACAACAGATGGAAAGGAGGCGCCATGCGCAAGAGGAGAGCAGGATATTTGACATCGCTTATTATAATAGTCGTTTTTCATGGGCCGGGGTTTGCCGGACCGTTTGTGATTTCCGGACAGTCTACGGCGAATTCAGTCAATTCGAGTTACAGAAAAAGCATAAAACCTACCAGTGACCAATTTACAAAAGTCTCCGCTGAATCGGCCCGGCAGTCCGCCGGAACCGCCAGGGATACATACAATCATTCCACGAAACCAACGGCGGAACAGAGTACACGCGTGAGCGACAAGACCGCGCCGGCAACCTGGGAAGCTACCGAAAAATCGTTTAAGCTCAGCCAGGAGTCCACCAAAAAATCGACGGATCTTTCCACAAAGGCCACGAACAAGACCGGCCCCATGACAGAGGCCACCTATGAAAAATCATCTAAACCGACTGCCGACGCCACGACTAAAGCAAGCGACGCGTCCAGTGAATATTCCGACAAAACCGCGGATTACACTACAAAAGCGTCTGAGACAAGATCGGAGAAAACAACAAAAGCAACAGAGAAGAGCAGTGAGGCAACGGGCCCCATGACGGAAGCCACCTACGAAAAGTCATCCAAACCGTCGGCCGAAGCCACCACGCGGGCCAGTGACGCCTCCAGCGAATATTCCCAAAAATCCCAAGAGGCTACCTCTAAGGTGTCTGATCAAAGCACGGAAGTAACCGAGCCGATGACCGAGGCCACTTACGAAAACTCTACCAAACCTACAGGAGAAGCCTCTATCAAGGTCAGCAAGATCACAGGAGAATATTCGGCGGAAACCAGTGAAAAAACGCCAAAGGCCCTTCGCGCCACTGGCGATTCAACAACCGACACGTCGCAACATGTCGGGGATGTTTCCATGCAGACAAGCATCAAACTGGACGAAACACTGGCGGACACGTTGCGGGTGGTATGGAAAGACTATGAGGCCCGTCTGATTGATCCGGATACGGCCGATGATCTTGTAAAAGAGGCCTATTCATTTTCAGGACCGACTCTCGACTACTTTGCTGAAGCATTGATGGTACCGGATGATGTTCTGGCCCGTATCATCATCACGTCCTTTCCGGAAAAGGCGGGAAGAACAGCGCTTCAGCGCATTATGACCTATATTATACCCGGGCTTGAAGACGTATATGACTTACAGATTCATACGTAAGCTGGTTATCTGGCTTTTTTTCAGCCTGGCTGTTGCCGGTGGATTGGTAAATGCTGCTGAACAGGCCGCCGAATCAGAAACATCTTTCATAAAAGACGACCTGCTTCACCAGTTCAATGTGGAGCTTGCCGAATGCGGGAGCAGCGGCAAATGGACGGTTGATGATGCAATACGCGTCGGTGATACGCTTCGTTCCCTGCCCGTTGAACTTCAAACCCTGTGCACCAGCAACATAACGCCCATACGGATATACCGAGATTACCACAGCGGTCTATCTCTTTCGGTGCATGGACCATCCTTTGCCGGAGATGATACGATTCATATTTTTGACCGGCCCACAGCCGGGGTGTTTGCGATGCTGTCTCAGGAAAACAGCGCGGCGCAAAGGCTTATCCAGTGGCAATTGACCTATTCCCTGCTCCATCTTTATGACAACACATATCATGTCAGCCGTTCACCGCAATGGATGGCCATCAGCGGATGGACGCATAGGCGACCGTTTGGCGTGACGCTTCCGTTTTGTGTAAAAGGGCCGGACAATCAAGATATCCGGGGCTACGCCCATCCAAGCGGAATGAAAAGCCCTTCGGAGGACTTTGTCACCACCGCCCTGTTCTTTGTGCTTCCGCCGGACTCTACGATAGAAGATTCCATCAAATGCCGGATTCCAAAGAAATATAATTTTTTGACATCCATATTTCCCGCATTCCACTCTCCTCTTGAGTCGCCCGGCATCACTTGCTGCAGCATGGACGACTGCTTTCTGGATGACCTGATGTTTCTTGACCCCAACAACGGCAACGGCATTGATGTCGGGCCAGTGAACATGGATACTGTGGATGGCATTGAAGTGTTATACGCGATGCCCGGCAGTGGTGATGTAGCCGAGATCGCCGGTCATCTGCTGTTGCGTATCCGACTGAACAACAACCCTAAAGCAAAACAGCGCGGGATTGAAAACCCGAACGACCTGGTGATCTCATTTTTGGCGGACACGGGCGAGGAGCCTTCTCTTCCGCCTGAACAGCCGGTTAAAATTCCGATTGAATGTAAAAAGAACTGGTTTAATCTTGTCAACAACGATCCCGGCAACGACGCAATGGACTCGGTTATCCAGTCGTTGAAGGGGCTCAGTGGCGGATTCCTGACCCTTATGGACCGGCAAACCCTTGCCCAGGCATTGAAATCCTACACCGTTGAGCAGGACCGGAATCTGCTTCGCTATCGGCTCAACCTGACCGATACCCAGAAACGGAACCTTCTGGACAGGCTGTTTCGTGCCAAGAAGAACTACAAGACCGGCTACTATTTTTTCAACAAAAACTGTGCCTCTGTTCTTATAAAGGTCGTTGCCCAGGGAATCGGTAATGATGAGATAATGAATTTTGATCCGCTTGTGTCGCCGCCCAACACGCTTATCGGCCTGCTGGTACGAAACAAGATAGCCACCTGGGTATACCCGTCCTTTTACAGCTACAGGAAACAGGGATATATCGCGCAGGATATTTTAAGAAAAGAATATACCGGCCTTATACATCAATTTCCCGATTCCGGCTGGCCGGATATATACGCCCTGTTCAGCAAAAACGATACCATTCGGGCATATGCGGTTATCGATATATCCAAGGTGGTAAAAAGACGGCCGGAAATACGGCATGCCGCCTATCGCCTGTCAGCACTTATGCAGGAAGCGGAAATGGCGTTCAGTCACAAAGACCTGGTCTGTGAACGATATACAACCCCGGCCACTGCTGAAGCCAGGCGCCTTCAGAAGTTCATTCTGTCTGTGTCACAGGAAGGTGAAGACGAGTTCCGCGTTTCCATGGATCGTCTGATTTCCGGTACCTATTCTACTATTGAGCAGCAAGGGGCTGCCCAGGGATATCCGCATACAGGGCACTATGCGCTTACTGTCGGGGCCGGGTACTATCATTCCGATAAATCGAAGACCGGCGTTTTTACGCTTGACGGCGCGTTGCACCACCAGGATATGGGGTCTGCTTCCAGCATTGCCATGCAGCGTAGCGGTTATGTTGATCTGGGCAGAGCCCGTGCGGTATTCACGATGGAAGGCCCCGACCACGGAAGGATAAACGAGTGGGAGATTACCGGGTTGAACATACGGAAGTTCAAGGACCGGTTAGGCCGGGTACCTTCCGTTTTTTCTTCAGCCAGATCGTTCGGCATCGGCCTGACACTGGTTGATATAACGAGCAGCAGGGAAATCGACAAACTTTCAGGAACGGTTGCAGGCGTGGCGGCGTTGTTCAGCCTTTTTTCATCGGAAGAGAACAACCGGTTTCTCTATGTGTCGGCCGGTGCAGACATGGTTGCCTGTCGGCAACAGGGGAACGACAGCGGCGGTATTCGCCTGCCCTTCCGGGCGGAGTATCTGTGGACGTTTGACAATCGCCGGAAGTGGCAATGGCGCGCAGAGGCAACATATAACGTTACCACCTGCCGGAATATCAGTGACAACCTCCACGCCGGGACATCGCTTACCTTCCGGTCCGACTTTTTCCAAGCACAAGAAGTGCTGTTCCGGTTTTCAACCGATTACAGAAAGGATTATGCCACCGTTATTGATCCGGAGAACCATGAAAGGTTTTTCAGCCAGGTGCAGGCTGAAATCCACTTCTGGTAGCTTTATCCTGTTCAACCGTGCCGCTATTTCCAGAACTCATATACACTGCTTGCACGGATATTCTCAATGTGTTTAAACACATCATCCCGTTCGTCACGAAGGGCGTCGGCCCTTGACCCGTCGATATGTTCAAGTTGTTTCTGGAGATTAGAAAGCCGCTGTTCAAGCGCTTCAAGCTGGTCCTGCTGTTCCGCAATCCTTTTGCGCAGGCCGTCATCCTTGTTGATTTTTTCAAACGCGCTTCGGATGGAGTCCATATCCACCACCGCCTTGACAGATAGCGTAACGGACATGGTGTCATTGGATGCTTTCCACTCTTCCTTTTCAATGCCGACAGTCATCATGGCGGCAGCGTAAGCGGATATGTCGTCCTTTATCAACTGGTAGTTTGAGACATTCGTCCTGCTTTCCACATAAACACCCGCCTTTTCAAGGATTTTTCGTTTTACTTCAAGAAAGCAGATACGCCTTGCATCGTTTTTGGAGTCATTATCGCCCATGAGATAGGTATGGGTTTCATGGAATGTTGTTATCTCGGCGATTGCGCTGACAGGAACGACAAACGCCAAAACCAGCAAACAGATTATCCGCAGCATGTTTCCCCCTTATTCATATCAAGAACGTAATACACAATTTATGTATACAAAACCGGCAAAAAATGATTACAACCAGGGCGTCCCCCATCAGCGCCGCTACAGTATAAATAGCACTTTTAAATTATTAAAACAAACTGTTAGTAAAAGTTGTCCGCATCTGGCATATATCTTGAAGATAACAGGCTGCAAAGGATATACCCGGCGTAAATAAAAGGGTTCAAAAATAATACATACTTTGTCATAACTATTGATGAATGAAAAAGAGGAGAACATAAATTGAAAACAGATTCAGGTAAACAAAATAATGTCCACGACGAAAAGAGCCAGTTCGGACTGCTGGTGTCACGACGGTTTCTGCCCTTTTTCGGGAGCATGTTTTTCGGGGCGTTTAACGACAATCTGTTTCGAAACGGTCTGCTGATCCTGATCGCCTATGGTGCGGCCGGGATAAGCGGCGGCAATTCGGACATTCTGATCAATATTTCCGCGGGCCTGTTTATCCTGCCCTTTTTTCTTTTTTCCGCCACTGCAGGACAGATGGCGGACAAGTATGAAAAAGCCGTGCTAATACAGCGCATCAAGATGGCTGAAATACTGATTATGTGCTGCGCGGCTATTGCCTTTTATCTTAGAAGTGTTCCCATGCTGATTTTCCTACTGTTTTTAATGGGCACACAGTCCGCCTTTTTCGGACCGATCAAGTACAGCATTATTCCAGACCACTTGAAGCCCGGCGAAATTGTTGGCGGCAACGCCATGGTGGAAATGGGAACCTTTGTGGCCATCCTGCTGGGCCTTGTCGCAGGCGGGAAGCTGTCCCAGATCGACACCTCGTATCTTATCGGGGCTACGGTGATCCTTATCGCCGTGCTTGGATGGCTGTCGAGCCTGTTTATCCCCAAAGCCGTACCGCCTTCACCGGACCTGAAGATAAACATCAACCCACTGACCCAGACTTGGAAAACCATCCAGTACGGCAGGCGGGTTCACTCGGTCTTTCTTTCAATTATGGCGGTCTCCTGGTTCTGGTTCCTGGGCATGGCCTATGTCACACAGCTACCGAACTTCACGAAACTGTTTCTGAAAGGAACGGAAGACGTCTACATTCTGTTGATGGTGATGTTTACAGTGGGAATCGCCCTGGGATCCATGCTTTGTGAAAAGATGTCCGATAAAAAAGTGGAACTCGGGCTGGTGCCGCTGGGATCCATCGGGCTCAGCATTTTCGGATTTGATCTTTTTTTCGCCTACACGCCTCCTTCCGTCAATGGGCTCATGGGTATCGGCGAATTTCTGGCGACGGACGGCAGCATCCGGGTGTTGTTCGATCTTCTGATGGTGGGCGTGTTCGGCGGGTTCTATTCGGTGCCGTTGTTTGCTTTTATCCAGAAGCGCACCGAGCCTGAGTACCGGGCCCGGGTCATTGCCGCCAGCAACATCCTAAACGCCCTGTTCATGGTTGCGGCGAACATCACTGCAGTCCTGCTTATCGGCATGGCCGGCCTGACGATTCCCCAGTTTTTTCTGGTGCTGGCGATCATGAATGTGGCCGTGGCCGTCTATATCTACAAGGTGGTGCCGGAATTTGTGATCCGGTTTATCATCTGGATACTGACCCACACCATGTACCGGGTCCGTCACATCGGCCTGGACAATATACCGGATGAGGGGCCGGTGGTGCTGGCCTGCAATCATGTAAGTTACGTTGACGGCCTGCTCATTGCCGGGTCCTGCCGCCGGCCGCCCAGGTTTGTGATGTTTAAACCCATTTTTAAGATCCCTGTGTTACGTTATATTTTTAAAACCGGCAAAGCTATTCCCATTGATTCTAAAAAAAATGACCCGGAAACATACGCGCGGTCGTTTGAACTGATTGCCGAGGCGCTTGACGACGGCCAGGTGGTCTGCATCTTTCCTGAAGGCAAGCTGACGGCTGATGGCGAGATTGATGAGTTTAAAAACGGTATTGAAAAAATTCTCAAACGCAACCCCGTGCCCGTGGTGCCCATTGCGCTTCGAGGTCTGTGGGGAAGCTACTTCAGCCGCCAGGGCGGCAAGGCGTTTAAAAGGGAGACAGGCCGAAAATTCTGGTCCCGGGTCGAGCTGGTTGCGGACACAGCCATACCACCGGGACAGGTGACGGCAAAAGGACTGAGGGAAATCGTAATGAGATTGAGAGGAGACAGGCGTTAGACAGGATATTGCATAAAATTTTTTGCTTAATACTTTTCACACTTAATCTCGATATATTATACAGTCACATGCTACCTGCTGCTACCATTGGATGACATGTATTCCTTCAACCAGGCCCGCGCAATCAGGGCCAGTAGCAGCACGGCGGCGATGGAAGCAATGGGGCTGAATGCTTCTGTTTGAAACCCGGTCATCCAACCGCTGGCATCCATTCCCATTGTGGCATAGAGCAGGTTGGTGGCCGCGCCGAGCCCCAGGGAACAGGCTATGATGAAGGAAAGGTAGACCGCGGTTGCGCGCCGGCCCAGTACTTTTGAAACAACCGCCAGGGATGCCATGTTGGTAGCCGGGCCGGCCAGCAGAAAGACCAGGGCAGCGCCCGGGGAAACACCTTTCAACGCCAGAGCAGCGGCAATGGGGGTGGAGGCGGTGGCGCATACATACACGGGCATGGAGACTACCAGCATCACCAGCATAGAGGTAAAGCCGCCCCCGAGATACCGCGATACCAGGGCCGGCGAAACAAAGATCCCGATCAGGCCGGCCACAAGAATGCCGCCGATAAACCATGCGCCGATATCTCCCAGCAGGTCTTCAAATGCATATGAAATGCCGTAGCGCATGCGCTGCCGCCAGCCCGGCACAGCCTGGACAGCCGAATCGGACGGGGAATTTGAGCACCCGCATGTGCCGCGGTTACACGCTGGCGAAGCTGCGCCCGACATCGCCATATCATCCTTTCCAAACAGCCCGACACCGATACCGGCCGCCATGGACGTTATAAAGGCACTGATTGGCCGCAGCACCGTCATTACCGGATCCAGCAGGGCATAGGTGATGGCAATGGAGTCCACACCAGTTTCCGGGGTTGAGATCAGAAACGAGGCAGTGGCGCCCTTTCCGGCTCTTTGCTCCCGCAGTCCGGCGGCTGCCGGTAATACCGAGCAACTGCAAAGCGGAAGCGGGACTCCCAGCGCCGATGCCTTGAACACACCGGCCATCTTACCACCGCCCAGATGCCGGGACACCAGCCCTTCCGGCAAAAACGCCTTGAGCTGCCCGGCGGCAAAAAATCCGAACAGCATAAACACGGCCGAATCCGCCAGAATATGCCAGCTTTCAATGATGACCTGAATTACGGCATTCATCTGAATACTATTCCTCTGCGATATAAAACCGTCCGAAAAGTCATGGCGCGGGCGCGTCCTCCTGAGCGCATATGCTGTGCTCCAGCCCCTCCGCCATCAAACCGGCCACATGGGCATCGTCCAGGCTGTAAAATATATTCTTTCCCGCCTTGCGGTACTTGACGATCTTTGCACTCCGTAATACCCGCAACTGATGGGATACAGCCGAAGGGGTCATCCCAAGCAGGTCCGCCAGGTCACATACACACAATTCAGAAAAGGAAAGCGCGTGCAGAATCCGGACCCGTGTGTGGTCCCCCAGCACCTTGAAAATGTCCGCCAGTGCCAGCAACCGATTGCTGTCTGTCATCATTTTCCGGACCTGATCCACTGTTTCCGCATGCACATGGGGCTGCTGGCAGGTTCCCGTAATCAATACTGTTGCCATAAACATCCTCTCATTTGAATATATGTTCATATATTAAATTATTACCATTTTGCTGTCAAGCAGAAATATTCTTCTCGTTCCCATGCGCCTGCGTGGGAACCGTTGGTGCTATTTTGCTAAAACCTGCGGGCGTATTGTTGCAATTGGGCTTTTTACGAAGCTGTCAATATCAGTTGGCCACATTGAGGGTTCTGGTATGCCGTGTATTGGGGCCGATCTTTTTGACTTCTTCGGTAATCTCATTAACAACCGAGACAAACTTGGTGGATTCGGCCGAGGAGATCCAGGAAAAATGCAGCCGCCCCGGTTCCAGACCCATGTGTTCCATCAGATTTTTCATGAGGGTGAATTTTCTTCGTGCGTAATAATTACCTTCCAGGTAATGGCATTCACCCGGATGTCACCCGGACACCCATACCGCATCAGCCCCTTCCCGCAGGGCGGCCAGGGCGAACTTCGGGTTCATACGGCCGGTACAGGGAAGCCGGACCACCCGGATATTGGAAGGATACTGCATCCGACTGACGCCGGCCAGGTCGGCCGCGCCATAGCTGCACCAGTTGCACAAAAAAGCAACGATTTGGGGTTCCCAGTCATTCATTATATTGTTTCTCCTTATTATTCTTTTTTAACCTTCAAAGAGATTCCAAGGAACTTGGTCAATTTTTAATGGAAGGCTGAAGCCTTCCGCTACATGGGCCGGGGCATAAACCAAAGCCTGCGGTAATTACTCAGCCGGTATAGCAAAAATCTCACGCGGCGCAAGCGCCCTCGGCCAGGCTCACGCTTTGGCCGTGCTACCCATTAATATTGACTCTCGCAAAGATACAAAGAACGCAGAGAATGCATCAGGATTCTCTTTGCGTCTTTGCGAGATAAAAACATATACTTGGGGATGGCACAGTAAAACGTTCAAGAGCAAGGCGCCGGTGCATCTCGATGATTGGAGCGTACGTGGTCGTACATGACATGACGAGAGATGCGCCGCAACGCAGCTATTGGGCGTTTTAAAAAGCCATCCTTCTATACCGCTTCCTGTAGCGCAAAAATCTGCGCAAAAATTTGATCATTATCAAACCCCTTGAGCGAAATCGCACCCGACCGGCAGGATGCGGTACACAACCCGCAGCCCTTGCAAAGCACCGGGTTGATCTGGGCCTTGCCCGGGAAAAACCTGGCATCCGGTTCGATAAAGGACGGCGCCGAATACGGGCAGATAGAGGTACAAACCCCGCAGGCGCTGCAAAGGGCCGGGTTGACCCTGGCCACCGTACCCGTGGCATAAGCCACCTCCTGGGACAGGAGCGTTACCGCCCTGGACGCCGCTGCCATGCCCTGGGCCACAGCCTCGTCAATGGGCTTGGGGTAATGGGCCATACCGCAGAGGTAAACACCGTCGGTGGCAAACTCGGACGGCCCCAGCTTGGCATGTTTTTCCGCAAACATGCCGTCGTCGTTGGTGGAGACCTTGAAGAAGTTGGCCAGCTTTTCGTTGTCATTGGCAACAATGGCCGTTGCCAGTGTCACCAGGTCAGCGGAAATTTCCACCTTGCGGCCCAGAACGTGGTCTTTTACCGTGATAGTGATATTTTCGCCGTTTGTTGTCACCTCCGGCTTTTCATCCACATCATACCGGATAAACACCACACCGGCCTGCCGGGCCTCCCGGTAAAGGGCTTCCCGCTCGCCATAGGTACGGATATCCCGGTAAAGAATGAAGATATCCATATCCGGGTTGCGTTTTTTCAGTTCCAGCGCATTATCGATGGAATGGGTGCAGCAGACCCGGCTGCAATACGGCCGGTCCGGCTCCCGGGATCCCACGCACTGAACAAATACAGCCGATTCGAGCGTTTTCAGTGACGGGTCGTCTTCCAGGAATTTTTTGTCCAAGTCCAGGCTGGTGATGATCCGGTCGTCCGTACCGTACCCGTATTCATCAGGCACATAGGGTTTGGCGCCGGTGGCCACCACCGCTATGCCATGTTCAAGGGATTGTTCCCCGGAACCATTTTTAATCGTGGATTTGAAGTTGCCCACAAACCCGTCCACTTCAGTAATTTCCGTATCCAGGTGGACGTGCAGGTTACCAATGCCGTTGACTGCGTCGATCATGGCGGAAAGCTGCTTCTGAACATCCGACCCGTCCGCGCTTCTGTACAGGTTCAACGCCTGGCCGCCCAGACGGGAAGCCCGCTCGATCAGATGGGTCTCATACCCCTGAACCGCCAGGTTTCTGGCCGCGGTCATGCCGGATATACCGCCGCCGATGACAAGGGCTGTCTGGTTCACGGCAAGCTCGGCTTCCTCCAGGGGTTCGGCCAGAGCCACGCGGGCCACGGACATACGGATCAGGTCTTTTGCCTTCTGGGTGGCAATCTGCGGGTTGTTTTTATGGACCCACGAGTTCTGGTTCCGGATATTGGTCATCTCAAAAAGATATTTGTTCAGACCGGCGTTGATGAGGGTTTCCTGAAAAACCGGCTCATGGGTTTTGGGCGTACAGGCCGCCACCACCACCCGGTTCAGGTCATGTTCCTTGATAACCGCCGTCATTTTTTCCTGGGTGTCCTGGCTGCACGAATATAGGTTGTCCTCCACATGCACCACATACGGCAGGGTCGCGGCATAATCCCGAACAGCCGGCACATCGACCACGCCGCCGATATTGCTGCCGCAGTTACAGACAAACACGCCGATTTTCGGCCGAAGCCCGGATACATTGGTCTCCGGGATATCCTCCCGCTTGACAGTGCAGGTGTTCCGGGCGTCGCTGAGCAGTGCCCCGGCCGCGGACGATGCAGCAGAGGCATCCACCACGGACTGGGGGATATCCTTGGGGCTCTGGAACGCACCGCAGGCAAAGATGCCTTCCCGCGAGGTCTGGACCGGCGTAAACGCTTCTGTGCGGGCAAAATTTCCATCGGTCAGGTCAATATTCAGCCGTTCGGCCAGGACCACCACATCGTCGCTGACCTCCAGCCCAACGGACAGAACGATCATGTCAAAGGTCTCGGTCCGGATCTCGCCGGCATCGCTGACATACCGGACCGACAGAGAACCGCTGTCGCCATCGGGGATCACGGTATGCACCCGGCTGTTGACAAACCGGACACCGTGTTCCTGCCGCGCCTTGTCATAATACCGTTCAAAATCTTTGCCCGGGGTCCGCATATCCATGTAAAACACCGCACATTCCAGATCGTCTCCGGCATGTTCCTTGGCAATAACAGTCTGCTTGATGGCGTACATGCAGCAGACAGAAGAGCAGTAGGCATGATCGCACCGGTTGATATCCCGGGATCCCACGCACTGAAACCAGGCGATTTTCTTTGGTTCCTTGTGGTCGGAAAGCCGTATCAGGTGACCGGCCGTGGGGCCGGAAGCAGACAGGAGCCGCTCGAATTCCATGGCGGTAACCACATTGGGCAGCCCTATATAGTCGTAGTTATCAAACCGGGAGGGGTCAAAGGGTTGGAAGCCCGGGGTCAGCACTACGGCCCCAACGTCAAGGGTCTTTTGTCCGCCGGTCATGGAATGGTCAATAGCGCCGGCCTGGCAGGTGGCCACGCACTGGTAGCACTCGCAACAATATCCGCAGTTGATGCAACGACCGGCTTCGGCACGGCCCGCCTCTTCAGAAAAGCCGAGCTCCACCTCGGCGAAATTGCCCTGGCGTTTCTCCTCGGGCAGTTCCGGCATGGCGGCCCGGGCCCGCTTTTCAACACTCGGCACCGGCCGGTAATCCGGATTGTCCGGCTGACGCTTTTGCCGGCCGGCAGCAACGTCTTCGCCGTTGATATAACGGGAAATTGAGATTGCCGCTTCCTTGCCGGCAGCAATAGCGCCGATGGCGATATCCGGACCGGTCTGAACGTCCCCACCGGCAAACACACCGGCCCGGCCCGTCTGATAGGTGACCGGGTCCACATTGATGCCACCCCACCGCTCCAGATTGATCGTGCCGTCCGTATTCAGACATCCGGTATCAGGCCGCTGGCCGATGGCCAGCACAATCTGATCAAATTCAAGGTCGTGCTCACTGCCGTCCACCGGCACCGGCCGGCGGCGGCCGGACTCGTCGGGCTCGGACAGTTCCATACTGATGCAACGCAGTCCGGCAACCTTGCCGTTATCGACCAGGACCTCTTTGGGTGATTTCAAATATTGAAGGGTAACGCCCTCTTTCTCGGCTTCAACAATTTCTTCTTCCCAGGCTGGCATTTCGGCGCGGGTCCGCCGATAGACGATGGTCACGTCCGCGCCCATTCGTACGGCCGACCGGCTTACGTCAATGGCTACGTTACCACCGCCGATGACAGCCACTTTTTTGCCCACTGCTGTTTTGCCGGTAAGGTTCAGCTCCCTCAGGAAATCAACACCCTGGCGGACGCCGTCAGCTTCTTCGTTGGGCATATTGAGCCGGGTACCCTGATGAGCGCCCATGGCCAGGTAGACCGCACTGTATCCATCTGCCAGAAGGCCATCAATGGTGATATCTTTGCCAAGCCGGGTATTGGTTTTGATCTCAACACCCAGGTTTGTGATGACCTCGATATCCTTGTCCAGTACCTCGGGGGGCAGCCGGTGATCCGGAATTCCCACCCGGAGCATACCGCCGGGTTTTTCCAGGGCTTCAAAGATGGTGGCGCCGAATCCCTGTCGGGCCAGTTGATATGCAGCAGACAGTCCGGCCGGGCCTGAGCCGATAATGGCGACTTTTTCATCCCGTTTGGGTGCGCATTCGATCTCAATTTCCCGCGGATCCACCATATCCGCGGCCAGCCGTTTCAGATTGCGGATGGCAACCGGATAGTCCACTTCGCACCGGCGGCAGGCGTCTTCGCATTCATGGGGGCAGACCCGACCCAGTACGCCCGGCAGGGGCAGGTCTTCCATTATGATTTCCAGGGCCTGCCTGTATTTGCCCTCCTTGACCATCTGCACGTATCCCTGCACATTCAGGTTTGCCGGGCATGCAAGGCGGCACGGCGCGGTATCTCCTTTTTCAATGGCAAAGGCGCCGGGGACTGCCTGGGCATACGGTTTGTAAGTGGCCCGTTTCATTGCCAGGCCTTCGTTATAGCCATCCAGCAGGTCAACGGGACATACATCCGCGCATTCACCGCAGCCGGTGCATTTGGAAAGATCAATGTAACGGGGTTTCTGATTCAGCGTGGCTGTAAAGTTGCCGGCGGTGCCGGTAACATCCATAAGCTCCGCATCGGGTATAATCTCTATGTTCAGGTGCCGGCCGACCTCGACCAGTGTGGGCGAGATCACTCACATGGCACAGTCGTTGGTGGGGAACGTCTTGTCCAGCTGCGACATGACCCCGCCAACAGACGGGGACTTTTCGGCAAGGTAGACGTAATACCCGGATTCGGCCAGATCGAGCGCAGACTGCATACCGCTGATACCGCCGCCCACAACCAGCACGGCACCTGTTTTATTGTCAGACATATTATTGTCTCCTGTTCATGATTTGATGGTTCACCTGCATATTTTCCGGTCATACCGGAAAAGTATCTTTTTACCATCAGAAGGGGGGAGGTGTCAATGTTTCAAAGAAAGACGGGAAAGTAAAATCCGACCCGGAAGGGGCCGGGCCCTGGTTTCCCCTGGAAGGGGATTGTTTATATACCGATTACATTTAAAATTCGAATTTCGTGCTTCTCACTTTATCAAAATGGACTGTATCACCAACCTGTCCTCAAGACCATGTTTTACAGCCTGAATACAAATTTACTCTGGCTTTTCCATGACCTCGTACATGATTTCACTGATAAACTTGATATTCACCCCGACATCGTAATGCTCCACAATGTCTTCCAGCCCGCTATGGCAGTTATGGCAGGGCGCGATCAGCACGGAAGCGCCCGTCGCCTTTATTTGATCCGCCTTGACCCGGTTGCTTTTGACCCGTTTATTTTTAAAGGGCGGGCCGCAGTTGATGACGCCGCCACCGGCATTGCAGCAATAGTTGAGCTCCCGGTTGGGATGCATTTCCCGGAAATCTTCACACAATTCATTCACAATGTACCGGGCTTTTTCATGCAGGCCCCGGCCCCGGATCACATTGCAGGGGTCGTGCAAGGTTACCGATTCCTTAAACTTTTCCTTGATTTTAATCCGGCCTTCTTTCAACAAATCATAATAAAATTCAATGGCATGGATTACCGGTACGGGCGGCATTTTCCATCCCAGCCAGCGGTTGCCCATGTCGTATACGGAACGGAATGCATGACCGCATTCGCCCATGACGATTTTTTTAACCTTAAGCCGGGCGGCGGTTTCAAAATGGGTCCGTTTCACACGGCCCATAATCTCATTATCACCGGTATACATGGCCATGTCGCTGTTGTCCCATCCCGGGGTTGCCGGCATGGTCCAATCCATACCCGCCACGTTCATAATCATTGCGGCATTATAGATCAACTGGGCCTGGAATTTCGGCTCCGGCGCGATCACCGAATACATAATTTCCGCGCCTTCTTTCTCCAGGGGAATGCGCAGATCCGGCATCTCATCCCGGGCATCCTCTTCCTGCCACTGGAGGGTATCAATCCACTCATCTTCTTTCAGCCACATCTGGTTCATGGTTGCCGCATGGCTGTGAGCGGTAGCCTGAATGTACATGGGCGTCACACCGCACAGGTGACAGATCCGCCGGGCCGTCAGCATCAGGTAGGCCACGTCGATGCCAAAGGGACAGAAGATGGCGCAGCGTTTGCAGGCGTTACACTCGGTGGAGGCAATTTCAGACATGTCCCGGATAAATGACGGTTCCACGCGGCCCTTCCGTTTGATCAGCTCGCCGAGGGTCCGTTTGACCTTGCCGGCAGGTGAGTATTTCGGATCATTATCGTTGGACAAATACACATGGCAGGAATCGGCACAAAGTCCGCAATGGGCACACGTTTTCACATAAGCCTTCAGCCGGGCACCGGCCTCACCGCCCAACACCTTGTCCACGGCTTTTTTGATCCGCTCCGGTGTCAGCCGTTCCATTCCTTTTTCCAGGGCCTCGTCAATAATTCGATTTTCTTCCACTGTGTTTGCAGGTTCTGCCATTGCTTATCTCTCCCTTATTAAGGATGGCTTCGAAAAAGTCCAATATCTGCGTTGCGGTGCATCTCTCGTCATGTCACGTACGACTCAGTACGCTCCATTCCTCGAGATGCACCGACGCTTTGATCTTGAACTTTTTACTTTACCATCCCAAATTCGACTATTCCGAGTGCATATTCTAAAACGCTTACAGAGTACAACAACACAACGTTACGGGTATGGTCTACCAATCCCTGGCCATACGGACCCCCCCGAATTCGGAAGCGAGATAGGACCGGGTAAATAGCGCCAGCAGCATATGGGTCAATCGGGTAAAGGGAATGGCCACCAGCATCAGTTCACCGGTAAGAATATGGAGTATCAGCCAGAAATTGTAACCGGCCCACTGGTGATAGGCCAGAAAGCCGGTGATAAACGGTGCCGCCGCGATCCCCAGCAAAACATAATCCGAAGGGGTGGTCAGATACCGGACTTCCGGTTGCGTGATCCGCCGGACAAGAAAAAAGGCACAGCAGGCGATCACCACCAGTGTCAGCACATCCGCCACTGCCGCCGGCAGAGTGGGCCAGTCAATCCCCCAGGCCACATTCAGCATCACCACATGGGCTGTCAGAAAAATCGGCAGCAATACGAGACAGATATGAAAAACAAAGGTCACCACCGTAAGCGCGGGATGTTGTCGCCAGCTGGTGGTACCAAACGGCACCAGCCAGTGGGCCAGCGATCGCAGGATTGCTGTCAGGCTCAGGTAGGTATACACAAAAGGTTCTCTGCGGTTTGCCAGCCAGAACAAATTGCCGATTCGGTAAATAGTGCCGGCGATAAAGACAATCACAGTTGCCCACAGCAGAGGGCCGCTGACAAAATCAAAAAGTACGGAAAAGGTGTCAGGTGTATTCATGATATTCCTTCACTTTTTAAAAATCGGACAACGCAACAACCCGTCGATAACAAACCCCGTCCTCAATACTCTTACACAGGAGCATTGTGCCGTCCGGTGAAAAGACCGGCTCTCCGACGAATTCACAACGGTGCCGCCATACTTTACCGTTGACCGCCAGGGTATAGACACCGTCTTTCTCCACTCTGGCTGCCACTGTTTGACCGTCCGGGGAAAAAACCGGCTGCCAGGCCATCTCAAAGGTCTCCGGCCATGGCGTGCCGTCTACCAGAACAGCGTATTTGCCGGCGGTCATGCCAAGCGCGGCCACATGCCGGCCGTCCGATGAAAAAACCGTGTCTGTTACCAGATCGTCAAAACTCACCGGCCAGGGTTTTTCATCGACCGCCACCGTCCACTTGCCGAATTTCGGTGCCACGATGGCCGCAATGCTGCCGGATGCCGGACTGACCATCTGGTGCCAGAGCTGGACATATTTTGCATCCCATATCAGCTCGCCGTCTTCAGCCAGCCCCCATGCGCCGCCGGTTTTTACCGGGGCCAGCACCGTGCCTTTGGCGGGATGAAAAACCGGCCCCCACACACAGTTAAAGGTTTTATTCCAGGGGTTTCCGTCCACGGCCAGCGTATAATCGTAAAGGTTTACCCGGACTTCCGCTGCCAGACGACTGCAATCCGGGGAAAAGGCCATATTCCAGACATTGACGAACTGCCGGTCCCAGGTAACGCCGTTGACAGCCGCCGAAAAAATACCGCTCTGGAATTTATCCAGGTCAGTTTCGCCGCAGTCTTCGACCTGTACACATGCGGCGGTGTGCGTGCCGTCTGCACTCAGAATCATGCCGTTCATGTTGGGGTACATTTTTTCCCAACAGGCACCGTTCACCACCATGCCATACATGCCTTCGGACTGAACCGCCGCTGCAATGGTTTTACCGTCCGCGCTGAACATGGTGTTCCACAGATAATCATATGTATCGCCCCATGGCGTTCCGTCCAACGCCAGCGTCCACACCATATCCGCACAGACAATGGCCGTCAGCCGGCCATCCGGGGAAAACCTGGGATACCAGACCTTTTCAAACCCTTCATCTGCCTCCCAGCAATCGCCATTGACACAGACGTTGAATACCCCTTCGTCTATATTCACCACCGCCGCAACCGTTTCCCCATCCGGACTGATGTAAGGCTCTTCCACCCACTGGTATGTCGATCGCCACTGATTCAGATCGGCTATGGTTTTCTCCCCTGTTTCCCAGTTCCAATTCTCCGGCCCTGACATATTCACTCCTTTTTGCGAGTCCATCAATTTTTTTATTCCCCGGTTCCGTGACATCCGGCACAATCCACCGGCATTGCCGCCGGATCTCCCGCGTCCAGATGACAGGGGATACACGTCTGATGGGCGGCATCCTCCAGAGATGGCGTTCTGTCATCACCGTTTTCGGTGTGACACTGCCAGCAGGCCTCTTCCTCGCCCTCTGCATAGTATAATTCACCGGCCTGAGGATCGTAAACGTGATGGCACTCACCGCATCCCTCATCCAGATATTCATGGAGTTCATGGGCGGTATCATAGAATGCTGTGGGCTGTTGTGGCGCTGGCGGGGGGACATTCCGTATGTGGCACTCACCGCAGGTCAGCGGTCCGGATGCTTCTTTCCGGGCGATCATGGCCTGATGACAGTCCAGGCATTTTTGATGCCACTGGTTGCGAACCGAACGGGCGCCGCGACCCGCTTCCTGAACATAGTCGAATGACGGCGACACGTCTGCCAGGTCATGACAGACCACACAGCTGTCCGCTTCCCCCAAAGCCACCACGTGGTTTCCATGGGGAAACCGGACGGACGGCCGTTCCAGATCGCCAATGGCCGCCATCAAATCCAGCGTGATCACACTGGCATCCGGACTGCCGCCCGCAGTATCGGCTGTATCGTCACTATACCCGTTCACCGCGATGCCCAGTGCCAGAACAGATATCAGGACTGCACCGGTTATCCATCTTCTCCTGTGTTTTTTCATAATCTGCTTTCCGCAAGCTTATTGAAATCGAAATCTGCCCCCTGCCGCTCATCTTTTTCTGATTTTTCGCTGTTCGTTTTAAGCAAATGCCCAAAACAATTTTGTATCTGTTTCCATATTGCTTGTCAAGACATAAGCTTATTTCTTCCCCGCACCCCTTAAACCGTAAAGATCCATATATTGATTCGTGTGAGTTTTCGATTGTATCAAAGAACCAGAATTCTTCAAGGAATAACTGAACGACCGTTATATAAAAATAATGAAGGGCTGCCATCAGAAATGACGGCATGGGAGAATCTGGTGAAAAACAGAAGTGTCCGGGGGACACGTGAAATATCGGGTCAGCGGAAATCTCCGTTAATCAGGCTCGCCAGGGTGATCTGGTCCAGTCTTTCAAACATGGCGTTACTGGCCTCAATCCATACCCAGCGGGAGAGACACTCCCCCGCCCGATTACAGACCCCGCAATAGGGTTCATCGGATTCCGAACATTCGGTTAACGCGGTCGTGCCTTCCAAGCTTCTGACAATATCGCTGATCGTAATCTCCTCGGCCGGACGGGCCAGCATGTAACCGCCAAAAGGGCCTCGGCGGCTGGCAATCAATCCGTCTTTTCTGAGTTTACTGATCAGCTTTTCAAGGTATTTCAATGAAATGCTCTGCCGTTTGGCGATATCGCTCAGCGGAACCGGTTTTTCGCCTGAATGGGCCGCCAGGTCCAGCAGGAGCCGTGTCCCGTATCTGCTTTTTGTGGTAAGCCGCATATTCTGATTTAAAGTCTCCGGTGATTGTTTAATTCCATGCGTCATTTCGCAGTCCACCACCATACATTTTTTCCTGCCGCCTGTCCACACTTTCTGGTGCCGCCTAATAACAGACCCGTTTGTATCCTTTTGAGAAAATACCGGTTCCCCGGCGTTCGGCCCTTGTTTGTGGCAAAACGATTTCAAAACAGGTGCCCTGACCGAGACGGGACTCAACATTGATCCGGCCGCCGTGTTGTTCAATAACATGGTTGGCAATAAAGAGCCCCAGGCCCGTGCCTTTGGCCCCCTTTGAGGAAAAAAAGAGCGAGAACAGGGCATCCCGGGTTTCTTCATCCATACCGATACCGTTATCCGCGATTTTCAGGCATAAGCGATTGTCCCCATCCGGATACGCCGAAACCCCGATCCGGTGATCGGTCTTGCCGACATCAAACACACAGGCGTCCACGGCATTTTCCAGAAAATTAACCAGCGATGTCTGCATCCAGTTGGGATCGACTTCCACTGTATCCAGATCGTCTGCAATACAGGTTTCAATGGCAACGTTGTTGTCCGACGCCTGCTTGGTAACCGTGGCAACCGCATCCGTTATCATGTCTGAAATTTTCACGGGCTGGTACTGGAGCTCCCGCGATTTGGCATAATTGAGAATATCCAGGACCATTTTTTTGATGCCTTCAGACACCTTTTTAATCTGCCAGAACCCCTTTTCAATGCGCCGGTCATCCTGTTTCTGAAACCCTGTTTCCAAGTGATAGATGCTGCCGTCCAGGGATGTGAGCATGCCTTTAATGCCATGAGAAATGGAACCGAGCATAAGCCCCAGGGACGAAAGATGATCCTGGAGCTGCCGGATTTTCGTAATGTTGGTCGAGATTTCCATGACCTGTGTGATCTCCCCGTCTTCATCCCGAATGGGGGCGGTCTGGGTAATCACATTGTATTGCTGCCCTGATTTGGACCGGACCACCTCCTCAGTGCCGTGGGACTGACCGTCCTGAAAGGTTTTGGCGACCGGGCATTCCGGACAGGGTGAGGAACGATGCTTGTAAACCTCGTAGCAATACCCCCCCACTTCATCACCAAAGTCTTTCTTAAACATCAGGTTTGTGTCGGTCAGCCGCAAATCCCGGTTCTGGACGGTAATATAGCAGGGAACCTCGTTAAAAAGCTGATAATAAAGAATCTGAGCAGCGTCCAGATCACTCAGGCGTTCCGCATAATTGGCGAGTCTTCTTTCATTGGCAATATGAGTCTGCGCGTTTTTGATCGCCAGCCCCAAAGCCTTTGTATTGAGGGGGATCTCCAGATACTGAATGGCAAGGGTACCGAAATCATCCATCGCCTGGTCCAGGTATTCGCGCTGGGAAAAGATGATCAGCGGCAACGCCGGCCAGGAGGCTTTCATCGCTTTCAGGGTCTCGGGGAATGTCCCCCCGATACTGTAAGGATCTGCCAGTATAATATCGACCCGATGCCCGGCAAGCGCCTGGTTTAACTGGTCCGCACTTGCGGCGATCAGTACTTCCGGATACTTTCGGGACAGGTATGTCTTTAAAGCGTTTGCATGGCTGGTGTCACTGTCGATGAGTAAAATTGTTCCCGCCATAATTCTTCACCCGCTCGGACATGGTTAAAATGGCATCCCGCCTAACCCCAATACTGTTCACTTAAGATAATTTTTATGGCATACTCTTTTTCAAACCACTTTGAAAAGGAGGACTTATCATGGCAAGAAGCGTTGCAGAATTGCCCAAAGGGACGAGAATCACGGATTACATCAGCCTTGGTGTCATCAGCAAGACCTTCC
>JAXHTY010000044.1:0-20200 GCA_034189905.1 Thermodesulfobacteriota bacterium
CTACTGTGTGGATACAGTTGGTTTGGACTCAGATATGGTAAAAAAATACGTCAAATATCAGGAAAAGAGAGAGCGAGCGGCAGAAACGTCACAACATTAAATTTTTTGAAACGGGGACAACTCTTTGCCCCCTTTGGTGGCAAAGCAATTTCACCCCCTTTCAGGGGTTAGTTTAAAGCCTGGCCCTCTGGGCCAGGATGCTTTACTCCTTGATATTTCTTGCTTCAGGGCGCATATATCTCAACTTCATTCAAGGAAAGCCGACATTTACCCGAAGCCGTAATCTTTATATAACGGGCAGTAATGGGTTCTTCAGCCGGTTGAATTGTGATGGGGGCGTCATTTCTTACAGCATGCAGTTGCGCGGCCTGCCAGTGTTCATGGTCAGTGGAAACAGCGATTGTCAACGGTAAACAGTTAAAAAAGACCGGTTTTTTTTCAAGCGCGAAAGAGCCTTTGTGCAGTATTGTCCTGAAATTGTCGGGATAATAAACAATCATTTTGTCATATTCCTCACCCTGAAGGCTGGTATATAGTACAATTTTCGATATCTTTTCCGGTTTTCGCAGGTCCACTTCCCACCAGGGAAACTCCTCATCCCCGGTTATAAAGCATGAAGACAGTGAGCGGTCGCCATCTACTGCATGGCGGCTGTTGTGTTGGTAGGGCGTATCCGGATAGCAGCTTGACATGACGGTCTGTTTTCCATAGGCGAGATTGGTTGACATCCCCGGCGGACCGGACCGCCACTCATAGACGGTGCCGAGGTTTTTGCCTGTATAAAGGCTATGATACCAGAGAAAGAAAATCCCCACGGCTGCGATAGTTGTCGCAACGGCCGTAAACAGTCCCACCGGCTTCCCCATCCGGATGCCGACGACCAGTCCAATCAGGGACAGAACAACACAGCTTATTGTCATTCCCCAGAACCAGGCCCAACTCCAGTATCTAAATTCGATAATATGTTCCCCGGCCGGAAGATGGACCGCCTGCGCATAACCATTGGCACGATAAGTAGGCACGTTAACGCCATCCAGAGTTGCCTGCCAGTTGCGTGTCCGGGTATAGGAAAGTACGAAGAAAGCGGGGACGGATGCCCTGACGTTAAATGTCATTTTGTTGTATGAGCTGTAACTCAGCATAACAGAGTCGAAACCATCTTCGCAGGTAGAAGAAAGGGACTTGGGGCCACGCTCTGCTTTCGGGCGATAACCTTCGACAACGACCTCGTCTTGCTGTCTGGTAGTATTTAAAATACGATAAGCATCGTCACGCGTTACGGCCACCAGATACTTTCTATATATCTTACCGAGATGCGGCTCCAGAAAATAGTTTTCAAGCTGTGGTATGGTGCTGATATCGTATGCTGTGGCCGCATCAAAGGGGAACAGGTATTGCGACTGCAACACTGCCATCTTTTCCTGTTTTTGCTCGAGAAATTGCTGGAATGTCGGTCGATCTTTATTTTCTATCAGCATACGCGGCATAGGGTAGTATTTAAATAACAGCACGATATGCAATACTGTTAAGGCACATAGAAAGAGCCCGGTTTTTCCTGTGCATATGCCGGAAGCGTAGTAAGTTACAGCAAAAAGAAGGATGATATTTGTGATCAGCGTCAATGGTTCAACCCATACCGGGATATTGACAATGTTGATGAGGGAAAAAGGGAACAAATCGTTTTTCAAAGGATGGACGACAATGAAAAGAATATAGATAAGGTAAGGCAATATGGCGATCCAGGTGAGGAACTGCAGAGGAGATGTCTTGAACCGTGCAAAACTCCGGGGGATCTTGCTGTTATGCAGCACCCAGATTGAAAGCAGCATAAACAGGACAGGGAGCATTATGGCCGGACGACCAGAGAGTCGGGTGGCGGATGCGAACGGCAGGTACTGCCAGAGCAGCCGGTGGACGGGAAGCCGCTCTCCCAGTGTGCCAAGCGATATAATAATTATGGCCCCGGTTGTTATCCATATTACGGCTGGAATTTTTACCCGGAACAGCCTGAGCACGGGTATCAGGATGAGTGCCGGCAGCAGCGGATTGCCGCCGAAACTGGCCATAACGGAGGCCCTTAAGGGTGAGAAAACGTTGCTGGCACAGCCCAGAAAAGTATCCGCCAGTCCGCCGGCCAACGCATAGTTCTGATGGGCCAACAACAATTTTTTGACAATCTCAAAATAGAACGGTATGACGTAGACCGAGGAAAGGGCGAGGCCTACCGCGCAATACATACCCGTGTGGAGCCAGAAAGACAGCACGGTTTTTAATTTGATCTTTCTGTCGGAGAAGATAGCTACCTCGAAAAATGGCAGGAGGATGGTGAATATCCCGACACTTAGCAGACCATAATACATCACCTCCGCATGTCCGGAGCAGATAAGCCAGTAGGTGGCGAAAATTATTAATAATGGCCCTTTTATTCCGGAAGGCTTATGGAAGAACAGACCGATTACGGCACATAAAAACAGATGCCCCGTCCAGGCATCTAAAGCTGAACCGTAAAAGAAGGGGAACAACATCCCTGTTGAATAGAGTGTTACCGTCGAGAGAAAGAAGGCGAGCGATCTGTTCAGAGCGACCGTTCGAAGAAACTTAAAGAGTACAAAATGGGTAATTGAAATAGTTAAAAAGTGCAGGACGATATTCCACTCCATGGCATATCCTGACCAGTATCCCGGAAACATGGCGGCGACATAAGGATAAGGCAGATAAATCTGTGCATAACCTGCGGCCATAGCGCTGTTCAGCCCGCCGGTTGTCATATTCATAAGCAGAGGGAGGGTCCCTGTCCGTATTGCAAACAGAATCTCTGCCTGAAACCAGGTAAAATAGCGAACAAACTCACGACCTGGTGTTAATTCCGAAAAAAAGGGGGCCATCCAGTGAAAGATCAGATAAGGAAGAACCAGAATTGTAAATGTCAAGGCATGCTTACGCATGAAAATATTTTTTTCTGTTAATAGTATTAGTCTGTTAAGCATTGATCAAGGGGAAGGTACTTGTGCTGTTCGCAACAGACCAGCAGTTGTCGAGACTGGCTATCGATACTCCACTACTTCATCAAATATCAGAACGCGCCTTCCGCAAGCCTCGATCTTGTAAATATATCTGGCGTGTTATAAGAAATAAACAAGAGCTTGTTTTTATGGTTATCAACTATAGCGAGGCCGGATTTGTGTGTCAATATTTTTGTAGCCACCATATATAGGGTTTCAGATGGGCTCGGCAGGCCGTTTCAAAATGGTTCGATGTTCTCAACGCCGCAATGCTTTACTCCCTCCCTGCAAGTTTTAACATCTGTTTATATACCCCAGCAGCCTCAAAATGGACAATATCTGTTTCTTTCTCTGTCAGGAGCGGCGCATAATAGGAGGGCGCGGATATTCCGGACGCCTGCGTATTCAGTATTCCCTCTTCAACTTCCAGTTCGCAATGACGATAGATATTCCTTAACATCACGGCGGGCGATTCACATAGATCATCATAGTGGACAAGTATGGACCTTGCCAAAAGGTCACCGTCATTCATTAATGTATTCACTACAAATCGGTACACAGAGGCCCATAACTTGGCAAGCCCTCTGACCTCTTCTTTATTCCGCCACAATTCCTGGATATCTTCGATGATCTTACGGTCTCCTGTGTGAATTGGCCGCCGGTCAAGTCCAAACTCAAAATGCCCTGACCTTCGCATATAGTCCAGTATACGGGGCGCCTTTTCCTCTTCCTCACAGAAATAACGGTGCTGGCGTAATAAAGACCCGACATGTGCAGTGGGATCTCTGAACGGGATGACAAACCGGACATCCGGGAACAGTTTCTTTAAATAGCAAAGCCTGGAAATGTGATAATTCGCCTTTGAAACATATCTGCTTCCCTTCCGAAGAAACAGAATTTTCTGGATATGGCTTTTATAGTATTCCTCAAAATCAGACGCTATACAATCAGCGTCCAAGACCTGACTCTTCTTTGGATCATGACATGCCGGAAAAAATGACATCCATATCATCTCTTCCATTGATTCCGGACTTGTAGCAGTTATGAAAATTCTATCCTTATGGAATCGTTCGATTAGAGAATCGTTTGTTTTCGCTGCACGGTCCAGAAAACGGTTCCAGAACAATGGGATATCCAGAAGAGGATAATCACGGTAACAATGGGTTGCCACCAGAGGGTGGGATGACAGGCACTCCAGAAGAATGGTTGTCCCGGAACGTGCAAGCCCTGTTATATATATCGGCCGGTCTATTGGATAGTTGTCCAGCGCTTTTGAAAAGAATCCGGATTCGATTTTTCCCAACCGTCTAAACAGACCGGGCCAAACATCATGGAATCTTCCCAATATATCTTCAAATACGGAAACAGTAACCTTGCTTTTTTCCATTCTGTCTTATTTTTACTCGCAAAACCGGTTTGCCACAGCACATATTAATCATTTTGATCCTGCGGAGCCTTATCACCATTTTTAGTCATTCGGAATATTTTCTTTAAAAACATTCGCACAGGCCATACAATCATACCCAAAACAAGAGCACCGACTACGGATAATGACACCCAGAATAGACCAATCAGTGACAGCCCGACCCCGGGGCCAACATATGCGAACGCCAAACAGGGATATAACGCATATATTATTCCAAGCATGACTGGTATTAAAAACAGTCTTTTCATATTATTTTACCGCTCTCTTTTCCAAGATCACCATTTCCCCTCAGAAACGATAGGGCATCTTCTGCATAGCGCTGAGCCCAGTGGAGTGAACTAATACTCTTGCCATCACTATTCGTGGTTACATACTTCCATACAACCTCTTTCTCGGGGGTGATTTCAAACAGGGTGCCCCCAGCACTTTCTGTTACAAGATAATTAGCGTTGGGTAGTTTCTGTTGAGATCCATATATCATGGAAGAAAAAATATCGTTATCGAAATAATTGTGAAAATTTCCATTTAAGTAATCAAAAGATGTAAACGTCCATACTACCTTCCGCATAGCAGTATCCCACTCGACGATCTCACTACCGACAGGCCTTCCCTGATGGCTCATCAAATTGTTAAAAAAAACCAGCCGGCCATCATTAAGAAAATCAGCGTCATGCAGGATTTCTGATAATCCGGTCAAGGCCCATTTTACCTTAAAGGTCTTTCCGTCTAAAACAGTTATACCACCAATGCCCAGATGCGATAAAAGGATATCCCCAGCGTTTAGAAAATCAAAACCATTCGCCTTATCCTTTGTCAGTAATTCAATATTATTGGTGTGTAAATAATCGCCAAAAGGATGTGCAGGGATCAAGTATTTGTAATAAGACTCTTTAATGGCATCGTATAAGGATATATTATCAAGAACATCTCCGTCAAGTGACAGGATTGTTATATAATCATCAATACGGTCTACCTTGGCCTTTTTGTTATATTTATGGGTCAATACAAAAATTCTTCCGTCTTTCGCTATATCAAGATCATGATGGGCATTAACCGCGTTTTTCCAAATCAGATTCGAACTTTTATCTATCTTTATTATCCCGGCACCATAGGGAGAAAAAGCACCTTCATATATTGCTATCACATCGCCATTGGGGAAGAGATGGGCTTTATGCCAAAAGATTAAATCCTCCGGCAAAGGTTTCACGTATGGCTTAACATGAGCAGGCTCAGGCCACACATCATAAAAAGATTTATGCCATTTATGGACGATATCCCCCTGCATATTGATAAGGTAAGCAGAGGATGTACAATCAGAAAAAAAAGTATATCCGTTATACGTTTTCTTTTTTTTATAAATACTGACCCCAGACTGAGTCTCCGTTGCCGGATACCACAAATATGGATATTTTTTGTGTTTTTCTTTATAGATAAGTTGTGCCAGCTGAAGACCGTATTTTTTAATCACAGCATTTGATGTCTCACAAATTGTATGATATGGAGGCGCATTAGACTTCGCAGTATAAAACCCGTACCCAAATACAATAATCATTGACAGAAAAAAAAAGCAGACACAAAACAATAACGCATCCCACTTTATTTTCAACCACTTCAGGCCGGTCATAACACCTCCGGGGAATTATTACCTGAATTTTTCACGGATAGCATAAAAAATAAGAACAACCATCTGGGCCGCCTGTTATATTTGAATTTGGGATAGAACCAATAATAAAACAGGAAGTACCGGATATGGTAAAACGACAAGAAAATAATAGCAGGGAAAAGCCCATCAGTAAAGTATTTAAGAGAAATCGCGCCGAGGCCATAAAAACGCAATATTTCAACCGGATTTGCGCCGCCACTGAGCACTTATCACGGATATTTTATGGAATGAATATCCCTGACACCTGAAAAAACCCTGCCTGACTCACCAAGTCTTTATATCAGGCGCCCATTCAGCGAGATACCAGGTTGATACCTGAAGATATCTTGCACGGGGATATCGTAAATGGTAAAATTGATATTAACATTTGACTTCTTTGGTTCAAGGGGAGAAGACCCGTTTGAACAGAAAAATATTGCCCTATATTATTCCTGCTGCCCTTCCGCTTATACTTTTTTATTGGATGATCCCTTTCTGTTCTGACCTTACACTCGGCACAGACTATGTTAATTATCATATTTATCATCAGTTAGACCTTTTATTTTCCATAAAATCCGGTACGTTCCCCCTTTACGCCCCGGAATGCTTTTATGGACAATCCGCAGCCGCCTATACACAGGCGCAGATATATCATCCACTCCCCTACATCGCTTCGATCTTACCGGGGTTCTGGGATGGTTATTCCCTGGAATGGATGACGGCTTTACGAATGGTGTTGTTATTCATTTCACATATCACCCTTTTTCGTTTCGTGCGCCGGTTAAAAATTTCAAATATCCCTGCTTTAATCATTTCGACGATTATCGTCTACAATATGAGAACATTGGCACTCTTCTGGAATGGTGCCGCACTGGAAGCTTATACCGGCTTTCTTTTTCTCTGCATATCAATAGGTATGTATTGTTTATCCCCCACGCGCTTGAAAGGCCCTGCCTGGATCATTTTTTCAACATACTGGCTTTTAACAAGCGGATACCCCCCAATGGTTTATTACGGCATGATCGGTGCTGTTTGTTTCACGTCGGTAATCCCTTTCTTTCTGACAACCATTTTAAACGAAAAGCCTGTTAATCTCTCAAGAGTTTTTCACTTCTGGGGCCAAACCCTTCTCTTCCTTCTGATCGGCATAGTGCTTGCCTCTGCTTATCTCCTGCCTTTCTTTTTTGATTTCCTGAAAACCAATGCCGGGAGAGTGGACCAGGCATATCAGTGGTCGGTTGAATACAACGACACGTTGTCAGGCTTTATTAACAACTTTTTTTATCCTTTGAAGTCCGCCTTTGGCATGTTTGGCGGGAGTCCTTTCTATTTGATGGCAATCGTTACCCCGGTTTTACTTTTCTTTCGGTATAAAATCCCTAAAAGTATCCTATTAATTCTGTTTATTATTGTATTTATCACCCTATACATGCAGGGGGACAGAACCATCATTCACCCAATGGCATGGAAATATCTCCCGATTATTTCAAATGTAAGGGTTCCATCATATGCTTCTATCGTTCTGCCATTCTTTATGGGCTTAATGCTGATATGGCTGGTCGCTGCAAATCCAGTCATATTGGAGATAAACAAAAAACACATTGAATTATCCCCGATTGTTCTCACAACTATTGTTGCGCTGATACTGACCGGTATATATTTCCTGTTGCCATCATCTCTTTTCAATAATGTCCATTTTGCTTGTCCTTATAAAATCCGGGCTATTCCAGGCTGGGTCGAACCGACGATTATAATAACAAGTTGCCTTATATTATCATTAACCTTATCTTTAACACGACACAAAGCCCCCCCCCTTCTTGCTCCATTTCAGTTTCTCCTTTTTGTTTTAGTCATCTTGCAGATTACAATATTCTTCCGATGGGGCGCTTTTGCCATTGAAAAAAAAACAGAAACACCAACCTATAATACGATAGGGGACGAAAAAAAGAAATCTATCAACTTCCAAAAAGTCTATTACTTAAACACGGGAGCGGGCAGTCAGACAGTACGCACACAGCTGAAAAACTACTTTATGGAACCACAGCTTGCCAGAACCTATCAAAAAATGATTCCCGCGAGAGATGCAATCGAAACATATAAAATTTTAAACAACACAAGAAAAGAGAATGAAGTTGTTATTGAAGGCGCTCCACCCGAAGAGCAAAACAAAATAAAAATTCATCCGCAAACAGATACCCCGGACAGAGTGAATTTGCTGTTCAGCTCATACAATCGAATGGTGTTCCAGGTTCTTGCCGCCCAACCAACGATTTTTGTCTTCTCCTATCCCAATACCGGACACTGGAAGGCTTTATTAAACAACAACGATTGCCCGATTTATCGTGCTAACGGTGCAGCGCATGGAATACTTATACCTTCTGGAAAAAATACGATAGAATTTCGGTATTGGAGTGGTGCCGCTTTCTGGGGAATGGTTGTGAGCTGTACTACCTTGGCCCTGCTGGGAATCATTACGGGAATAATGATCCGCCAAAAGGGCCTTAAGGTTTTTATTGCCGGCGGAACGTTGATTGCCGCTATTATGGTGTTTTTGATATGGTATATGAGTCTATATACGGGTGATAACCTGCAAACCGAATTCACCTGGCAGACACCCCCGGAAACAGACATGCAAAACCTCGCTTTCGGCAAACCCACGAGCATGAGCAGCCATCGACACGGCGTTCCCTATCGGTACAACAGCAGACACGCTGTTGACGGGGACACCACCGCTGCATCATGTTTCCTTACGGACAATGAGCAGAGTCCCTGGTGGATGGTGGATTTAAAAGGCATACATGTAGTTGATTCTATTATAATTTATAAAAATTCTATCAAAGGCACATTCTGCAATCAGATGCCAATTATGGCCTCCTTTTCAAAAAACGGCAGAGAATGGGACCAGCATCTGATCGTTCAGCCGGAAGAAAACGATGGGGGCATCATTCGTATCCAATTGCACGGCAAACAACAAATGAGATACCTGAAAATTCAGTCTCTGGCAGAATGTATTCTTTCCTTAAATGAAGTTGAGATAATGGAACGACAGAAGCAACACGCACAAAACAATTAATCTTCTTTTCCGACAAAGCACCCGTGGCTGAATAATTAGAATAAAGAATCCTTGTAATGACGCATAAGCCGAAATTCTTCAACAACCTTTCGTTTGTGCTCCATTCATGGCGAAAGAAACCGGCTCTGGTATTCCGGTCATTGTTTTTCTTTTTTGCAAAGGCTGCCGGCAGATCTGTTATTCGCGGGATGGATATTGCTGTGACTTACAAGTGTAATCTGAAATGCGATCACTGCAATATTGCCGGTCAGGTGGACAGCAACAGGCGGGAAATATCAGCCGCCGATATTATCAGCACCATTCGACAGTTAAAAAGAATGGGCGGATTCTATGTAACTTTTACCGGCGGCGAACCATTGCTTGAACTTTCAAAAATTGAGACCGTCATCAATGCCGTTGGCAGACGCGCCATGCTTTACCAGATCCAGACCAATGGGGTGCTTCTGTCAGACAACATGTGCCGACGATTAAAAAAAATCGGCATCGACAATATCCAGGTCAGCTTTGATGACTTCCATGAGCACAGCAACTGGCAGAATGTTCTGGAAAAAAAACGAAATCAGTTGCATTTGCTGAGATCCTGGGGCTTTGACGTTATTTTCACCTGGCTTGCATCCCATAAGAGCCTCAATAGCAAGCAGCTTGATGATATCATCAACTTCTCCAACACGCACAGAGTTAAAATAGGCTTGAACTTTGCCGTTCCTCAGGGAAGGTGGGAAGGAGAGCCTCAATTTCTTTTAACAAAGGCTGACAGCCTCAAGCTACGGGAGATATCCCATAACAATCCATATCTCTATATTGACCTGCAGAACAATCTTTTCAATTTTGGATGCCCGGCTTTCAGTGAAAGATTGCACATTAATGCATATGGCGATGTGCAACCCTGCACCTTCTTCCAGATCAGTTTCGGCAATATAAAAGAAAAACCACTCAGGCGGATTCGAACACTGGGGTGTGCCGCAAAATTGTTTGCCGGGTTTCCCGACCATTGTCCACCGGCAGAGAACAACCGCTATATTGACAAAATACTCGGGTTTTCAGAAACCACCCGTTTCCCGATAGACCACACACAATTCTTCAGTGACAAAGAAACACACAATATCTCCCCTGAATATTTTACACACAGCCTTCATGCAAGCCGCCAGCCCTTGCCGGATTTACAATGCGTTCTGTGCGGAGGCCCCATCACAACGCCGCATGTTGAAAGACTTCAAGAAGTTGAGTATGGCACGCAATGGACAGGAAGCGCCTATGCCTGCCAGGATTGCGGGCTGATTCACCAGGTTCCGCTCCCAACGGCATTGGAGGCCATAGCAGCATACCCGGACGCTTATATTCACTATAACCCCTATGTTTCCGGCTTAAAAGGCTTCCTTATGAAGCTTTACATGAACCGCACAATTAAGCTGTTAAAGCGCCTGAACGCCAGGCCTGGCAAGACCCTGCTGGACATAGGATGTGGTGCGGGAGAAAAGCTTGCAATCATCAGAGATAAACTGCAGCTTGACGTAATCGGTGTGGAGCCTTCCAAAAAAGCCGCTTCAAAAGCAGCCGACCTGTTTGAGCTTCATGTTATCGCTGATTTTTTTGAACCCGACCGCTTCGCGCCTGAAAGTTTTGATTTTGTCCGCATCAATCACGTGATTGAACATGTACCGGACCCGGTCAGGCTGCTGAATGATATTTTCCGGATTTTAAAACCGGGCGGGTGGTTGATCGGTGAAACTGAAAACACGGACTGTCTCAGCTTGAAAATATTCGGCAGGTACTGGGCTCTGTTTCACTTCCCCTATCATCTTCTCTTGTTCAACCGCTCTACGCTGGCATTGGCATTTCAGAAGAGCCGATTCAGGCAAACCAGTATCACCGATCTCCTTGATCCACCGGCCTGGTCTCTTTCAATGCAGAATGTCCTTCGCAGAAATCAGCCCATTGCCAAACGCCCTTCCAGCCGTATGCCCGGCTATACAATCCTTACAATCCTTTGCTACCCCTTGACCTGGCTGGAAAAAATATGCGGCGGCGGCGCCGTTATCGCATTTCAATCCCGTAAGCCCTTGTCCAACCGGGGAAAAACGTGTCAACACAAAAACACTTCAGATTCATCACTCAGGATTTTTGAGCAATAATTTTCTGATTGGACGTGACTGCCCCGCACCATATGGCCAACAGGTCAACAAGTGTGAAGATCCCCAGGGCTACTGGATTTCTGTCGCTCAACAACCTGCCGGGGTTCCGGCCTTGTGGCCGGGGGCCAGGCAGTATTTTCTCCAGCACGGCGCCAAGACTGAATATCCAGATAATCGGCGCCACCAGTTGCGCTTGTTTGACAATAACAAACCCGTTTTTCTGCAACAATGCTTTGAGGGAAGACGTGTTAAAAAGATGAAAATGTCTCGGAAAATAATAGCCTCCCCAGAATGATTTATTAAATAACCGCCGGTCGTACCCGTCAAAATTGGGCGTTTCAATACTGATCAACCCACCGGGTTTGAGCGCTTTTTGAATTTCGTGCAACATCCGCACAGGATCCTGAAGATGTTCCAGCAGCTGGTTCATTATAATCAGATCGTAAGCGCCTTCTTCAAGCGGCACTTCCTCGGCATTTGCCTGCACAAGGTCGATCTGCAACGCCCGACCACGTAACATTGCCTGGGAAGGAATAGCAATATCGACGCCTTTGACCCGGCACCATGGATATCGCGTTTTAATATCGACCAACAGAGCGCAATCACCGCAACCAAGCTCAAGTATTCGCGCCTGCTTTTGAAAAACCCTGTTGCAATGAAAAAGTCGTCTTCGAATAACCAGCCTTTTCATTACCCCCACAAGCATCCCGCTGTGCCGCGCATCCTTTGTATAATAATTCACCGGATAGATGCTGGTGATGGATTCTGAAACCGGGCGGGGATTGAGATAAAGATGACCGCACCGGATACATTTGACAAAACAGAAAGGCTGCTGGGTGGTCCCATATTGATAATCATAACCCTTTGCCGCAACCGTGTGACCGGCCTCACCACAGAGTGCGCATACCGTATGTTGACACCTGATTTTGTTCAAAATTTCATTTTCCCTCAGGGTCTGTAAAATATTCCGGAAAAATATCCAGATAACTGACAGGACGGGCCATATTTTCCCCGTTGTATATCTTTGAAAAAACATCTCTGTGAAAGCGCCTATCTTCAGCCGCAATGCAAATTTTTTGGTACTTCCGAAACGCAGGCACTTTTTGCATCCTCTGAACTATGCCGGCAAGTGACGTCTGCATACAATTGCCGAAACTGACATGTATAAACGGACAAGGCAGAACCTCCCCTGTCCGTGTAATGTATATTTTTTCCATGCCCGCAGGGCAACCGATTTTATTCCTTCCAACTTCATGATCGGTACTGGTCATGGGGTAACGGTCCAGGAGTTGGCAGAGATAATCCCTGTCCTGTTCCGTTATCAGAATATCGGATCGGTTTGCCCAACGGCCGCATGGAACGGCAAGGTTAAATAAAAACATGGCGCCCGCTCTGTTCACCATCCGGATCAATCGTATCAGCGCTGATGAATACAAATAGCCATGTGTGATGGTTGCACCAACCAGAACCTGCATGCCGCTTGCCTTTGCATTTTTAATCCCTTCAAACACCTTCTCGAACACGCCTTCACATCCCCTGAATGTGTCATGCTGATATTCATCGGCACTGTCAATACTTGTCGTAATGCAATTTACCCCCAGTCTGGCCAATTCCCTTGCCTTTTCCTTTGAAAGCAGCAAACAGTTGGTCTGAATTGAAATATAGTGGCGCTTCGGCTCCAGGATAGGAATAAGATCCTCGATCCAGTCGACCAGCAACGGTTCTCCGCCAGTGATATTCCACGACAATGTATCCAATAACCGGCCTTGGCGAACGATATGCTTGTAATCGGCCAACGAAAGGGCTGCAGCTTCACCGTCATTCAGTCCTTCTGCCGAGCAATGATGACAGAACAAATTACATTCATTGGTAATGGCCAGGTCGATCACCCTGAAACCACGGCCAATCCCCAGCCTGGCCGCCAATCGACCGGCAGCTGACCGCGCAACCATCGATAGACGGAATGGTTTTATATTGTAATAAGCAAAATAACTTTTTCTTTTAAGATCAGACAGGCGCATAATACTCTTATCGCTTTTTCAGTTGAAATCTTTTCTTCGTGGGATGGCGAGCACATCCGTTGTATAACTGAAGGGAATCTCGCGATAGAAATTGTCCATAGTAATCATTCGACCGGTTTTAAGATTTATCAATCGATAGTCCAGAAGGCTGAAAAACGCGTCATACGCATCGAATAGAAGATGTTCTTCGTGCAGCACCGATAAACTGACTTCAAAAATAATGACCGGGGTATTTTTACTTATGGTACGGAGCGCGCCTTTTAAAACAGATAACTCAGTACCGTCTGTGTCGATCTTTATCAAATCAACCCGCTGAATAGTATTTTTTCTGCAAAAATCATCAATGGACACAGCATCCTCAATTTGGACGGACTGACGAATGCCGCCGTGAACAGGATGTCTGTTTTGATTCTGCCCGCAAACATTCCAGCTGGCACACATGGTTTGTGGGATGTCTATTTCCCCTGTTGAATCCGACACAAGCATGTTGACTGGGGTTATCCTTCCACTTAAAACGGGATTCAGTGAAATATTCTGAACAAGCCGGGTATAGACAGACGGGATTGCCTCAAACGCATAAATATGACCTTTGGGTACATCCTGTGCAAACTTCAGCGTCATTGCCCCGATATTCGCGCCAATATCAAATACAACGGCGTCCTCTGGCAACGTATAATAACGGGAATTCGAAATGTATGGCTGAAAACGGCCAAACAGAAAGAGGGCCAGATCAATTCCCTCGGATAAATTAATTGAATAAGAGATCCCTTTCCGTTTTATTATAAAAACATCCTTTTTCAACAAAATGCGGAAAAAAGAATAAATGATACGGGCAAAAAAAAGTTTTATCCGCATTAACGGCAGCCGGTTACGCAAGGGGATCCGATGAGTGTTCAGATGTATATTCATTTAAGTTTTATCTTTTTAATGGCAAGGAGCGTCATCTTCAACAATATCCATCCGTGCTTCCAGCGTTTTATGTTGGTGGTGCCATATGTTCTTTTCCGGTATCGGACCGGCATGTCTGCAATCTTGAGGTTCAGCGCCGACGCACCAAAAAGCAGGTCGAAATCGCCGAATGGATCGGCTTTGCCAAACCGGGGGCCCAGCTTTTCCATCCGTTCGTAATCCTTTTTCCAGAACACCTTCGTGCCGCACAGCGTGTCCTTAACCGGCTGTCCGAGCAACCAGGTAAAAAGGATGCTGAAAAATTTATTGCCAACCATGTTCATAAACCGCATGCTTTGGCCTTCCGTGGGATAAACCAGCCGAACGCCATTTATAAACTCGCCTTTTCCGTCAACAAGGGCCTTGAGAAAACGGGGTAGATATTCGGGACGGACACACAGATCTGCGTCTAGGATCGCCAGTATGTCGCCCCTGGCAGCTTGAAAACCGGTTCGGATGGCATCTCCTTTACCCTTTCCGGGTTGCCGGAGCAGCCGGTATTGAGAGGATGGTCTGTTTTTTATGGCGCTTTGAATCACATCATGGGTCTTGTCGGCTGAATGACCTTCCACAAAAATCAGTTCGTATTCATAATCCGGAATGCGGGTACGGTCAAGAATCATCTGAATGTTCCCGGCCTCGTTTTTCGCCGGAATAATAATTGACACCCGTGGTAGCGGATGCATCTGTGCCCCCTGCCCGGGCATGGGCCGCGCAATAATAAAATTGGTAATGCACAACCATGAAAACGGTGGCACTTTGGCAAGTACGCTGTTGGCCATCCAGGAAACAACCGAAAGATTGACCGGCAGCAAAATACCGGATTCAAACATCACCCGTTCCCATCCGGATAGCGCCAGCAGGTTGAGGATATCCATCGGGGTAAACCAGTTCTGCTCAAGAAACGGCACTGTTTTCCCCAGTGCCCGGGCGATGAATATGGGCCACCGCCACAGGTTATTAAAACAGTTCAATATAATGCGGGTGCCTGAATGACAGAGCCGTCGGACATTGTGCAATACCACCTGAACATCCCACACATCATTGATCAGGTCGGACAGCACAATAATATCAAAGGTCCCTTTTAATGGCAGGTCGTGAATATCGGCGCAAATAAATACAAGATCCGGATGTTTCCGGCTGGCATACTGCACCATCTCCATTGAGAAGTCCACCCCCACGCCTGTTCCGGGCCTCAGTGCCGCCAGCAGGTCGCCATGACCGGCACCCAGTTCAAGCACCCTCAGGTTCGCCGGCACCATGGAACGATAGTATTGCTGAAGCAGTCGGTGGTAATGGGCACCGGTCTGCCCCTTTTCACGAATACGGCGGGATGCCCTGTCCCAGCTTTCAATGCGCCTGCGCTGATATTGACGTTTGAGCTGCATCATTATCCGGAATACCCCGCACGGAGAATTATTTATATATTACTATACGATTATTGCGACGTCTGATATAAAATAATCTTCACTTACCAGCCCAACTGATTTAACATTTTGCAATATTTTACCACATAAAGGTTATCATGAACAAACACCACACAAGATTCCGGAAAAGCCCTGTCATGAGATTCCATTGGCAGAAAACCTCAATCACGGTTTTATTGCTTCTATATATCAGTGTAACCGCAGCATATGCATCCGCCACTGCATGGGACCTTATCCTTCCCGTGCCCGGTAATGATGCCCGCTGGCAACAGGTGGCTGACCTGTGGGGGCGGCACTGGGATGGTGAAAATATCGGGGATATCATCGCCGTGCTTCATGAGATTGAAGCCGCAACCCCCGATCAGATGGCGGTCAACCTATGGCTTTCCCAGGCTTATTACCTCAAGGCCCGCTATCAGAAAAGCGGCCGGGTGGATGCCCTGAAACAGTCTGAAGCCCATGCCGTGAAAGCCGCCGCTATTGACGGGAATAATCCCACGGCACTGAAGCTCCTGATTACCGCTGTCTCTTCGTACGCAGATTTCAACTATATTCAGCAGACATATGGCGAGAAATTTGCAGACAAGCTCCCTGCGCCGGTGGGCCGGGCCCTCCCCCTGCTGGACACGATGCCTGGATTTATGGAGGTCATCGCAGACTGGGACCGGCGTGAAGATTTTGAAAAAGCCCAAAAAGCTGTGGCCCGTTTCAGGGAAGTTGCAGATGCGCACCCGGATAATATCATCGCCCAGATATGGGTGGCCCGGGGCAACTATTATCTGGGATACTACTGGGTCTCCCTTGGTGACCCCAAAACCGCCCTTCCCTTTTTCAAGCAAGGCGAGGACTACGCAAAAAAAGCCCTGCACCTCAATCCGCATAATGTGCCCGCCACTTACTGGCGGCAGTTGAACCTCTCCCGTTCCATTGAGCATGCCAATATCTTTGTCAAAGCCCGGTATCTGAGTCCCATCATGGACCTTCTGGTGTTCACCGCCAATGAAAATATGACCTATTTTTACTGCGGTCCGCTGATCTCCACAGCAACGATCATTGAAAAAGGGGGCTGGCTGGCGGAAAAAGGCCTGGGTCTGGCCGGTTACAACATGGAAACGGTAGAGACAGGACTGAAACTCGCGGTTCTTGCCTATCCGTCTTATTTTTACACCCACTTTGCCAGGGCTGAAGTCCTTTATCAGACAAGCCGGAAGAATGAAGCCAAAACCCTGATGCAACAGATACTGGCAATGGACCCCTACCAGAGTCCCTTTCATGCCCCGGAGAATCTCTGCGTACAGCGGCTTGCCCGGGCATTTCTTGCAGAACATTATTGATGTGCGGCCCGCAAGCCGAACCCGGTATTTCATGAGACGATTCGGGCGCAGATGCAAGCCGGCGATTTTTTTCACCTCCTCCTATCCTGATTGCATTATCCTATTGACAACGCCGATAGATTCTTTTAATTTTCGTTATGACACTTTTGGCACAACGAAACAACCGGAACTTGATAACTTAAAACAATGAACCGATGTAATGTGTTATGGAGGGCCTTTCATGTCCGCGGGGATGATTGTTATTAATGGAAACGAATGTGGATTTAAAAAAAACGAGACCATTCTTGAAGTCGCAAAAAATCACGGCATCACCATTCCGACACTATGCTATCTCAAAGGGGCTTCGCCCTCGGGCCGGTGTCAGATATGTGTGGTGGAGGTGGAAGGTAAAGAGAATCTGGTTACGGCATGCTCAACACCTGCCGAAAATAATATGATTGTCCGGACAGAATCCCCCGGGGTGGTGGCCTCAAGGCGACAAACGATTGCCGATTTTCTTGCCTCAGGCAATCACAACTGCGGAATCGCCGCGGCAAAGGACGACAACTGGACCGCTTTTCAGATGCAGGCATTGCAATCGGATGGAACTACAAACGTATGCCCGGCATGGGGTGATTGCCGGCTTCAGGAACTTGCGTATCAGTATCAGGTGCCGGGCGGCGAAACGCTCCGAAAACCGCTTCAATATTCAATGGAAACGGTAAATCCGCTGATTGTCCGGGATTTTTCAAGATGCATCCTGTGTGGCCGTTGTGTGGCTGCATGCCGGGAGGTACAGGTAAACAAGGCCATCAACTTTGACGATCCGGACAATGTCGCCAAGATTATCACCGCCGGGGACCACCCACTCAAGGAATCGGACTGCGTGTTCTGTGGCGAATGTATCCAGGCATGCCCCACCGGCGCGCTGGTGGAAAAAAAGGCCCGGTTCTCCTGGCGGCCCTGGAAGACAAAAAAAGTCCGAACCACCTGCCCCTATTGCGGTGTGGGGTGCCAGCAATTGCTCCATGTGCAGGATGATAAAATTGTAAAGGTCACGGGCGTTGAAGGTGCCGCCCCCAATGACGGACGACTTTGTGTCAAGGGCCGGTTCGGGTACGACTTCATTTACTCCGAAGAACGGCTTACCACCCCGCTGATAAAAGAGGACGGAGAGTTCCGGGAAGCCTCATGGGATGAGGCCCTGGACCTGGTGGCTGACAGATTCAAAGCCATTATCGATGAACATGGCCCGGATGCCCTGGCCGGGGTCAGTTGCGCCAGAAGCATCAATGAAGACTCTTATCAGATGCAAAAGCTTTTCCGGGCCGTGTTTAAGACCAACAACATCGACCATTGCGCGCGGACATGACATGCGCCCACTGTCGCCGGTCTGGCGACAACCTTCGGCTCCGGCGCAATGACGAACTCCTTTAACGAATTTGCCCGTGCAAAAATGTTTTTTGTGATCGGCTCAAACATGACCGAAGCCCATCCCGTGGCTGCAACTTTCTTGAAGAACGCCGTGGAAAACGGGGCGGACCTGATCGTGGCAGACCCGCGAAAGCACAAGCTCTGCGACTTTGCATCCCTGCATGTTCCCCTGCGGGTGGGCAGCGATATAGCCCTCCTAAACGGCATCATGCATGTACTGATAAAGGAAGATCTTTATGACAAGGCATTTGTCAATTCCTGCTGTGTGGGCTTTGACGAGCTTAAAGAAAAAATTATGCAATACCCCCCGGAACTGGTCAGCCCCATCTGCGGTGTTCAGCCTGAAATGATCGCCGATGTGGCCCGGCGCCTGGCATCGGTAAAGCCGGTCATGCTCTGCTACACCCTGGGCATCACCGAACATACCTGCGGTAAAAACAACGTCATGTCCGTTGCCAACCTGCAGATGCTCCTTGGCAACATGGGGGTGGAGTGCGGGGGGGTCAATCCGCTTCGCGGCCAGAACAATGTCCAGGGCGCCTGCGACATGGCGGCGCTTCCCAATGTATTGCCCGGCTATCAGAAATACACCGACCCGGCAGTACGGGAAAAATTCGAGGCCGTCTGGAACACCAGCCCCCTGCCTGCAAATATGGGCATGATGATGCCCGACATGTTTGACGGTCTGGTCACCGGCAAAATAAAAGGTATGTATATCTTCGGCGAAAACGTGGCCAATACCGAACCGGATATCCACAAGGTGGAACATGAATTGTCGTCCGCCGAGTTTCTGGTATGCCAGGATATTTTCCCCACCGAAACCACCCGGTTTGCCGATGTGGTGCTGCCGGCCGCTGCATGGAGTGAAAACGACGGCACTTTTACCAACAGTGAACGGCGGGTGAGCCGGGTCCGGACCGCCAGTCCAGCCCCCGGCGATGCCAAACCCAACTGGTGGATCTTCAAACAGATCGCCAAACGGTTCGGCCATGACTGGGCCGCAGACAGCGCGCAGGAAATATGGGACAACGAAGTATCGGTGCTGGCCCCCAACTTTGCCGGTATTAAATACTACCGGATCGAAAACGACGGTCTTCAATGGCCCTGCCCCACCGAGGACCATGAGGGCACCTGCTATCTTCATAAAAACGGCAAGTTCACCTGTGGTCTCGGCAACTTCATGCCTGCGGAATGGACGCCGCCGGCGGAAGTGCCGGACGAGGAATACCCCCTGGTGCTCAGTACGGGCAGGCGGCTCTATCATTATCATACCCGGACCCAGACCGGCAGGTGCGAAGGCCTCAACGATCTGCTGGGCGAAGAGACCGCGGATATCTCCATGGAGGATGCCGGCGCCCTGGGAATTGCACCCGATGAGACGATCCGTGTCAAATCCCGGCGCGGCGAAATCACCGTGAAGGCAAGGGTAACCCCGGAAGTCCCGGCCGGCATGGTCTGGATGGCGTTTCATTTCCGGGAGGCCTGTGCCAACTGGCTTACCAATCCGGCCTTTGATCCGGACACTTTGACGGCCGAATACAAGGCTTGCGCCGTTCGGATTGAAAAAATATGAATAACCTGTTCCCGGTTTAGAACCATTGTTTTATGATCATTCATTTTACGGAAAAGGGCCATCGATGGATGGGCACTATTTCGTGTCTATCCATTTCACATGGATGGCACAATCTGGGGTTTCCAATCCAGAAATGTGAATTTTTCCGCAAGATCAAGGAAAACAAGGGGTTGCGCGGAGGCGTACTGGGCGTACGCCGCACAAGCAAG
>JAXHTY010000045.1:0-12819 GCA_034189905.1 Thermodesulfobacteriota bacterium
GGAACGGCAAAGTAAAAAGTTCAAGTTCGAGGCGCGCAAATCTTGAGGAATGGAGCGTACTTAGCAGTACGTGACATGACGAAAGATGCAGCGCAACAAAGAAATTGGACTTTTTACGAAGTCGTCATTTTTGATGGACTCGTAAAAAGTCAATTCTGGGACGGCAAAGTAAAAAGTTCAAGTTACGGCGCAGCCCTGATACTCTCGAGGAATGGAGCGTACTTAGTTGTACGTGACATGACGAGATGCAGCGCAACAAAATCGAACGAAATTGATAGGTTTACTTTGCCGTCTGCAAGCGACTTTTTACGAGACCATCAATCTTGTCGGGGATGTCGGGGTGTATCGCCGGGGAATGCCCCCCACACCAGATACCACAGGATGCGCACGGTGCCATAAACAACAAGGGCGGCGACTGAGCCGATCAGGAGGCCGCCGGTCCATATGTAGGTGGCCTGGGAAAAGAGTTTTCGAAAGGTGCCGATGTTTTCCAGGTCGCTGAGCGTGAAAAGCCACGGCAGTTTTTCGATTATCATGCGGCCCAGCCGGTATTCCATCAAATAGATCCAGACGGCGGTCAGTGGGTTGGTTACCCAGCAGCCGGCAAGGGCGAGGCAGGTTGACGCGAAGCCAGATGGCGCAGATGGCGCTGAGAAGCACCTGAAAGGGGATCGTCGGCGTAAAGGCGATGAACACCCCCAGGGCCAATCCTCCGGCAATGGACCGGCGGTTGATGTGCCATATATCCTTAGCTCAAAGTCGATCTGCTCGTAGTTGTTTCTGCTGGGTTGATGGGCATAGAACACGGCCGGGGTGGCATGATCAATGGAAACGCTTGATAGAATGCCCACTTTCATACCTTTTTCCCTGGCTGCTTCCACAATCATGATAATAACCGCGATTGTGTATCCTGGTTTTTTGCCGAAAAAGGTTGACACGGAATTTAATGTTCGTTATATGATGGCCTTTCAATCATCAAGAAGGTGATTGGCGGATAATTCCGCTGAAAAGAGATACAGAAGTATTATCGACCATTAGCATAAACGGGATAATAGGGTGACGGATCACCGGCGGCGCAATTCGATAAAATCCCGCCGGGGCTGAGCCTTAACAGACAACAAATACAAATTTAAAGCCACGAAGGTGACGGGGCAGGAGCTCTGTGTGTCTTCGTGGCTTTTTTTTGTGCTGGTAACCTGAAACGTCCAATAGCGGCGTTGCGCAAATTACTCGTCACTGCGGCGTACACCTGGTACGCCTCATTCCTCGTAATTTGCGGCGCCTTGCTTTTGAACGTTTCAGGTTACCAGCACCCGCCCAAGCGAGGAATATGTTGAGGGACAGAAGAATTGTTGCCATCGTTCTGGTGATGCTGGTTTTTTTCGGCGGTCCGGCCGGGGCGGCTGAAAAAGTGGAAAAGGATACGGACGGGGACAGGGTCAAAGACAGCGTCACCTTTTTTGACGCCGATGGAAAGATCAGTCGCCATGAACGGGACGCGGATAACGACGGATTCATGGAGCGGGTTCAGTATTATGAAAACGAGGCCCTGGTCCGGGTGGTACGGGACACGGACGGCGATCGTCACATGGATTGCGTGGATTATTTTGAGGCCGGCCATCGGCAGCGCCAGGAACGGCTGGACCCGGAAGGGACGGTTTACCAGGAGACCGTTTTTGATGACCGGGGAGCGCCGCAGCTGCTGAAAAAGGACACCACGGGCAGCGGGGTCTTTGATCTGATCTATCGTTTTTCCGGCGGCAGAATTGTTGAATCCACGCGGGACACGAATGAAAACGGAGTGGTGAACGTCCGGCAGACCTATGAGAATGACAAGCCCGTGAAGCAGGTGACCGACAAGAACGAGGACGGACAGCCGGAAAGCATCATCCTTTACAATGCCGATGGCATGCCGGAAAGGAGCCGCCATGACCTTTCCGGTGACGGCCGTCTGGAAACCTCCCGGTTTTACGAGGCCGGCGAGATCGCGCGGCAGGAAAAAGACGCCAATGGCGACGGCCGGGCCGATACGGTCACCTTGTTTGAAAAAGGGGCGCCGGTATCGCAGAAAAAAGATGCCAACCTGGACGGAACCTTTGATGTGTTTTCAAAACTGGCCAGCGGCCAGCTCGTGTCCCGGGAAAAGGACAGTGATTTTGACGGCCGTACCGATTATTACGCTGAATTTGATGGGGCGGGCCGGCTGAAGACCATTCGCCAGGACACCATCGGCAACGGCCGCATTGACAAGAAGATGTTCTTCAATGAAGGCAAAATCCGCCGCCAGGAGACGGATGACAACAATGACGGCCGCTTTGACACCCGGGTTTATTTCAATGACCACGAGATTCGTGAACGGGTGGAAAGCGATACCGATTTTGACGGCACCACCGACACCTGGCAGTACTACGAAAAAGACCAGGTCGCCCGGCTGGAAAAGGATGACAACAACGACGGCAACATTGATCTGAAGGTTTTTCACCAGAACGGGAAAAAGCAGAAGCTGATCAAGGACGCGGACCATGACAATCGTTTTGAAATCACCCAGCGGTTCGATCATCCGGACTGGACGCGGGTCATGACCCGCGACGCGGACGGGGACGGCCGGCCCGAAGGACGGTTCTGCTACAAAAACGGGGTGCTGCGCCAAAAGGCCCTTGATGAAAACCGGGACGGCCATTTCGATTTTCGGGAGCATTACAACCAGGCCGGGCGGCTGGTCAAAAGCGAGGAAGATGAGACGGGGACCGGCCGGCTTTCTTTGACCTGGTTTTATAACGAAAAAGAAATGGCCATTCGCGCGGAAAAGGACAAGGACGGCGACGGTGCCGTTGACGTATGGTTTTATTATGAAAACGGCCGGGTGGCAAGGGTTGAGGAAGACACCAACAAGGATGGTCGGCCCGATGTCTGGGAAACCTATGATGAAGCCGAGGCCCTGGTCAAGCGGGAAAAAGACCTGGACTTTGACGGCACGCCGGATGTGACCGAGGAATAATGAAATAAAAGGACAATTATCATGATTGATTTTTTAGCCAAAGGCGGGGTGCTGGTTATCCCCATTCTGCTGTGTTCGGTGTTTACCGTGGCGATTTTTCTGGAACGCATTATCACCTTTGCCCGAATGCGGACCCGGGGTGCAGGGCTGGCGGAAAAGGTGGCCGGCCTGCTGACCGCCGGTCAACCGGCCCAGGCCCGAAAAACCGCAGAAGAAAGCGGTTCGCCCATGGGCCGGGTTCTGGCCCAGGCCATCGATGTAAAGGACAGCGACCGGGAGACTCTGGAAACGGTCATGGTCAATGCCACCGAGGAAGAAGTGCGAACCCTGTCATCCTATGTGCAGGCCCTGGCCACCATCGGCAATATTGCACCGCTGCTGGGGCTTCTGGGAACGGTGATCGGCATGATCAAGGCGTTTATGGTGATCCAGCAGATGGGTGGCAAGGTAAATGCCGCGGTGCTGGCCGGCGGCATCTGGGAGGCCATGCTGACCACGGCCCTGGGATTGTCTGTGGCATTGCCCACCATGCTGGCCCACAGTTACCTGGTGGCAAGGATTGAACGGTATGAGGCCAGGTTGCAGAATGGGGCGGTGACGTTTATGAAAGCCCTTAATAGGAGTTGACCCATGCTGGTGCATCGCAAAAAACGACCGAGATACGAGATTCAGGCGCCGCTGACGTCGCTGATCGATATTGTGTTCATGCTGCTGATCTATTTTCTGCTGACCACCAACTTCATGGTGGATGAGGGCATCAAGATCAAGCTGCCCCAGGCAAAGGCGTCTGCCCCGCAGACCCAGCAGGAAATAACGGTTTACGTTGACAGGGACGGCCGGGCCTATATCAACAACAAGGCCGTGCCCGAGGCCATGCTGTTTAAGAAATTAAAAGAGATGATCGGCGGAGAGGAAAACCGGCTGGTTGTGGTCAAGGCCGACCGGGCCGTGATGCTGAACAAGGCGGTGAAGGTAATGGACCTGGCCAAGGCGGCCGGGGCTGGCAGGCTTTGTCTGGCCACGGAGAAGGATTTATAGCCCAGGCTCATGTTGTTTTGTTAATTCGTGTCGATTGGTGAGAATTCGTGGGCGGTATTTACCCAACGAATCAGCACGAATCTTCACGAATGATGCTGGATGAAAAGATAAAAATGGCTGAGGAAAAGAAAAAATCGAACCGCGTAATGCAGGTCATGATTGCCGTGTCGCTGGGAATTCACCTGGTGCTTTTCATGCACATCGCCGGTATTTATCGGTCCGAGGCATTGACCCGCATCGAACTGACCCTGCGGGATGTGTCAAAACCCGAGGGAAGGGCGATCCCGCGGCCGCGAAAGCGAAGGCAGGCACCCAAGGCCGAAGATGTCAAACAGCTTGATGTAGCCGACCAGCAGATACCGAAGATCAACACGGACCCGGTGGCGAATGCACCGGATTCCATTGCCGAATCCATCGCCGTGCCCGATGTGCCGGCCTCCGGATGGTCGGGCGGCACGGATACCGGCATCGGGGAGCAGGCCTTTGTGACGGCGGATGATTACTTCGAGATGATCCGGCTGAAAATCGAAAGCCGCAAGCAGTATCCGGATGCGGCCAGAAAACAGAACCACGAAGGCCGGGTGAATGTGCGGTTTCTGATTACCAGTGACGGCATGGTCTCTTCCCTGGAAATCGCAAAAGAGGCACGACATGAACTCTTGAACAAGGCGGCACTGGAAGCGGTGAGGAGCGCGGCACCGTTTCCCCGCCCGCCCGCCGACATGTTTGACGGCCCCCTGCGGATTGAGGTGACGGTAATGTTTCAGCTGACATAGACAAAAAAAGTGGAGAAGACGGCGCACGCTTCGGCCAGAAGGTAATGCGCCGCCTTCCGGTAAACATCCCCTTGGAACAAAGGGACATTTTTATTTGTACCATTATTTTTCAAATGGTTCAAACAACATGTCCTGTTCCCGGGGCAAACGAAAAACGGGAGAAGGAGATTTGAACAATGAAGAAATTTGCGGTTGTTGTCATTGGGTTGAGCCTGGTGCTGCTGATGCTGCCGGGTGCCGCCCTTTCGGAGCAGAGTGGAGATGATGAATCGGTTTATCATGCCGGCGAGGTGCAGATCACGGCAGAGGGCCAGGACCGGGCAATTACCCATGCCCCTTCGGTGACGGAGATTGATCTGGAAAAGTACGAGACCCCCGGTGTTCCCGTAACCATTACGGATGTGTTGAAAGACCAGGCAATTATCGATTTTCGCGGGGAAAGTGACCTGGTCCCCGAGGAGGACGGCATCGAGATGCGGGGGTTTGATTCCCGACAGTTTGTGGTGGCCATCGACGGCCTGGCCGTGCAGAAAACCGGCGGCTACTGGGGTGGTCATTTTGTGGATTATTCCCTGATCCCCATGTCCCAGATCGAGACCATCGAGATTCTGCCGGGTCCCCATTCGGCCCTGTATTCCGGCCGAAGCTTGGGCGGCGTTCTGAACGTAAAAACCAAGAAACCCGAGTGCCATGAGAAGGCCGAGGCAAGCACGCGGATGTCGGCCAGCTATGGGTCCTACAACACCCACAAGGAAAGCGTCTACAGTGAAGGCGGGGTGGGAAGATTTGATACCAGTGTTTCCTACGAGCACTATCACACGGATGGTTATCTGCGGAATACCGATGCCAATATCGATACCGTGGCCGGCCGGCTCGCCTATGTGATGCCCTCTGACGGGTATGTGAGCCTGTTCGGCACCTACACGGACAAGGAGGTGGGAAAGCCCGTTGCCAATGACCCGGCCCGGGCTGATTATGACCCGGATTATCCGGTTGTGGAAAGCGGTACCGCATCGGGCCGCTGGCGGGACCCCATCCGCCAGCCCGAGCGTTACAAGGAACCCTATTCCTTCCGGTTTGGCATGAAACAGCCGTCGGCCATCGGCAACTGGTCTGCGGGCGCCTATTATACCTACGAAAATCAGACATTCTCGTTCAAGGATGTGGATGAACCCCAGGCCGTGACCTGTTACACAAGCTGGGGGGGCAAGGTGCAGAACGACATTCAGTTATCTGACGCGCACCTGCTGACTGTCGGGTTTGACACGGCTCAGCTCAGCAGCCGGCACACCGTGAAAATCGTGGAGACCTATGCCGGTTTTATTCAGGACAAATGGGCCATGACGCCCCGGCTCACCCTGAAGACCGGGCTGCGGTACGAGAACATCAACATCTGGTGGAACAACCTGAGCCGGTTCCGAGCGGGCATGTATGTGAATCCTGCCCATCCCTATGAGTATGTGAAGAAGGATTATGACGAGCTTGCGCCCAAATCATTTCTCACTTATGAACTGGACGACCTGGCCAAATTTCTTCGGGACACCTCGGTCTCCGTGGGCGTGAGCCGGATCTGGACGCCCCGGTCCTTCTGCGAGGTGTGCAGCTGGGGTGGCGGCATGGAGGTAGACCCCATTCACGGCATGGGCTACGACCTGGTCCTGGCCCGTCGGCTGGTAAAAGATATTCAGCTGAACCTGGATATATCCCATTATGAAATCAAGGATTACGTTGTATCGGCGGATAGCAGCAGCGACTATTACCAGGAATCGCCATGGGGGCCGAATGGCTGGGGCCGGCGCAAGGTGGCCCTGGAGAAGGTGCACAAGGACGGGGTGGAGCTAAACCTCAACGGCCATCTTATGGATAACCTGGATTTTTATATCAGTGCTGCCTATAACGAATGGTCTTATGAGGGGCCTCACAACGGGGGACCGGAAGAGGTGGCGGACGATGCCCTGAGTGATCGTGCCAAGTACCGGGCCAATGCGGGTATCGGATACAGTCCGCTGAAGCACACCAAAATTCTGCTGGACTACCAGTACCAGGATGATCAGAAAAAAACCATCGTGGATGTGATTGATGAGGCGGCCGGACTCTGGGATATCCGGGAGTTTACCATGGACAGTTATCACCTGTTTGACCTGGCGGTGCGGCAGACCCTGTTTGAAAAATGGGGCGCATGCCGGAACGGGGTGGTGTCCGTTTACACCAACAATTTGTTTGACGAAACCTACGAAACCTCTCGCGGGTACCCGGCAACGGACCGGACTTACGGAATTAAATTCAATTTTGAGGTTTAGGTGGGTTAATAAGACACGGATTTCCTGAATGACATGATTTTAAGCGCGGCTTTATCCGTTAATCCGTGCAATCCGTGCCAAAAATAAAAAGGAGGAAGACATGAAGTATTTTCGGATTTTCATGCCGGCACTTGTGCTGGCGATGATTTTGGGGCTGGCGGTTCAGCCGGCTACGGCGGCAAAGGGCCAGCTGTTTCTGGTGAGCACCGGCAACGGCGATCCCGGCAATATCACCCTGAACGCGGTGAATACCATCAAGGACTCGGATGTTATCTTCTGCCACGAGCGGACCCGGGACAGGTTTCCGATTCTGCTCCAGGGCAAGGCGATCCATGATCCGGGGTTCGGCATCTTTGCGGTATACGGCAAAACCAAAGCGGAATTCAAAAGCAGCAAGCGGTTTGACTATGATGAAAAAATGGCCGAATACAGAAAAATCGACACCCTCATCCGGGACGCGGTAAAGGACGGCAAAACCGTATCTGTGCTGTGCGGGGGCGATCCCACCATATATGGACCGAACATGTGGTACATGGAGGCTTTCAAAGACCTGGAACCGGATATCGTTACCGGCGTAAGCTGCTTCAATTCCGCCAATGCAGCCCTGGAAAAGGGGATTACCTCCGGGATCAAGGCCCATTCGGTAATCCTGACGGCTACCTTCGGCAATGAAGACTATGACGGCCCGGACAGCGTGGAAGAGCTGGCAAAGCACCAGGCAACCATGGCGTTTTTCACCATGTTCATGGATTTAAAGAAGGTCGTCAAGGAGCTGAAGGTCCATTACCCGGGGGATACGCCCGTGGCCATTGTTCAGCATGCCGGGTACCGGGATACGGAGCGGGTGATTTACGGCTCACTGGATACCATTCTGGGCAAGGCGGACGGTGAGGATGCGTTGTTTGAGTATATGGTGTATGTAGGGGATTTTTTGAAATAATCAGATAAGACACGTATTTCACCGATCTCACGGATTAAATCCGTGCAATCCGTGTCTAAAACAAAAAGGAGAACCAAAATGCAACATCTGAGAACAGTTCTGATCACCGGGCTGATGGTCCTGCTGATCGGTACATCTGCCCATGCGCACATGCTGTGGTTTAACGTGAGCAATCACAATCCTGAAAAAGGGGAAACCGTCTCCCTGAAAATCGGGTTCGGGCATCATTTCCCAAATGGTGAGGAGATCAAGGCGGGCCGGCTGAAGCCCCTGGAAATTATCGCGCCGGACGGCCGGACCATTCCGGCAAAACAGGTGTATACCGGGCATTACACCTTTACACCGGAGCAGGAAGGGATATACCGGGTTGGCACGGCCATGAAGCCGGGGTTTGTTTCCAACACCACCACGGGCCGAAAGCTGGGCAGCCGCAAAACCCTTGATGGCGTGGTGTCCTGTTTCGCCTACCGGATCATGGCCGATACCCTGGTGTGCTGCGGTGCGCCTGAAAAGACCGCGATCAATGCCGCAAACGCATCCCTTGAAATCGTGCCCCTGAAAAATCCGGCAATGCTGGACAATGGCGGGGATCTGCCCGTGAAGGTCCTGTTTGAGGGCAAGCCCCTGTCGGGCGTGGCGGTCACCGCCACCCGCGAAGGACTGGACAAGGAAGATACGGTCAAGGCAGCCACCGACGGCAAGGGTATGGCCACCCTGCAATTGCCCCATGAAGGCCCGTGGATGCTCATGGCCCGGCACAAAATGCCTTATCCGGACAAGGGCGAGTGTGATGAGTATTCATATTGTAAAACGCTGACCCTACAGTTTTAATTTTTATTATGAGACACGGATTTGAAGCAGGATTTTATCCGTAAAATCTGTGCCGGAAAACAGACAAGGAGCTCATTATGTATTCGGCGAATAACCATAGATCAATTTTGCTGACCCTGGCCGTGACTTTGCTGCTGGCGTTTGCTGTCTGCCCGGTGCAGGCCGGGGATAAAGGCGAGTTTTATCTCGTCAGCATCGGTGTGGGCGATCCGGACCTGATCACGGTCCGGGCCATCAATACCATTGAAAAGGCGGATATTATTATCTGCCGGGATCAAACCCGCGCGGATTTTGCCGGTTACCTGAAAGGAAAGACCTTCTGGAAAGGCGCCTTTCATGAATGGCGGACTTACGGAGACGATTGTTCCCGGCTGACGGACGAGGCGGAGCAGGCCGAATGCCGGAATGACAAAAAGGTGCGCGACGCACTGGTAAAGAAAATCAGGGCCGCCATCGCAGACGGCAAAACCATTGCGGTGCTGGGCTACGGCGATCTGCTCATCTACGGCGGCCCCTACCGCTGGTACCTGGCCGAGCTGGGTGACCTGAACCCCCGGCTGATTCCGGGCGTAAGCTGTCTGAACGCGGCCAACGCGGCCCTGGGCACGGACATCATGGGCGGGGAAAACACCAGTTCCGCCATCATGACCCACTACATGGACCTGGACAAGCTGGGGCTGTCGCAATCCAATCCCACGCTGGTGGTGTTTACCATGCACACGGCCTTTCCGGACCTGGTGGAGAAAATTCGGGAATACTATCCGGAGGACACGCCCATCGCCATCGTGTTCTACGCGGGGTATAAAAACAGGGAGCATATCGTGTCCGGTACATTGACCACCATTCTGAAAAAAACGGCGGGCATGGATTTTCCGTTTCAGCACCTGGTGTATGTGGGGGATTTTCTGAAAAACCGGGATTAATATTTGCTTGAAACGGATGTCACGGATTGAAACCGTGTCATCCGTGAATTCCGTGTCTATAACAAAAGGCGATTGAATGAAAAATAAATTGAACGGCAATAACAAGCTGAAGCGGGAGATCGGCCTGTTTTCCGCCACCATCCTGGTGATTGCCAACATGGTGGGCACCGGTATTTTCACCACCTCCGGGTTTATCATGGCCGAACTGGGCAGCCCCGGCATCATGCTGCTGTGCTGGCTGTGCGGCGGGCTTTTCGCCCTTTGCGGGGCGCTGTGTTATGGCGAACTGGGGTCTCGTTTCCCCCGGGCCGGCGGAGAGTATGTGTTTCTGCGCGAGAGCTTCGGCCGGCCCATGGCCTTTCTTTCCGGATGGATATCCCTTGTGGTGGGATTTTCCGCGCCCATTGCCGCGGCGGCCATCGCCTTTGCCACCTATGGTTTCCGGACGTTCGGGGCTGCCGTCGACGGGGGGTGGCGGATTGCCATTGGGGGTGTTGATGTGCTGGTGCTTTCGCCGGTGACCCTCACCGCCGTCGCCGTTATCCTGGCGTTTTCGCTGGTGCACTACCACAGCCTGACCACCGGCAGCCGGGTGCAGAATGCCCTGACCCTGTTCAAGGTGGTGTTTATTATGGTGTTTATCGGCGCCGGTTTCTGGTTCGGAAAGGGATCGGTGGATCATTTTTTTCAAACCGCCTCGACGGAAGGCGGCCTTGCCGAGCGGTTCGCCGTATCCCTGATTTTTATCTCTTTTGCCTTCAGCGGCTGGAACGCGGCCGCATACCTGGGGGGTGAGATCAAGGCACCGCAGAGAAATATACCCCTTTCGCTATTTATCGGGACAGCGCTGGTGATCGGTCTCTACCTGCTGTTAAACGGGGTGTATATCTATGCATTGCCGGTCTCTGCCATGAGCGGTGTGCTTGAGGTGGGCGCCGTTTCCGCCACCGCCCTTTTCGGCGACAGCATCAGCCGGCTGTTTATCGGCGCGGTGGCCCTGGGCATATTGTCGGTGCTCAGCGCCATGATCATGGCCGGGCCCCGGGTGTATTATGCCATGGCCGTGGATGACGCCTTTTTCGACTGCTTCGGCAGAGTTAATTCAAAGCACAAAACCCCGGCCGCCGCCATTTTTCTCCAGGCGGGCATTGCCATGCTCATGGTGATCACCACCTCTTTCAATGCCTTGCTGGTGTATATCGGGTTCATCCTGGCCTTGTTTGCCATGCTGACGGTGGCGGGGTTGATGAAAATCCGGCGGACCCATCCGCCGCAGAAGAGCGGATATCAGACATTCGGCTACCCGCTCACCCCGCTGCTTTTTATTCTGGGAAACGCCTGGATAATCGTGTTTTCCATCAAGAGCCGGCCCCTGGCCTCTTTGTTCGGGCTGGCCACCATCGGCATCGGCGTGCTGGCGTACCGTTATTTTTTACGGCGGCCGGACCGACATCATTCGTGTTGAATGGCCACAGACACACACAGACGAACACAGACAGGCTTTTAACGGCAAACCGTCGCCGTGTGCGTCTGTGTGTGTCAGCGTGTGTCTGGGGCTGAAAAGGGTTTTACGGATATGGAGCAGATAATGAAAATATGGCAGTTATTGATATTGCTGGCAGTTGCCGGTGTCATCATCGAGGGGCGCGCCTCGGCCCACGGCGTGGCAGGGGAAATAACCGAAGACAGCGGCATCCGGGTTGATACCCGATATGACGACGGCGAACCCATGGCCTATGCGGCGGTAAAGGTGTTTTATCAGGAGGAGGACCTGGCCTTTCAGACCGGCCGCACCGACAGAAACGGCCGGTTTCTGTTTCTGCCGGATCAGCAGGGCAACTGGCGGGTCACGGTCAGCGACAGCATGGGCCACCAGCTGAATCTGTCAACAACCGTGGCGAAGGGCTGCATTGCCGGGACGCCGAACAATGCCGCGCTCCAAACCGGCAGCCTGTCCAGGGGCGCAAAGGTCATTGCCGGCCTTGCGATGCTTTTCGGCATTTTCGGCTTTTTTTTCTGGTGGCGGGGGCTGGCAAGAGAAAAATCAAGAAAAGCATAGCGTTGTCTGGTGATTGGTCTATTTAGGCAGCAGATCAATACGGCCCCAGAAACCGATCGCCATCAAAATGAATCAGGTGGGAGGGTGCATCCGCCACCCATACTTCGGTTTCCCATGCTATATCGTTAAGATACCGGGCCATGACGGCCCGGTTCGGGAATGCGGTAACATATACCCCAGACCTGACTTGACACCATCAAACAGATGCGTCAGTTCAGTATGTCGTTTACCATCGACCGGGCCGTGGCTTGTGACCGCTTCAACGAGTATCAGCCAGTTCTTTTTTGAATAATGCAAGACGGCATCAGGCATTTTCCCATGGGTGTCAACATCAACACCCAGCCGGCTCAATAACGTTGCATCAAAATATCCCCATTTGTCGCCTGTATCACCGGCATATACCAATGCGCTGCCCGGGGCAAAGCGCGGTGCAAATTCTTCGACAACGGCACGGATTAATTCGCTGTGCTCTCCGGGGCTGAGAGTTATTCGTTTACCCGGGGCAATTTGAACGGGAACGCGATTCTGCGTCCGTTCTTTTGCATATCGGGCAGCCAGGGTTTCGCGTTCGTCAAGGTAGGTAGCCAGGTTTGCCTGCCATTTTCGAGAATTGTAACTTTTAAGCAAGGTCAGTGCGGCGGGTTCAACCTGGTAGACGGCATGGGGACTGTTAACAGGACGGTCGGGTTGATCAGGATTGTATAAAGCAATGCCCGCATCAACAAACTGGTGCATGGTTTGACGACGTACAGTTTCACGGGTGTTGGGTGCATATACCTTCCCATAGTGTTCACGGATCCAGTCCATTATCGGTGTTATTCCCATTAACCCGAATATTTCATGAAATTTTTTGATTAATATTGTTTTAGGCCATTATTTCAATATATTGTCTTGTTTTCAGCAGTCATTCCAAATTTGCAAATTGTCATGCGGAATAAAAGCAATTTTATATCA
>JAXHTY010000046.1:0-9828 GCA_034189905.1 Thermodesulfobacteriota bacterium
CAATTTCTTTGTTGCGCTGCATCTCTCGTCATGTCACGTACAACTAAGTACGCTCCATTCCTCGAGATTTGCGCGCCGCGAACTTGAACTTTTTACTTTGCCGTCCCAAAATTGACTTTTTGCGAGTGCATCAAAACTTGATGGTCTCGTAAAAAGTCCAACAGCCATTCCAAATCAGCGGCGCCAGAATTCCGGCACCACCAGAATAAGCATGGTATAGATTTCAAGCCGCCCCAGCAGCATGCACCAGATCAGCACCCATTTGCCCATCTGGGGGATGTGCGCAAAGTTATCCAACGGCCCCACGCCGCCGAAACCCGGACCGATATTGCCGATGGAAGCGGTTACAGCGGCCACGGATGTTCCCGCATCCACTCCCAGCGCGGCCAGCAGAAAGGTCCCCACCAGAAACAGTAGAACATAAAGGCTTAAAAAGCCGAGCACGCTCTTGATGACTTCCGGCGGCACTGCTTTTCCGCCGATTTTTATGCTGGTTACAGCCTTGGGGTGAATCAGTGTAAACATCTCTTTGTAGCAGAACTTCAGGGTCAGCATAATCCGCAGGCATTTCATACCGCCGCCTGTGGAGCCGGCCGATGCGCCCAGAAACATACAGAAAAACAGAATCAACTGGGAAAGGGCGGGCCACTGTTCATAATCGGCCGTTGCATAGCCGGTGGTGGTAATAATCGAGATCACCTGAAAAGCGCCGTATCGCAATGCTTCGCCAATGTTCTGGTAAACGCTGCCATGGATATTCAGGCTGACGACAAGGGTCAGTACCAGGACAATCGTCAGGAAAAACCGGCATTCCGCATCCTTCCAGAACGCAAGGGGTTTTCCCCGCAGCATCTGGTAGTGAAGAGAGAAGTTGATGCCCGCAAACAGCATGAACACCATGATTACGATATCAAAATAGGCGCTGTTAAATCCGGCCACGGACAGGTTCCGGGTAGAAAAACCGCCGGTGGGCATGGTGGTAAAGGTATGGCAGAGTGCATCAAACAGGCTCATGCCGCCGATGATCAGCAGCAGCACCTCCATCAGGGAAATCAGGACATATACCCGCCACAGAATCTTGGCGGTATCGCTGACCCGGGGTTGAAGCTTGTCCGGCACCGGGGTGGGGACCTCTGCCTTGTAAAGCTCCATGCCCCCGACGCCCAGAAACGGCAGAATCGCCACCGATAAAACAATGATGCCCATTCCACCCAACCACTGGATAAAACTGCGCCAGAAAAGCTGGGCTTTTTCCATACCTTCGATATCGGACAGCACCGACGCCCCGGTGGTGGTAAACCCGGAAACCGATTCAAAAAAGGCATCGGTAAAACAAGCGAATGCATCGCTGAAATAAAAAGGGAGCGCGCCCACAAGACCGGCAATGGTCCAGCACAGCGCCACAATGGTCATGCCTTCCCGATGGCTGAGGAACTGCCCTTCGGGTATTTTAAAAAAAAGAACCATGAAAAGCCCGCTGCCCAGGGTGACCGTCATGGAAAAGAAAAAGGGCGCGACACTGCTTTCATGATAGCAGATGCCCACGATCATCGGCAGGAGCATTCCCAGGCCAAGAAAAGCAGTCATGTATCCGGTAACATTCAGAATATAGGACCAGCGCATTAAAAAAACTCCAGCTTCACGGCAAGCAGTTTTTCCACTTTGGGCACCATTTGCCGTTTGGCAAAGATGATGACCCGGTCTTCCGGAAGAACCGTGGTGTTGCCGTCCGGTACAATGATTTCCTCTCCCCTGATAATGCCGATCAACAGTACCCCCTTGGGGATGGCTATTTTTTTCAGGGGTTTGCCGGTAATTTCGGAGGTGGACAGGGCCACGGCCTCGATAACCTCTGCCTGCTCCTCTTTCAGCGATATGGCGGACAACACCTTCCCCTTGCGGATGTGCTGTAAAATGGTATTGATGGCCGATAACCGGGTGCTGATCACCTGCTCAATGCCGATGGTGGCCATCAGGGGGATGTAGTGAAATTTCGATATCTTGGTAATAGTATTGCCGGCCCCCAGCCGTTTGGCCAGCAGTGACACCAGGATGTTGGTCTGTTCATCATTGGTCAGGCTGACCACCACATCCATGCCGGCGATACTCTCTTCTTTCAGCAGGTCCTGGTCGGAGCCGTCACCGTGCAGCACCAGTGTCTTGCTCATCCGTTCGGCAAGCCGGACACACCGGTCCGCGTCTTTTTCCACGATTTTGGCCTTGATATCCGATTTTTCAAACCGTATGCCCAACCGGGTGCCAACCCGACCACCGCCCACAATAAGCGCCCGTTTCACAGGCGGTCCGGCTTTTTCAAAGACGCTCATGGAGTCGTAAAGCCGGGCGTGCTCACTGATGAAATAGACAAGGTCGTTGGGCATCAGCCAGGTTTCGCCGCGGGGCACAATCATTTGCTCGTTTCGGACAATGGCGGCGATGAGAAAATTACGGTCCCCCAACTGAACATCCACGTCCGACAGGCGCTGGCCAACCAGGGGGGCATCCGGTGTCAGGCGTACCCCTACCAGCTTTAACCGGCCGTCCGCCAGATCCACGACCTCCACCGCTCCCGGGACCATGATCAGCCGTTCAATGGTTTTGATTACCTCTATTTCCGGGTTGATGACGGTATCGATGTATGGCGCCTTTTCCCGAAAGGTTTCATGATATTGATCAAAGTCTGAATGCCGGATGCGCGCCAGCTTTTTGGTGGACGGTGAAATCAGGTTTGCCACCAGACAGGCCACCAGATTGGTTTCATCGCTGTTGGTTACGGCCAAGAGAATATCCGCTCCTTTGAGGCCGGCCTCTTCAAGGATTACCGGGCTGCTTCCCGAGCCCAGAAGGGTCTGCACATCGGTATTCTCCGCCACTCTGCGAATGGCCCTTGAATCGCTGTCAATGACCACCACATCCTTGTTTTCAATGGAAAGACGGCTTGCAATGTGAAATCCGACTTCGCCGGCGCCCACAATAATGATTTTCAACGGTTTTCCTCCAGCACGTGCTCTGACGCAGGATGATAAAATCGGCCCAGACCCGGACCATGAAATTTCAATATATTAAAATATCATATCTTCCTTTTGCGCTAAACGCAACTCTCCTGTTTTTTCCCTTCAGCAGAACCCGGTTTTCACAGAAATCCAGAAAGAGGACTTTCAGGTGGTGATCGAGGAGGTACAGCAAATGGAGAATATTGTAAAGAATTTTTCGGATTTTCCTGGCCGCACAGACAGAACAAGGAGAAAAAGAACATGGCCCGGGTAAATCGATATGACCCTGGCACTGCTTTCCTCTCGGCTTGATCGACAAGCGGAAAAAGGTGATGGGGAGGGGTTATCCTTCCTGATCGGACTGAACCGCCTCTAATGCCGCTTCTGTTTTATCTTTCAGAAAATCAAGGATCTCCCGGTTCAGGCGGTCAGGTTTTTCTAGGGGCATGAGGTGGCCGGATTTTTCAATCAGAACCAGGTTGGCGTCGGGTATCAGGTTCAGATATCGTATACCAAGCCACGGCGGGACAACCTTGTCATTTGCCCCCCAGGCCAGCAGGGTGGGCGCGGTGATATCCGGAAGCCGATCGTCACAAAAATCATGGAACAGAGCCTCGTGTGTAAGCTTGACAGCGGCATTCCGATTTTCCCGGCACGCAAAGGTGGTGCCCATAAGCTGATCAAGAAAAAAATCGTCTGTCGGGCTGTCCGGATAATACATGCACAGCCGGTTGGCGATTGTCACCGATGTCCGGGTGGCAAACATCAGGGCCAGGCCGTCCAGGTGAAACGACCGGCCGATCCGCATATACCAGGGAAGAAGGCGGGGATTTTCGGAAAAGCCGGCCGCGCTCACAAGGATCAGTTTGTCGACCCGTTCCGGGGCTGCCAGCGCGATTTTGGTTGCAATATGACCGCCCAGGGAGTGGCCGACAATGCTGGCCTGCTCAATCCCCAGCCGGTCAAGAAGGGACAATATCCAGCGGGCCTGGTTGCCGGTTGAGTAAGAAAGGTCGCTATTCAGGGGCTTATCGGAAAAACCGCAACCGATCAGATCAACCGCGATAACCCGGTTTGTTTCGGCCAGGGCCGGAATCTGCTTCTGCCAGAATCCCGACGAACAGAGCCACCCGTGAATCAACACGAGCGGTCGGCCTTGACCCGCTTCAATATAATGCATGTTCAGTCCGTCATCCACGGCCATCCGATGGGAGGTTATCGTCGTGTGTTGCTGTATGGGTTCTAGCATCTGGACTTTGGTGTAAGGGGCGGCGCATCCGGCCATCCACACAATACAGATGATAATTAAAAACAAAGTGCTGATAGAAAAACCGGATCGGTTTCTGGCAGATGTGACAACCGGTGGTACGTTCATGTTTTCTCCCCTGATGGGTGTTTCTTTGTTCTAACCGGGATAAAATTGACGAATATTTATCGGGTTTCAAACCGGTTGTCAAGCCCTTGGTGACAGGTTGAAAATAAGCCCGGGAAATTTACTTGACAAAAAATATACCAATCGGTATATTCATTTCATGAAAGAAACCCTGCTCAGCAAATCAGACCGGACCCGCCGGTTAATTATTGAAAAAACCGCGCCGCTTTTTAATAAAAAGGGTATCGCCGGCACATCGCTGGCCGATATAACCCGGATCACGGGCCTGACCAAGGGGAGTATCTACGGGAATTTTAAAAACAAGGATGAACTGGTTCTGGCTGCGTTTCAGTTTAGCGTTGAAAATCTGAACCGGTTTTTAGACAGGGAAGTGTCGACGATTCAATCACCATTGGATAAATTGTTTGCTATTTCAAATGCCTATCGAAAATTATATCACCGGATGATCAGCTATGGCGGCTGTCCGATACTCAACGCTGCCACAGATGCGGACGATACCCACCCGGCCCTTGCAAGGCTGGCCATTCAAACCGTAAAACAATTTCAGGATCGGCTGACGGGCCTGGTTGACCAGGCCAAAGCCGCCGGTGAGATCGATCCGGCCGTCGATGCCGAAATCTTTGCCGAAACAGCACTGTCCCTGCTTGAAGGCGGCCTTATGCTATCAAAACTGACCGGCAGCAAGCGCTATCTCATGAATGCGCTGGCGGACCTGGAAGCGCGAATCCACCGGATGGCCGTGTCTGGCAGATAATAAAATGCCGAATGGTATTTTTTGGTGAGCTTCCGCGCTTTTTACGAAGCTGTCAAAAGGAGAAGTGATGGAAAACTGGCAAAAAACCGGATGTGTTTTGTGTGCCCAGAATTGCGGACTGGAAGTGCTGATTGAAGACGGCCGGATGAAGAAGGTACGACCTGACAGGGACAATCCCCGCAGCCGGGGGTATGCCTGTCGTAAGGGACTGAATGTGGCGTATCACCAATATCCCGCCGACCGCATCACACATCCGCTGAAAAAGGTAGACGGCGAATTCGTGCCGGTGTCATGGGAACAGGCGATAACGGAAATCGCTGCAAAACTGAAGTCAACAGTGGCTGAACACGGTCCCCGCAGTTTTGCATACATGGGGGCCAGCGCCCAGGGGGGGCACTTGGAGGCGGCCTTTGGCCTGACCCTTCTGCGGGCGTTGGGGTCACAGTACTTTTATTCGTCCGCCGGACAGGAGTTTGCCGGCCACTGGTGGGTGTTTGGCCGAATGCTGGGCCGGCAGTACAACGTCACGGGCCCGGATGAGCACCATTGCGATATGCTGGTTGCCTGGGGGTGGAACGGCATGGTCAGCCATCAAGTGCCGCGCGCGCCGATTGTTTTGACGGAGATCGCCAGGGATCCTGACAGGTTGCTGGTGTCCATTGACCCCCGGCGCAGTGAAACCGCGCGCATGGCCAATATTCATCTCCCGGTGCGGCCGGGCACGGACGCTCTTTTGATGAAGGCCATGATCAGTATCATACTGACGCAGGGATGGGAAAAGACCGATTATCTGTCACAACGTGTGGTTGGGTGGGATACGGTTCGCCCGTGGTTTGAATCGTTTGACGCCAAAGCCGCCATTGCCGTGTGTGAGCTGGATTACGGCCAGGTGCATGACCTGTGCCGCCTGATGGCGGAACGGCAATGGGGCGTTCACCCGGATCTGGGGCTTTTCATGGGCCGTCATTCCACGCTTAATTCTTATTTACTGATGATTCTTCAACTGGTCTGCGGACGTCTGCTGGTGCCCGGGGGCAATATTGTGCCCGGCATGGTCATGCCCATGGGTTTTCATACGGATGAACGAAACGACAATATCTGGCGCACCATCGCCACCAAAATGCCGCCGGCCGCGGCCGGGGCTTTTCCGCCGGCGGTCCTGCCGGAGGAAATTCTTGTTGATCATCCGGACCGGATTCGGGCCGTGTATGTGAGCGCCTGTAATCCCTTGCGATCCTATCCGGACACCACTGCCTATGAGACCGCATTTGAAAAACTGGACCTGCTGGTGGTCAACGAAATTGTCATGAGCGAGACCGCCCGCCTGGCCCACTATGTTTTGCCGGCCTGCTCCTTTTATGAATCCCATGATGTTACCTTTTTCCCCATGTCTTATCCCGAGGTCTATCTTCAGCTTCGGCGCCCGATCGTTCAGCCGCCGGGAGAATGCCGGGAATTGGCCGATATATTCACCGATATTGCCGACAAACTGGGCCTGATCCCGGCAATCCCGGATGATCTTCATCAAGCCGCAGCCGCTGTAGGTGACCGCCTGACATTTGGCGCCAAATTGATGGAATGGGCATCCACCGAACCCGGCGCCCTGGCAGCCATGCCCTTTGTGCTGGCAAAAACCCTGGGCCGGCAGTGGCAAAGCGCCCACCTGGCTTCACTCTGGGGATTGATGATGACCGCGCCCAAAGCATTTTTCAAAAATGCCGTGCGCGCCGGCTTTGCACCCGGACCGGACCTTGGGGACCGCCTTTTTCAGGCAGTTCTGGACAATCCCCAGGGGCTGTGGGTGGGCAAGGCCGATAGGGACAACCCCATGGCCGTCCTGAAGACTGACGCCGGTAAAATCGAGGCGCATATTCCGGAACTGGCTGAGGCTGCCCAGTCCCTTGATGCAGCGGCCGAGGCCGAGGCCCTGCAAATGCCCGTTGACTTCCCCCTGGTGTTAAATGCCGGCCGGCATATGAAATACAACATCAATACCCTGATGCGCAACCCGGAATGGAACAAAGGCAAGCGGGCCTGTACCGTGGCCATCAGCCCGGCAGATGCCGAACGCCTGTGCCTGACCGACGGCCAGATGGTGCGGGTGAGCACCCGGGCCGGCAGTGAAACCGGGGAGCTGGCGGTAAGTGATCAGGTGCGGCCGGGCATGGTTCTGATACCTCACGGGTTCGGGCTGATTTATGACGGCTGTGTCTACGGTATCAATGTCAACCGGCTGACCCGGAACACCCATCGCGACCCGTTCACTGGCACACCGCTGCACCGGTTTGTGCCCTGCCGCGTGGAAGCGGCCTGAAAACAGATCTGCGGATTAAAAAATGACTGATCCTGAAACGCTGATAAAGGTGGCACGGCACTGGGAAATTGCTGTGAAAACCGTTCGATCCGACATTGACCTGCATGGCAGTCCGGAACGCAGCCTTTTCCGGGCGGCCATTGAAGACCGGGCCGGGGATGTTTTTGTTCTGGAACACGTTGACCCGGATCGGCGGCAACACAAGCAGCTTATTGCCGGGGTCCTCAAATCCCTTTACAAACAAGGCCTGGATAAGGTCTTTCCGTATCTTGAAACCCGGGCCGGCGATTTTCTGGTATATGAAAAAGAGCGCTGGTGGCAGGTTGCTCCCTATGTCGCCGGAACGCCCCTTGACAGGCCCGCCTATCTTCAGGACAGCAAAAAAGGGGCGGCCCTGGCCGTATTCCTGAATGACCTGGCCGGCCATGCCCGGCACGCATCGCATACCCGGGCCATGCCGTCCTTTTCATTGCGCCGCTATATTCTCAAGCTGGAACATGACATGACCCGGCATGACCCTTTGGTGGTCGGCCGGTTTGCCCGGGTTTTTGATTTTCTGCGCCAGTCGTTTATGGATCTTCACGACGCCCTGCCCATGGCCTTCTGCCACGGTGATTACCACCCTCTGAACATTATCTGGCAGGACCATGATATTGCCGCGGTGATTGACTGGGAGTTCTGCGGTTTCAAGCCGGATTTATATGATGCCGCCAACCTGGTTGGCTGCATCGGCATGGAACATCCGTCCGGCCTCACCGGCGGACTGACCCTTGAATTTATCAACCAGATCCGGCAAACCCCGATTATCAGTCCCCAAAACTGGCGCGTATTTGTTGAATTCGTCATTGCCCTGCGGTTTGCCTGGCTGGCTGAATGGCTGCGCAAAAAGGATAAAGAGATGATCGACACCGAAGCGGTCTATATGAACCTGCTGCTGGACAACCGGGAGGCACTTCAGGCGGTATGGGGGGTATAGTTTTTATGCCCCTACCGTTGACGGCTTCGTAAAAAGTCCAATTTCTTTGTTGCGCTGCATCTTTCGTCATGTCACATACAATGTAGGGGCGAACACAAGGTTCGCCCCTACAGGGTTTCTTCAGGATTTACGCGCCTCGAACTTGAACTTTTTACTTTACCGTCCCAAATTTGACTTTTTACGAGACCATCACCGTTGCCGGGTCAATTTTTTCCTGAATCCGTCCCTCGCTGTCCAACATGAAGATGAGAAACCCGTTGGCAAGGGCGTCCCTGGCCAGCTCACCGAAAAACACGGCCTGAATTTCATATTTTCCACCCGGCTCCCTGGGCATACTCAAAAAAGCGTCCTGGGCCTCTTCTTTGGTGGAAAAAGCCGGAATATAAGCAATGCCGGATACCTCGTCGTCAAATCCCACAAAAACCGGCTGACTGTTGGCATTGTTGACCACCACATAAACCCAGTCGTCGCGTGAAGGTTTTGGTGTCATATTTTATTTACCTCCCTGAGATTGTTAATGAATCGTTAAATCCGAAAATAGATCCAGGATGCCGTCTACCGTGAAAAAGTAAAGCTGGTGGCCCCTGATCCGGCTGGGTGCACCGCTGTCTGTCTCCCTGTCGACCAGGGGGACAATCTCTATGGCCGTGACATCCTGCCACTGGTCCCGGACCTGAATGCGGGTCACCACGCCCTGGTCATTGACCTGATAGGGAATGTTATAGGCGGTCAATACCATCACCACAAAGCTGTTTTTCTGTTTTACAACAGTTTCTGCCCGCTGCTTTAACGCCCGCACTCTTCCGGATGCCGGTTGCTGCGCCTGTGATATGGCCGGGAGCAGCAGCAGCCCCAGAATTAAGACGCTTATCTGTTTCATCGCTTTTCCTTTTTATGATTATTTATATACCATTTATTGGTTGCGGACAATATGGCGGTAAAAACCGGCAACAAAAAAGGTTTTCATTGATGTTCCGACCCGGAATGACGGCTTGTGAGACAGTCGCGAAAGGCTTCCGCTTAAAAGACAAATAATATTTGAGGTATTGAAATCACCTCCAACTGGCTTTTGAAATCTATTGTTCGAAATTGATCCAATACAATTTGGCCCTTTTTCTCTGAAACGTACACGGGGATCGGGTTGGATATTCTTTTTGGGCAGACGTCATTGGCGCAATAATCACTGTTCGGATATTGCGATTCATTTCATCAGGAGAAATCACCAGGCAGGGCCTTGTCTGTTTAGTTTCTGAACCAACTATAGGATCAAGGTTTACTAAATAGTTTCCATCCATAAATGGCCTTTTTCCGCAATATCTGCGTCAAACTGCGGGCTTGCTTGTGCGGCGTACGTCCAGTACGCCTCCGCGCAACCCCTTGTTTTCCTTGATCTTGCGG
>JAXHTY010000047.1:0-9428 GCA_034189905.1 Thermodesulfobacteriota bacterium
GAAGGCCTCATCTGGTTTTGGATCGGAACCCACGCAGAGTACGACAAACTCATATCATCTTAACAACCAACGCCTAAAAAATAAACAAGGTAGGTCTCCGTGCTCGGGCTTCGCCCCGCCAAACGACCGGTGATGCGAAGTTTACCCCGCTGAATAGCGGGGCATCCTGCGCGCGGAGCCCGGCTGATCTTATATCTATTCCCACCCGCCACCCTTTGCGGTAGCCGCCGCGTCTCAGTTTTTCGTTCCTGCCTGTCATGCCGCCTGCATCTTCTTACATAATCAAACCTCAATTATCGGTCGTTGCGTCATCGCAAAAACCCTTGCGGCACCAACGAACCGATAATTCTGATTATGTCATCAGGGGCAGCCGGCCCGCCAGGCAGGGCGGACGGCCTCGGTATAAGCGGCGGTGGCTGATCTTATGCCAGGCCCGCCCCCCGCCCTGGGGGAAGCGATTAAGAAAGGAATTTACTCTTCAGCACTATTCCAAATTATTTCCATAGACACCTTATCACCCTTTAAAAAACTTATCGCCACAAGGAGGTTTCCTCCATACATCTCTCCGTCATCATAACTAATAAACAATAAGTCATTTCTTAAAAAAACAAGATCATGAAAATTCCAAGATAACGCAGGATTGCTAATCGGTGATTTAATAAGCTTAGCCAGCTCTCCAGATTCAATATGTTCCAATATTTTTGTTTCAATATTATCAGAGATATCAATCCCACACTTTTTAATGGCTTTGATCAGAGAAGAATACTCAGTATAAATCTGACTAGGTTTACTTTCCACCCGTTGCTTAGCTGTGCACACATTAATAAATAAAAGAAACGTGATGCCTAATAATATACAGACTAAATGTTTTAATAAATTTATTTGCATGGATCTGCTTCTCTTTCTCTAAGTTCTTCATTCAGAAGATCAAGATGCTCTTGAAAACGGCTTATTAATTCTTCGTTCATTCTTATTTGCTGCTCTAAACGTTCTCTGCTTGTCAAAGGCAAACTCCTATTATCAAGCCAATCTTGATACATTCTATTTTCTTCTCCTCTAACATTTCTTGCTTCATTCAATCTGTCTTTCAAATCATTTATTTCTCCAGTTGGTAAGCCTGTAATGCTCTCATCAGCCAGCCCCCACGGATCAACAAAATTAACCGGATCATTTAGGACATACCCATACAGATCACTATCACCACCAGCAAATCCAATTGGGTCTTTTGCTGTCCACCTGCCGGTATCGGGATCGTAGTCTCTGTATCCGAACCTGACAAGGCCGGTGTCGCGGTCATGGAGGCCGCCGGCAAAGCCGAAGGGGAGGTCAAAGCCGGGGGCTGTATCGTTGAGGATGTAGCCGTGTGAATCGTATTCGATCTGTTTGACGATGTTGCCGGCGCTGTCGGCCACGGCCCGGAGTGATCCCACCTGATTGTATGCGAGGTAGTATAGCACACCTTCTTTTTCTACTGCAACGGGCATGCGGGTGTCGGCATACTGGAACCGCATGAGGAGGTTGTCGGAACCGTCATAAACAGCCAGCAGGCGGGTGCGGCCCTGCCAGAGATATTTTTCGGTAATGGTGCCGTTGACTTTTTTGGCGATGCGGCGGCCAAGGGGGTCGTGGATGTATTCGATGGTGGTGCCGTCGGGCAGGTCAACGCGGAGCAGTTCGCCCCGGGATGAATATGTGCCTGTGTGGAAACACGCCGTTATGCGTTTTTGAGCCCACATAAGGGACTGTGCGGGTATGTTCAAAGAACAGGATGTTTTTTTCTGATTGTATTACAGGATAATCGTTTAGCGATTAAAAAAATCTGCCACTTATTGTTGTGCTTTTCTTAGAACAAATAATTAAACGAATAAACTGTCTCTTCCCATGACTCATCAGGGAACTCTTGATGAGAGACCTTTCTTTTTTTGATATAGCCATTTTCAAAATAGATTTCGGCTTTATATGAAGTAGACGCCTGGCCGCCTTCGATTACAAGGACAAAAGATTTGTTTGATGTTTGCAATGTACAAATATTAGGATTCGTCAAGTCACAATACGCAGATAAAGGGACAAATACTTTGGTGTTTCCAAATTCGACGTTTATTCTTGTTACTATTATTCTTGGCTCTTTTAATTCTGCTCCCCATCTAAACCCGCTCTTATATGGCACAGATGAATTATATTCTGCCGTGTGAACACCAATTTTAATTGACACTCCATCAGGCGTTTTGTCTTGCAGGAGCACGGGTTTATCCATGTTCCCCGAATAATTAGCGAAAGACAAATTAACAAATAATAAAGCTAAAAACATACTCGAGCATAGTATAGAATATATTGTTTTCATTGAACCACCTTTAATGTTTTATCAGCACTAGTGCCAATCAAATTCCTAGTCTGTGGGTCCGTAACGATACAGCCTTTCGAGGCACTCTGATTGCCCTGTTTGTTGTCACCGTGAATTTGAAAATCAGTACGATTATAAGTATTGGTGCCGGGACATGGGGTTAAGTCCATTACGTTTGGCCCCGTATTCGGGCTATTCCTTAGCGGCCCAATAGTATATTCGCCCTGTGGTATAGGGCCAACATTTGGCGTATTCTGCATATTAGGATTATTTAAACCAGGTCCGTGTCCTGAGTACCCCGTTGCAATTGGTTGAGGTGGGCCACCACCTTGAGCAGCTGATGGTTGATGAGAAATTTGTCCTGTTGATTGTGAATAAGTCCAGTCAAGGCCATTCGGGTCAATTAAGTTTATGGGATCAGCAAGCGTATATTTATATAAATCAACGCTTCCGCCATCAAAACCAATCGGGTCCTTTGCTGTCCACCGACCCGTATCCGGATCATAGTCGCGATAGCCAAAGCGCACCAGACCCGTGTCTTTGTCGTACAGACCCCCTGCAAACCCAAATGGGATTTCAAAGCTCGGATTACTGTCATTCAACACGTAGCCCCAACTATCGTAATCAACCTGCTTGACAATGTTTCCGGCGCTGTCGGCAACTGCCCGCAATGTTCCCACCTGATTATATGCCAGATAATATACCACACCTGCCTTTTCTACAGCAACCGGCATGCGTCCATCCGCGTACTTAAACCGCATCAACAGATTATCCGATCCATCGTACACTGCAAGCAGAGTTGTCAGGCCGCTCCAGAGGTATTTCTCGGCAACCGTACCATCAATCTTTTTGGCAATCCTGCGGCCCAGGGGGTCATGTAAGTACTCGATTGCCGTGCCGTCCGGCAGATCTACGCTCAGCAGTTCGCCCCGGGATGAGTAATCATATGTTGTGGTGTCTGTGCCGGTGGTTTTGGATTGTAAAAATCCGTCCACATCATACTGGTAATTTGCATTACCTGTAGAAAGCAGATGATCCTCGTCATCATAACTCAATGTCCGGCCGCTGATGCCTCTCAGGACGTTCATCTGATATGTGCAGGTGCCGTAAGGGAGGCTGTCGTAGGTGTATTCTTCCACCAGGGTGCCGTCTTGGGTGACGGTTGTGAGGCGTCCCATCTCATCATAGGTGTAATCGTAGGTGGCGGCAGTGCCGTTGAGGGTTTCTGTTTTGGTTTTGATTTTGCCGTCCGGGTACCGGTCGGTTATGCTCCAGTCAAAGACATTCTGAGTGCTGATATCTGTATCTTCACCGGATGTTTCGCCATATTCATTAAACCCGCGGCTTAAATCAAATGTCCCGTTGCTCACGTTGTATGGCAGGCCGGTCTCGTTGACGCCGGGGTCGTTGTACCGGGAGATGGTGAAACCGCCCGCGCCGGTGAGCAGGCCGTCGTCATCATAGGCGTAGCTTTCTGTTGCCCCGGCATAGGTGAACGTGTCGATGTCAAAGTCGTTATTGTAGGTGTAATCCAGGGTCTGGCTGAGGGTGCCGGACAGGGTCTCTGAAGTGACGAGTTTGCCGTCATATCCGTATGTGACAGTCTCCGTGTCTCTGGTGATGGATTCCACCCTGGAGCCGCAGAGATACGTATAGTCGATATTATATTCCGGGGTGATGATCTGCCACAGCCGGGACTTGTCATCCGGGTCAGCAGGATTTTCGTAATCCAGATATATGGTTTGACCGGAGGGAAAGGTTTTCTGAACCAGCCGCCGGTCTTTGTCGTAAGTGTAGGTATAATTGCCACTCAGCGGGGTTGCGTAAGAACTGTTTTTGTCAACAGCATTGTAACCGAATTCATGATCAATGCCGGATGGATTGGTAAGAACGGTCATGTTGCCGTTGTTATCATACACAAAGCCGAGGCTGGTGTTGTCCGGCCTGTCAATTTGGGTGACTCGTCCGGCCTTGTCATTGGTGAAGAAGGTGGTCAGGTTTCGAGGGTCGGTGATGGAATCCAAGTATCCGTCGGTATCATAGGTAAATGATGTCTGCCGGGTGCCGGTTGTGACGGTTTCGGGCTTGCCGTTACCATAGTAGGTGTAGGCGGTAGAGGCAAGCCCCGGCATATGGGCCTGGGTAGTAGTCAGGGTGCCCGGATCGTAAGTGCTGGTAAAGGTCCGGCCTTCGGGTGAGGCAATGGTGCGGGTGGATGCAAGAATGTTGTTTTGCCAAGCCACGGTTTTTCCGTTTGTATTTGTGCTGTGAACAATCAGGTCAAAAGCATCATCCGCATCGGTATCCGTATAAACAATGTCCCGCTCCGTCACTCTTGACAGACCGGACGGTGCGGTCCTGACGTCTTCCTTGATATATTGCGACTGATATTCCGGGTCCAGCCCGATTGTTTTATTGATCGCCATGCCGCAGGCTAACATATGGTTGAATTTTAGGTTATCAGTGGAAACAATTGATTCTGACACGCCACCGTCGGGATAATGGGTCTTCATTTGTTTCCGGCCGGTCTCTAAATCAGTGCCTCGCTCATACACCGTGGTATTGCCTTCTCCGCTGGTCAGGGTGCCGGTTGCATGAGAGATGCCGGCCTGACGATCATAGGACCAATGCCCGCCGTGATCATCATAAACATCAATAATGCGCCCGGCGTTGTTATATTCGTAATGATATGCGTGAGTGTTAGGGTCAACCTTTGCTGTCAACAAATCCTCATCAGTATAAGTAAAATTATATTCAGCGCCGTCCGGCAGGGTTATTTGTTCTAACTGGTTGTCCACGTTTACGGCCAGCATTGTAACCAGGCCGTCCGGTGAGGTAATGGAAAGCGGCGTACCGTCGGCATCCCGCTGGATGGTGGTCTGGTTGCCGAACTGGTCGGTTATCACGGTCAGGTTGCCGAAAGGATCATATCCAAAGGTTTTTAATACCGTGTTGGTTTCAAGATCGATGGTCTGCCTGTGCCGGCCGGTGGAAGAGATGACATACCCCAGTCCGTTGGGGGCTGCATAAGTGATATCCTGTTCGATAATGCTGTCCTCAAAGGTACCGGGAAGGGCCACTTTTCGCACAATGTTATTCAACGAATCCGAAATATAGAGATCACCGGTCGGGGATATGGCCAGGTCCCGGGGATGGCTGACCTGGGACAGGGAAGACGGGCCGCCGTCGCCGGCAAACCCCATGGGGCCGGTGCCGGCAACGGTGGTGATGATGCCGTTTGCATCAATTTTTCTGACACAGTCGATGGTGCTGTCATAGGCTTCCCAGTCGTATATTTTCTCGTACGGAGAAATCTCTTCCAGCAGCGGAACATGGTTGGCCTGACTGAAATAGAGGTTACCGTCAGAATCAAATACGATATTATAAACAAACCCCAATTGGGCGTGGTCGGCCGGGCCGTTGTCGCCGCTGTAACCGAAGGTTTCATAAACACCGGCCACGCAGGTAATAATCCCGGCCGGATCAACCTTTCTGATGATACCCGAGCCGGGGATGTAGATATTGCCTTCGGCATCCACCGACACGGAATAGACTCCATAGAGGTTGGTTGCAATTGCCGGAATGCCATAGACTTCATAAAAGAAACCGGTCTCGCCGGTTCCGGCGATGGTATTGATGATGCCGTTTTTGTCCACTTTTCTGACTTTGTTTGCCACCTTGTCGGCGATGTAGAGAAATCCGTTGGGGTCCACGGCCACGCCTGTGGGAAAAATCCGGGCGCTGGTGGCCGGCCCGCCGTCGCCGCTGTCGCCTTGCAGTCCATTGCCGGCCACAGTGGTGATGATACCGTTCCTGTCTATCTTTCTTACCCTGCAAGCATGGGCATCGGCGATATAAAGGTTGCCCTCGGCATCCATGGCAAGGGCCGTTGGTGTGTGCAACCTGGCTTCAGTGGCGGGAATGCCGTCGGCTTCGTTCTTTGCATAAGGGCCACCTGCGATGGTGCAAATATTGCCTCCGGTATCGACCTTGTGAACCGCAGGATATCCCTGGGATGCGATGTAAAGGTTACCCTCTGGATCAAACAGGACGGCGGCCGGGCTGGATACGGCTGATTGCATGGCCGACATGGGTTCATCATTCAATGCCCAGTATTTTTCTCCGGTACCGGCGACCGTGTCGATCAGTGTTATTGGATTATCCAAAAAAGACCCATCCCCTTTGTGCAGGATTGTGGGGTCTACGGGGCTCATGTAATGATGCGCGGACAGTGTCCATCCGTCGGCGATACCGCCCACATCCTCAGGCAGTTGATTAACCGTCACATCGCTGTGCCGCCACAATACCGCCTCATCCCGCGTAGGGACCTCGGTAATTTCTGCGCCAAAATAGGCAAAGGCCATCAAAAAATAGCCGGATTCCATATAATGAGAGCCATAAACATAACCAACACTGGCATGCGCGGTAATGGGGGTTGTCACCCGCCGGCCCAGTGCATCCTGGCCGTCCCAGACAAACTCGACTGTTTGATTGGCAAGATCCGCCGGCGGCGTTATTTCCTGGGTAAAGGTTCGACCGGCTATCTCCAACTTTACGATAATACGTTCTAACGAGGAAGGTACTGATTGCCCACTGGCCGGCACAGTGATCACCGCATCAAAACCTCGCACCCGATCGGCAGCGTAATGGAGCATTAAATCCGTTCCGGGAATCTTAATATCATCGTTGAATATACGGCTTTCACAGTTTACATAAGATCCACTTCTGTTTTTTTTCTCACATAATCCCGGTACATCCACTATCGGAGAGCCATAACCAAACATGTCCAATAAGGATTTGCTCGAGCATGGATTAAAATCCCATGGTGTAAAATGAGTCATTTCCACCCGCCAGAACTCACCACCCGGCGGATAGGCCTGGGGGTCGGTGAGGCCGACTGCCTCATCCTGAGTATCCCCGTCGTTATCAAGGTCGTCGGGCTGGCCGTCGTCGTCAATATCCAGCCCGTCAACAATACCGTCGGCATCAGTGTCCAGGAGTCGGACCACAACCCCGTTTTTTGATTCGATCCACTGACCCTGGTCCCGGTCGTAAAACCCCACAGGCACGACATACCCCACGTCAAACCCGAGGAAGTTGTTCACATACACGGCCACGGGCTTATCAAACGCCACCCGGTCTATACCGTCGGCTTCAAATTCGGCGCAATAGGTAAAGGCGCTGGTCGGCGGCAGTTTGGCGGGCATGGATGCCGGTGTGGCGTATTCCGTCACCCGCGTGGTAATGGATGACAGCGCTCTTATCCGGTTGCCGTATCGATCCGTCTCATAGGCGGTATTATCTCCGGTAAAGACCATGGTGGCGGATCGATCACCGTCATCGTCAGAGACCATTGATCCCCTGTGGGTGATGACGGTTTCTGGGCTACCGTCAAATACCACGGTGGTAGATACGGTATCCCTTTGCAAAAGCGTTACCGGATCCATGATCACCAAATCATTGTAAGGCGCAGATGTCTTTCGCTGGGCCGGCAGATAGCCGGGCATGTCATAGGTGAGGGTCATCACGCCCCCGCCTTCGGCCGGCAGGGTAAACAGGCCGTCTTCATCTGTCTGCGCGGTCCCGTATTCGGAATGATGCAATATGCCGGTGGTCACGCCGGCCAATGGATCGCCGGATGCATCTTTTACCCGGCCGGTCACAAGAATATACCGTTTTGTATCATATGCCGGAAGGCTTGCATCATCAGGGATAAGGTCGTTATACATGGCCCCGAACGAACCTTCCGGAAGGGGCTCAGGCGTCTGGCCCAATACTTTTACGGCAATATCATGGTGGATGGTCACGCCTCTGTTAATGGCGGTCATGGTATAGACGGTGGTATATTCCGGTGTCAGCTCCAGGCTGCCGCTTGATGCCACTTTGCCGATGTCATGGTTGAAATACACGATCTGGGCCGGGTCGGCCGACCAGGTCAGGGTAACGGTTTCTCCGGTATTGATGATCGAGGGCGTCACATCCAGGGTCACCCTGGGGTAATGGCGGACCGAGACGATCTGGCTGTCGGTTACGGTGCCGCCGTCGCCTGTGGCGGTGATGGTATAAACGGTTGACACATCCGGTGACACGTTAACCGAGCCGCTCACATCCACGTTGCCGATCCCCTGATCAATGGAGACTGCATCCGCGTGATGGGCAGTCCAGGTCAGGGTGGCGGTCCGGCCGGCATCAATGATAAGGGGCGTGGCCTCTATCTCTACGGCCAGTTCATCGGGCGTGTCGCCGATAGCTGTCTTTTCCGTTCCATAAATGACAAACGGCGATACCAGGGATTCTCCGGAGACAAGGAACGCATCAACCATATTGGCGCCGATCTGGGGGTAAAAGGTTGTTTGAGCGATCCCCTTTTCATTGGACACAGCGGCTGTTTCCTGGGTGTTGCCGAATGACCCGCCGCCGGTTTGCACACTGAACGTCACAGTGGCGCCTTTGACAGGATTCTTGTACCGATCCTCCACCAAAACCCGAAGGGGCTCCGGAAAGACAAGCCCGGCCGTTCCTTCATCAATGCCAAGAGGGAGTTTGCTGACAAACCGGGCATCTTCGGGTGTTTGATTCACCGGCCCGTTGTACTGGACGGATAGAGTATCTGCATATACGCCCCATTGATCCGGCGACAATGCCGTCATGGCGCCTTCCAGCCCCCCGGCCAGCATCCAGCCCGACCCGGATGTGCCCGGATCTTTCTTTATATAACCAATACCGGCCCAGTCTTCATAGACAATGGACGTATCCGGGATCCGCACCTTGCAGTGTTGATTAATACTGTTTTCAATATCTGTTTTAATCTCATCAGATACCGTCAGCGTGGGCAGCAGGGTATCAATATTGGTGCTGTCAATGTCAAGAATGGGGATGCCGTTCTGATTGGCCAGCATAAAGAGCTTGGCCGTGGAGATGCAGTCCACCTCAAGGATATCTTCCATGGCCCGGTCTTCCAGGATGGAGCCTTCCAGGCCAAGAATGTTCATGAACTGGTGTTCGGGATCCGGAAGAAGGCCGTCAGTACGAGGTGCGGTCACGGTGGTCCTCAGGTCCGCGTCCATGTAGAGCCCCTGCCAGGTAA
>JAXHTY010000048.1:0-9043 GCA_034189905.1 Thermodesulfobacteriota bacterium
CTGTCCCAGTCGCCTGACAACGTCCATATTTCCGGAAGTGTTGTTAATAAATGAAAGCACCATCAACTATTTTGTTATCCACATAACAGGAGGTACATCATATGAAATCAGCACTTAAAATCAGTCTGCTGGCAGGGCTTGTGCTTGCCGTGATGGTTGTATCGGCAAGTGCCGAACTGGTGCCGGCGGAGTCTGAACGCGGCTATCTGCAAAGCGATCTGACGCTTTATGAACTGGAATCAGTCGTGGGGCGGGGGGTTATTTCGACCATGTCGCCTGATGAAATTCGTGAGATCGAGGCCAGAGGAGTAATGCCGGGCCCGGACGTGGTCCAGCAGATGGTAAAGGACCTCTACGATATCTCAATCAAGGGTGTCCGGATCGTTATTGACAGCTCCAAGTTTTCCAAAGAAGAACTGGTGGATATTGTCAATGAGTGGGAGCGGGCCCTGGCTGCACTTTAAAGATGGTTTTACAAACCGTTCGCCCGTTGTGTTGCGATGCATCTCTTGCCTTGCCGCGCATGTAAGGGTGAACGTTGTGTTCGTCCACTGATCGGGTGAACGAGAGTTCTCGGGATGGGGGGATGGCTTGCACGCGGCCTTCCGCTTTGCCATCTGTCCGCTTTGCCATCTGTAAGTGATTTGAAATTTCCCGGTTCTCTCGCGTGAGGGTGAGGCCCCGAAATAGATTTGTATCAATTCTGCCCGGACATCGAACTGTCCGGGTTTTCTGTTTTTCCCGCCGGCACGGCTTCCAGTTCCGCATTTCTGAGGTGCAGTTCATGCATGACTTCCACTGAAAACAACAATGCCATGGCAGAGTAGTATATCCATATCAGCATGATGATGATGGAGCTGAGTGATCCGTAAATAAGGGTCAGACTGCTGATACGGGTGACATAAAGCCAGAAGATCTTTTTTGCGCAAAGCCACAGAACGTAAAATAACAGGCCTGAAAAGAGCTGGTACTTGAAGCGGATGTTGAGGTTTAAAAAAATCTTGGTGGTAATGAAGAAGAACAGAAGGAATACCACTGGTGAAATCAGGTAGATGCCGATGGGCAGGGGCAGATTCTGAACAATATCGTAAAGCCTCTCGAGTCGGGGGCTGAGGTGAATCAGGTGCATGGCCGCGGCGGCCGCAACATTGGCGATAAACACCACGACGAAGATCAGCATAATCACCGTGATGATCGCCACGGGGTAGATTGCCTTGCTGATAAGAATATGGCGGGGGGCCAGTTTGAAAATGCGGCGGTAGGCGGTTTCCAGAATATTGAAGATCAGGCTGCTGATAAAGGGCAGCAGGATCATGCCCATGATGGTAAATGATTTCATGGAGGCGGGATTGATAACGTATTTTTCAATCCATTCCGGTGTAATGAAAGGGATCAGATCCACCAGGTGCTCCGTTATTAGGGCGGTGATGGTAACGCCCTGCAGGTGATATGTCGAGATAATCCTGGCCACAATATTAAACAGGATAATGATCAGGGCGACAAACGGGATGATGGACAAAAGAAAATAAAAGGAGATTGATGACGAGAGGGTAAAACACCCGTCTGTCAGAAAGTTTATGGCCGCGTTTTTGAAGATGGCCAAAAGGGTTCTGTGTTTCAGGAAATCCTGCTCCATAATACCTTAAGATTCCATAGAGAGAAGAAAATATCAATGGGCAATAAGGGTGTTGATCAAATAATAATTTTTCTATAAGTTTGACGTATGGAAATTTATCGCGATCAGGAACGATGTAATGGCTGCATGCGGTGTGTGGACGATTGTGTGGCCGGAGTCTGGCGGAAGGTGGATAATGAACCGGTTCCGGGATATCCGGCACTGTGCAATCTGTGCAGCCACTGTATTGCCGTATGCCCCCAGCAGGCAATCACCCACACGGGGCTGGCCGATAAAGGAACCGTGACGCCCGTTGATGAAGATATTCTGACCCCTTCGGTTTATGAGGAGATCGTCAAAACCCGCCGCAGTGTCCGCCGGTATAAACAGAAAGCCGTGGACCCGGCGGTTATTGAGTCGGTGCTCGATCTGGCACGGTTTTCACCCACGTCCAGCAATATTCAGCATGTGGAATATGTTGTTATAACCGATAAAGCGCGGCTGGAAGCCGCTTCCCGACAGGTCTTTTCACTGGGTGTACGGCTCTATAAGTGGTCGAACAGCGCCCCGGGGAAGATGTTGTTCCGGCTGCTGGGCCGAACCCGTCTGGTGGCCAAGCTGAACCGTTATCTGGGGGGCATGAATTATTACATCGAACAGGCAAACGCCGGCAGGGATTATATCCTTCATGGTGCGCCCGTGCTGATTCTTGTGTGCGCCCCCACGGGCGCGGCGTTTGCCTCGGAAAACAGTAATATTGCGGCCACCAATATCATGAATTATGCCCATGCCATGGGTCTTGGCACCTGCTATATCGGATTCCTCTCCCTGATGCTCAAGCGTAGCCGGAAACTGCGGAAGCGTCTCCTGGTCCCCCGGGACCGGACAGTTTATGCAAGTATCATCCTGGGGCATCCGGTTTATGCCCATGCCCGCAGTGTACATCGAAAATCTCCTTGCGTTCAGTGGGTTAAGTAGTATAACCTTGACAGGAACATACCCCGACAACTCTTCACGAGGTTGTTTCATGGATCTGAAAGATAAAAACATTGTACTTGGCGTCAGTGGGGGCATTGCGGCTTATAAGAGCGTGGAGCTGTTGCGCATGCTGGTAAAACAGGGGGCTGTGGTAAGGGTGATCATGACCCGGAGCGCCTGTAAGTTTGTGGGGCCGCTCACCTTTAAGGCATTGTCCGGTAATCCTGTATGTGTATCCCTGTTTGACGATGATGACGATGCGGGTATCCGTCATATTGACTGGGCACGGGAGGCCGATGCGGTGATCGTTGCGCCGGCCACGGCCAATATCATCGGAAAGATGGCGTGCGGACTTGCGGATGACGCGCTTTCCACGTTTATGCTGGCTGTTACCGCACCGCGGCTCATATGTCCTGCTATGAACACCCACATGTATGAAAACAGGGCGGTGCAGCGTAACATTGATACCCTGGAGGAAAACGGGTTTACGGTTATTGAGCCGGGTTCCGGTGAGCTGGCCTGCGGTACAACCGGCCCCGGCCGTATGCCGGACCCGGAAATTATTGTTGACCGGTTTTTGCATATGATGGCCCCCAAGGACTTTGCCGGCAAACGGGTGCTGGTTACGGCCGGCCCGACGAGGGAGCCCGTTGATCCGGTGCGGTTTATCAGCAATTCTTCTTCCGGCAAGATGGGGTATGCCATCGCAAGGGCGGCCGAATACAGGGGCGCGACGGTAGCCCTGGTATCGGGGCCTGTCTCTCTGAGACCGCCGGTGAACGTGGATGTCGTTTCCGTGGAGACGGCCGGTGAAATGGCCACGGCCGTTCTTGAGCGGATGGCAGAGACGGATATTATTTTCAAAGTGGCGGCTGTGGGGGATTACAGGACAGTGGATGCCGCGGAACACAAGATAAAGAAAAAAGACGGCGAGGGCATGGTGTTGAAGCTGACCGAGAACATGGATATTTTAAGAACTATCGGTCAGCAGAAAACCGGTCAGGTGGTGGTTGGTTTTGCCGCTGAAACACAGGACCTTGCCGACAACGCTCAGAAAAAGCTGGCCGCCAAAAATACCGACATGATCGCAGCCAATCTTATCAGCGCAACAGATTCTCCGTTTAACGCGGATGCCAACAAGGTGCATCTGTTTTACAAAAACGGCAGGGAAGAAGACCTGCCAAAGATGGGTAAACCGGAACTGGCCAATGCGCTTCTGGATCGGGTGCTGGGCCTGATGGACAAGGAAGAAGCACAGGCCTGATGCCATTCGCTCCTGTTTTGTGGCGGGCGAACAGCATCAGACCATAGTGCTTGCAATATCCCGGGAGGGAATCCTAAACATCAGAAGCTGACGGAGAATCCGCCGCCCCCGTATACATCAACATCCAGGTCGGGCTTGGTCAGGGTATTGTCATCATCAAACGAATCGGTATAGGCGATAAATGCCGAAACCCCGACTGCGTCGGTAACTGCATAAGAAGCGCTGCATGACAGGTTGTAGTCGTAAAAATCGTGATCCCCGTCAGCCGCATATTTATTGCCGGCGTACCCGGCTGAACCGCCAAGGCCGATGCCGACACCGCCGGGCAGTTCAAAGTCATAGGAGAGACTGGCCGCGGTATAATACTCTTCCCCTTCATCGTAGTCATAATAGAAGTCAATGCCTGCGGACAACCCCTCAAGGGGGGACACTGAGGCGCCGATAAACAACTCGCTGGTCCCCTGGTCTCCGTTGACGCCGGGGAACAGGTACTCGATATGGCCCACGGTAATGTCCACCGGGTCCAGGGAAAAACCGTATGACAGGGTCAGGTCGATTTCAGAAAACTCACCATTATCCACTGTTTCGTTATAATCGCCCAGATCGTAGTTTCCCCATACATTTATGTTAATGCCGTTTTCTGCGGTAACATCCACATATGGTTGCACCACAGCCTCGTCATTAAAGGTAATGCCACGCCACACATAGGCAGAGACCACATCCGCACCTGCCGACACATCGGCTGCCAGCGCATTCCCGCCAAAACCCACTGCCATTGCCGTAACCATCATCAATAATACACCAAACCGTCTCATGAACATCTCCTCTCTTTGATTCAATCAAATGTTAAATACGGATGACCGGCGGGTTTACAAAGTGCCGCCGCGTCAACACCTTCCTGAATGCCGGATTTGTCGTGTGCCGGTATTCAGGTTTCCTGTCGTCACCAAGCCCGAACGGCATGCCGCCCGGGCGAAGTTACATAAAACTGCAGACAGTGTGCCAATGAGTTAAATTTTTATTAATTTTCTGCGAGGGCTTAAGCTATAAGGGGTTGCGGAGCGTTTGTAATTTGGAGGGGCTGACCGGGAGGGGGGTAAATATTACATAAATGTAAACGAATTGAAATATAAAAACATTTTTGTAAGAACAGGCAATGTGTGGTATGTTTCCGGGGAAAGCAAGAAAGTTTTATTTTCATGCGTGTGTAAAAAGGCGGAGGCAGGCTTTTTACTTCTTCTGCTGTTTCTGGATTTTCCCCCATGTATCCCGTAATGTTACCGTTCGGTTGAACACCGGGTGGCCGGGTGCGGAATCTTCTGTGTCCACACAAAAGTAGCCCAGGCGTTCAAACTGATACCGCTCGCCGGGCTGCGCTTCTGCCAGGGATGGCTCCGCATAACAGGGGGAGAGGGTTGTCAGGCTTTCGGGATTGATGACATCGGTAAAGTCTTTGTCTTCCGGAACATCGGCAGGATTTTCCACCAGAAAGAGCCGGTCATAGAGACGGACTTCGGTTTCAACCGCTTGCCGGGCAGATACCCAGTGCAGGGTGGCCTTGACCTTTCGGCCATCGGGCGCATCACCGCCTTTGGTGGCCGGGTCATAAGTGCACCGGAGTTCCGTGATATGGCCGTCCGGATCCTTGATGACCTGTTCGCACTTTATGAAATAGGCATAGCGAAGCCGCACCTCACGGCCCGGTGCCAGGCGAAAGAATTTTTTTGGCGGATCTTCCATGAAATCGTCTGCCTCAATATATAATTCCCTGGAAAACGGAATCGTCCGCGTGCCGGCTTCCGGGTCTTCGGGATTGTTAACGGCATCCAGCTTTTCCGTCCGGCCTTCCGGATAATTTTCAATGACCACCTTCAGCGGCCGGAGTACGGTCATGCGCCGCAGGGCATCTTTATTCATCACATCCCGGATCGTGTATTCCAGCAAGGCCATATCGACCATACTGTCTTTTTTGGCCACCCCGATCTTGTCGCAGAATTCCCGAATCGCCTGCGGCGGAACCCCCCGCCGCCGCAGTCCCGCGATGGTAGGCATTCTCGGGTCATTCCATCCATCCACATAATGGTCGTCCACCAGTTTGACGAGTTTGCGTTTGCTCATGATGGTATAGCTGAGGTTCAGCCTGGCAAACTCGATCTGTTTGGGCCGGGGCGGTTCTATAAGCTGTTCCACAAACCAGTCATAAAGGGGGCGGTTGTTGGCAAATTCCAGGGTACACAGGGAGTGGGTGATCTGCTCAATGGCATCGGAGAGGCAATGGGCAAAATCGTACATGGGGTAGATGCACCATTTTTCGCCGGTCCGATGGTGATGCTGACGCCGGATGCGGTAAATAGCGGGATCGCGCAGGCATAGATTGGGAGAGGCCATATCTATTTTTGCACGGAGTACATAGGTGCCATCTTCAAATTCACCGGCCCGCATGCGTTCAAACAAATCCAGGTTCTCTTCCATCGGTCGATCCCGGTCCGGGCTTTCCTTGCCGGGTTCGGTGAGGGTTCCCCGGGTTTCCCGGATCTGGTCCTGGTTCAGACTGCATACGAAGGCCTTTCCCGTTTTGATCAGGCGCACCGCAAACGCATATAGTTGTTCAAAATAATCGGAAGTGTAGAAAACACGGTCTTCGGGGGCAAAGCCCAGCCAGGTGACATCCGCCTTGATCGCGTCCACATATTCAACGGTCTCCTTGAGCGGGTTGGTGTCGTCATACCGCAGGTTGCAGGTGCTGTCTTGGTTTTCCGCGGCAACCCCGAAATTGAGGCAGATTGACTTGGCATGGCCGATATGAAGGTATCCATTGGGTTCGGGGGGGAAGCGGGTCTTCAGTCCGCCCGGGTATTTCCCGGCTTTCAGGTCGTCTGCAATAATTTTTCTGATAAAATCGGTATCCTTTGTGATGTCTGTCATTTTATTCCTCGTTTCAATATGTGCGGCCTTGTTCTTAATTTATTATTTATTGTTACGGTACCCATCCATATCCACACTCACATGGCAAAATCCGATTTTTTTCAGTTCAGCATCAATCGCTGTGCGCGTGTCCGGCTCTGCCAGCATGGTTATATTTTCCGGTGGCACTTCAATGCGGGCCAGGGTGTCGTGAAGCCTGACCCGGCATTGGGTAAATCCTTCATTGTGCAGGACCGATTCGGCCTGTGCCACCATGTTCAGGCGTTCCGGGGTTATGGGGGTCCCGGCTGGAATGCGGGTGGCCAGGCAGGTGCCGGCGGGTTTGTCCCAGGTGAAAAGCCCCTTCTTTTTTGAATATGCCCGGATATCGGCTTTTGTAAAGCCGGCCTCGGCCAATGGTGAGAGAATGCCCTGTTCGCGGCCGGCCGCAATACCGGGCCGGAATTCGTTCAGGTCATCCACGCATACCCCGTCGGCCACGTGTGAAATACCGTTTTTTTGTGCTTCAGCGCTGAATTCCTGCCATAAAACGGTCTTACAGATATAACACCGGTCACGCCGGTTCATGACAAACCCCGGCACCTTCAGGCGGTTTGTCTGCACCGCAATATGGGCAACCCCCAGTTCGGCGGCAATGGCCCGTGCATCGGCAAGTTCCCGTTCGGCATGGAGCGGCGAGACCGATGTCAGGGCAATTACCTGATCCTCGAGTGTATCCCGCGCCATGGCCAGCAGAAATGTGCTGTCAACCCCGCCGGAAAGCGCAACCGCCAGCGGGGCATGGCGCGCCAGTATTGAAGCAAGCTTTATCTTCCCGGATTCCATGGCGTTTTGGAAAAATGCCTTTACAAACGATTCTTTTTTTATAAAATAGTGCTTTGTGTGTAAAGAAGGACAGTAAGCCCTTGGAACCCGATGATACATGAATTGCATGGTATTTTCAAAGGAGTTTAAAGCATATGGGTAAAAAAAGCCTGTTTCAACCAACGTCTGACGCAAAGTCTGAAGCTGACAAAAAAGAGACAAAAGCAGACAGCAAAGGCAGTCAGGAACAGCAGCCTGACGTGGAGAAAGAAGCCGCCCCGGCGCCAGAGCCCGGGGAGAGCCTGGAGACGGTAGCAGCGGCTGAAGAGAAAACCGAAGAAGCGGTTGCGCCTGAAGCAAAGGAAACCGGAGAACCGGAAAAATCACCGGCATCGGAAGATACCCCGGCCACCCCTGAAGCAGTGGCAGCGTCTGCTCCGGCGCCAAAGCCGGCCCTTCCCGAAACGCCATCCTCGAAGCCTGCGGCATCGCCCCGGCCGTCAATGGGGCAGGCCACACCACCCCCGCCGCCCCCGGTGGATAACCGCCGGTTTGACTCAACATCCGGTGATGATTCAATTCAGCGGTTTTTCGTGATTGCCGGTGCCTGTTTGGGGTTTGTTATTCTACTGGTGGTGATTTCAAGTGCCCTGAACGCGGGCCGCTATTATATCCGGGAAACAAAAGGGGCCGTGGAGGTCTGGAAGGGCAACTTTACCCCGGTGGGCCGTGACCGGGTGATGATTCTGCATGGTGCCCGATGGGACGGGGAAGAAAAAGACGCATACACCAAAGCCGAGGTATACGATTTTGCCGCCCGGACGTACATGCAAAGAGCCCTGTTCCTCCTCAATGATACAGGCTTACAGGACCTTCAGCGAATATACGATTATCTGGAAGCGGCCGGTGAAATTTCAATGGGATACGACAACCGGGAGCAGGCAAAAACCCTGACCCAGGTGGCGGATTATCTCGATCAGGCCGCTGTCCTGCATGGCAGCAGTGAACCCGCCGCCCAACAGGTCAAGAATAAACGCATTGATACGGCAAAACATGCTCTGGAGGGCCTGCTGGTCAGGGAAGATCCCGATGCGGAAGGCACCGGGGGGCAGCATGAGAAGGAAGCCAAAGACAAGGAAGCCGCTGCCGGCCATTAAGGCCCGAAATTGGAAACTGGATATTTGAAATTTGCAACCAATTTCGATTTCGGATGGAGTTCCCCGGAAGTTTTCAGATTTTACGCGGAGGTCTAAAGACCTCCGTTACACCGGGTGCGGCTATTCCCACTGCCTCGGATCCGAATATATGCCCCCGCCCGTGTAGCGGAAGCCTTTAGCCCGCTTATTTCACGAGTTGAGTTCGCCGCAGATGCGAGGCGCAGCATGCGACGCTGTAGTCAATCTACTGCGAGCATGCTGCAACAAAGCAGGTGCGGCGAACTCGACTCGCCCGAAGGG
>JAXHTY010000049.1:0-8380 GCA_034189905.1 Thermodesulfobacteriota bacterium
GGCCGGCATTGAATGAATATGGTCACTTTTTAATGGCGGTCTGAAGACCTCCGCTACGTCGACTTCGGAATTGTCCCGGCCTTAGCAAAAGCCCCGGTCCATGTAGCCTAAGCCTTCAGGCTTCCACTTAAAAATAAACCAGGTCCCTGAATTTCATGAAGTATCAGGATTCAAAAACACCTGACGCCAGCATCGAATATAAGCAACGTAAAGGAGAGACACCCATGAAACACCTGCATTACCCGGAAATGGACAGCCTGGATGCCGCCGCCGTCGGCCTGGACGGCGCGGAAGCGGTGCGCTTCAAACTGCTGTCCGACGATACGGTTGTGCTGGAACTTGCCCCCGGCGGTCACACCCCGGATCACACCCATGGCGACAGGGAACGGGTCATCGTCATGGCCGGCACCGGCACTGTTAAATCAAATCAAGGCCTTACCTTTATCCAGCCTGCCGACTTTATCGAATTTGCCCCTGACGAGCCCCACCAGATCGTCAACTCGGGCGATGACGTACTGGTATTGATCTGTTTCCGCAACCAGGGGGGATAAAGCAGTGGATAGCCCCGGGTACAATCATTTCATCCCGAGAGGCATTGTGAGTTGGGGGGGATACCCTATACATCATGACCGGAGGACGGTTTTTTACCGTAGTCTGATGGCCTTTTCCGGGCAGAGTTCCTGGCAGCAGAAGCAGGTGATGCAGGTGTCAACATCGGCAAAAGGGAATCCCTCATCATTCATTGATAGAGCGCCCACGGGACATTGTTCCACGCAGGTGCCGCAGGCCGTGCAGTCATCGCTGACCTTCGGAATAAGGCGGGCGTTCTGCGCCATCATATCCTGAAGAGCGGGGTTGTTGATGTTGGCTTCCCCGCTTAAAGGCGGCAGCTTGAAGTCGGGAATGGGTTCCAGGGGGCCGATGACGTTGATGGATGCCGGATCATAATCGCCCAGACCGTCGGTCCTGGCTTTTTCAAAAAAGCGGAGACGGGCCGGATCAAGGCCCATCATCCGGGCGATAACCGAATCCAGGGCCACGGCATTGTCCGAAGCCAGGATTTTGCCGATTTCTCTCGTGTCCGGCGATGCCGGGCCGTTGCCTTCCATGCCGAGGATGGCGTCAACAATAAACAGGTCGGGAATACGCAGCTTGAAGACATCCACGACCACCTCGTGAAATCGTTCCGGGCTGCCGGCGGCCTGGTGGAGCTTGGCTTTCTGGGCGCCGGGCAACAGGCCGTAGGAGTTTTTAATGGCCCCGGTGATCACTGTCAGGCCGTGAGTTTTGAATTTCGGCAGGCTGATGATCACATCGGCGTCCAGGGCCGCCTTGGAGATGCTGACCGATGTCATGAAGTCCGGGTTGAAATCCATCTTCACGGAATCGGCGCCGATGTTCCGGTAATACCCCATGGCCGCGTCCATGAGGCCGCTTTTTTCAAATGCTTCCTCCACGGCCCCGTAATTGAACAGGCCGGAGTTGTCGCCCACCACGATTTCTGCGGGATTTTCCGCAGCCACCCGCTTCACCACGGCCCGCAGGACCGCGGGATGGGTGACCACGGCTTCGTCCGGCGTTGCCGTCCGCAATACATTGGGCTTGATCAGCACCCGTCTGCCGGCAAGGTGCTGCGGAAACTGTTCAAATACCTTGTCCACAGCTTTTTCAACAATATTATAGCCTGCCTGCTGAATCAGAACATCTGGCATGATTGCACCTTATTACTCGATTTCTCATATGATTATGTTTCAAACGGTTAACGGTCATCAGAAAAAAGCGAGCCCTTGTTACCCGTATGATTTCACGCTGTAAATAATGGCAATTGCGTCAAAAGGCGTTGCAGAGAATTTTCTTTTCAGGGTTAATTCGGTATTGGCGATATCGGGTTGAGGAAAAATATTGACATTGTCGATGATTTTACTGTCATTGATGATCAGCAGGGAAAACCGGCTGTCTGAGGATAAACGGGAGAATACGGCCGGTAATTTTGAGTGCGCGACCCCCTCCAGCTCATACTGATCCGGTGCTTCTCCTCTTTTTACGGTTATTACAATCCTGTAATGCTCGGTCTGGATCTCGCATTGGTGAGGCAGTTGCATACACTCGCAAACCAATGGATTATCATATCTCACATAGTCTCCCACATATGGCTTTGGCAGCGCACAGGCGGAAAACAGAAGAAAGCTTCCGGCGACAATGAGTTGCAACGGTGATGTCAGGTTTAACCCCATCGTATCGAACCAGTGGCAGTATGAATTAAATGGCGGAAGTGCATGGGAATCGAACCCACCCGGGACGGTGTTAGCGCCCCACACCGGATTTGAAGTCCGGGAGCATCACCAGAACGCTGCGCACTTCCGCATGTATATTCTTAAAAGGTAATAGGGGTTGGCGCCTGTGTCAACAAGTTTTCAGATGTTTACTCGAGGACCGATTTTAATGATTGTTCAAGCCAGTCAATGTGCTCGATCACCATTGCTTTTGCCGTTGCGGCATCCCGTTTTTCGATGGCCTGAAAAATTTTGAGATGGGTTGTATAAAGGATCTCCGACGCCTCCTCAATATTCGTCAGCTTCATCCGGCTGTAGGGAAGGGCACCTTTCAATAAGGATGAGATCGATTTCATGATTCGGGCGAAGATGGTGTTGTTGGTTGCCTGCGCCAGGTTACTGTAAAAACGGGAATATAATTTTCCGCCCTCAATGGTGTTTACCAGGTTGGGAATCCCTATCTGTCGGGCGTCTTTTACATACTGCCGTAGCTGATTTATCTGTTTTTCATTGGCATGAAGCGCGGCCATGTATGCTGCTTCCGAGTCAATAATCCGCCGGACGGTCAAAAGTTCCCAGATTTTTTCATGATTAACGGAAATAATATCTTCGATGGCCGACTCAAGGGAGGCAGTGCTGTCCTTTTTTACAAACTTGCCGCGTCTGCCATGTGATTCAATATATCCCTTTGCTTCAAGAAGCTTCATGGCCTCTCTCAGGGAAATGCGACTGATACCGAAATTTGATTGCATCTGTTTCTCGGAAGGAAGCTTGTCACCCGGTTTTAATGTTCCATCGATGATGTGCCGGATGACCTGGTGTGCCACCCTGTGAGGGATATCGGGTGTTTTCTCTATGGAATCAAACATTGACGGGTTGTTTTTGGGGGTATTCATATGTTGATGCACTCGTAAAAAGTCGAATTTGGGATGGCAAAGTAAAAAGTTCAAGATCGAGGCGCGCAAATCTCGAGGAATGGAGCGTACTTAGTTGTACGTGACATGACGAGAGATGCAGCGCAACAAAGATATTGGACTTTTTACGAAGCCATCATATGTTCACCATTTTTATTTACCTGGTTGGTATCTCATGAACACCTGATTTTGTCAAAAATAATCATTTTTCAGGCATAGAGAAAATCATATTGACATATTGTATGACAATATGTTTAAAACATATATATCTTGTATGACAATAAGTCAACTGATTTCATTGGATGTTTCAGAACAGGGGGACAACATGGGCGAAAAAAAGATGAAAAAGGCGCTGGTTACCGGTGCAGCGGGCTTTATTGGATCACATGTTGTGGAAGAACTGTTAAAAGAGAATGTGGATGTCAGGGCATTGGTCCGTCCGGGAGAGGACATAAGAAATATTGAGTCGTTTGATATTGAGATTGTAACCGGCGACATCCTGGATGTCGCGGCGGTTGATAAGGCCATGCAGGGGGTTGATACGGTTTTTCATCTGGCGGCTGTGTTCTCCATATGGATGAAGAACTGGGCCGGTATTTATGAAGTGAATATGCAGGGGTCACGAAATGTGCTGCAATCGGCCCTCGACAACGGAGTGGGGCGGGTGGTTTACACGAGTTCCATTGCCGCGCTGGGCATTTCACCCGGAAAAGGGCTGAGCGATGAAGATACCCCGTTTAATCAATATGATCTGGGAAGCCATTATGTGCTGACCAAATATCTTTCCCAGCAGGAAGCACTGGCATTTGCCAGAAAGGGACTTGATCTGGTTGTGGTCAATCCCTGCTTTCCGTTCGGGGCAAACGATATCGGCCCCACGCCCACAGGCGGCATTATTGTTGATATACTCAAAGGGTATAACTGGTTTTATTATGCCGGCGGGCTGAATATCGTGGATGTCCGGGATGTGGCACGGGGCCATGTGCTTGCCGCCCAAAAAGGCGAAACCGGCAGGAAATATATTCTGGGGAACTGTAACCTCACCATGAAAGAATTTATGCGGCTGGTTTACAGGGTGTCGGAAAAGAAAATCAAAGTAATGATCCCGGTCCCCCTGTTCGTATTGTACCCGTTTGCCGGTTTTTTAACGTGGGTGGCCGATCGATTCACCCACCGGCCGCCCATGACAACACCAGTGGAAGTCAGGTATTCAAAGCAGTATCTGTTTTTCGACAATACCCGGGCGAAAAACGAATTAGGGCTTGAATTCACGCCGCTGGAAGACTCTTTACACCGATCGATCGCCTGGTTCAGAGAAAACGGCTATGTGTAGTTGCAATCTATCGCATCAAACATTCAGGTACGAAGCCGTCAGGCTTCACTGTTGAGATTACACGACCCTTCCGGCCCCGCCAATCAACCTATCATCTTCTCTGCCGGTCCCGGGTGATTTCCCCGGGACGATAAAGCAGCGGATAAAGCCTTTTACTTCCCGGACATGATTTGATATTTTATGAAACGTTTGTCACGAATATTTCATGCAATATTTGAGTGGTGGACTGACGGGGCGATCCCGGAATACGAAAATCCAGAATAGAAAGCAGAGACATGGTAAACAGGGAACGGCTGGCAGAGACATTTGAGGCGCTGGTAAAGATTGACAGCGTATCCAGGAACGAGCGGGCGGTGTGCGATTGTATTTCCGGCATTTTTCAGGAAATGGGGGCGGAAACGATAACAGACCGGGCAGATAAAAAAGTCAACGGCAACACTGGGAACCTGGTGGTGCGGTTTAATGGGGGCGGCAATGGTGACCCCTTGCTGATCGGGGCGCACATGGATACGGTAACCCCGGGTAACAACATCAAGCCGGTGCTGGAGGACGGGGTGTTTTCAAGTGACGGTGATACCATTCTGGGCGCGGATGACAAGAGCGCGGTGGCGATCATCATTGAGGCCATGCGGGTGCTGAACGAAAGCAGGGTCGATACCTGTCCGATCGAGCTGGTTTTTACCGTGTGTGAAGAGATCGGCCTGATGGGGGCAAAACACTTAGATTACAGCCTTGTGTCAGCCCGGTACGGGTATATGCTGGACGCCTCGGACCCGGCAGGGATTGTGACCCGGGCGCCTGCGGCAAACCGGTTTGAATTTGTGGTGCACGGCAAGGACGCCCATGCCGGTGCCAACCCCGAAGACGGGGTCAATGCCATTGCTGTGGCGGCAAAGGCCATCGCAAAGCTGGAACCCGGCCGGGTGGATGCGGAAACCACTTTCAATATCGGGGGTATTGAAGGCGGTATGGCCACCAATATCGTCCCTCCGGAGGTGAGGGTGACCGGCGAGTCCAGAAGCCAGCGGGATGAGGCCCTGGATGCCATTACTGATAAGATTGTCTCGGTCTTCCGGGAGACAGTGGATGAAGCCGCCCGTCAGTCCCGGCATGAAGGCGTGCCGTGGGTGGATGTAAACGTGGAGGCCGATTTCAAAAGCCTGTTTGTGCCCTCGGACCATCCGGCCGTGCAGACCGCCAGGAAGGCTGCCGCCAATCTGGGGGTTGACCTGACAGAGAAGGTTTCGGGCGGTGGGTCGGACGCCAATATATTATTTCAGCATGGCATTACCACCTGCATTCTTGGCACCGGTATGAAGGATATGCATACGGTTCGTGAAACCGTGGCACTGGATGATATGGTGCGGGCGACGGAGTTGCTGGTGGAGATTGTGAAGTGTGCATCCGCGTGAGGTGGGGAACGGAGAAACTGGAAACTGGAAACTGGATATTGGAAATCAGATCAGGGGATCGAATTTCCAATTTCAAATTTCTATATCAGTATGCCAGGGCAGGGCATGCCATTGAAGCATTGACGTAAGGATTGCAAATGTCCATCGACCTTTATTTCGACTGCAGTTCGGGCATCAGCGGGGACATGACCCTGGGGGCGTTTGTCGACCTCGGGGTGCCGGTGGATTGGCTGAAGGAGCACCTTCGGCCCTTGCTGCACGACGGGTTTGATATTACCGAAACCGCTATCAGCAGGAACGGGATTGCGGCCCGTAAAGTCGATGTGGCAGATCTTGAGCATCACGGCGGTCACGGGCACGGCAGAACCTGGCGGGATATTCGCACGCTGATATCCGACAGTTCGCTGCCGGACCGGGTGAAAACAACGGCCCTGGATGCTTTTACCCGGCTTGCACGGGCCGAGGCGGCGGTGCATGGATGTGATATCGAGGCGGTCCATTTTCACGAGGTGGGCGGCGTGGATGCGATTGTGGATATTACCGGTTCGGTCCTCTGCATGGATTATCTGGGCGTGCAACAGGTCGTGGCATCCCCGCTGGCCCTGGGAACGGGCCGGGTGGAATGCCGGCATGGTGTGTTGCCCGTGCCGGCGCCGGCTACAGTGGAAATTCTGCAGGGAATTCCGGTTTACGGCGGGGACGTGCCCCATGAACTGGTGACCCCGACGGGCGCGGCGATTATTGCCGCCCTGGCAACACGGTTCGGCCCCATGCCTCTGATGACCATTGAGAAAACCGGCTACGGCGCCGGCACCCGTGAAATCGAATCCCTTCCCAACCTGCTTCGCATTGTGGCCGGCCAGTTCGCCGATGTTCATGATGTCGTCGAGCGGGGCAGTGTGTTGATTGTTGAGACCAGTATTGACGACATGCCCCCCGAGATATTCGGCCATGTAATAGAACGCCTGTTTGCCGATGGCGCGCTGGATGTTTACATGACACCGGTATTCATGAAAAAAAACCGGCCGGGAACGCTTTTAACGGTGTTGTGCGATGCGCACAGCAGGGATATGATCGCATCCCGTATTTTTATGGAAACGACGGCCATCGGCGTCCGGTATTACCGGGCGGACCGGCAGATTCTGCCCCGGAAACCCGTTACTGTTTCAACGCCCTTTGGCCCCGTTAAAGCCAAACACATTACCCTGCCGGACGGGCGCACCCGCGTCACGCCTGAGTATGACGCGTGCAGGGCGATCGCCGCGGAAAAGGACATCCCCATTGGAGAGGTGTATAAGGCGGTGGAAAGATCAGCCGGGATGGCTCCGTAAAAAGTTCAATAGCCGCTTCTATATAAAGACCCCTTTGTTTTGAAACTTTTTACGGAGCCATCACAGCAAACTTGACAACGATCTTTCCCCATTATACAAGCTCTGCATGACATTGACACAGCACATCATCATGATGCTGGCCACGGGATTTTATGTGGGCAAAATTCCGGTGGGGCCGGGCACGTTCGGCACTATTGCAGGCCTGGTATTTGTGTTCCTGCTTTCCCTTGCACCATTGCCGGCGGTGCCGGCGATTCTTGCGTTGATTGTCGGCCTTTCCATCTGGGTGGCCCATGAGGCGGAAAGACAGATCGGCACCACAGATCCGGGATGTATTGTCATTGATGAAATCGCCGGCGTGATGGTGGGTCTTGCCGGGATTCCGTTTGAATTCTGGCCGGTTCTGGCCGGGTTCGTGGTGTTCCGTGTCCTGGACATATCCAAACCCTTTCCCATCCGCTGGCTCGACAAAAAACTGCCCGGCGGGCCGGGCATTGTGGCCGATGATGTGGTGGCAGGAATATTGACGAATTTTATTGTAAGGGGTGCAATGGCGATGGTTTCGTAAAGACTTACCCCGGGACGGCAACGTAAAAAGTCCGATTGCCGGAACGCACCGGCTGCCTGGTGTCCGGTAAATCGCCAAATGTTACAGAAATCCGGGTGGAAGGCTGAACAGGCTGTCCCGCAATAATGAAAATCGTCATTCCGGACAAGCCCTGCCGAAGACGGGGCGGGATCCGGAATCTATAATAACGAATAATATCAATTTGATACTGGATTCCGGCGCACGTTCCGCTTCGCGCCACTGGCCGGAATGACGGATTGCGGGACAGTCTGTGAAGCTTTCCGTTACATTGGACGGGGTATATACCGGAACCTGAGTCAATTGTCGCAGCTTGTGTAACGGCGGTTTTTAGCCCGCTTTATTGGAAGTACCTTGCTGCAGCAATTCTGTGCTGCGGTGTTGAAAGCTTTTTATGAAGTCGTTCAAATATGATGGTCTCGTAAAAAGTCAATTTTGGGACGGCAAAGTAAAAAAGTTCAAGTTCGAGGCGCGCAAATCTCGAGGAATGGAGCGTACTTAGTTGTACGTGACATGACGAGAGATGCAGCG
>JAXHTY010000005.1:0-182683 GCA_034189905.1 Thermodesulfobacteriota bacterium
ATCAAGGAAAACAAGGGGTTGCGCGGAGGCGTACTGGATGTACGCCGCACAAGCAAGCCCGCAGTTTGACGCAGATATTGCGGGAAAAGGCCATTTATGGATGGAAACGAGCTAAAAACTGTAAGTCAAATCCAGGTACACCCGGTTGTTGTCATGAATGTTGTCGTAGGTGATGCTGTCGCCGTCCTGGTAAAAGAGGGCGCCGATGCCGCCGGTGAGGCGGTCGGTAAAGTCGTAGGATGCGGAGAGGCGTTCAAAGGCGCCATCTTCGCCTCCCCCCCCCCTTAAAAGACCAAAAAATACCAGTTCGAGACGTTCGTGAAGGAACGTTCTGGAAATGCGAAGGGCGGCTTCAAACTGCGTTTCCACAGCGTAGTCGGGCAGGACCATCATGCGGGTTTCAAAGTCGTTCAGCCAGGTCTGCAGAAGATCCAGTGAAACGGTGGTGCTTTTCAGGCCGGAATACTCGAGGCCGACCAGCCATTTCAGTTTTTCCTTTTCATCTTCCGTGCTGGTGTATTTATAGCCCCCGGTATAGGCCAGCTCGGTTTTGAAAAGCCAGCTGCCGCTGGTGGCATTGGCGGCCCCGCCCACCATGTAAAGCCGTTCATGGCGGCGCAGGGCAACAAAGTCCTGTTCATAAATCGGCTGCACCCCGCCGCCGGGCAGGGAAATGACCTCCACAAGGGTATACTCGTACCCCAGCGGGTCATAAAAACTTTCGTCGTTGAAAAAATAGGCGCCATACAGGGATGCGTCCCAGCCGTGAAAAATACCCTTTATGGCCATTGCATACTCTGTATTTGAAAGGCTCGGGCTGGGCACCTCCTCGTCGGGCTGTGCCTCGTTCAGGGGGAAAAAATCGTTGCCGACCACCGGCATTTTGTTGAACCGGATTTCCGGAATGGCAATCCCCGTGATGGTGAAGTCGCCCACGTAGTAATCCAGCTTGGTCATGCACACCGGCAGGCGGAGGTCTTCAATATCCACCAGGCCGGGAGTCCGGCTGTCCAGGGGATTCAGTACATCCGTAACGCGAAAGTTCTCCGAGCGCCCCCAGACAACGGTCTGACGGCCCATCTTCAGGTCAAGGGCCGGCAGCAGAGAGCCCTGAATATAGGCCTCCCGGATTTCGGCTTCATCTTCATATACGTCAAGCACTTCCTCGGTATACTTGTCCCGGCCCTGAATGGCGTAGGCACCATCGTAAAATGCCCGACCGCTGATGCGGAACTGCCATGACTTATAAATATCCCGATCTACTTCCAGTTCGAGCTCCGAGCGCATGCGCGACAGGCCGCGATGATCGGTCCATTCAGGCTCAGGGGGATCGTGATTGACGTTAAATACAGCGGAAAGTTTTATGGAACCACCGAAATCCCAGGCAGAAGCAGCACCGGTGTCTTCAATGGTGAATGTGGTCTGGTCATCAAACGAACCGCCCCCGTCTTCAAACCCTGACAGTGCATCACCAAGGTCACCGGACCCGCCGCCTTCGTCATCAAATCCCGCCAGCACATCGTCCAGGCCATCACCCGCCGCGCTTTCGTCATCATCAAACCCGGCAAGGGCTGCATCCATCGCCGGGTCGCCGGTTCCTGTTATTTCTGCACCCCGGGGCATGGCGGCACCGGGCGGTTTTTTGTCCGCCACGTCAATGGCCCGGGGAATGTTCGCCGGCTTCCGGAAGGCCCGCTGTTTTACCGGTAAAGCGTTCTGAGAGACCGTGGCCTGGGGTTCTGCCGGTCTGGTATAGTCTTTGAAGACGTATCCTTCGGTGCCGTCGGATTTTTGGATTTTCACCCAGTCTTTCTGCACGTCTATGACATCTGCGGTTTCCGAGTCTGTCAGTTTCCCCACAATACGGGCATCAAGGGCCGGCCGGCTTCGTATATTCAACACCGGTACAGTGGGCCGGATGGCAACTGTTTTTTGCCCGTCTGCCGGCTCCGCGGCCATTGTAAATAATGGAAGGCCCCATAACAGGAATAGATACAGGAGGCCCCGCATTGCAGTGTGCCGGTTTATCCGCATTTATGTCCTTATTTCTTAAAGTCCTTTTTCAAGCCGCCGCACTGTAAACATGCTTTCATCCAGATCCTGATTGAATTTGATATTATCCTGAATCAGGATGGTTTTGTGCAGCGTCTCGCCGCCGCGCTTGGTGGTCATGTGGGTTTCCAGGGCAACCCAGATGCCGTCGATTTTTTCCAGTTTTTTTACATCCAGATATTTCAGCTTGTCGCTGTCAGCAACCCAGCTCACGGCCCGGACGATGTAGTAATTGTCCTGCCGGACAAATGCCACGCTTTTGGTATATCCGAAGGTATCGATCACATCCTGGTTTTTGGGAACCGCCTCGATCAGCCAGACCTTTTTCCCATCCACGGCCCCTTCTTTTAAAATTTTGTATGTATAGTTGTCCACCACCCGCTTTGTCATGTCGGCGTATGAAAAGTCCGATCCCATGAAGGAATCGGTCTTGTCGCCGGCGGCAATGCGTTTGGTCTTTTTCAGGGCCGGCAGATAGAGCCATTGATCGTCATCCTTTTGCGCATCATCATAGTCATAGGTGAGAAAACCCGTGTCCTTTACCGCCGGCGGGGCAGTAAAAAAAATAAGTTGAAGCGTATCCTCGCCCTTGTCTTTGGCAAAGGTCCGCATAATGCGTTCCCGGGTATTTTCGTTTTTGTCGATCAGGATCATCTTCATATCGGCGATCATGTTATCACCGTCGTCCAGTGCATCCACCTTTTCCATAATGGCGCGGGCTTTTGATTGTTCGGCGTTTGCCGGTACAATCGGCAGAACAGCGGCGCATAGAAAGCATATGATTGCGACTGTGGAAATAACCTTTTTTGGGTTACCGTATTTGCGGCTGAAAGAACAAAGCATCATGATATCCCCCTTTTGAAAAACAACCGGTATAAATGGTTCTTGTTTTTTTCTCTAAACGCTGATAAATAATTATCTGTAGCGGTTTTATGAGGATTATTTCATCTTTTAGACTGTTTTTCAAGGGGAGACAAGAGAATTATGCCAAAAAACCAATCCAGAAAAGTAACCAACGGGCCCAGGGTTTATATTGCATCGGACTATGTTGCAGACGCTTACCGGTTTCCCATATGCAATCAATTTGTGGTGGAAGGCCGGGGTGAGATTGATTTGGCGGCATTCACCCATGCAGTGCATGCCGCCGCCGAAGCCAATCCCAGTACCCGGCTGATCTATAAAGGCTGGTTGAGCGTTTCCCGGCTTGTGGATTCCGGTGTGAACCCGCCGGTTACTGTGCTTGAGGGCGACCAGTGGTCGGGATTTGATTTTGAGGGCACAACATTTTATCAACGGCCCCTGCCGATAAAAACCGGTCCCACCAGTGAAGTGCTGGTATTCCGGGGCGACCCCATGCGGCTGGTGTTTCGAACCCATCACGGGATTACCGACGGTCAGGGCACTTTTATGTGGATCTCGGATGTATTCCGCATTCTTCGCGGCGAGGCGCCCGAGGGATCGGGGCATACCGAGTCCATCGAGCAGTTCCGGAACATCACCAATGTCCGGGAGCCCAAATGGAAGGGCGAGCAGTGCGTCGCACCCACAGGCAACCCGGGCGCGACACCCCACGGCATATCGTTTTGCCGCATTGATGTGAAAGGCCCGATTTCCAAGCTTCTGCCGAAAGTTGCCCTGCTGTCGGCAAAGGCGGCATGGCAACGGAATCCGGGCGGAAAGGTGGTTTTCGGCATCCCCCTTTCTCTCCGGCCCCGGCGGCCGGACATTCATTCGTCCAGTAACCTTTCCCGGGCCCTTTATATTGAGGTCACCAGAGATACCACCATTGAGGACATTCAGCAGCGTATTCGGGCCTATATGGAAGAGGACGGGAAGCCGGCACTTGCAGAAAAGATGATACCGCATCTCCCCCTGTGGGTGTTGCGCCGCTATCTGGAAAACAGTATCAAGAAAGGGCTGAAAACCGGCCAATACTGGGTATCCGGGTTTTTATCCAATATGGGGCGGATCCCGTCCGACCTGGTGACGCTCGACACCTTTACCCCTGAAAGAATGTTTGCCATTCCCCCCTGTGGCCTGATGACGCCCTTTTTCCTCGGTATGATGGGATTTAACGAGACAATATCCATATTTGCCTCAATGCCCGCTCATTTGGCAAGCGACAACCGGGATAAAGCGTTTATGGATTATCTCAAGGAAAATCTGGCATAAGAAATAAGAGAGGGGGGGGGTAGGCAGTGACGGCCGCGAAAGGGAGGATGCCGTCACTGCCGGGGGGTGCTACGAGGAGTTAGGTAAGTAAACGTGTCAGTTACATCAGTACCATTTCATGCCCCGGCGGATGGGCCATCTCCGCTTCACGATACACTTCAGTCGCATCCGGAGCATGGAGCTGATAAAGGAGGACCGGGGTGGCATCGAACATATACCCTTTTTGGACCACCTCCAGCAGGCTCTGTTGACTGTAATCGCAAAATGAGACGATGTGGTAGTTTTTGGGAATGCCACTTTTATAAAGAGCGTCCAGCATACGGTCAAATACATCCAGACGTTCATCAGCGGTCAGGTCATGGCCGAGTTCAAATGTCGTGAGGTAAAGAATGTCGATTTTCTCATTGGGCTCGGGCACTTTCAGGCCTACCAGTTTTCCGGTTTTTGCCATCAGGGCTTTTTCCGCCGGGATTTTATCGATATAGATTTGCCGCCCGGCGCCGGGATCAAACACACCGAATGCCCCCACGATGGATTGGGACGCGTCCCGTGCGATGAAAAAGGAGGCCATGGAATAATTGTCCCAATCGCGTATTCGCCGTTCAAATTCCCCGGTTTCTGAGGAATAGATATACCCGAAGGTTTTTACTTTGTTTTGCCCGTCCAGAAATGCCTTGAGGGCCTCGCGGTCTTCTTCGAGGCCGCGGGTCACAGTGAACGATTTTCCTGATCGCTTGAACGTGCCCAACCCAAGCGCTTTTTGCGGTTTGCGGGCATAAATATTCACCGCCTGATATGTGGCCAGGTTACTAACCAGAAAAGGGGGGGCGCTTGGTGGCTTTTCCTGTTTGGCGTTGTTGTTTTTCTTTTCCGGTGGCGGCGTTTTTCCGGTTTGTTGTTTTTCTTTGGTGTTCTCTGACGGCTGGTTGTCCTGGCCAATGGATGCGGTTGCGTAAATATTGGTCGTGATATAAGACCCGTGAAAAATACGGCAGCCCTGCAGCTCTTCGATTTCCTGGCCATGGTTGATAAACGCAAGCGCCAGTTCTTTCCAGTCGGCAGTGATGGTGCGTTCCCGCCGCCGCTTAAACCGGAGGTCAAGAAAGTGCCCCACCATGTCCGATTTGCCGTTGATATAGCAGGGCCGGACAATCAGAACGGCAAGCCCTTCCAGAACACCGTCAGCATTGGGAAAGCCGATAACAAAATGCCGATCACTGACATATTGGAGAAACCGGAAGTAATCGGGTTCTTTTTTGGTGATGACATTGAATTTTTCACTTGTCATGCTGATGCTGTTGTAAAATGCCTGAATCTTGTCGTTTTCATCCGGCATCATGATCCGGGCGCCGAAATCTTTTACAAATGTGCTGATGTTCATTGCGATTCTCTTTCCGTTTTATCGGTTCTTTCACTGTTCTGCGGTCGATGCCTCGTGACTTGGCGCGTTTAACGCATCGCACGCATCCATAGCCAGCCGGAACTCCGGGGGCAAATCACAGTTCCACAGAACAATGGGTTCAATCTTCAGGTTTCCAGCCACCATGCCCCGGGCTTCGGCGCGCCGGTGATAGAGCGATCTGGCAGCCGGAGACACAACGCAGGCAATCCCTGCCAGTTGGTTGAGGTCTCTGGCAAGATTATAATGATAGGTGTTGCGAAGCTGCTCCTCTGCCAGGGCGGCGATTTCGCCGATCGATTCTGAGGCGGCCCCCTCACACAACAGCAGATAACGGTCAGTTATACCGGAGTATTGTCGCGGTATTGCCAGCAGGCTGAGGGGTTTTATCCTATGGTGCGTCCCTATCCGGTCCAGCAGCGACTGAGCGATTTCAGGGCTCAGCTTTTCACCCACCAGATCGATGCCGTCTGTTCGTCCCAGAAATACGCAGCAGGGACAATTTTCCATGAATCCAGTGACCTCAAGCTTGTCGTGCAGCCGATATCGCAGGAGCCCCGTGCCGGTTGTCAAGACCGGCTGGACCACCTGACCGGGTTCAAGTTCCCAGGAGAACAGGGTTTCGTGGGTGTCCATGTCCAGAAACTCCAGAAAATGGCACCGGTATGCCAGCGGAAACCGCCCGCGAAAGGGCACGGTCACGATCCCTTCGGTGGCCAGCAGTCCCTTTCCCTCAAATCCCGCAGAGGGAAACATGGCCATGACCTCTTTTGCCCATGCCGTGGATGTCCAGGTATCCCAGGCGCTGATCAGCCCGAGGCGGGGCCACAGGCGCTCAAATATGACCGGTGACAGCGTTCCATTCCATTCCCGCAGAACCGTGGCTGCATACCGGGATTTCGGGCATTTCAAGAATCCCAATGCCGGTTCGGCGTCTCCCCACTTGCCGTTTTGCAGTACCTCGGCAATTTCTTCCCTGTTACCCTGAATAAACCCGAGCATGCTCAATAAGAAGGTGGGGCTCCAGACGGAAATCAACGAGAGATGCTGATCTGCACATAGATAGCAGGCTGTTGCAAAAAGCGAATCATCCGATGTCGGCGTATGCGCCACGCCGCTGGGAACCGCCATGGTCAGGGACATAAATATGCGCTTCCACCATGGCACCAGGTTCATGTCATCATTGATATCCGGGTTTATCTGTTCCCGCAGCGCGGTGGGCACCCATGAAAGGGACCAGTAATGAGAACCCTTCCGGACTGCCGGATACTTTCGATACATCTCGTAAATCATGGGAGAGATGAACGCATCGATCTGGGCCAGAAACTGATCGGTATAGGGAATCCATTTGATATCGGAAGTTGAGCCGCTGGTGGGTTGATACCGTTCGCAGGGGCTTGTGCTGAGAACCGGTTTCCCGGTTTCCCGTTGTTTTAATACCAGTGCTTCCCAATCCGAATAATCGGTTACCGGCACTGCTTCCCGAAACTGTTCGGCTGTCATGGATGGCGAAAGCTTGAATTTGTCTGCAGACGCGGATCCGTCAACAGCACGCAGCATTTCCCCCAGCACCCGGCGCTGATGCGGCTCGATATGGTCGAGTCCGCCTGTAAATGCCTTGTGCTCCTTCCGGCAAAAAGCCATTGCCGCACGATGGGCTGCGGAAGTGAATAATGTCATCCGTGTTGTCCTTTATTCCGATCCATGAAGCACGGTATCACGATGGGGCCGGATTGATCAGGCCGCCGCCCTGTCCTGCCGGTCCTGCCGGTCTCCCTTGGCATATGCGGGTTGCGGTTTTCGCTGCGGCATCTTCTTGACATTGTCGCGGCGGAAAACCGCATTGAACAAGCGGCGCGAGTATTTGCCCAGGTATGATAACGCTGCCGCCATATCCAGGGAACCGATGCAGGCCATTTCAATGCCCTTGCTGTTGTCCGGATTCAACTGCTCATAAAAACGGATCTTGGGGTAGCGCTCCAGCATTTCGGCAGTCACCGGGGCGACATCGCTTTTTATGGTCTGGTTGTCGTCCTGACGGCCAAAATCGACCAGCCCTGTTTCCGGATCGTATTTGTCACCGTACATGTGTTCGGCAAAAAGCTGGCAGATTTCTCCGAGCTGCCGGGTTTTTTTGTCGGTTCGCTTGTAGTGCGGATAATGATTGATCAGATTGTTGGCAATCAGCAGATACGTCCGGAAACTCATGGATATCATAAACCAGTATGTTCCGCTGAACGGATGGCGCAGTAGAAACCGCAGCAGGAACCAGTAAATGGTTCCGGCCATGGGGTTGTTCTTTCCGGTGTTCCGCTGCCAGTAATCGCGGTGGCAGACCGTATCCCCGCAGAAAAAGCCATGGACCTTTTTCCGGCCATATTTCAAGTGCATGATCCGGATGTTGGCAAATGCGATCAATCGCCCCGTGGCCCGTTCGCGCCACAAAAACGAACCGGTCTTGTCGCTCAGGTCAGTTTTGAATGTTTCATAATCCGCGTTTTCATAATATTCGATAAAAAGGGCGTGCATTTCGCGGACGGTGCTTTCCTCTAACTTTTTTAATGGTACCAGTTTGGATTGAATGGCACTTCTTTTGAAAAACATTGTACCCCTCCTTAAACTTTCCGTTTGAGTTGGTTTTCAGTTATATCCGTTGCCGTTTGTATATAAGCAGTCGGATTGTCACATGCTTTCGTTTTGCGCCCACCGGGTATGATGGAGATGGGCTGATGTTCGTGTGGTTTTTTTGCACGGTTCATGACCAGGGTCATCAGGGCCGGTGCCAGCAGAAAATCGCAAAGCAGGGCGATAATGATGGTGATGCCCAGAACCAGGCCAAACCGGTTTAAATGGGGCAGCGTTGCCGCCAATAATGTAAAAAATCCGCCGGCCAGCACCATTGAGGTAATCATCAGGGCCCGCCCGGTGCCGGTCAGCGTCAACCGGACCGACTCCCGGACATCGCCGGTTTGATCAAGGAATTTGCGGAAGTTGTACATAAAGTGCATGGTGTCATCCACCACCAGGCCGATGGCGATGCTGCCGATCATCAGCGTGGTCATGTCAAGGGGCATCGACAGGGCGGCCATGCTGCCGATAACGGCCAGGATCGGCAGCAGATTGGGAAACATGCTTAACAGGCCAATTTTCAAATCTCCCACAAGCAGAACCATAAGCAGGGAAATGACGATTGCTGCCAGCACGTAGCTTTCATACATGCTGTTCAGCGTTGCCGGCAGGGTCCTTGCCAGAATGACCGACAGCCCGGTGAGGTTTACCTGTGCATACCCGTCAAATATGGCATCCAGTTCCCGGGAAATCGCACCGCTCATTTGATACAGGCCCATGGAGTCGAGCCAGGGAACTTTGATGGACATTCGGGTTTTGGATAACCGGGTATCTACAATGGGTTCCAGGTCATCGGCGCCGCTGTTTTCAAAAAGCAGCAACTCCTGGGCGACCAGCTTCGGATCGTCCGGAATCCTGTATTGGCCGGGGTCATCATTGTTTAATGCCTTGTTGATCGCCTTTACAATGTCGTTGATGGTAATGATTTTATGAATATCAAAGGCCGGATCGATCTGTTTGAGCCGTTGTTTCAAAAGCAGGGCCGCCTGGTCGATTTTTTTCAGTATGGCCGGGTTGTGCAGGCCGTTTTCTGCGCCCGTGTCCACAACCGCCTCATAGGTGATGACGCCTTTGAGTTTTTCTTCAATCTGCATGATGTCCTGTTTAACCGTCATATGGGACGGAAAGTAGTTCAGCATGTGATCCCGGTATTGCAAACGGGTCAGAAAAAACAAAGAGAGGCAAAGCAGGACAATTGCAGTGGTGGTGATTTTGCCGGCATGATTCACAGAAAAATGGGCGAATCCCGTCAAGACCCGGTCCATCAGCGATGGCTGCCGCCGGACACGGCGGGGCGGGGTCGGTTTCAGCGGTATAAGGGCCAGCATGGGCGGCAACATCAGCAATGTATAGAACAGCGCGATGATAACACCCGCTGCGGAAAATATCCCCATCTCGCCAATGGCAGAGACTTCGGCGAATGAAAAGGACAAAAGGCCGGCTGCCGTTGTAAGGCTGGTCAGCAGGATCGCCAGGCCGGAGTGGCCAAGGGCACGGGCAATGGCGTCTTCCTTTGACGGGGCATCACCGCCTTTGTCGGGAGCATGATAGTGCCGGAAAAAAATGGTCAGCACATGGACCGCATCCGCCACCCCGACACACAGGATGAAAACAGGCAGAATTGCGGTCATTATTTTCACATCCACATTAAAAAAAGCCATTACCCCCAGGGCGGAAAAAACAGAGGCCACCACCACCATCAGCGGCAGTATCACACCGAAAAGCCGTTTGAACAGCAGGCCGAGAAACAGGCCAATGGTCAAAATGGCAAACAGGGAACACCGGACCATGTCCTTTGCCACAGCACGGTTGAAGGCATCCACCACCACCGGAGAGCCGGAAAAGGCAATGGAAAAATTGTCAGTCTCGTACAATGGCAGTGTGCGGCTGACAGCATCCACAATTTCCCTGATTTCCGCCGAGGATATATAATGGAATTGTTCGCCATCTTTTTCGCTGGCCTGCTCATCCGGCCCCGACCCCGGGGATGGATCGGAAAATTCCGCCAGAATATCGTTCTCAGTGGCGGTTTTGTCCACGATCACCGCATCGGTTTCAATACTGATGGCCGTCATGGTACCGTCTTCGGAAATCAAGTAATTCCGGTAATAAGGGTCGCTCATCACCCGCTGCCGGAGGGCGTTCATATCCACAGGCGTTTCCGGCCAGCCTGCCATCAATTCGCCGACATCCAGCAGGTCATTTTTCCCGCTGATATTTCTTGCGGTGATCAGGCTGTTGACCCGTTTTACATATGGCACGCCCGATTCGATGGCCTGGTGCAGGGATTTGAGTTTGATCAGAAAATCGTAGGAAAAGATATCCGGTCCGGTAATACCCAGCACAATATTACGGTCCTGCCCGAATTCTTCACGAAACCGGTCATATTGAAGACGATACGGGTCGTTGGCATGCAAAAGCGACTCTGAAGACATGTCAAACTGCAGGTCCGGAACCTGAAGCAGCAACCCGCCAAAAGCCACCGCCAGCATCACAAGGCTTATCCGGTAATGCCGGTAAAGCCAGCGGGCAAGGCCCTCAAAAGCAGATTCGATTCTTTTTTTCATTTGTTTCATAGCAGCGTCTTTGTAAGCAGCAAAATCAACTTCTGGCACTGGTGTGTTTTCAGAACACCAGGCAAGAGAAAAATCCTCGGTACACCATTTAAACGTAAGGCAGCCGAAAAAACATTGTTCAACAAGAGAGGCATCAATATACCCTCCATCAGACATCAATGCTATCGGGAAAAACCTGAAATATTACTTCGAAAAACCTGAAAGTCGATACATGAGCAGTTGACCCGATTTCAGGCAAAATGAGTTTATGGACGAATGGAAAATGGGCCAATAAAACACTTGACAGGGCTGTATCATGTAAATAGAATGAACTGACATGTCAGTTTTTATCCGGGCGGTTTTCCGGACACGGATTTGTCGTTGGTTTTATTAAATTATATATTTCGGGAGGCGAAAGATGATCAATTTTTCGATGTCAAAGCAGCAGCAAATGGTAAAAAAGGAGGTCGCAAAGCTGGTAAAGGATATTGTGACTGAAAATGCCCATGAAATGGATGAGAACGGGGAGATCCCGGCGGAATCCATTGAAAAGGCCTGGGGGCTGGGGGCTTCCGTATCCTCGGTGCCGGAAGAATGCGGCGGATACGGCATGGATGATTCCCCCATTGAAAGCGCGATTGTGCTTGAGTCTCTGGCATATGGCGATATGGCATTTGCTATTGCGGCCACTACACCGTCGCTGTTCATTTCTCCGATTGCAAAAATGGGCACCGAAGATCAAAAAATGAAATATCTGCCCAACTACTGCGGTGAAACATTTACGCCCTGCACCATGGCCATTAATGAACCCCGATTCGGGTTTGATGCGGTCAGTCTGGCCACCACCGCCGAGAAGAAAGGCGGGTCGTATGTGATCAACGGGGAGAAATGTTTTGTGCCCATGGCGGGCAACGCCAAGCATATGCTGGTGGCTGCGGCCTGTGACGGCAAAAACGAGCTTTTTATTGTGAGCACTGACAATCCCGGCCTTACGGTCGGAGACCGGGAGAAAACCCTGGGCCTCTATGCCCTTGAGATGAACAAGGTCACCCTGGAAAATTGCGAAGTGCCGGCGGAAGACCGGCTGGGGGGCGACGAGGGCTGCAATTACGATCTCATGCTGCAGCGATCCCGCGTTGCCATGGCGGCCCTGGCCGCGGGAATGGTCAACGCATCCTATGACACCGCGCGGGAATATGCCAAAACCCGTGAGCAGTTCGGGGAACCCATTGCCCACCGGCAGGCGGTTGCGTTCATGCTGGCAGAGATGGCCTACGAAGTGGATGCCATCCGGCTGATGGCATGGAAGGCGGCATCCAAGCTGGAGGCCGGCAAGGATGCGGCCAGGGAAGCCTATCTGGCAAAGATGTATGCCGGAGAGATGACCATGAAGATGTGCGATTACGGCGTGCAGATACTGGGCGGCCACGGCTATATCCGGGACTATCCGGTTGAGCGGTATTACAGAAATGCCCGGGCCATCAGCAACCTGGAAGGCATCGCCATTGTTTAACGCAATCGCGACGACCATGTTTGACTGCAATACAACAAGACCATAAAAGGAGTGGCAAAATGATAGATCTTGAATTTTCTGAAAAACTGGAAAAAGTCCAGGCCAGTATGCGCAACCTGTCCAAAGCCATGCTGCGGCCGATTGCCCGGAAATATGATGAAGCCGAGCATGAGTATCCCAAGGAGCTGGATGCCTTCCGCGGCATGCCGGTGATGGGCGGCGGAAAAAAGAAAAAAGATGACGGCGACAAAAAGAAGAAAAAAGATAAGCCCAAGAGCGATACCGGCACCAACCTTTCTACCGTTGTAACCATTGAAGAGATGTGCTGGGGGGATGTGGGGCTGCTGCTGTCCATTCCCAATGCAGGGCTGGGCAACGCCGCCATTTCGGCTGTGGCCACGGAAGAGCAGATGGAAAAATTCGGCAGTAAGTGGGCGGCCATGGCCATTACCGAGCCGGCCTCCGGGTCCGACTCCGGCTCCATCTCCACCACGGCTGATCTGGACGGTGATGAGTGGGTGCTGAACGGCGAAAAAATTTTTGTTACCTGTGCGGACCGGTGCGATGAAGTCGTTGTGTGGGCCACGGTGGACAAGGAAGCCGGCAAGGCTGGGATCAAGTCCTTTATCGTGGAAAAGGGCACCCCGGGCTTCAAGCTGGAACACCTGGAACATAAACTCGGCATCCGGGCGTCGGACACCGGTACTTTTGTATTAAACAACTGCCGTATTCCCAAGGAGAACATCCTGGGCAGTGCTGAAGTCAAGCAGACAGAAGGCTTCAAGGGTGTCATGAAAACATTTGACAACACCCGCCCCATGGTGGCGGCCATGGCCAACGGCGTTGCCAGTGCGGCCGTGGATTTCACCCGGGAAAAACTGCAGGAAGCCGGTTACGATCTGGATTATCAGAAAAACCCCAACAACCTCACCAGTGTGGAAAAGGAATTTTACTGGATGGAAGCCCAGTTGGATGCCATGCGGCTGCTGACCTGGCGGGCCGCCTGGATGGCCGACAACAATGAATTCAACAACCTTGAAGCGTCCATGTCCAAGGCAAAATCGGGCCGATACGGCACACTGATTACCCAGAAGTGCGTTGAACTGCTGGGGCCCCTGGGATTTTCCCGGGATGAACTGGCGGAAAAATGGATGCGGGACAGCAAGATCCTGGATATCTTTGAGGGCACCGGCCAGATCCAGCACCTGATTATTGCAAGAAATATCTTGAATTTGACCCGAAAAGAGCTTAAATAGAATACAGGAACATTTTGTGAATTATGTTCCGCAACAAACGCGTTTATGCGCGCATCGGCCGGGTGCGCGCTTCATATTTTATAATTAATTGAAACTATTGGCTAAGGAGGTTGTTATGAAGGTCGATGATATCAAAAAAATTGCGGTAATCGGGTCCGGCGCCATGGGCCATGGTATCGCCCAGGTCAGCACCGTGGCTGGTTATCAGGTGGTGATGGTGGATGTAAAGCAGGAGTTCCTTGACAATGGTGTTGCAAAAATCAAGGAAAGCCTTGATTTTCTCGTTGGCAAGGGCAAGATCAGCGCTGATGACAAAGATAATATTCTCAACAACCTGCTGACCACTTCGCTGGACGCCAAGGAAGCAGTGGCGGACGTGCAACTGGTGATCGAGGCGGTTCCCGAGATAATGGATCTTAAAAAGAAGGTGTTTGCCGATGTGTCTGCCGGCGCGCCCGCAGATGCCATTCTGGCATCCAATACCTCCACCATGAGTATTACCGAGATTGCATCTGCCGCATCCAATCCCGAACGCTTTGTGGGCATGCACTTTTTCAATCCCGTTAACCGGATGAAGCTGGTCGAGGTTATTTACGGCAAGCAGACTTCTGACGAGACCGTAGACACCCTGTGCGAAGTTTCCAAGAGAATCAACAAGGTCCCCGTGAAGGTGCTGAAAGATTCTCCCGGTTTTATCGTCAACCGGATCGGCGCTCCCAACCAGGCACTGATCAGCGCGGTGCTGGATGAAGGAAAAATCAAACCCGATTCAGTGGATACGGTCATGAAGGAAATGGGAATGCCCATGGGACCCTTTGAGCTGGCCGACTATGTGGGTATTGACGTCTTCTACCACACTCTGAAATATTACTCGGAAACCCTGTCAAAGGACTTCACCCCTGGCAAAACCCTGCAGGGCCTGCTTGACAGCGGCGACCTGGGCATGAAGACCGGCAAAGGGATTTACACCTGGGAAGGCGGCAAGGCCCAGATCGATACGTCCAACAAGTCCGATGAGATCACCCCCATGGAATTTCTTTCCATTCAAATCAACGAGGCCGTCCGTGTTTATAAGGAAGGCATTGCCGAATCTGTTGAGGACATTGATCAGGGTATGGTCCATGGCATGAGAGCCTTTGCCGGCCCCTTTGCCCTGACCGCCGGCATCGAGCCCCAGCAGCTCACCGATGCCCTGAACAAGCTGAAAGACCGTTACGGCCTTGAAATCTTTACCCCCGAGCCGGAAATCGTGGATGGTTCCTTTAAGACCATGGGTAAATAAGCTGATTTTTTCTTAACTTCAGGTTAAGATTGGTTTATAAAGCGGGAGTGTTCGCATACATTCCCGCTTTTTTTATGGCATTGTATATCAAGTAAATCTTGTTATATTGTATATGGGTGGTTGCGATTCCGCTTGAGTGCTTTTCACACCAATTCAGCCAAGGTCATTTAATAAGGGGCAGAAAATGATTTCAATTCTGAAATATCAAGACCACGACACCATCCAGCAGGCAATTGATTTATGTGGCGGGTTTGAGAAACTGGGGGCAACCGATAAAATCGTGATCAAGCCCAACGCCGTGGGGTCGGATCGCAACATGCCCTATTACGGGATGATGACCACGGCCACCGTGGTTGAGGGGGTCGTGCGCGCACTGATCACCCATGGCTGCCGGCCGGAAAATATCATTATCGGCGACGGCGGAGCTGCCAGCCGGGAGCTGGGCTTTAATACACGTATTGTATTGACGGCCATGGGTATGCGCCATATTGCCCGAACCTATGGCGTCCGGATGATCGATTTTAATGCCGCTCCCATGGAAACGGTGGAATGCGGGAAACTTAAGCTGGAGATTGCCCGTCCGGTCATGGAAGCCGATTTTCTGATCAATGTGCCGGTGCCCAAATATCATGACCAGACCGGTGTTTCCCTGTCTCTGAAAAATCTTAAAGGGTGCCTTGCCCTGGCCGCCAAACGCCGCTGCCATACGGCCCGGCTGGAAGAACACATTGCCGCGTTCAACACAAAAATTCCATGCCACCTCACGGTCATGGACGGGATCTATTTTCTTCGGGGCGGGGGGCCCCTGATCGATTCGGGCGAGCCCTGCCGAAAGAACATGATTATGGCCGGCACTGACCGGATTGAAGTGGATTCAGCGGCTGCCTGGATTTTGGGGGTGGATGCCAAAACCGTGCGCCACTTGACTGCCTATGCCCGGATGATGGACAGGGAGGGGGATGTGGGCCGGGTGGACTGGGCTGGTGAAGATCCTGCCGCGTTCCGGGAGCCCCCTTTTGACAGGGAGGTGGAAGTCTTCAGCCGTAATTTTCAGCGGTCCGGGGTTAAGGGCATCCGTATCCAGCCTGCCGGACAGACCTGGTGTACGGGCTGTAATATCAGCCTGCGGGCAGCTTTATCCTTGCTCTGCAAGGACAACCCGGGCCATGATTTTGGCGATGTGGAGATTGTGTGCGGCAAGCAGGCCAAGGCTTCAGGCGACCATGAACGGACCATTCTGTTTGGAGACTGCCCGCTGAAAACGCATGTCAGGAATACAGCCATCCGCGACCGCCTTGAAATTTCCGGCTGCCCACCTTCATTTCTCAAGGCATATCCTGCCATGATGCGATTTCTGCTACCGTCCATGCGGGCTGGCTGGCAGGTGACCAAAAATCTGACACTGGGCGGACTGACCCATACGGGCCTGTACCGGATGCGTTTCCCCTTTTTTGACGAGATAACCCGCTCTGATCAATTTGACCCCATGGATTTTTACCGCAAATAGGAATCCAGGTAATGGTATGGGCTTGAAAAGGCACCGGGAAGGCATTATAATGAGATATATCTCATTATAGAAAAGATACAGGTTGTAAGATATTACCTTTTTAAATTCCATAATGACGAAAGCGGCATGATCTGCTAAAAATTAGGTGATACGTTCGATATTCTTATTTTGAAAAATACGATCAATAACGGAGATTCTCATGAGTGACGTAACCGTAAAATTTTTACCCCATGAGCGGCAGGTTCAGATGCCCGAAGGCGAGACATTGATCAAAGCGGCCATGGAAGCGGGCGTACACATCAACGCCTCCTGCGGCGGGGAGGGGGTGTGCGGCAAATGCCGTGTTATTGTTGAAGAAGGCGAAGTGGCCGACGGGATTTCCGAAAAACTGAAGCAGGAAGATATCGATAACGGTGCACGCCTGGCCTGCCGGTCGAAGCTGATCGGGGATGTGACGGTACGCGTGCCCATGGAGTCTTCCATTTCCGACAGAAGCGCTCTTGATATGCAGCATGTGCCCCGCCGCAAAGCCAGTATTATCCAGATGGATCTGGAACAACTCAAGGAAGAGGGATTGTTCCTCCCGCCTGTGGAAAAGAAGTATATCGAATTGCCGCCTCCGGACCACGGCGAAAACGTGCCGGACGTCACCCGGCTGGTAAATGAACTGCGGCTCAAGCACAATGAGCACAACCTTGAGTTTCTGCTGCCGGTTATTCGAAAGATTCCGGATATTATCCGGGAAAAAGATTTTACCGTCACTCTGACCCTGGCGCGGGCCGTGAGGGAGGGGGGGCGGACACGGGTCATCAACATTCAGCCCGGGGATACCACAAGCCAGAATTATGCCGTGGCCGTGGATATCGGCACCACCACCGTCTACGGTGAGATTATCAACCTGGGAACCGGGGAAATTCTGGCCCAGAATGCCGATTTCAATGCCCAGGTGAGTTACGGGGAGGATATCATTACCCGGATTGTGGCGGCGGAAAAGCCCGGCGGATTGGAGAAGCTGCATGATCTGGTGGTGGGCACCATTAACGGCATTATCAAAAAGCTGCTGAAGAGATCCGGGGTTGATCCGGTCAATATTTCGACTATTACCCTGGCAGGCAACACCACCATGACGCAGCTCCTGCTGGAGATTAACCCCCGGTATATCCGGCGGTCTCCCTATGTGCCGGCGTCAACACTGTATCCGCCGACGCTGGCTAAAAGCATTGGCATCGAGCTGGGGGATCATGTAACGGCCCTGGTGTATCCACAGATCTCAAGTTATGTGGGCGGTGATATTGTGGCCGGTGTGATGGGATCCGGGTTGTACCGGCGGGACGACCTGACACTGTTTATTGATATCGGCACCAACGCCGAAATCGTCATCGGCAATAAAGACTGGATGGTCTGCGCGGCCTGTTCGGCCGGTCCGGCCTTTGAAGGCGGCGGCATCACATTCGGCATGCGCGCGGCCAAAGGGGCGATCGAAGATTTTTCCATTGACCCGGTTACCCTGGAGCCCATGATCCTGACCCATGGCGACACCAAGCCCGTGGGTATCTGCGGTTCCGGCCTGATTATCATGGTGGCGGTGCTCTTTGAGATGGGCATTATCGACAACCGGGGCAAGCTCAACCGGGATATGGATACAGAACGAATCCGTGAGGTGGATAATGTGTATGAATATGTGGTGGTCCGGAAGGAAAACACCGGCATTGACCGGGATATTGTGCTGACAGAGATCGATATCGACAACCTGATCCGGGCCAAAGGCGCCATCTACAGCGGCTGCATGACTCTGCTGGAGGAGGTGGGGCTGACCATTGACGCGCTGGATGCCGTTGTGCTGTCCGGCGGGTTCGGCAGCTATATTGACCTGGAAAAGGCCATCACCATCGGTCTGCTGCCGGAGATTGACGCGGAAAAGGTCACGTTTATCGGTAACGGCTCCCTCATGGGCGCGCGGATGAGCGCGCTCACCAACCGGATTCGAAAGGATGTGGGGGAAGTGGTGCAGAAAATGACCAACTTTGAGCTGTCGGAAACCAAGTCTTACATGGATAATTACATGGCCGCGCTCTTTCTGCCGCACACGGAAATCAACCTCTTTCCCAAATTGAGAGACCGGCTGAAGGCACAGAAGAATTAGAATAGTGCCCATCCATGTGAAATGGATGGGCACTAGAATAGGATAATCAATATGTCTTCCGGTGCTGAAACACAAAAAAATATATTAAAATCAATGAGTCCTGAAAGAAAGGTACAACTGGCCCTGGACTTGAACTTTTCAGCAAGAAGGCTGAAGGTGGCTTTTCTGAAGAGCACTCACCCGGATTGGACGGATAGGCAGATACAGGATAAAGTCCGCGAGATTTTTCTCTATGCAAGAACATAACCTGTTTAACATTTTCATATCAAGACTTAACACGTTGCCGGTCAAGTACATGGTCACGGGTTCGGTGGCGAGTATTATGTATGGGGAGCCACGGCTGACCCATGACTTGGATTGTGTGCTTGAAATCGAAAAAGATAACCTCGAAGCATTTTGCCTGGCATTTTCGATAGACGATTTCTACTGCCCACCGGTTGAAGTCCTTCAGATTGAGCTGGGTCGTCCACAAAGGGGGCACATGAATCAGGGTTCAAGGCCGATATCTATCTCGCCGGGCAGGACGAACTCCACAAGTGGGCGTTTGAGAAAAGAAGGTCAATTGATGTAAATACTGGGTGGCACCTGTGGAGTATGTGATTATCAGAAAACTTGAGTATTACAGAGAAGGGCATTCTGAAAAGCATTTACGTGATATTGCCGGTATGCTGAACAGTGTATCAGATCAAATAGATTTCAGGGAACTGGAATCCAGAATCAGCAGAGCAATGCTGACAGATCAGTGGCAGCAGGCAAAGGCATTTCAAATATAGTTATTTATGCGAGCTGATGAAAGCACTGGTTGTAAAAAGTTGATGGAATGATTTGTGTTAATTAATCTCCCCTTCTGGGAAAAAAGAGATACCGCAGCCATCCTCTCAGGGTATTCCCTTCAAGGATGCTTTTGTCGATCAGCTCAAGGCCGTGGTTCAGGGCATCCGCGTCCGCGTACCAGTCCAGCCGGGTGAAGGTGGGTTCGTCGGGGTCCAGTTCACGGATGGGTTTGGCCGGGTTGCCGGCGGCCACGACATTTTCCGGAATATCATGAAGCACTACGGATCGCGCGCCGATGATGCTGTTTTTACCGATGGTGACACCTTTGCACACCATGGCGTTGTCCCCCAGCCAGACATTTTCACTGATGGTCACGGGATTGGCGGTTCCGGTTTCCACCCGGTTGTAGAGGCCGTGCCAGTCTGAGTCTGTTATATAGGCGCCGCTGGCTATCATGCAGCTGTTGCCGATGGAAATCCGCTTGGCCGCGCTGATTCTGACGCCCGGCGAGATCAGGCAGGCGTCTCCCACAAAAATGCCTTCCACATCGTCATGGTTGCTCCACACGGAAAACCGGACCTTGTGGTCCTTGGAGGCCATGATGCTGACGTGGTTGCCGATGTGGACGCCACCCCCGAACACCTCCACATTCCACGGCAGCATGAAGTTGAAGTTCCGGCCCAGAGACTCGAACTGCGGTCGCAGAAAGTGCTTTACGTAAAGCGTCTGCAGGCGGCTATAGAGTTTTTTCAGGTAATATGGGCGGTGGTCGTGTCGCAATGGATTGTCCTGTCGTCGTTGGAAAAAATAAACGAATAGTTCGACTGCCACAGGGCATGATTAAAGAGACCGCCGGCAGGGGTGAGGTGATAAAGCGCATCAGCAGCCATCAGCACAACACCGTTGGTCCAGGTGATCTTTTCTTCCGGCCAGGTAATGATATCGGGAAAGGTAAACCCGCACCAGTAGGAACCGTCATCAAAGCACTTATCCTGAATCCAGTTGAAAACAATTTTGGCAATGCTGTCGTTGCCAATGGCCGAAAGGGCCAGGACCAGTTCACAGGACTCGGCGATGGTGACCCATGGTTCGTCAGACACGCACCTGACGCCCAGACCCTTGACGATAAATTTTTTCCATTGCTTGTCCAGCCGGCGCTGGGCTCTTTCACCGGTTACGGCACCGCAAAGAACCGGATAAAACCAGTCCATGGAAAATCGGGATTTGGTAACGTTGAATAAATGGGGTTGATTGGCAATGGCATCTCCCAGTTTGGCAAGCGCCACCTTCCATTCCGGCAAATCAAAGTCGAGGGTATGGGCAATGGCCAGAGCGCATTTCAGGCTCATATACACGGAGCTGGAGCCGGTTAGCAGCGCCATGGGGTCGGTCTTTCCCTGAGGGTCCTTGGCCCAGTAAATTTCGCCGCGCGGTGTTTGAAGGCTCAGGGCAAAGTTGATAGCCCGTTGCACCGTATGCCACATGGATGTCAGAAAGGCCAGGTCTTTGGTAATAAGATAGTAGTGAAAAACCCCAACCGCAATATAAGAACTCATGTTGGTGTCGAACGTCTGGTCCTGAGGGACGCCGTCAATATAGGAAGCGTGCCAGCTGCCATCGGGATGCTGATGCGACTTAAGCCAGCCATAGGCAGCGCGGGCCCTGTCAAGCCGTCCGCCGATGGAAAGCCCCATGGCCGCTTCAACCATATCCCAGGGATCGGTCTTGTCGCCGTCAGACCAGGGAATATCGCCATTGTCCCGCTGGGTTTTCGCAATCTGTGAGCAAACCGAATCAATATCAAGCGAAAGTGTATATTTGACACCTGGCTGGGCTTTCAGGTTCATAGGCTATGTCCTTGGTTTTGTCGGCGTTTGGCGCTTCTGGAGCGGATGCCTCTGTGTGCTGTGGTTGAAAGCCGTCCGGTAAAGATGTAGACGGCTTTCATGTCAATCGGATTTAAACCGTGGTTATCCGTTCTTTTGTTCAAATGTTTTCATAAAATCAACCAGTTGCTCAACCCACTCCATGGAAATGGCGTTGTAGATCGATGCCCGGCATCCGCCGACAGATCGATGCCCCTTAAGCCCCCCCAGTCCTTCATCAGCGGCTTCAGCGATAAACTGTTTTTCCAGATCCTCGCTGGGCAACCGGAAAGTAACGTTCATCAGCGATCGACTGCCTGGTTCGGCGGTTGCATTGTAAAAGCCGCTGGCGTCGAACATATCATAGAGCAGTGCGGCCTTCTTCTGATTAATCGCGTCCATTTTGTCCAGTCCGCCGATAGTCTCCTCCAGCCATTTCAAGACCAGTTGAATGGTGTAAATGGCAAAACAGGGCGGGGTGTTGTACATGGAATTTTTATCCGCATACGTCTTGTACTTGAGCATGGACGGCAGTCCGTCATTCGCCTTTTCCAACATCTCTTTTCGAATGATGACCATGCAGACGCCTGCCGGCCCGATATTTTTCTGCGCCCCGGCATAGATCAGGCCGAACTTGTCCATATCCAGCGGCCGGCTCATGATATCCGAAGACATGTCACTGACAATGGGAACGCCCTTGGTATCCGGGAATTCGGCCCACTGAGTGCCTTTGATGGTGTTGTTGGATGTCAGATGGGCATAAACAGCATTTGCATCAAAGTCGATGTTCCGGGGGATATAGGAGAAGTTCTTATCCTCGGAAGAGGCCGGTACCCGGCAGGTTTTGCCCTGGATTTCCACTTCCTTGATGGCCTTTGTGGACCAGGTGCCGGTGTTGACATAGTCGGCAGACTGTCCGTCCCCCAGAAAATTCATCGGCACCATGGCGAACTGCATGCTGGCACCGCCCTGAATAAAAAGAACCTGAAAATCGTCGCCGATACCGAGCAGCCGTTTTGTCCGTGCTACCGTGTCATTAACAACCCCGTCAAATTCCTTGGACCGGTGACTTATTTCTGTAATGGACATGCCGCAGCCGTCAAAATCGAGAAAGCACTCTCGTATCTCTTCAAGAACCGGCAGCGGTAAAGAAGCCGGCCCCGGGTTGAAGTTGCAAATACGCTTTGGCATAAAACCTCCGTTTACACTGTATGTTTTTTTGTTATAATAAATATTCTGTAAAACTATCAGCAAATTGAATAATAGATAAAATAATCAATTAATCAGATTCCCGGAATTATGTCAATGAGAATTTGGGAGAATCTGGGAACACCGGGGGCAATGATGAACATTTACAGACATGGAACCCAAAAGGCGGAAACCCGCATCCGGCGTATTATTAACCGGGGACTTGATTACACACAACAGCATTACCGGCAGGTGTCGGCCATTATAAAAGATGTTCAGAAAAACGGGGATGCCGCACTGGAAAAGTACTCCAACCGGTTTGACGCGCCCCGGCAGAAGGCGAGCCGGTTTCTGGTGACAAAGAAAGAAATGGACACCGCAATAAAAACGGCTGACAGGGGTTTTATGCGCGCCCTGAACCGGGCGGTGCGTCAGGTTGAGTCGTTTCACCGGCGTCAGATCGAACAATCCTGGATCAGCACGGAGCGGCCGGGCGTAGTGGTTGGTCAGCAGGTCACACCAGTGGATTCGGCCGGTATTTATGTGCCCGGCGCCAAAGGCGGGGAAACGCCCCTGGTCTCCACTGTTCTGATGGGCGCTATTCCGGCCAAGACCGCCGGTGTGGAGCGGGTGGTCATGGTTACCCCGCCGCGAAAAGACGGCAGCGTGAATCCCCGGTTGCTGGTGGCTGCCAAAAAAGTGGGGATCAATGAAATTTACAAGGTGGGCAGTGCCTGGGCCATTGCCGCACTGGCGTATGGAACGCAGACCATTCCCCGGGTGGACATGATTGCCGGGCCGGGGAACCTGTATGTGGCCCTGGCCAAACAAATCCTTTCCGGCACGGTGGGCATTGATATGATGGCCGGCCCCAGCGAAATCATGATCATTGCCGACAGCACGGCCAATCCCCGCTATATTGCCGCGGACCTGCTGTCACAGGCGGAGCATGACGCCCTGTCGTCGGCGGTACTGGTAACCGACTCAGAAACCATTGCGCAAAACACCGCTACTGAGGTGACATCCCAGCTTGCCGCCCTGACCCGCCAAAACACCGCGGAACAGGCCCTGGCCGCTTACGGGGCGATCATTGTGGTGGATGCGTTGAAAACCGCCTTTACCGTGGCCAACCGGTTTGCACCGGAACATCTTGAGTTGCATGTGGCAGAACCCTTCGAGTGGCTGGGCGCGGTCCGCAATGCCGGGGCGGTTTTTCTCGGCGACCACACACCGGAACCGGTGGGCGACTATGTGGCCGGCCCGAACCATACCCTGCCCACGGCCGGATGCGCCCGGTTTGCATCGGCCCTGTCAACAACCCATTTTATGAAAAAGACCAGCATTGTTCACTACTCAAAAGACGCCTTTAAAACCGAAGCCGCGGATGTGATCAAAATCGCTGAAACCGAGGGACTCACCGCCCATGCCAATGCCATAAAAGTGAGGATGGCTTCGCAAAAAACCCAATAGCGGCGTTGCGATGGATCTCTCGTTATGTCACGTACGGCTAAGTACGCTCCATTCCTCGAGATTTGCGCGCCTCAAACTTGAACTTTTTACTTTGCCGTCCCAAAATTGACTTTTTACGAGACCATCAAAGAAAAGCATGCAAAAGAAAGGGCGCCCCGCAGCTTGGCCTTCGGCTCCCCTCGCAGAAACGGTTTTTTCGGCGCGGGCAGAAACTCGCCTCTCCTTACACTCAGGCGCCACAAGTCTCCATGCTCAAACAGTCTGCCCGCGTCCTCCGAAAAAATCGCCCCTGCTCGGCTGCGCTGCAAGGGGCTCATGCACGTGTTGCTGTTCAGCTTTTGCGCCTTGATGAACACAGGTAACATTAATCGTCTTTTATGAGTTCAGGTTCTGTATATCCCGCCGGATGAATTAAATACGCCCTCGACTTATGGTACTATCCTGCAAAAGTCGCAGTCTATCACAATAACACCCACAGAAAGACTAGCCGACTTTATAGAGGAGATAAGTCCCCAGCTTATCATAATGATGCTCGGCGGTGAACTTGACGCCTACATACATGCCGTGCTGGCTCATTACCTGAACCTCTTTTTTGACGGTGGTTTCCTCGTTGTCGTCCAGGGTGAATTCCAGTTGCAGGCGGTCGCCTTTTTCAAAGTAGTGTTGCATGTGCATTTTGAACCGCAGCCCGGTTCTTGACAGGTCCATAACCGTCATGCGGCCTTTGACGTCAAGCCCTTTTTCCAGGGCGGTATAGGCCCCGGGAAAGGAGACCTGTTTCCGGACGAATTTGCGTCGTTCCAGAAGTACGCTGTAGCGGTTGCCGCAGGAGCACTTGCACTTTACCTTGACCGCTTTATCGATATCCTTGTATTCAGAAACATCCATGAGCCGGGCTTTTTTGCACACAGGGCAGGTAAAGTTCGCCTTGTTGTCCTTGTTCATGAATACTTTTTGAATGTCGTCAGCCATTTATACCATCCATTAGTATTGTGCGTTGATATTTACCCCTGAGCAAAAGATAGCGTATATTTTAAAAAAATCAATATCATAATCTAAAATACATTACAATGCCAACTTTGAATCATCATTGACATCATGTTTTGTCGTGGCCCAGCAATGAAGTGCCCGTCATCTCATCCGGCTGATTCAGGCCCATGAGCGCCAGTATGGTGGGGGCGATATCGCCCAGCTTGCCTTCCAAAAGGGTGGCGTTCTTCTGATTGTCGTCCACAAGGATCAGGGGAACCTGGTTGTGGGTGTGGGCGGTGTGGGGCGACCCGTTTTCCGCGGTCATTTGTTCGGCATTCCCGTGATCCGCGGTAACCATAACGGCCCCCCCGGCTTTCAGGAATGCCGGTACAATTTTTCCGACACACTCGTCCACGGTTTCACAGGCGTTGACAGCGGCGTCGAAAATGCCGGTATGCCCCACCATGTCCATGTTGGCAAAGTTTACCACAATCAGTGCATAATCGGTTTTTTGAATCCGGGCCACCAGTTCCTCTGCCACGGCACGGGCGCTCATCTCGGGTTTTTCATCATATGTTGCCACCTCCCGGGGGGAAGGGATCAGTTTTCTGTCTTCTCCGGTAAACGGGGTTTCAATCCCGCCGTTAAAGAAATAGGTGACATGGGCATATTTTTCTGTTTCTGCAATCCTCAGCTGTGCCAGTCCGAGGCGGCTGATGATCTCTCCCAGGGTTTGGCCGGGGTTTTCCGGCGGGAATGCCACCGGTGCGGTAAAGGTTTTGTCGTACAGGGTCATGCAGACAAAGTCGCTGAGCGCCGGTCGTTTATTCCGTTCAAATTCACCGAAGTCCGGATCGGTAAAGGCACGAACAATCTGACGTGCCCGGTCGGCCCGGAAGTTGAAAAAGATCACGCCGTCATTGTCGTCGATGGTGTCACCGGTGACGGTCACGGGCTTGACAAACTCATCGGTCTCGCCGTTTGCATACGCCTGTTGGACAGCCGTCTCTGCATTGGCTGCGTCGGTACCTTCGGCCAGGGTATAGAGCCGGTATGCCCGTTCGGTACGGTCCCAGCGCGTATCCCGGTCCATGGCGTAATATCGGCCGCACACCGTTGCGATACGGGCCGTGTCATAGGATGCCAGAAATTTATCCAGATCGGCAATAAAGTCTTTGCCGCTGTCCGGCGGTGTGTCTCGGCCGTCAAGAATGGCGTGTATACGCACGTTCAGGCCCTGTTCGGTTGCCATTTTGACAAGGGCCTTGAGGTGATTGATGTGGCTGTGGACGCCGCCATCGGACACCAGGCCCATCAGGTGAAGCACACCGTTGTTTGATTTGACTGCGTTTATGATCGAGGTCAGGGCGTTATTGGTAAAAAAGGATCCATCATCAATGGCCCGGTTGATCTTCATCAGTTCCTGGTAGACAATACGGCCGGCACCGATGTTCAGATGGCCCACTTCGGAGTTTCCCATGAACCCCGGCGGAAGCCCCACGGCTTCGCCTGAACACACCAGCCGGGTATTCGGGTAATCGGCAAACAGTTTGTCCAGGTTCGGGGTGTTGGCAGCAGCAACGGCATTGCCTTTAGATTCCGGATTTATCCCCCAGCCGTCCAGGATGACCAGCATGCAGGGTTGGTTAATGGGTGTCATTTGTCCTTCCTTTCATGTCGGATGGCGTTGTAAAAAGCCACCCCAAACTTATATTTTTTCAGGGCCGCCATATTTTATATTCGGCTTAAATAGTTGGTGCTTATTCATCTGCCGCCAGTTTAATCTTTTTGGCATCCGCCCACAATCCTTCAATATCATAAAATTCCCGCACCGAATCGGTGAATACATGGATGATGATGTCGCCATAATCCAGGAGAACCCAGCGGCCCTCCTTGAGCCCTTCAGCGGAAAGGGGTTTGATTTTATTATCTTTCAGTGTTTTTATGATAAACTCACCAATGGCGCTGACCTGACGGCTGGACTGACCGCTGCACAGAATAAATGCATCGGCTATGGACGTCAGCCCCCGCACATCCAGTACGACAATATCTGTCGCCTTTTTTCCGGTAACAGCCGCTATGTAAGGGTCAAGCACATCGGTTATCGGTGATGTCCCCGGTGATGTCCCCAGTGATGTCCCCAGTGATGTCATTGATAAAGTCCTTTGTTTTTAATAAATGTTGCCACGGCGGGCGGCACAAAGTCATCAACAGACCGTCCGGCGTTCAATCTTTCCCGTATACCAGTTGAAGAGATGTCAATGCACAGTGACGGGTAAAAAAATACCGGTTGCAGTGTATCGTGAATATATCCCCCGCGGTCTTTGGAAAATGTGTAACAATTTGAAATCGTGGATTTCAGATATTCTTCGAATGGTATGGTTTCCCTGTCTTCGTCCGGGCGGTGGATAATAATCACGGGCACCATTGTCAGTATTGCCATAAATGATTTCCAGGTGTGGATTTCCAGGAACGCGTCCAGCCCCATGATAAGATAAAGGTGCCGCTGGTTTGTATTGTTTAAAAAAAAATCGATTGTATCAATGGTATATGACCGGCCGGTCCGGCGCAGCTCAACATCGGACACCGTGATGCCCGGCATGCTTTCGAAAGCAAGGCGGGTCATTTCAAGCCGGTCTTCGGCATCCGCCATGGTGTCAAGATTCTTATGGGGCGGATTGGCCGCCGGAATTACGACCATTTCATCCAAAGCAAAGGCCTTGCGAATGGTGTCCACGATCTGAATATGCCCGTTATGGACCGGATTGAAGGTGCCGCCGAAAAGGCCTCTGTTCACGACCTCCCCCCCTTGTTATCAGCTATTTCACGGTAATTTTTGTTGTGAGAGCAATGATGCATCAGGTTCGAATCTGTCCGTCTCCCAGGACAATGAACTTGGTCGTAGTGAGCTCTTCCACGCCCATGGGGCCGAATGCGTGCAGCTTGGATGTACTGATGCCGATTTCCGCGCCCAGTCCCAGTTGCCCGCCGTCGTTAAAGCGCGTGGAAGCGTTGACCAGCACAACCGATGAATCCACTGCCGCCAGAAACCGCCGGGCCCTTGCATAGTCGGCTGTAACAATGGCTTCGGTATGGGCGGAGCTGTATGCGGCAATATGGGCAAGCGCGTCGTCCATACAGTCCACTACCTTGACCGCAAGTATCAGATCCAGATATTCGGCATACCAGTCCGCCTCCTGGGCTACCTCGGTGCCGGACACGATCTCCCGGGTTTGGTCGCATCCCTTCAGGGTCACGCCCGCCCCCTCAAATCTTGCAGCCATGGCCGGCAGAAAGGTTTCGGCCACACTTTTGTGCACCAGCATGGTTTCCATGGCATTGCACACCCCGGGCCGCTGAACCTTGGCATTGAAGCAGATAGCTTCGGCCATGGCCAGGTCTGCTTCTGAATCCACATATACGTGACATACCCCTTTATAGTGTTTAAGCACCGGGATTGTCGAATTGGCCACCACAAAGCGGATCAACCCCTCGCCGCCCCGGGGAATGATCAGATCGATGTATTCCTCCTGGGCCAGCAGATGGGTTACGGCTTCCCGGTCTGTCATGGGCACTATCTGAACACAATCGGCCGGAAGGCCGGCCCCGGCCAATGCCCGGCCGATGGTTGCGGCCAATGCCCGGTTGGAATGGATGGCTTCGGAGCCGCCGCGCAGAACAACTGCATTGCCAGCCTTAAGACAAAGTCCGGCCGCATCCACGGTAACATTGGGACGGGATTCATAAATAATACCTACTACGCCAAGCGGAATTCGCATCCGGCAGACCTCCAGTCCGTTGGGGCGTCGCCAGGTGGCGCTTTTTTCGCCTACAGGATCGGGAAGAGCCGCTACTTCCCGAAGTCCATCAGCCATGGATGCAATAACGGCGTCACTTACGGTGAGCCGGTCGATCATTGCGGCTGAAAGCCCGGCTTTTCTCCCATTGTCCAAATCTTTCCGGTTTTCCGTTTTAATCCGGTCGGCATCGTCATTCAGAGCATCTGCAATCTTCAGTAGTGCGGCATTCTTTTTTTCCGTGGGGCAGGTTGCCATGATTGCGGCGGCCTGGCGGGCCGCTTTTGCAATGACCGTAATCTGTTGCTCAATTGACATGGAGTTTTCCTCTATCTATCTTACGTTGCAATCAATCAACCACCATGTTGTCGCGGTGGATGACCTCATCATATGGTTTGTTTCCCAGTTCACCGGCAATGTCGCACGATTTCAGACCCAGAATGCAACGGATATCGGACGATCTGTAGTTGACAAGGCCGATACCGAGTTTGTCTCCCTGCTGATTGGCCAGAATTACAGGCGCGCCCATACCGAAGTCACCCACCACATCGCTGATGCCGCTGGGCAGCAGGCTTTTCCCTTTTTCCACCAGGGCCCTTGCCGCGCCGTCATCCACCACAAGGGTGCCTTTGGGTTTGAGGCTGAAAGCGATCCACCGTTTTTTACTGGACAGCCTGTCGGGCTTTGGCTGAAAAAAGGTGCCCCTGGCCTTGCCGGCAAACAGGTTGGGCAGCACATCGGCCTGGCAGCCGTTGGCAATAATCATGGGCACACCCGAGGCGTTTACCTTTTTGGCCGCTTTTACTTTGCTGAGCATGCCACCCGTGCCCAGGGCACCGGGAATAGTGCCGGCGGCGGCTTCCATCTTTTTTGTGATGACAGAGACCGACTCGATGAGGGTGGCGTCGGCATGAACGCGGGGGTCTTTGTCATACAACCCATCGATATCCGTGAGATTGATCAGCAGGTCGGCATCCATCAGCAGAGCGATCATGGCGGCAAGATTGTCGTTGTCCCCGAACTTGATCTCCTCTACAACCACCGTATCGTTTTCATTGATAATCGGCACGACCTTCCATGACAGAAGGGTGTTGATGGTATTTCTGGCGTTCAGATACCGGCGGCGGTTTGAAAGGTCGTCGGCGGTCAACAGAATCTGGGCCACTTTTTTATTACACCGGGCAAAGGCGCTTTCATACTCCATAATCAGGTCGGACTGGCCAATGGCCGCTACTGCCTGTCGTGCGGGGAGATCCAGAGATTTTCGGGTCATCTTCATCTTTTTTCTGCCCGCGGCAATAGCGCCGGAGGAGACGAAGATAATCTCAATCCCTTTGTCCATGAGCGTGCAAATATCCCGGCTGATGGCATTTACCGCCGTGAGGTTCAGTCCATCGTCACCTGTCAGGACGCCGCTGCCGGCCTTTACAACAACCCGCCGGGTGGTGTTAAAAAAATGTTGTCGGGATTCGGTCATGATTTAATCTATACGATCATTGTCAGCTGTCATTTTGTTCAAGGTTCCATAATACCGCAAACAGATGCTTTTTCAAATCCGCAACCCCTTTTTTTGCGGCTGCCGATATCATAAAACAGCGCTCCAGGCCGGCGGCCTTTTCAAATGCCCGGACAAGGGACGCTGCCTCGGGAATGTCCATTTTATTAAGCACCACCACCTGCGGTTTTTGGGCAAGGCTTTCACTGAACATGGCCAGCTCTTTGTTGATGGTATGGAAGCCCGCCAGCGGGTCGTCCGGGTCGATGGCAGATGCATCAATCAGGTGAAGCAGGACCCGCGTTCGCTCAATATGCTTTAAAAACTGAATACCAAGGCCGGTTCCGGTATGGGCGCCTTCGATCAGCCCCGGAATATCCGCCACGGCAATGGGCTCGCTGTCCTTCAGCGTAACCATGCCGATCATGGGTGAAAGTGTTGTAAAAGGGTAATTGTTGATGGCAGGCCGCGCTGCGGAAATAACGCTAAGAAGCGTTGATTTGCCGGCATTTGGCAGGCCGATGATGCCCACATCCGCCAGAAGTTTTAATTCGAGCTTGATGGTGAGGCATTGGCCGGATTCGCCGGGCTGGGCAAATTTGGGGGAGCGGTGGGTGGAAGAAGTAAAGTGACGGTTGCCTTTACCGCCCCTGCCGCCGGTCAGCAGGGTAACGCTTTCCCCGGGGGCGACCATATCTTTCAGGCGTTCGCCGGTTTCCGCATCACTGATAAGGGTGCCCGGCGGAACATGAATGACAAGGTCTTTGCCGCTTTTGCCGGTTTTCTGTTTGCCTTCGCCGGGTGCGCCATTTTGGGCGCGGAGGTGCTTTTTTGATCGAAAGTCGTAAAGGGTTCGTCTGCCCGGGTCGGTCTTGACGATGATACTGCCGCCGTCGCCGCCGTCGCCGCCATCTGGTCCGCCACGGGGAACAAACCGCTCCCGCCTGAAACTGACACACCCGCTGCCGCCTTTTCCGGAGCAGACGGTGATAATGGCCTCGTCAATGAATCTCAATCTGCATAAACACTGACTTTTTTGCGTTTGCCGGACGCCTCAAAAGAGACCACACCATCGATTAAGGAAAACAGGGTGTAGTCCTTGCCCAGGCCCACATTGTTGCCGGGATGAAACTTTGTACCAAGCTGCCGGACAAGAATATTGCCGGCCCGAACCTTTTCGCCGCCAAAGCATTTGACGCCGCGGCGCTGCCCTCTGCTGTCGCGGCCGTTGCGTGAACTGCCGCCTGCTTTTTTATGTGACATGGGTTAACCTCCTGAGAATTCGCTAAGCCGCCTCAATGGCCTCAATCTTAACTGCGGTAAAAGGCTGACGATGCCCCTGTTTGCGGCGGAATCGTTTGCGGCGTTTGTATTTGAATACAATAATCTTTTTGGCCTTGTTCTGATCCACGATACGACCGGTTACGGTGACGTTTTCCAGTATCGGCTGACCGATGGCGACCTGGTCGCCGTCGGCAAACATGAGGACTTTGTCAAAGGAGACAACATCCCCCACCTCACCGGAAATTTTTTCCATCCGCAGGGTCGTGTCCTTTTCAACCCGGTATTGCTTACCACCGGAAGCGATGATGGCGTACATAAAAAACTCCTTTATATTCAATGCTGTATAGAAATTACGCGCCAAAAAACACTTGTAAATCGATAAACCAAATTATTATACGGTGATAATAATTATTGTCAAGAATTTTTTAAATCATCGAAACAGGTCTGGTGGGCCAGGTGACGGGAATCGTGTTCGGAAAAGGTGATATGGGCTGCCGGAATTCTGATTTTTCTGTAGATACCGGGCTTTTTCAGGTAGACGACTTCAATCATTCCCCGGTGCCGGCCCCGCCGGATTTTTCGCGGATGCCAGAAAGGCTTCTGCCGGCCATCGATCCAGGCCATGCCGTATGGCGATTGACCGTTCATGTTCATATTTTTACTCTGCATTATCGGCGGGCGCTCGCCGGACACCCTTTTGCCGGCCGGCCAGAAAATAGATCACCCACCCGATAAACGGGATAAATGCAATAATGCCCCATATCGCTTTCTTTTCGATGGTGCCGAAATTTTTTAGGGCCACATCAAGAATTGCCCAGCAGGTCAACAGATAAGAGACAACCCCCATTCCGATGATGATAAGGACCGATGTGCTCACGACGTTTCTTTCAGCTGATTGTAGATTTTTATCAGTGTATTTGCATAGTAGCGGCTGTGATTATACCGCATCAACACCTTTACCGCTTTTTCCGGGGGGATTCCGGGCCGCCATCCGTAATGTTTCAGGTAATTGGCAATGCTGTGAATGGCATCCGGGTGGGTAAAGAGATTAACGGTGCCGTCATGGTCACCGTCAACACCAAGGGTCAGAATATTGCTCGGCATGAACTGGGCAATACCGATAGCGCCGGCATAGGAGCCGGAAATGGCCGATGGATTGGCGATCCGTTCCTGTTCGACATAGGTCAGAAATGCCTTTAGTTCACCATAAGCCCATTTTGACTTGCGCTTTGCCTTTTCCCGGTAATCATGCTGCGACATGTTTGTTTTTTTCTCAATCGTCTGCCAGAACTGATCCCGCATAGCCGGATCGGAAAGGGATGCCATGGAGGAAAGGATGTTCAGGGTGGTGCTGTTCCCAAGAAATGACCCCAGCCGGGTTTCCACCAGCATGATGGCGGTGATGATCTCTTTTTCGACCCCAAAGTTGGTTTCTGCCGCAGCCAGCGTATCTGCATGGCGCTTCATGTAGTTACTGGCATTTCGGATGGCGCTTTCTTCAAGAAACTGGTCGTAATTGAGCCGGGCTTCCTGGTGTTGAAAAAACAGGGCCAGGCGCCGGGCATCAAAATTCACGTTTGGTTCGGCATAGTATGTTTTCAATTTCTTAGGGTCAAAGCCGTCTGATTGAAGCCGTTCCATCAATCGGCTAAAGACCGGGGCGGGCTCTCCGGCAGCCGGCACCCGGACCGGTGTACAGCAGAACAGTCCTAACATCAGCATCATTATCAGCAGGCGTTGCATGAATTTAAATGACAGCAAAATAGACCCCTGTTGTTTGATGGCTTCATACAAAATACAATTGCAGCGAAGCGCCCGGAGGCGTTACTTTGACTTTTTCTGGTATGGGCGTATGAGAAAGGGTTGACACAGAGGCAACATCCTGTGGTGACCTTGAAAATCTGAGGCTTATATATATAATCAGAAACCGGCGATCGGGTTTGCGATGCCGGTGTCAGTCCTCAATGCCAAACACTTCCTTCAACGCAGCCAGATGCCTGGCCGATTCGCAATAGGTTTTCCGATCGTCATCAGCAATTCTGGCAACCGGCCCGCCGTTGCATTCCACCATCTCCAGACTGATTTCCAATGGGGGAATTCCCAGATCGTGGGTCAAATTGCGACCAATACCGAATGTGATGTCGATCATATCGCTGAGGGTCTCATGCAGTTCAATCGACGTCTCAAGGTTTAAATCATCACTGAACATGGCGGTTTTGGTTTTGGGTTCAATGCCCAGCTTGTCGTAATGTTCAATCAGTTTTACGCACCACGATGTGGGGTCGCCGCTGGAATGCTGGCATCCGTCAAACAGTTTTGCCAGGTAAAGATCAAAATCCCTGAGAAATGCGTTAAACCCCACCACATCGCATAAACAGATACCCGGCTCACCGGAATATTCTTCAATCCAGTCCTTGAGGGCCGCTTTCTGGCTGAGCGCAAGGCGCGGTCCAAGTTGTTGGTATGCCATCAACCATTCGTGTTCCATGGTAAAGACCGGGTTCATTTTATGCTTCATGGCAAAATAGGCATTGCTGGTCCCCACGAACAGGTAAGACCGTAAGTTCTTTTTAAGCCGCTCAATAACGGTGCCATGCCAGTAATGGGAGTACCGTTGGTAGGTTTCGATATCGGCAAACTTGAACCCGGACAACTGGCCGGTTTTCAGAAGATTTGTCAGAAACCCGATTTTTTCGGACAACCGTTCCTCACCCTTATTCAGCGTATCTTCAACGCTGTGAAACCCTTTTTCATTGATGCTCTGATATTTTGAATATATTTCATTGACGATGGTCAGGATCGGTATGGTAAATAGCACCGTTGATATCCATGGCCCTTTGATTTCAATCTGAAGTCGGCGGTTATGATCAAGGGAAGCCGTCACATATTTTCTGTTCAACTGGAACAACCGGAGGTATTCGATAAAATCCTTTTTAAAAAAAGGCATTGAATCAAGAAAGGCCAGTTCGTCATCGGTAAACCGCAGTGAACACAGATGGTCTATTTCATTGTTAATTTCCTGCACATGCCCGATGCGCTTCTTGTTCTTCGATCTGAACTGATATCGGACCGTAACATCAGGGTGCATGTGAAGCACAGTCTGCGCCATTGTCAGCCTGGAAAAATCAGTATCCAGCAAACTGTTAATCATGCCCATTCTTTTTCTCCAGCATTATTGGCACCACCCCGCTGTTTTAGGTTAAGCAAAACCGGCAATCAGACGATTAGATAACTATAGTGTCTGAATATATAAGCAAAAAAATTCAATTTTGTCAAATTATAGTTTTGCCGGCGGCGCGATAATGACGTCAAGCGGGTGTCCGTCGGCGAACCGGGCCGCCCGAACCCGCAAGAGTCTACAAAATTGTATATGATTTTTCCCTTGACATGGCATTTGTTTCTGTGTATTTCACGAACAACAGGGTAAAGTTATTTATGCATTACTACGAAATTATCAACGAAGACGGCGGTAACGAAGGCACTGAAATACTTGCCATGTTTTACGGAAACCTCTGGGAATCGGCCCTGGATCGCCTGAATCACGGATGTGACGGCATGTTGCTGACGCTCTCGCTGGATGGCCGGAAGTATTTTATTTACCGTCGTATGAAAAGCTAGTCCTTCTGTCGCCACAAAAGATACAGCCCTTATCTTTTGATGATATCCTTTTTGTTTTTTCTCTGAATACCCCTTTTGATTGTTCAGATTTCATTTGGATTTTCTGAATGCCGTTCCCTGCATGGCGGCAATTTGTTCACCCGCCTCATTTATTATGGAGATGTTGTAGGTGCCCAGTTTTCGGCTCAGTGAAACCTCCCTGGCTTCCGCCGTCAAATGGGTGCCGGTTCGGGCGGCCTTAAAATACGACATGGTGATATTAATGGCAACGGCATCCACACCGTGGGAGTTTGAGGCTGCCGCAAAGGCCAGATCCGCAAGTGTGAAGATCGCACCCCCATGGGCCAGTTCCAGGCCGTTAAGGTGTTTTTCCGTGATTGTCATTTCCGCTTTTGCATAGCCGGGCGATACATCCAGAAGGCGGATGCCCACTTCCGAGGCAAACCGATCCTGCGTGGCGGCGTTGTTTATCTTTTCCATGTTTATGAGTGTATCTTTTTATAGCATTTCAAGTGGAGCAATGGCAATAAGGTACGCTTCATGGGAAAGATTGTCAAGAGCCGGGGCGCCGGATCAGGCTCGCATCTGGTTTTTAATCCGTATTTTCCAGACGGTGCCGTTCTGGGGATCGGTGGTTTTAATTTCCTTGACCGAAATGGCGGATCGGTTGGCAGAAAGGGTGAGGGTGGCCCGCCGGCCTTCCAGTACGGTGTCTTCATAGGCAATGCCGTTGATGTGTATGATTGCTTTTTTGGCAAGCTGTTGTACCCATTCGGCAATATAAGCGGCTTTGGCCTGAAGGTCTTCGATTTCAGTGGTAAGATCCCGGACCCCGGTTTTCAATTCTGACACCCGGGCATCGGTTTCTTCCTGTTTTTCAAGAAGCGATTCAAGGTCCTTTGATGCTGAAGCCGCCTTTCCATCAAGTGCTGTAATGGCCTGGTTGAGCGCGGCAGCGTTATCATCATTCCCCTCAGCCACAGCTGCATCCCGCTGGGCTGTTATTTCCCGAATCTCCGTGTTTGCCTTATCCCCCACCTGGGCCAGCGCGGCAATCTCTTTATGCCGGGTTTGCTCTTCTTTGTGCAAGCGTCCAATGGTTTTTTCCATCTCTTCCAGATCGGCCTCTTTTTCCGAAATCAGAATGCCGATGGCCTCAATTTCCCGCTCGGCATGCTCGTCAACCCCGATTTTGAGGTGGCAGGGGGACGATACCTCGGTACCGACCTGAAGCGCCTGAATGGTATGCTTGGCAATAATCCGGGAAGAAATTATTTTCCCGCCGGGAATCTTGCAGGCACCGCTGGTGATAACGGTGGAATCAATAATCTCTTTTTGAATAATAACGTCGCCAAAAGCCATTACCCTGGCATTTTTCAGGTATTTTGCTTTTACATTACCGCGGGCGTTGATATTTGCACCGGTGATACCGTTACCCACTTCCACGTCACCGGATGCATCAATGGTGGCGGCAAATATTTCAGCCGCCTTTATGCTGTTGCCCTTGACCTTGAATCCGCTTTCAATGACAGTTTTGACAAATATATTGCCTTCAAAAGTGACATGGCCGGTTTTCATATTGATGGCGTCTATTTTATGATCACCGGAAACCGATAGCCTGCCGCCAAACGACAGCCGGGGTTGCCCCTGGGTGCTGGCAATGGCTTTCAAATGGTTCTCGGATAATTGGACGCCATAATCTGCTTTAAGCTCAATATCTTTTCCCATCTTTGCGGGCAGGGGGTTACCATAGATGTCCACGCCATCTGCTCCCTTTGCCGGCGGTATCTTTTCGGCAATCACATCGCCGGCATCCACCTTGGGAACCGCGCCTTTTTCTCTGTAATCGATTTTTCCGTTTGCTGATTGCGTGCCAATGCGCTGGTGGATCCCTGTATCAAAATTGTAGCGGATCGCGGCATCCTTCCCCGGTTGAGGAGGGGTGGGCTGGGCCACCACCATTTGTTTTTTCGGGGCAGGCGATTTAAGGAAGGCCGCAATGGTTTCTGACGGAAGAATGCCGTGCACGATCTTATGGTCGGCCAGCATGGCATTAACATCCGCCACGGTAAAGGCCTGGGTGGGCATTTCCGTGAAAACAAGATATGCACTGGCTGGCTCACCTGAGACCGTCAGCTCCAGGCCGCGTTTCCGCTGTTTCCTGGCTGTTGTTTTTTGAGCCCTATCCGTTGCTGCTCTATCGTTGCGGGGTGATGGTGATGATTTGGCGCGGGGGGCGCAGGGGTCGGCCGGTCGACCTTGTCCCCGCAGCACTTCCGCGGCCTGTTCCGGTTTTATGAGTCCGGCACTCTGAAGGAGATCTGCGGCTGCAACACAGGTCTTTTTTTCCTTGAAAATGGTGGCCTGCTGGCTCAGGGCGGCATCGGCGTCGGACTTTGAAATCAGTCCCTTTTTCACGGCGAGCCGGCAAAACGCCTTGTCTTGTTGCCGAATCGCCGCAATTTTGAGCTTTTCCGCTGTTTCCCGGGAAATGGCATTTTCCTTAACCAGAATGGTTTCAATTGATACATGCCTGCCGGATGCCAGTACTTTTTCTTGAAGCGCTTTGGCACGGGCCGCCTGTTTTTCGCTGATCAGCCCGGCATCGATTGCCAGCCGGCAGATCAAGAGCGAACGGGCATCACCGGCACTGCCTGCCGGCGATGCGGGGGGCGAAGCCGCCGTTTCTGTTTCAGCGGATTGGGAGTGTTGTTCTTCGTGCATGGGTTTTTCGGCTGTATTTGCTGTAGCACAAGCGATTCACAAAGGATGTTAAAGGCGATCTTTTACCAGATAAACAATGGTGGCACCCCATCCACCGGCGGACGGCGGGGCTGTCTCAAAGGCCGCAACCAGGTCACTTTTTGCCAGCGTTGCATGGACCTTTCGTCGCAACGATCCGGTGCCCTTGCCGTGGATCACCCGGACGACAAAAATGTTATGCCGAAGGCATTCGGTGAAATAGTCAGATAAAAGCGGCTTAACATCCTCGGGGGCAAATGTGTGCAAATCCAGTGTATCGGTTATCGGGATATGCACCGGCGCCATCATCAATTGCTTGTTTTCTCTGGTGTGTTCTGATATTGGATAATGAATCCAAATATTTTATATGAAGTCCGGTAGAATGTATTGCGCAGTGCGGGGTAACGGGGAGCCGCCCCTTTCTCCGAACACAAAACTGACAACCAATAACAGACATCTACGCCGGCAACCAGACTATTTTCCGGCAATTGTATTCATTATACATGGAACCCATAGAAATTGCAATATATTTTTTTATTCCAGCCCTGGCATACGCAATCGGTGCCATTCCATTTGGTCTTATCCTGGCAAAACGTTTTTCCAACACGGATGTGCGCCAGGCCGGCAGTGGCAATATCGGTGCCACCAATGTCAGTCGAGTGGCGGGAAAAAAGCTGGGGGCGATAACCCTGGTGTGCGATATCCTCAAGGGCGGCGGACCGGTTTTTCTTGCCGGTATGGTGCCCTCCGGCAACCCGGCCACAGCCATGGCAATGGCCGGCATGGCTGCCTTTCTGGGGCACCTCTACCCGGTTTATTCCGGCTTCAAGGGCGGCGGCAAAGGCGTTGCCACGGCCTGCGGCTGTTTTCTGGTGGCCGCTCCCTATGCCTGTATGGCCGCTCTCGGGGTTTTTGTTGCGGCGGTATTAATTTTCCGGCGGGTATCTGCGGGATCGCTGTTGGCCGCGCTTTCACTGCCCGTGGCTGTCTGGCTGTTTTATGCCGCCGGGCCGATCCTGGTGTTTGCAATGGCTGTCGCCCTGCTGGTGATGATTCGTCACCGGACCAATATTAAGCGATTGATCAGCGGCAGGGAACCCCCTTTCTTCTGATTCGTCTCTATCCATAAATTGCTGTTTCCCCGGTTTCTGCATCAGGCTCAATTGTATCCCCCGACATACATACAGTATGCCTCCGGTTAAAATTTTCGCCTCTTTCACGGGAAAACCAGAGCCGGCACTGCTGGGTCAGGCGTCTTTTTTCAGAGTAGTGCCCAGATGACCGCGATGATGCCGGCCAGATAGAACTGGCTTTCCAGCAGAAACTCCAGGGTGGCGCCGCTGTAAAGAGCATCCTGTTTGTAGAGCCGAAGCAGCAGATAGTCATATGCCGGAACAATCATCATCATGTAGCCGACCGTGTCAATAATACCCAGAAACGCAGCTATGGGCAGCACGAAAAAAAGGACGGCAAGAATATAGATCAGCAGACGCATGGCCCGGTCTGCCCCCAGAAGGATGGGGATGGTTTCTTTGCCGGCGATTCTGTCACCCTGCATGTCCATGATATCAAAAAATGCGGATCGCACAAATACCAGGCCGGCGCACCACACTGCCGTAAAAACGGCGGCTACATCGAATGTGCCGGCTGCTGCCGCGGGGAAGGCGGCCACCGTCACCCCCCACGCAGCTGATATGAGGAGCGTTTTGGAGCCGGGAATATCCTTGATCCGCTTGATTTTGAACCGGTCGGCTGACGTTGGCACCAGGTAAAGGTTATAGGAAAGTCCCAGTGCGCTCATTCCCAGCAGCAGGAGGAAAGGGAAAACGCCAAGGGCAAACGCCACCAAAAGGCCCGCCCCGCCGGCTACAATCGCCAGAACAGCCAGCAGAAACATGTTGTTTTCATAAAAAGCGGCGCGATAGGGATCGTTGTAGTGGTCTTCTTCAATGCCGGTAAGCCGGTTCAGCGTATGCATAGAAAAGATGTAAAGGACGGCAATCAGGGTATGGGGCAGAAACAGGTGGGCATGCCGCATGTTGGTGGCGCCCCAGCTCAGACAGCCCGCACCTATGGCGAGATAAATGTTGGTCAGCATCAGCAGCCGCTGAAGCCGGAAAAACCCCCGCAGGGGTGCGCCTTTGGATTTGTAATAGGCAGCCTCAAGTTCACGGTAAATTTTTTTGATGATCCAGTTGGGCGTGGACGCGCCGGCAGTTATGCCGATATGACGGGCATTGGTAAGTCCTGTTGTAGAGAGATCGGCGCTGGTCTCGACGTGCTGCACGGGCTTGCCCGTATCCTGGCATATCTGCGCCAGTCGTTGGGTATTGCCGCTGTTGTAGCCACCCACAACGATCATGGCGTCCACCGACCGGGCCAGGCGTTCGGTTTCCGCCTGACGGTTGCGGGTAGAGGGGCAGATGGTGTTGAAAACCTTATACTCCGGCCGGTTGATTTCGGCCCATTGGGTGATTTCATCAAAAAGGGCCGTACTCTGGGTGGTCTGGGCGACAATAATGGCTTTGTCGAAGACGGGCAGCCGGCTCAGGGCGTTCATATCCTGGATCACGTGTCCGTTGCCGCCGGCATATCCCTGCAGGCCGATCACTTCCGGATGATCGCTGTCGCCCACGATAATCACGGCATACCCCTGTCTGGCATGCTGCTGAATAATGGTCTGAACCTTTATGACCCTGGGACAGGTGGCGTCAACGACCGTGTAACCGGCCGCTTCAAGGGCAGCCAATGTATCCGGCGGTACACCATGGGCCCGAATGAGCATGATGCCGTCGCCCTGACGGGGAATGGCATCGATTGCTGTAATATTTTTTTCTGCCAGCAGCGCCAGCACCTGGGGGTTGTGAATGAGCGGGCCAAAGGTCTGAATGGGCTGATCATGGGTATTTGCCGCATCCAGGACCATGTCCACGGCCCGGCGGACACCCATGCAAAAGCCGGAAGTTTTGGCAATGGAAACCTTCATCGCAGATAGGCCTTTTTAAGCGCTATCTATTTCTTTGAGGAAAATCTTATGGTCAACCAGCAACAGCGAGTGGATTTCCGCTTTTAAAAATTTCTGTTCGCCGAAAATGCTCACCAGCTTGACCCCGCCTGCTTCCGGCTCCACCAGATCTACGGATTCCATCACCAGTTCGTTATCTTCGCCTTTTATCATATAGGCATTTGCTTCACACATGGGTCACCTTCCAACCGTTGTTAAATGTTTGTCGATCAAGGCATCCAGCAGGTGCGGCAGGGGCGATTGCTCCAGCCCCACGATTTCCACCTTTTCCTGAGACAGCGGAATCAGGTACTTTTCCGCATCGCACCCGGCCACCGCCTCGGCAATGGCCGGTGTTACCTCGCCCATAAGCGCATGGGCCATTACAATGCCCAGCGGTCCGATGACAATATCCGCCGTTCGAACGCACCGGATAATGGCATTTTCACCGGACGCGCCCCGGTTTGCCTTTGCCTTCAGCATCTGGGCCGTGGCAATGGCATTGGTGCCCAGGGCCACAATCTCCACCGACTCCCCAAAGGCTTCCTTTAACCGCTTTATGGCCGTGGCGCCGATCCCGCCGCCCTGCCCGTCGATTACACATATCTGTTTCATGCTTTATACTCTATCGCGGGCGACGGGTTTTTCAAAGAAAAAAATGATGAAAGATAACTTGACTCCGATGCGGCTCTCTGGTAAAAAATAATCAATATCAGGGGCTGTAGCTCAGCCGGGAGAGCGCATGACTGGCAGTCATGAGGTCAGGGGTTCGATCCCCCTCAGCTCCACCATAAAAAGCAAGCGCTTACGGAAGACCGTAAGCGCTTTTTGCGTTTGAGAGCGAACCGGTTGAGTGAATCATTCACATTGAAATAATATGGTTATCTTATTTTTACCAGCGATACAATCGTTTGAAGATTGTTTTTTAAAACAAATTTGACCTTTGTGCCTTCTCGAAAGCTGAACCGGTTGATCCGCATGCCGTCTTCGGTGTAAAAGCGGACATTGCTGGCCAGTTCATAGGAGACATCGTCAATGACAATATTGTCTTCCGTCAGGATATCGATGGTGCCGGACTTCCAGACCAGAGGCGGTTGATGATCATACTCCTCTCCGAAGGGTACGGCGCCCATGAGTGGATCGTTTGCCCTTTCTTCGGCAAAAAGCATGGCCGGAGAAGAAACGAGTAAAAACATAGCCAATCCGATTATTGCGACTTTTTTCATATTGTTTTTCTCCTCTTAATTAAATTTCCGGTGATGTCCCGGAAGCCCGTATCAAGCAATGGACTTCCGGGTCAACAAAACAATGCGTCAGTCAATGGTCAAAAATCGCCAGAACAAAACACCGATGGGGGGATTTTTGCCCTTTATCCCTTCTCCGCCGCCACCCGTGGCGCTGCCGGTAGGGCTCAGCGGATCGCCGGAACCATGGAAGATAAGCGCAGTTTCATCGTCGTAAATAATGGTGGGCCGGTAGTAAATGTCATTCAGTCGGATGGTGTTGGGAACATCGGTCCCGTTGATGCGGTCGATGGCTTCATCGGCTTCGTCGATCTCACCGTCACCGTCATTGTCAATACCGTCTGACAATTCCTCGTCGGCTTCGTCGATCTCACCGTCACCGTCATTGTCAATACCGTCACCGCCATAAATCGTTCCATCATCATTGATGTCAAACAGGGGTTCGTCAGGCGCCTCACCACTGCAGGCATTGAATGCATAAAAGTAGGAGTGGCCACCGGTTTCACACATGGAATCCGAGGGCACCAGCGAGGTGATAAGAACATAATCCATGTGGATTACCGGGTCCGCCACATTGCGTTCCTTTAAGTGGGTAAAGTCATGGAACCAGCCCACATGGAATCCTTCGCCATTGTCACCGTAGTCAAGTTCATGGCCGTCGCTCGCCAAATACAGGTACCGGTTGATATCAAACCAGTTGATGTCTGCGGAGGAGGTGGAGCCCCATTCCGCATCATCAATTGTTTGCGTGGAGATACTGCCGCCCTGGGACACCAGGGTCAGGTTTTCACCGATTTCAGTCGGGAAGTAGCCGCCACTGGTCATGTTGGACAATTGCCCGGGGCCTGATTCGTTGAACACACCGAGATATTGGGCTGTTGCAGTTTCTCCTTCTGATACCCACTCTGCTGCCCAGTCCCATATGCCGTATATGGTTTGCGTGGTGCTGCTGGAAAAATCTCCGCTGGCGTTGAATTTGCCGGTGCCGAAGACAACCATATAGCCGGAATATTCATTAACACAGTGCCGTTTGACTGCCAGCCGGGTGACAACGGGCTGGGGGTTACCTGACTGATCCTTGGCCTGAAACAGGGGCATGGGATTGCTGCTGCTATCCTGGTAGGCCACCTTCCAGGCAGTGTCAGGATCTGTGGACGTGGCGTCGCCGGTCAGGTCAAATTTCCAGATATTGCCGAGCAGGTCTCCGGCATAAGCATAGTTTGCCTTTCCATTGCTGTCTGAATCAACGAATACAGGTGTGGATAAGCCGTTGCAGTTACTGGCGGCATCTCCCACCCCGGTATCAATGGTCGTGATAACACTGCCGGTGGTGGGATCTACTGCATAAAGCACGGCTCTGGCATTGCTACTGTCATATCCATTGCCGAAAATCAACAGATTGCCGTTGTTTTCAGTGGGAACAATCACAGGCTCGGAAAACGAGAATCCCATGTTATCATCTGTATCGCCGGGTGCAGGGTATTCCCACCTCACGTCAGTTCCCGTAAAGTTGGCCGGGTTGTCTGTGGTAAGATCAGCTGTAATATCCAGGTCCAGACAGAAGTAGCCCTTTCCGCCTTTACCCAGACCGCCAATCAGCAGGGCATCCCCGTAATCATCCAGTCCGAGGAAGGGCGTCAGGTCTACAAAATAGCGGTGAGAATAGTCAGGGCTGGCCAGATCGTTCAGGTTCGGGTAGACAAAGCTGGGAATATAAGCAAGGACTTCTTCGCCGGTTTCGGCGTTAAAAACATGGAGCATACCGTCATTGCCGCCCACATAAATATAGTTGCCCACATGGACAGGGGATGAATGGACGATATCTCCCAGAAGCGTGGCTCTGGCCCGTAATGATCCGCCATGCAGGGTGTCGTTGGTCAGGTCACCCCGGATATAGTTCATCAGGTTTTCCCGGGCGGTGGCGGAATCTCCCAGCATGGCCTGCTGATCAGCCGTCAACGAACTGATGTTTGCATATGTGAACTCCACACCGCCGGTTTCACCCATGGTCCATATGTTTCTGCTGGCAACCGGATCGCTCATTGCATCCAGCATCTCTGCAGCAGACCAGGTGGGATCTTCCGCGACAGATCCATCGCTGTAAATCTCGTATGCTTCCAGGTCCCCGGTCCAGCCGGCGGAGTTGTAGGACCCCTGATACATCATCGTGTCTTCTTCCAGGCTCTGGGTGTTAACCGCCACTGAAGCGCCTGATCCCCGCCGCTCACTCACTTCCTGAAGCATCTGCGATAGGATATGGGCCAGCTGCTGAGCATTGTTGGCCTTCATATATCGGCCGCGGCCGTTCAGGGCAGCATGCCACAGGTCGGTAATACTTTCCTCATTCTCTGAATTTTCATCCACATCCGGCCATTCAGGGCAACAGGTGCAGGGGGTGGTATCGGTGCATCCTGCCACGGCCCCCGTACAAGTTGAATCGGAATCGGTGCAGGAAAATGCATCCGGGTCGTAAAGCCCGTTCAGGCCGAAGGATACCGAATATGTGACCATATGCTGGTGTCTGGCCTGATCCAGAGCGCTTTCCGGTACGTCATCAGACAAGGTGGTGTTTAAATCGCGCTCATAATAATACATGGCCACATCCGCCAGGGTATTGCTGTAGTCGTCGGCATAAGGCTCGCCGTCATAGGCTGAATCCGACGTACCGCCATCTGCGTTCCCAACAGAGGGGTCATATCCGTTATAATAACCATCCGTCATCATGATGGTAAAGGCCTGCTGACAATCCCCGCCATCGGCGGACGTGGCATAAGGGCTTGACAAAGTACTGTAGGTTCCCTGGTAATATTGCCCCACATCCTCCAGTGCTCTGCGAAGCGGAGTTCCGCTGTTTGCCCCCACATCATACAGATCATCCAGGATATCCCCTTCGTAATCATCCACAAGGCGAGGCGGGACCATAGAGACACCGTTGTTTTGGTTCAGGGTGTGCAGGCCGATGTTTATGTTATTCACGCTGGTGACCACATTGGACAGCGCCGCAATAGCTGTATGACGGCGGGTCCTGTAGTATTGATACCAGTTTGCAAAGTTCTGACGTGCCTCTGCTGCATCGGCAGCAGTGCCGTCGCCGTCATAATCATACTGGCTGATAAGGACACCTTCACTCGCTGCCGGGGTGACGGAACCGCCGATATGTGAGGGATCCAACTCGTTATCGGCCGGCGGGTTGATTTGATAATATGTTACGCTGGCGCTGTTCAGGATGACCAGGTAAAGCTGTCCGCTGGTGCCATAGGTATAATAATGGGCATATTTTACTGAAAGTGCGCTATCGATGTCTTCGAACTCCCAGTCCATGTTTGTGGTGGAAAATCCGGTAGGATAAGTGAGAGGGTTGTCGGGGTCTGCATCTGTAAAGGTATGACTTGTAGAGTCCGGCCACGGGTTATATGTGATGGCCGGGTCGTAATAAACCCCGTTGTAGCCGGCCCACTGGGATTTCCAGTATTCCGCATTGTCGCAACGCGCATTACTGTAACCCTGAATAAGGCCGTTTGGTTCCGGGCAGAGCACATCCCAGGCCATACTGCCGGAGTCGTCCACCAGGAGCATGAGCAGGGGCGGGGCAGACTCCACCTGGGTTTCCAGGGGAATGTCGGCAAGATCTGCGCAAATACTGGGAACATCACTGCAATCCCTGTCGCCGCTGGGGGCTCCCGGGGGTGTCCCTGAGCAGTCCTCATCTATGCCGTTTTCGCAGATATCAAATGCGCCCGGGTGAATACTGGGATTGTTGTCATCACAATCCGTATTGTTGCTCACATAGTTTACCGGCGGTGTGCCCAGACAACTGCTGATGATATCATTGGGGTCGCCATAGCCGTCCCCATCGGCATCGTGGTAATAAGGGATTGTTGATAAACCTTCATCAATATCACCGTCGCAGTCGTCGTCCTCACCGTTGCATATTTCCGTGGCACCGGGATGAATGGCTGCATCCGTATCATCGCAGTCCGAGTTGTCGGATACATAACCGGTAACATCCGCGCAGGTGGTTGCCGTGGTGGTTGTATAGTTGGGATCACCGTAACCATCACCGTCGGCATCCCGGTAACAGACCGGCATGCCTGCATCAAAGGCGATGGTAAGCATGGCAAAGGACCGGTGGTGATCCCGGGAGTCACAATCATGTTCAACTTCCAGGTAATAGGCGCCGCTCTGGGTTATGTCTACCTGGATATAGGCCACGCCATCGCCTGTTGTGTCCTCCTGGATGCGGTCGGATATCTGCAGTCCGGCATCTACCGTGTCAAAATTGGCACCGGAATTGTCATCATAAAGCCTGATAAACTGGTCTCCATGGCCCGGTGAAAGCTCTTCCACCCGGATCATAAGGGTGCCGGCTGCGTTGATGTGAAACTGAAGGGCATCAATATCATCGTCATCGCCTTTGGCAGCACTTTCATCACTGCTCATGCTGTCGCCCAATTCTCCGTCAAGGTAGGTGACATATCCTGCGCTTACATCTCCCAGGTTGCTCAAATCCGAGGGATAGTCATCGCCGAAGTCCTCACCGTCAGCCGTGATAACGATATGCATGTCATAATTCGTGTCCCCGCTGATCTGATCGTTCTCCACGAAATAGGTTCCGGCAGCAAGCTTGGCCTTGATAAATGCCTCATCGTCGTAATAAGTGCGATCGTAAATTTCGTCGTCACCGCTGGTAAAGCCGCACCCGCCATAATAGTCGTTATGGCATCCTTCATAAACATCCAGAATATCGCTGCCGGATGGGGCGTGCAGCTTGGTATACATTTCACCGCCGCCGGTTTCCACTACATTGACCACCACCCATGATTCGCTGGACAGAGTAAAGGTCACCCAGTCCGGATCATCACACTCTGCATTGGTTGAAGAATAGGGAAGGGTAATGGCGGTGGCGTTGCTTGCATCATCACCGAAATCCGGTCTTTCCCCGGGCGGAAAATAGATTTCCAGCGTATAGTTGGTGTCAGAACTCACCTTGTCAACCCATGTATAGTAAGTGCCGGCAGCCAACTGAACGGTTAAAACAATTTCGTCTGTGGGAGAGTCCGCCGTGGGCGTCTGGTCATAAACCCAGTCACCGCCGTTTGTGGGCGCGGGAATGCCTTCTGACGGGCTGGGGGGGGTGCCCTCTATGCCGCTTTCAACCTGGAGGATTTCACCGGCCACAAAACCATCCCCGCCGGGTGAATTCGGAGCGGTGGCGGGTGCATGAATCCCCGCCCATACTTGATTGAAACCGTCACGTTCGACCACGATTTCCACCCATGCCGTATAGGTCAAATCAAACCGGCACACATCCGGGTCTGTCGCCCCCCCGTTGGTGGGGCCATATGGCAGGTCCAGAATTTCATCTTCTGTCCAGTCCCAGTGGTTATCTACACTGTGCTCGTCATCGGCCCACTCGGCAGCAGCCGGAAAGGCGCAAAGACAGACAAGAAGCGCCGGAATTAATAACAGTAGCCATATTTTTCTGATACCCCCGGAACAGAGATAACCGCTATTGGGGGAAATTTTTTGTTTTCGGTTTATGGTCTTCATGGCGTCCTCCTTTGTTGGGTGCCTTTTTCCAATGAGCAAAACCATGCTGCCGGGCTACAGGTCGATTAAATCCGTCGCCGGTATCCGATCTTGATGATCACTTCAGTGTTACCGGGGCCGGCATGGACAGCCCGGCCATAAATGTCATAAGTATAAAGCATCTGCTGTTGCTGGCCCGATCCCAATCCGGCTCCGGAGATTAGGTCTGGCGCGTCTTTTAAAACGGCAATGGCCTGGGTGCTTTTAATATAGTTGACATTACTGGCAATATTACCATCCCTGGCAATGCTGCCATAGCTGGTTTCCCAGTCTTCCGTATCAAACTCCCAGGTGTTGTCGGAGTGGGCATCAAAACACCATGCCAGGTTGTTGATGGTATCAATGCTGGCGATACTGTCGATGTGTTGCCCCAGTTCCAGAGCGGCTGCTTCGGCCGCTTTTATACACTGTTTGTTGATTGCGTAGTTTCTGGCCACCTGGGTTTCCACTACCGAGTCTTCAACGGACATCAGTCCGGCAATGGCCAGCGTGGCCATAATCAGCAGAGCGAAGAGCATGACCGTTCCGTGCTGATTGTCGATTGGGCAAAGTATATTTTTCATTGACGTCTCCTTTACAGTCTTCGTTTTATCTATAAAATCATCGTCTTGACGCCACTCATATTCACCTGGCGCTTACCGTTGTTCCAGGTTATAGTGATATCGATACGTTTGGCGTCGTTATTGCCGTCACCGTCACAATCAAAATCAGTGGCATTCCAGGTCATGTTGAAAATATTGGAATAATAAAGGTCATCGGTAAAATCCGCTGTGCCGTCACCATTCAGATCATTATTGGCGACATTGGAAGTATCTATAATGCCGTCATCGTCCACATCAACACTGGCAATCATCAATTGCTCCATTATATCAGTGGCATACTCCATGGCCAGGGCATTGTCCAAGGCCTTTGCATTGGTGTCAATGGCCGTGGTCTGCATTTTCAACATGCCCAGAATACCGATGGAAAGCACAACCAGCGTCACCATCACTTCAATCAGGGAAAATCCCCGGTTCATGGAAGTGGGTGCTACACTTAACCGTTTGTTGACGGATAACGGAATGTTGACCTTTGTCTGTTGCTGGCTAGTTGTCATGGCTTCACCTGCTTTTCTGTTTAATATCTGATCAGCGATAACCCGGTTACATATTGCGACACTTTACCGTGGCCTTCATCATCTGACGGGTAAAACCGTCGTTGTAAACCCATTGGGTGGCTTCTAAGCTGTGTGAAAGCGGTTCGTAAACCTGGGGCCGCGAGCTTTTGATTTCATTGTTTGTCCGGGCCAGAATGGAAATCCCGATGGCCCGTATGCTGGAAGGGTTGCCTATGCCGGTGGTCCCGCCTGTGGTCTGTGATCCATCGGCCAGGGTATAAAAGAATTCCAGATTATCGATATTGCCGGCAATGGCTTGGCCGCCGGCCTCGCGCTGAAGGTCGTCATTGAGACTGTCGTCATCAGCGGATGAATCATAGAGGCTGTACTGAATTGTCATCACCCCCTCTTCATCGCTTTCGTCCGTGGTCCCGTCGTTGTCATTGTCTTCGCCGTCGCTGGCCCATTGTTCGTCTGATTCATCCACATTCCCGTCATTATCGTTGTCTATGCGGTCATTGCCCGGATCGTTGGTATTGTATGTAAAGGTAATGGTATCTGCCATGGCTGTGGTAATGGTGGGGGTCACTGAGGAATCATCGACATCCGCGTCATATCCAGCCATCATGACGTCCCGCTGCATGTAAAACATGGCGGATCGCAGGTTCTGCTGCATATCCAAAACAAGCTGCTGGTCGCGATTTGCCCTGGTTTGTGTCCAGTAAGAAGAGGCGATCAGGGCTATAAGGATGGCACTCATCGTCATCGCGATCAGTAATTCCACCATGGTGAATCCGCCTTCCGTGATCGGTTGGCCATGGTATTTTCTACACATGATTCTTCTCCCTTTTTGGTTAATCCACCCGGATGCCGCCTGCGGTGTTCACAACCACATCGGCGGTCCGCTGTCCGTTGGTTACGCGAACAGTGCCGTTATTTCCCGTCGTCAGCCCCATGGGCGTAAAGGCTGTTATCTGATTGCTGCCGTCACTGCCGAGTGCAAAAAAACTGTTGCCAGCCGGATCATCGTCGTCGGACAGGGTCACAGAAGGCGGCATTTCGCCGCTTTCAATATCCCTGTCAGTGCCGTCGGTGAAAGCATTATCCGCATCCAGGTCCTCAAATACCTGATAAGTGCCGTTTGCGCCTGTACCCTGGGAAAATTGGACCAGAATGGTAGTGTTGTCTTTGATGGCGGTCATCTTGGCCGATTTAAGGACAGAATAAACTTTCCTGGCGGCCCGGCTCACCTGTTGATTGTTTTTATAAACAACAATATTTTGTGCCACCAGAACGGATAGGGTGGCAACAATTGCCAGAATGACCATCATTTCTAGAAAGGTAAAACCGCCTTGCTTTTGCATGGGAATCTCCTAGTTTTGTAAAAAATTTCAAAACAAGATTCATGCCAATAAATTGACACAAATGGATTTCACGCTGTAACGGAATATAACATATTTAAAATAAATGCAATATTAAGTTTGCAAAGAATGAAAAGTCTTTTTGAGCGGGGTTGCGCATAACCAGCTCGAAGGGGCGACTATAAATTAATTTAATAATATTTAATTTTTTTTATGCCAGTACAAACGCTGCACCTTTGGGGGAAAAAGCGTGTTGCCGCTTTAAAGCCTTAAAAAACAAGGCAAAGCATCATCCAAATTCCACAATATCTTGGTGCGGTAGCCTTAGGCACAACAATATGCCCCGGTTGAAAAAAAAAATGATATAATTTTCTTGACTTAAATATAATGTCTGATGATTAATGATAATTAATGATAATTAAATACAATTTAATTTGCAGGGTGAGGGGTTTTATGTGCTTCACGAATATTAACCGGCATACAAACGAGACAGACAAATGAACAAAGCAAAAAGTCGTTTGCATGAGATACGGGAATCTCTGCTGTTGAGCAAGTCAGAACTGGCAAGAAAAGCCAATGTTTCCCCAATCACAATCGCACGGATCGAAGATGGTAAGCCCTGCCGGCTGGAGACCCAACGAAAAATCCTCCGTGCTTTAGGGTTTAAACTTACTGAAAAGGATAAGGTTTTTGGTTAAAGGATAACCACTATGTTTTTTCGAAAAAAAGATCATCTCGTGGGCCTGGATATTGGCTCCAGTGTGCTTAAGGTAGCGGAAGTGGCTGTGACATCTTCCGGGAGAAGCTTGCTTCATTTCGGCTCTTTGGATTTGCCTGTGGGTGCTATTGCTGAGGACGGTGTAAAAGAACCGGAGGCAGTGGCGGAAGCGATCAAGGAACTGTTCAGTTTATATAATATAAAGGAAGATCGAATTGCCATTTCTGTCGGTGGTTATTCGGTGATTGTAAAAAAGATTCATGTTCAGCAAATGAGTGAGGAAGATCTTCAAAATACAATTGCCTCAGAGGCGGAGCAGTATATTCCCTTTGATATTGATAATGTCAATCTTGATTTTCAAATTCTGGGCGACAACGATCAGAACCCCAACCAGATGGATGTCATGCTGATCGCTGCAAAAAAGGAAACGGTCAATGATTATCTGAATGTGCTTGAAATAGCCGGCTTAACCCCGGTCATTGTGGATGTGGATGCGTTCGCCCTTCAGAATGTTTATGAAATAAACTATGAAGCCGAAGACAATTGTGTTGCGCTTATCGATGTCGGGGCCAACAAAACCTCTCTGAATGTGCTCAAGGGAAATGTCTCGGTTTTCATGCGGGATATTTCTTTTGGCTGCAATCAGATCAATCACCATATTGCTTCAAAAGTCGGTTGCAGTTTCGAGGAAGCAGAAGAACTGAAGATGAGTGATAAGCAGGACCGCATGTCAACAGATGATTTGAACAGCATCTATTCTTCAGTGGTAAGTGACTGGACAACAGAGATAAGACGGGCGTTGGATTTTTTCTATTCGACTTATGCCAATGAACATCTGAAATGTATTTACATGAGTGGAGGCGGGGCCAATATTGCCGAGTTTCGCCAACTTTTGGCGTCCCAGACCTCCTGCGACCTTGAAATGTTGAACCCTTTTAAAAATCTTATTATCAAGGATGACCGGCTGGATTCGGCATACCTCCAACAAATGGCACCCCAGGCGTCAATTTGTCTGGGCGTTGCAATCAGACGGGTGGATGACAAATGATTAAAATCAACCTGTTACCTTATCGCGCGGCCCGCCGGAAAGAAAATATTCGGCAGCAGATTTCTATTTTCTTGTTGTTCTTTATTTTCGTATTTTCGGGGCTTGTTTATTACCACATTCGACTCGGCGGAAAGGTAAACGCTGCAAAAGAGAGATTGGCCACAACCCAGGAAGAGTTGAAGAGTTACAATAAGAAAGTGGCGGAAGTGGACGCACTTAAGAAAAAGCTCACCTTATTGGACCAGAAGCTTGAGGTAATGACCAAGCTTAATATGGACCGCAAAGAGCCGGTCAATATGCTTGCTGCCATATCAGGCCAGGCCATTAGAGGCCGGATGTGGATTACAAACCTCAGGGACAACGGCGCAGATGTGTCGATAAAAGGGATTGCCATGGACAATAAGACAGTAGCCATGTTTATGACACGCCTGGAAGCGTCCGGGTTTTTTGGTTCTGCCGATCTGGAGAATATTGTTCACGAGGATCGGGGCGGTATGAGCTTAAAACGGTTTGACCTGCGGTGTTTAAAATCCTCATAGGGACTTGGGATCATGAAAAAAAATTTTGAAAAATATTCAGACTCGTTGCAGCCTTTTTTTGAAATGGTGGGTCGGCTGTCAATGATTCAACGGGTTATCATCGTGATAGTCACCTTTTCCCTGCTGATCGGGTCTTTTACTCTTTTTTCGTACAAGGACAAGTTTAAAACGATAAAAGAGACGAACAAAAAATACGAAAAAGTAAAAAAAGAGCTGGATATCGCTAAAAAGAAGGCGGCGTTGCTCGATGACTTGCAGGCAGAATGGGATAAAAAGCAGGAAGAGTTCAATCTTGTCATGGCGGCGCTTCCGGACAAGAAAGAGATTCCGTCATTGCTTGCTGAGATATCAAAAGCCGGCAAAAATGCGGGTCTTGATTTTTATCAGTTTGCACCGCGCGGGGAAGTGGCCCGCGATTTTTACGCTGAAATACCGGTGTCCATCAAGCTGAAAGGCAGTTATTTCAGCATCGCCCGTTTTTTTAAGAATATCTCCAAGATGTCGCGGATTGTGAATATAAAAAATATAGTAATGAATAACAGCGATAAAGAGGGCATGTTGTCGCTTGATTGTACCGCTGTAACATACCGGTTCCTGACAGTCACCAAGGAATGACGCAAGGGGCAAGTAAAAATTATGCATCGATTGATTAAAAGTGCAGCAGGGCTATTCTGTTTATGGCTGGTTTTTTTTCTGGCGGGGTGTGATGACAATAAGTCCGGCTCTCGCGAAAAAAAGGAGCCAGTCAGGCAGAGAATCCCTGTTGAAGCAAAGGCTGTTGAGCAAAAGCAACCGGCTCAAAAAATTCCTGCAGACCAACAAGCGCCTGACACAATGAAAAAAGAGGAAAAGGCGCCAGCGGCTGACACTGATGTTGAAAAAACTGATGGGCAAGCAACCGCCGGTACATCTGAAACTGGTGCCAAGCAAGACATCGAAGCTCTACCAGTAGTGGATGAGACGGCGGAACTCCCAGCAGACGAGGCGCCTGAAACAACACCAGACTCTACATCGGATTATCAGGAAGAGGTAGGTGAAGATGAAGCGTCGCAAGTGGCTGCCACAATGGATGTAGAAGCGGAGCCATCCGATATTGAAAAAATTGTGGAGATGTCAGAGTCGATACAGATCGGCTTTGAGGAAGCCGGCGAACCCGCTGCTCCTGCCTCCGAATCAGAGACGGAAGAAGAAACAGAAGACTATAATCCCTTTGCACCTTTGTTTCAGGAGGAGGAACAATCTGTAGTCGCTCAGGAGCAGGGAGGCAGCGATCGGAAAAGAGCGTTCCTGACACCATTGGAACGCATCAGTCTGGGGCAGCTCGAACTGAAGGGCATTATCCGGGCGACAAGCGGCAACAGAGCTATTGTAACCGATGCCAGTGGAAAGGGATATGTCATTAAAAAAGGTACTTATATCGGATTAAATTCCGGAAGGGTCGAAGAGATCGTTGACGAAAAGGTCATTGTGGTGGAGATGGTGGGCGGCAGAAAAGCAAAAACCGAATTGAAACTTCAGAAAGATACTGGAGAATAGCATATGACTATCAAAGCAAGAAAGAGCGTTAAAACATCAATCATCGGTTTTTTAGTGGTCCTGTTGGTGGGCATAATAAGTATTGGCGGGTGCGCTTCCACGAAGGAAAGCACCCTGCAGGACGCCGAGAGTCAGGGATTAGACTGGAATGAAATTGCCCCTCAGGAGGCGACGGCTGCTACAGAGACGGCCGAACCTGCATCTCCGTCCGTGGAAGACAGCACTGTCTCTTCTTCCGCCAAATTGATTACCGGTGTTGATATTCAGAAAACACCTGAGGGTGTATCGGTTGCTATAACGGCGAACCATGTGCCGGACTATACCATTGCAGAACCGCCGCTTGAACAATCAACGGTTATTTATTTTCCTGAGGCGGGTCTTGGCATGGCCAAAACCGAGTTCAGCACCGACAGTTCTCTCATCGGCAAGGTGTCTGCGGTTGAACTTATAAAAGACGGCCCATCGAAAATTGTGATTCCCATGAAGTCCCGGGATATAGATTATGAAGCCGAGCGAGGCAGAGATCAGCATGTGATGCGGATCGCCTTTAAGAAAACGGCAGGGGTCGCAGACATTGACTCTGGAACAGTAGAACCGGTAACATATGAAGAATCGGCGACATCGGATAAAGAATCGATGCCGGAAGATGAGTTGATTGGCGAATCTGGCGGTATTGCCGAAGCAACAGTGCCATCAACGACTGTTGCGGGATCTTCTCAATCTGTTGATACAGCGCCCTCCGTTACTGCTGCAGCCGGGAGTGCGGAAGCAGCAATGCCGGCTGTTACCATGATGGACAAAAAAGAGGAGGACGTTGAAGAATCTCCGGATGAGCCTGCAGAACCTGCTTCATCACTGATCGGCATCGATGTTGAAACCACAGGGGATAATGGCATTGCTGTTATTGTGCAAGCCGACGGCACCATTGAAGCCCATAAAAGCTTTACCCTTCCTGAACCACCCCGGATCGTTTTTGATCTCCCGGGCATCAGCAGCTCCTTTGACAAAGAGCAGCGAATAATGGTGGATTCGGATATTGTAAAACGGATCCGTCATTTTTCTCATCCGGATTACCTGCGGGTCGTGCTTGATGTAAACAAAGACTATCTATCCGACTTTCAGACCGCATCCCGGAGAGACGGGTTTTTAATTCAGGTGGGCGAACCGGCTGCAATGCCGGTTGAGACGCCAGAGGAGGCCGAAGCAGTCATGGTTGCAGAAACGGCGTCGACAGCCACAGCCGAAGAAATGCCAAGGGAAGAAGCATCATCGGCTGATATGGCGATGTCATCAGCTATGGCGCCGGGCGCATCAGCTGAAACCATGGTTACAGCCTCCGGATCGGTTGAAGCAGCGGGAGCTGTCGCAGGGGCTGAAGTAATGGAAATGACATCCGGACCCGATGCAGAGTCCCCGGCAATGTCAGCAGCGCCGGAAGCGGAAATTATCCAGGAAAGTGGGCAAATGACCGACGACGCCCAGCCGGAAGCAGCAGAAATGGTGTCAATGGCTCAGGAAATGCCTGAAGAACCGGCAAGTGCGGCCATGGCAGCTGAATCACAAACTCAGGCAATGCCGGACGCATCAGCTGAAACAGTCGATTCAACGGAAGTTGCCCCTGCAGCAGCCTCATCAGCCATGGCAGCATCAGCAGATCAGGAAGCGGCGAAACAGGGAGGCGCAGCCACAACAGAGCAGGCAACACCTGGTGCAATTCCGGGTGAAAGTGAACCTGCTGTTATCACAAAACAGTATGACCGGCCCGCTCTTGTAAATAAAATCAATTTTATTGAACAACAGCAAGGAGAGTCCACTCTGGAAATTGGCACGACACATCCTGTCAATTTTGAAATTGAAAAAACCGACGACAAGAAACTCCGAATGGTCATGGAGAATACCAATATTCTGAGCTTCCGGCAACGGCCATTGATCACTACCCGCTTTGACAGTGCCGTGGACCTGATCAACCCGATTCAGACCCGAAAGATGAAGCAAAAGAAGGTTTCCTTTATCTATATAGACTTGCGGGAAGATGTGCCGTTCCAGGCCACACGGGCTGGAAAGACCATTCGTGTTGATTTTGCAGCCTCCTCCGTAGCGCCGGACCCGGCCAAGAAGATTACCATCCCGGTGGCCCATGAGCTTGAGATCGAAGAACCGGCCAAACCAGAAGAAAAGGAAATGGCCGAAGTCGAAGAAAAGTCCGCTCAAGCTATTGCAACAGCCCCGGAAGGGGAGGCCCTGGGGGGGACGCCCTCAGCAGGAGAAGAAGAACCCGTTGAAATCCGTCCCGAACCGGAGCCAATGGAACTGTCCCCGGACTTTGCGGAAGCATATGAACCGGAAGAAGGGCCAATCGAGATTGCTGAAACACCACCTGAAGCGATGATGCCGGGAAAAAAGCCGAAATATACGGGCGAACCCATTGCGCTTGATTTTTACAAAACCGATATTCGCAACGTAATCCGTATTCTGAAAGATGTGAGTGGCAAGAATTTTGCCATTGATAAGGATGTAGAGGGAAGCGTCACCCTGAGTTTTGTGAACCCGGTTCCATGGGATCAGGTACTTGATTTGATTTTGGAAATGAATGATCTGGGAATGGTTGAAGATGATGGTATTATTCGAATTGCTACCCAGGAAACGCTCAGGCGACAAAAAGAAGCGGCACAGGCAGCGCTGGTTGCTCAACAGCAGCTTAAACAGAAGGAAGAAGAGCTGGCGCCGCTTCAGACAGAATATTTTGCCATCAGCTACTCAGAGGCAGGCAGCGACATCCTGCCCCATCTGGAGCCGCTTCTCACCGCCAGGGGGCATGTCAAGGTTGACAGCCGTACCAATCAGGTGATTATGACCGATGTGGCAGAAAGAATTGAAAAAGCCACTGAAATTATTAGTAAAATTGATAAAGTAACCCCGCAGGTCATGATCAAGGCCCGCATTGTTGAAACCACCACCAATTTTGCCAGAGAATTCGGGACTGAATGGGGATGGAGCAATTCTCCGGGCACATACCGGGATGACTGGGGCGGCACATTGTCTTATGATGTTGCCATGAATAATCTTGCTTCAACCGTCAATACTCTGGGAATCAACTTTGCCCGGCTTGTTGGCACGCCCTTTTCTCTGGATGCCCGTTTGTCACTTATGGAATCCTCGGGTGAGGTCAAGATTATTTCCACCCCCAAAATCATGACCCTCGATAATAAAGAGGCGGCTATTTCCCAGGGCCAGGAAATCCCCTATACCACCGTAGACGATGGCGAGGCGGACACGAAATTCAAGGATGCCAATCTGGAACTAAAGGTGACGCCTCATGTGACCCCGGACAACCGGATTTCCATGAAGATCAATATTGTAGAAAAGGAGCTGGGTGAAACCGGCGTCAGCGATGAACCGCCAATCAATACCAAAGAAGCGCTGACCGAACTGCTGGTTAACGACGGAGACACAGTGGTGATTGGCGGCATTCTTCAGGAGACAAAATCGGAGGGCAGCCGGGGATTGCCCTGGTTGCGCCATATACCATTGCTGGGCAAACTGTTCAGCCGGGATATTAAAAGGGAAAACAAGTCTGAACTGCTGATTTTTATAACCCCAACCGTGGTTCGCCTGGATTAGAGGCGGGACCCATCTCAGACCGGCAACGCCAGTACTGAGAGGTGGGTTGTTCATAGTTCATATAAAGGACAAGAGATACTAAAAAAGTTAAGGCTTGTATTAAATAATTTGACAGGTTGCCCTTTTTATCAGGAAAAAACAGTTGGGCGATGGCCGTGATAAACACCGAGGGCGATTTAAGGTTAACAGTTCAAAATAGTTATATTTTCAAGCCCGTTTGATGATGAATGAAGGATCTGTTAAACACTGGCATAAATTTTGTAAGTAAATGAAAGATAAGCATCTCCTCGAACCGGGAGATTGGTGTGGCAATGCGGGTGCCAGGCAGGAATTAAGAGGTTTCAGCCCGAAGAAGATGCGAGACCAGCACCCTCAAATCAGACAAGGAGTCGTTGACGTTATGAAAAAGCAAATGGTGCGAACAGGTGGATGGTTTTTGTTGACAGCAACAGTGCTTGCGATGTCGCTTCTGCTTACCGGCTGTCTCAGCGGAAGCGGAGGCGGAGAAACTGGCGGCACCAGCGGTCAGACAGCCACCGCCGGCGAAACTTCCGGTGCCCAGCAGTCAACGGAAGCCATTGAGGATGTGGAGATCGGCGATATCTCTTTGAATATCAGTCCGGCGGCTCCCAATACATCTGAAACGGTTATCGTAACAGCCACGGTAACAGACGATAACGGGTTGCTGGTACCGGACGGCATTACCGTCAATTTCTCCATGCCCACCGGCAACGCCTTTGCCAGCATCAATCCGGTTGCAGTGGGGACCTCCGGCGGCATTGCCACCACATATCTGACCCCCAGCGGAAAACCCACCCAGCCGGTGGGCTATTCCGGTTATTATTATGATTCCGGCGAGTGCTGGGTCAGGGCCACGGTTTCTGCCGATGACGAAGAGTACATCAATTGGAGCGGATCTGCTTATGATACTGTCAATGTCGTGTTTTCGCCCCCAAGCAGTGTGAGCCTTGCGGCCAGTTCCACCCTTGCTTCGCCCGGCGAGTCAATTACAATCACAGCCCTGCCGGTTTACGGCGACGGTACCACACCCAGAAGCGGCATTCCCATAGCATTTTATGTGGAAGACTTGTACAATACGCTTAATGAGAGTGATTTTGGTCAGATCCAGCCCATGTCCACTGAAACCAACAACAGCGGCATCGCCACTGCCACCTTCACGGTGGACGAAGAGGCGGTCGGCGGCCGGGTGACCATATATGCCACGACCCAGGAAGATGCCTACGATTCAAAACCCTATGACATCATCAACTCCATAGATATTGACATTATCCCGCTGGGCACTATCGGCCTTTCCGCGGCCAGCAGTTCTATCAATCCCGATGATACAACGACAATCACGGCCAAGGCTTACACACCCAGCGGTCTCCCCATGGAGGGGGCCACCCTTTTTCTCACTCTCAGCAATCCCACCCTGGGCCAGACACCGCCCTCTGTGACCACTGGCGCCGATGGGACGGTGAATTTTGTTTTTACCGCCCGGGATGAGCCCGGAAATGTATACCTGACTGCCACCGATGCCTCTGGTGAACATCAAAGTGACCCGCTGAAAATTGTAATTCTGGATCCTGCCTCGAATCCGCCTGCCAGTATCGCGTTGACCGTGGGTACGGATCCGGTTCTGGTGACCAAAACATCTTCAATTACCGCTGATGTTGACGATGCCTCCGGTGCGGCTGTGGATGACGGCACAACCGTCTTTTTTGAAGTCATGAGCGATGTTTATGGTACCATTACGGAAACCGCCGTTGTCAGCGGAGGGACGGCAACCGCTACGTTCACCGCTTTCGATCAGCCGGGTACCGCTTATATCACCGCCACCTGCGGTACAGCCACGGCCACCACATCACTGGTTGTCGAGCCGGCAGATGCCGCGTCCATCGAATATTCGCCCACGGACGCCAATGGCCAGGAATACCTGGTCAACCCCCTGGGCATTCAGGGCAGTGGCAAGCCGGAAGTGACGGATGTCTACTTTTACGTGCGGGATGAAAACGGCAATCCTGCCAATGATGTGGATGTGGTTGTCACCATGACTTCCCGGCCCAACGGCGGGGAGTATATCAACCAGAACGATGCCGATCCAACCCAGGCCACGGTGAGTACCAGCAACGGGTATGCGAGTGTCACCCTGCACAGCGGTACCAGCGCCGGTCCGGTTACGTTGCGGGCCGTAACAACCGTAACGCCCGATACCGGGGCGCCATACAACATAGTTGCCACCGCTCCTACTGTTTATATCGGCGGCGGCGTGCCATCAGATAAATGGTTGTCCATCAGCGTAGCCGATGACGGCTGGAATATAGCCGGGTACGGGTATGACGGTCTGGAGGCAGACCTGACTATTGCCCTGGCCGACCGGTTCGGTAACTACAATATGCTGGACGGCCATGTGGTCAGTGCCCAGGCTGAGGCCGGTCTGAGCATCGGGCCGGGCGGATCTTCCGGGCAAACCGAAATATCGAACGGTGAAGCTGTGATCACCGTCAAGACGCAGGCCAGTGATCAGGGCCAGCCCTGCGAAAATGTGCTGCCGGAAATATGGGAACTTCAGCTCCGTGAGTATCTGACCGCGACCTTTGGTCCCGGGATTCCTTTAGGCCATCCAAGGGACGGGGCCTGCTCTCTGCTCTTTTTTACCCGGGGTGAAGAGCACTTTTTTGACGGCTCCAACGGCGGAGACCTGGACGGTGTCTACAATGCCGGCGAAAGTTTTACCGATACAGCCCAGGATCCGTTCCGGGATTACAACGACAACGACCTCTATGACGACGGGGACAGCGACAATGACGGTTTGGTGGATGCAGAAGAAGTTGCCCTGGACCAGGACCTGAACGGCAACGGAACCCCGGATTCACAGGAGGACATGGATAACGACGGCATCATGCTGGCCATGGAGGACTTTAATCAGGATGGTATTCCCGACTGGCTGGACGAGAATCTGGACGGCATTCCCAACTACCTGGTGGATGACAACGGCAACGGCATTGATGACTGGAAGGAGACCAATGCCAACGGATTTTACAACTGGATCGACGAAGACGGCCAGAGCGAAGTGACCAGTATAACCTGTGTGGGCGATGCGGGCGGGTCCTTGAGCGGTAAATACTTTACCCTGTCATCGCCCGGCACCGATTACTATGCCTGGTACAGCCAGGATGGCAATGCAGAGGTTACCAATATCACCTGTGTGGGAGATACGGCTGGTGCCTTGGGCGGCACCTATTTTACCATTGCTTCGCCGGCCAACGACTATCATGTGTGGTATAACTTCCCGGCCGCAGAAAAAACCCGGATTACGATTCCCGCGGTACCGGGAAATGAGACAAATTTTCGCCTGTATTCTCCAAACACCAATTATCATGTCTGGTATAACCGGTCCGAAGCGGAAGTGACGGATATAACATTTAGCGGCACACCCGGCAATAACACGTATTTTTATATCAGTTCACCTTCTACCGCCTATTATGTCTGGTATAATATGGATGGCGGGGGCGCAGATCCCGCGCCCGGTGGTACGGGCATTGAGGTGGAGATAATTTCCGCTGATACGGCAGCGTCCACTGCGGCCAAGACTGCCGCCCAGGTTGATGCGCAAAGCGCTTTCAGCGCCTCCAGCTCTGGTTCGGTTTTAACGGTTGTCAACGCCGATGCAGGCGAAGCCCTGAATCCGGTAGACGGAACAACCGGGTCTATTGCTGTGGCGAATCAGAACGAGGGTGTGTCCGCCACAGAACCATATGTTGCCGGATCAACCGGCATTGAAGTTGAAATTGCGGAAAGCGCAAGCACAACAACCGCCGTGGCTCAGGCCACTGCAACGGCTATCGCCGCTGAATCCGATTTTACCGCCTCCCAGAGCGGTAACACGGTGACTGTCACCTGCGTGGATAATGGTGATGCAACCCTTGCGGCAGATGATGATGCCGGTGTTTCTGTTAATCTTTTGACAGACGGTAACCTGGACAGCGATCCCGCACCTGCAGGGTCAAACCCGATTGAAGTAACCCTGGCACGAAATGCCATTGCTGCCACTGTGGCAGAGGAAACCGCCTCGGCCATTAATGCGGAAGCTGCCTTTTCCGCCACATCCACCAGTGGCAGCGCGACTTTTACACTCACCAATGCAAGTGTGGGCACGGCAACGGATGCCGCAGACGGCGGGGTTCCCACAGGCATGACCTTTAACGTTACCACTCAGGGTAGCGCCGGATCGACGGATCCTGCGCCTGGCGGCACCGGCATTGAGATCGGTATCACTTCAAACAGCGCTGCCGAGATCGTGGCCGATGCTACAGCCACAGCCCTGAATGCGAGGACTGATTTTTCTGCGGTAGTACCTACCGAGCACGGTCTGGCCGTGCAAATCATGAATACGACGCCGGGTGCCTGTACTGATGCCGCGGATGGCGATGCCGGTGTATCGCCGGTGGTGATTATCGACGGTGCCGGCGGTGCAAACAACGGCGTGCCCCTTTGCGAGCTGGACCCTTATGAGGACTATACCGATGCCTCGGAAGGCACGGCTGGTGTTTGGGACGGCATCAACGGCACGTGGGATGATGATAAGTACATCTTCCGTAATCATGATATGATGGTAACCGGTTATCCTACCATTATGTTTGACGGCGGCTTTCTGGTGCCAAACGGGGGATCGGATACAGTCAAAGTGCTGATCTGTGACAGTAACTTAAACGAACTGTCCGCAGGCACCTCTTTCACCATTACAACTACTGTGGGCGAAATTTCAAGCGGTGTTACTGAGCACACCTACGCCGGATCCGGATATGGGCCGGATATGGCCGGTCAGTTGGGATTGATAGAGTTCCCCATTACCATCAGCGACCCCAACCCCGCCACATCTCTTGCAGAAACCGGCGTATTGACCGTAACCATTCAATGGGAAAATGAGGTATGGGGCGGCGGTGAAATCAGTGAGTCTGTGGGCGGCACGGTTTATTAAAAACACTGTTGTGAAAGTAAAGAAAAGGCGGGAAGCAGTACCTCCCGCCTTTTTTGTGCGAAGCGACGGGTCAGCAAAGCGAAACATGTGGGAGGATGACAGGTGAAAAGCAGAATGATGACGTCAATACTGATCAATGGGCTGATGGTATTGCTGCTCTCCCTTTGGTCATCGGATGCAGGGGCGTTTATACGGCAGACACGCATGCTGATGGTGGAAGATGCGGTGGCGTTTTGCCCCGGGCCTTTGCAAGCCTACCTGACAAAACATCTGGCCACCGTTAAGGAAGGTATGGGGTTTGTGGACCGGACCCGGAGACCCGCAGATCCGGGTCAGATTGCCCCGGTGTGTGATTTTCTTGTAAAGCAGATGGAAGGGCACTATCCCCTTCCGGACGATTATAACGTTATTTCCAAATTCGGGCTGCTGGCCTGCTTTATCGCAGAAATCGTCAACCCTTCTCATAAGGGAAATAGCCGGCTGCCTCAGGCCTCGGAAAAACGACTGCCGGTTGTGTATGACGGCTATCAACCCCTGGTCGATGTGAAACAGCATACAGACGCGCTGGTCGGCTATTACCGGGATGCATATGCCTATGAATCCGTTGTTCCACCCAAAATCCTGGCCACGGCATATAATGCAGCGGTGAATGAAATCGTGGATTTCTGGACCCATGTATGGGTGGCAAGCGGTCATGAAATTGGCCTGGTGTGCACAAAAGGCACTCGCATCAGTCATGAAGACCAGTATCTGCCGGTACCCAGTCACTGGTACCATCCGGTGACAGATACGGGTGGTACCGGATCAGACAAAGAAGATGCTGCGGTCGATGGAACAGACGCGGACGCCCCCAGCCAGTGGGATACCCTGCACCAGCTCCTGGATGTGCTTGAAGCCATGGAAAACACCGGCGGCTCAGGCCATTAGGTCCTTGCAGATTGCCGGCTTGTATGACGCTTATCCGTTTTTTCTTAGTGCCTGCTGTTTCAGCCGACGGGCATCTTCGGCCAGGTCCGGTTCAGTCGCCAGGGAAAGCGCACGGGCCGCGGCATCAGCCGCTTTTGTGTATTGACCATCCCAGTAAAAGGCCCGGCCCAGGGAAAGATGGAAGGCAGCTGCCTGGGGCATAAGTTCCACTGCCTTTTGCAGTTGCACCAGGGCGATCTCAATCTGCCGTGTTTTCAGGAATGTCCGGCCCAGCCAGAAGTGAGCAAAGGGATAATCCGGTTGCAGGGCGATGGCTTCCTGAAAGTGTTCAATTGCTGTTGCATAATCGTGTTTATTGAAAAAAGCCTGGCCCAGAAGCTGGTGGGCAAAATGAGGCGTGGCATAGGCATAATCTTCTGTCAATGGTGTCAGTATCTGGATGGCCTTGTCCCACTGGCCGGTTTCCAGGTAGACCACTCCCAGATTATTGACGGCAGATGCAAAATCGGGCTTCAGCTCAATGGCTTTGATGTAAAATTCAATTGCCTTGTCAAACATTTTGCGCTTGTATGCAAATAACCCCAGGTCATAGTAAACATGGGCATCCTCCGGTGCCAGCTCCTTTGCCTTCAAAAGTTCCCGGTAAGCGCCGGGAAGATTGCCCTCTTGCAGATAGGCCTCGCCCAGGCGGCGGGTTTTGTCGGCCTGTTCCTGGCGTTTTTTGGCAGTCGCGCAGCCGGATACGGCAATGGCAGTGGCCAGGATCAGGGTGAGCAAGATTCTTGCGTTCATGGACTGACCTCCTTTAAATCCAGACGATTGGCAATTTCTCTGGCAGTCTGTTTAACAAATGCGGCAAGGGCTTCGTTGTCAAGGGGCCGGCCCTCCGCCGGTTTTTCAACCCCCTCGGCTTCGACCAGTTGCGGGGCGTTGACAAGGGACGGATTGGGCGTAATATCGTAATTGGGCGGAAATGTGTTTTCAAAGTACATCTGCTGAAAGTTTGAAAACTTGAGCATGTGGGCGGTTGAATCAAGAATGGCGGTTTCGCCGTCAGTCACGATGTGCTCCCGCAGGGCCGCCATCAGGCCGGCCAGGCTTTCGCCACCGTGGGTACAGACAATATTGCCGTGTTTGTTGGCGATCAGCTGCCAGTCCATGATTTCCTGCTCTGTCACCTGGACCACGAATACCTTTGGTTCGCCGGCAGCCTGTTCGTACTGCCGCGCCAGGTGAATCACCCGGGGCATGGAAACCGGGTTGCCGATCATGGCGGCCTGGGCCACGCTGGGTTCCACGGCAATGGGCGAAAACTTGCGCTTTTCCGGGTCAGGCTCGCTGTAATACCGGTAGACCGGGTTGGCATGGCTGGACTGGACCCCGATGACCTTGGGCAGGGTGTCGATAATACCGGTTCGGCGGAACTTGAGAAAACCGTTCATTACCGCCGTGATATTGCCGGCATTGCCGATGGGCACGATAATCGCTTTGTTCGCCATGTCGTAGGAAAAATCCTGCGCAATCTCATAGGAGTAAGACTCCTGACCGAGAATCCGCCAGGCATTTTTTGAGTTGAGCAGCGCTACATTATAATTGTCCGAAAGCTCCTCCACCACCTTCATGCAGTCGTCAAACACGCCGGGAATTTCAAATACCGCGGCCCCGTTGCCAAGGGGCTGGGAGAGCTGCTGGGGCGTCACTTTTTTGTAGGGCAATAGCACGGCGGACTTTACTTTTGGCCGCAGATGGGCGGCATACAGCGCTGCTGCCGCGGATGTATCCCCGGTGGAGGCGCAAACAGCCAGAACCTCGGACAGGGTGCCGTTTTGAATCAGAAAATTGATGCAGGAGAACGCGCTGGCCATGCCGCGGTCTTTGAATGAAGCGCTGGGATTCTGGCCGTCGTTTTTAAAAAAGAACCGCGCCCCTGCCTTTTCCTGCAATGCTTTACCGGCTTCCACCACCGGGGTCCGCCCTTCCCCGAGCCAGACCACCGCATCCAGGGGAATGTCCGGGCCGATAAACTCGTGAAAAAGGTAGACGCCTTTTAAGGCAGAAACATTGAGGCTCTTTCGAAAGTCGAAAATCCGCCGCCAAAGCTCGCCGGAAATCTCCTTTTTCTGCTCAAAGGCGCTGTCCTCCAGCATCAGGACGCTGTTGCAATCCGGGCATACATACAGCAACCGGTCGATGCCGTATGTTTTTTCGCAACCAAGGCAGCGGTAAAACAGGCTTTTCCGGTGCTCGGGGATCAGATAACCCCTTACATCTTCTGGGAAATCATTGACATTCATGGTGACATCTTTTTGATTGAATTCATGTAGGGTTGCAATGCTTCGGGAATGGAGACAGAACCGTCTTTTTCCTGACGGTTTTCGAGCAACGCAGCCAGGGTTCGGCCAACGGCCAGCCCGGATCCGTTCAGTGTGTGAACAAGTTCGGTTCCTTTCTGATCCTTGCGCTTGAACCGTATATTGGCCCGCCGGGCCTGGAACGACTCAAAATTGCTGCACGAGGAAATCTCCCGGTACTTCTGCTGGGCGGGGAACCATACTTCGATGTCGTATGTTTTGGCTGCGGAAAAGCCGATATCGCCGGTGCACAGGGTGATCACCCGGTAGGGCAGTTCCAGGCGCTTGAGAATGGTTTCCGCATCGGCCAGCAGTTTTTCCAACTCGTCATAGGAATTTTCCGGAAGGGTAAACTTGACCAGTTCCACCTTGTTGAACTGGTGCTGCCGAATCAGGCCCTTGGTGTCTTTCCCGTATGACCCCGCCTCAGACCGGAAGCACGGTGTGAATGCCGTGTATTTCAGTGGGAAGTCCGCTTCACTGAGAATTTCGTCCTGATAAATGTTGGTGACCGGCACTTCCGCGGTGGGAATGAGGTAGTAATCCCACTTGTCCAGCTTGAACAGGTCTTCCTCGAATTTGGGAAGCTGGCCCGTCCCGGTCATGGTTTTCCGGTTGACCATAAATGGCGGCAGGCACTCTGTATAGCCATGCTCTGTGGTGTGAATATCGAGCATGAAATTGATCAGAGCCCGTTCCAGCCGGGCGCCCATGCCGATATACAGGGGAAATCGCGCGCCGGTCAGCTTGGCGGCCCTGGGGAAATCGAGTATCTTCAAGGACTCCCCCAATGTCCAGTGGGGCTGGGGGGGAAAACCGAATGCCGGCGGCTCGCCTTCCACTTTGATTTCAACGTTGTCTGCTTCGTCTCTGCCCACGGGCACCGATTCATGGGGCAGATTGGGAATTCCCATCAGCAGGGCGTCGACTTTTTCCTGATTGGCGGAAAGCTGCTCATCCAGAGCTTTGATGCGCTCCGATACCCGACGCATCTCGGCAATGGGAGCGTCTGCATTTTCACCCTGTTTTTTCATGGTAGCGATTTCATCGGACACGGTGTTGCGTTGATGCCGCAATGCCTCTATTTCGCCGAGAAGTTCCCGGCGGGTGGCATCAAGCGTAGAAAAATCGTCAATAACGCCGGCGGGTTCGCCCCGGTTTTCAAGGGCGGTTTTTACAGCCGCTGTATTGTCTCTGACAAACTTCAAATCAAGCATCGGAATATCCGTTTCCCTGAATTATTCGGTGTAAAGCAGTGCCATTTTGTCTGAAGTACCATGTTTTCTATGCATCGTCAATCATTATTAGTATTTGACTTTACCAGAGATTTGTGATAAACGAGGTGAATTGAAGCCTAATCATTAACCGAGGTATTGCATATGGATGACATTAAACTGGAAAAACAGGAAATAAGTGACGATATTATCAAAAAGATTGAATCATTTTCAGAAGACGAGGTCACTGAAAAAAGCAACCGGATTCTGGAACGTCTGTTTGATTTTGCCAATTTTGTGGAAGCCCACGTTGTCTTTCTCTATCTGAGCGGAAAGGGTGACGTGGACACCCGTCCCATTATTCAGTACTGTTTTGATCATAATAAGGTGGTGGTCATGCCCGGCCCGGGTCCCGACGGCAAAGGGATCCGGCTTTTGAAATTAAATGACACGGCGGCAGACCTCACCACCGATGCCGATGGCAATACCATTCCCGACGCCACACGATGCCGCCCGGTGCCGGTTGACAGCGTGGAGATTGCCATTGTCCCTGGCCTTGTCTTTGATGAAAAAGGGGCGCGCATCGGACTGGGAGCGGGGTTTTACGATAAACTGATTCCCAAACTGCCCATGACCACCCGTAAGGTGTCGCTGGCATTTGAAGACCAGATTATTCAGCAGGTGCCCAAGGGCTCTATTGATCGACACGTGGATATAATCATCACGGAAAGCCGGATCATCTATAAGATCTGAAGCTCAACGCATCGCATTCCGGTTGAACTTTGCCAGATTTTCATGGTCGCCCACCACCACGATTGTATCGTCTGCGTGGATGGTTGTTTCCGAAGACGGGTTGAAAATCATGGTGTTGTCCGGCTTTCGGATGGCAATGATGATCAGGTTGAAGTCCTGCCGGATGTGAGATTCCTGAAGGGATTTGCCGCAGATATCAGACTGCGGAGAGACCGGCACCTCTTCCATCTGAATATCCTTGTTGGTTTGGGCCAGCGCCAGATCGAGGAAGTTTGTGACGGTGGGACGAAGCACCCGCCTTGCCATGCTCAGCGCGCCCGTATAATAGGGTGACTCCACCTTGTCCGCGCCTGCAGCCTTAAGCTTGGCTTTTACGCTTTCCTGGCTGGCACGGGCCATGATGTACAGATCCGGGTTCAGTTGCCGGGCGGTCAGCACGAGAAAAACGTTGTCCGTGTCCGTAGCCAGAACAGCCACAAGGGTCTTTGCCTTCTTTATACCCGCCGCAATCAAAGCGTCTTCTTCAGTGGCGCTGCCTGCCACATAAAGCACGTTGTCCGCGTTCATTACCGGCACCAGCTCAGGGTTCTGCTCGACCACCACCACGTCCATCGGATGGCGGATAAGGCTTTGCGCCAGCACCCTGCCAATGCGGCCGTAGCCGCATACGACACAATGATTGTCCAGCCGGCTTATTTTTTTGTCCAATTTTCGTCTCCCAAGTATCTTGTTGATCTGCCCTTCCAACACGAATTGCGCAATGGTGCCGACAACGTAAAGGCTGAAGCCCGCCCCGACAAAAATAAGAAAGGTCGTGAAAATCTTGCCGGTCCGGCTCAGGTGATGCACTTCGCCGAATCCCACCGTTGTCAGGGTAATTGCGGTCATGTATAACGCATCCAGAAAGTCCCAATGCTCGATAATAACATAACCGATGATACCGGATATAAATACAGCCAGGGAAAGAATTGTCAGGATAATGATGTTTTTTGTGTTGTGCAATGGGCTGCCGTTTTTCACTGAATTGGTTTTTCCGAAAAAACACAATAGCTTGTATTTGCAGAAAAATCAAGGCTTTTTTGTCTTGACCAAATCGCTTCAAATTGCTATTAACGCGGTATGAGAGCAAATGAAGAGTTGAAGTTCAAGCGCCGCCGGGAAATGATGGTGGAAAACCAGATCGAACGGCGCGGTATTACGGATCCGTATGTACTTTACGCCATGCGCACGGTGCCGCGGCATCTGTTTGTGAGCGATGCCCTCATGGATCAGGCCTACGGCGACTTTCCCCTTCCCATCGGAGAGCAGCAGACCATATCCCAGCCCTATATTGTAGCTGAAATGACTCAGGCCCTGCAAATTAAGGAAAATGACCGGGTGCTGGAGATCGGTACGGGATCCGGCTACCAGGCCGCCATTATCGCCCAGATCGCATCAAGGGTCTATACCATCGAACGAAAGCATTCCCTTTATATGAAGGCCCGGTCCTTATTCGACAAGCTGGGCTATTACAATATTGTGACGCGCTATACGGACGGCACAAACGGCTGGAAGGCGGAAAGCCCCTTTGATGCCATCATGATAACGGCCGGCGCGCCAAAGATTCCTTCTGCCCTTGTGGATCAACTTGCCGTTGGCGGACGACTGGTGGGCCCCGTGGGTGACGAGGCGTCTCAGACGCTTGTCAAGCTGGTAAAGGATGAAAAGGGCACCCATACTGCAGAACTGGGCGGGTGCCGGTTTGTGAAACTAATCGGCGAGCATGGCTGGCAGGAAGAGTGACGGCTTTGTAAAAAGCCCAATTGCCGCAACACGCCCGAGGCCTTGGGGTGCATCTCTTTTCATTTCAAGTACATGGTAATTTCAAGACGGCGCATTAACGGGTCTGTAATATTAATTTAACGCGGAGGCGCAGAAACGAAGCATCTCTGCGCCTCCGCGTTGAGCTATGAGCCGTATTTTTCCGCAAGCCTCTGCTGCACCAGCGGCGGCACCATGCCGCTCACATCGGCACCGAATGAGGCGGCCTCCTTGATGATAGAGGAACTGGTGTAAATCCAGCGCATGCCGGTCATCAGAAAAACCGTTTGGACCTCCCGGTTGAGCCGCCGGTTCATCAGCGCCATCTGAAACTCATAATCAAAATCGGATACTGCCCGCAACCCCCGAAGGATGGCGACGGCATTTTGTTGTCGTGCATAGTCGACCAGCAGTCCGTCAAACTTGTCCACTTCCGCGCCGGGGCAGTCCCCAAGGCATTGCTTGAGCATATCAATGCGTTCATCCACGGGGAACAGCGATTTTTTGCCGGGATTATAGAGAATGGCCACAATGATTTTGTCAAACATCTTCAGGCCGCGTTTTACAATGTCAAGGTGGCCGTTGGTCGGCGGGTCAAAAGATCCGGGGTATATAGCGACTTTCATCCACACTGCTCCTTGTCAAGAGGATCTCTATTTTTTATCGTCAACATTTTATTTTACCACATACTGTATAACATGGACAAGGGTTTTCCCGTACTTTCGGCTGGTACTGAGGCTGAAACAGCCCGGCAATTCGCCTTCTCCGAAGGGATGTGGCCGGGAGTCACCTGTAGCGCCTTTGGGGGCCCCCGTTTCCACTACCACCAGTGCATCCGGTGCCAGAACATTGTCCGTGTAGAGGCGCGTCAGCGTGGCTGACACCACCTTTTTGCCATAGGGCGGGTCCATGAACACCAGGTCAAATGGCTTATCTGTGCCCGCCAAGCACTTCAGGCTTCTGACAGGATTGGAAAGTATCGTCCGGGTAGCAGCCTCAAGACCACAGCGGGTGATATTTTTTTGGATAACGGCCAGAGCGGCGGGGTGGTTGTCGATAAAAACCGCAGAACAGGCGCCCCGGCTTAACGCTTCTATGCCAAGGGCGCCGGTGCCGGCAAACAGATCCAGCACCCCTGCTCCCGGAATCCGGTGTTGAAGAATATTGGCCATGGCCTCCCGTACTCTGGCTGCGGTCGGGCGGACCGCCAGGCCTTTCGGGGACGCAAGCGGTGTCCCTTTCAGTGTGCCGCCGATTACCCTGAAGCCAGCCATGTTACGACATCTTCTTTAGTTTTTTGTGCAGGTAGCTTCGGTCTACCCCGATGGCCTTGGCCGTCTGGGTGACATTGTTGTCATGCTGCAGCAGCTTGATTTTTATAAAGGTGTTTTCAAACTCCGTTCGCGCCTCCTTGAGGTTGCTGACGGAGAACAGTCGCGACTCAATGGGATCCGAAGCCTTTGCCTTGTTGGGATTGTATGGCGACGGCAGGTCGGCCACGTCGATGGTATCTTTCTTCACCATGATGGCGAGCCGTTCGATGAGGTTTTTCAACTCCCGCACATTGCCCGGCCATGGGTAGGTGCACAGCAGCTCGATGGCGTCTGCAGAAAAGTGTTTTTCACCGGTCTTGTTCTGCTGAATCTGGTTTTTCAAAAAGATCTCCGCCAGCACCGGAATGTCTTCCTGACGGTCCCGCAATGGCGGCACTTCTATGGGAATCACATTCAACCGGTAAAACAGGTCTTCCCGAAATCGTCCGGCAGCAATTTCCGCCTCCAGATCTTTATTTGTGGCGGCGATCACTCGTACATCCACAGATACCGGACGATTGCTGCCGATTCGCTGAATTTTTTGCTCCTGAAGCGCCCGGAGCAGTTTTGCCTGCGTCATCAGGTTCATGTCGGAAATTTCATCAAGAAACAGAGTGCCGTCGTTGGCCAGTTCGATCTTGCCGATGGACTTTGACCCAGCCCCCTTAAAGGCACCCTTTTCATGACCGAACAATTCACTGTCAATAGAGGCTTCGGGAATGGCCGCGCAATTGACATCCACAAACTGCTGTTCCGCGCGTGGACTCAGCGTGTGGATTGTCCGGGCCACCATCTCTTTGCCGGTGCCGTTTTCCCCGGAAATCAGTATCCATGCATTGGATGGCGCTGCATCGTTGATCTGCTGCCGCAGTTGGGAGACCGGCTGGCTGTTCCCGTCGATGGAACTCTGACTCAATGCCTTTTTTCGCAGATACTGATTTTCCTCTTCCAGACGCCGGAAATTCAGTGCATTGTTGATGCCCACGATCACTTTATCGATGGATAGCGGCTTTTCAATGAAATCAAATGCCCCCAGTTTTGTCGCACTAACGGCGGTTTCAATGGTGCCGTGGCCGGTAATCATGATAACGGCGATATGGGGGCTGCTCTCTTTGATCTCCTTCAGGGTCTCAATCCCGTCAATACCCGGCATCCAGATATCCAGCAGTACGATATCCGGGGATTCGGTTTCGATAACTTTCAGGGCTTCATATCCGTTTGACGCTGTCATCACGTCAAACCCCTCATCCGACAACAGGCCCTCCAGAGACTGAACAATGGAAGGTTCGTCGTCGACAATCAAAACTGATGGGAACATGGTTTCTCCAAAAGATATTTATTGCAAATACGAAATTATTAATACAATATGCCTCAGTCGTCAATGTAAGTGAAATAAAATTGGGAATTTGAAATTGGGATGAAATCGATTTTTAATATCCTCTATCGAATATCCAATTGCCAAAATTTACACCGGCAGCTCTATAATAAACATGGCCCCCCTGGGACTGTTATCGTGGGCGGTGATAGTACCGCTGTGGTCGGCTATAATGGAACTGACGATTGCCAGCCCGAGCCCCATGCCCGATTTTTTCGTGGAAAAATAGGGTTCAAACAGGTTTGATTTCTCGGTCTCTCCCAGCCCTTTGCCGGTATCGGCAAATTTGATGCGGACTTTCATGGCCACCGGATCATAGGTTGCGGTAATAGTAATGTCGCCGGTGCCTTCCATGGCACTGATAGCATTATCGATAAGGTTGATTAATGCCTGCTTGATCTGCTGGCGGTCCAGGTTCAGCAGGGGCAGATCCTCCGGTTCATTGATAAAAAACCGGACCCTGTTGTCATCCTCCGCAAACAGGTCTGTGGTCTCCCTTATGATCGGCACAAGTTCGCAGGGCTTCAACTTTGCGGTGGGGAATTTCGCAAAGGCGGAAAATTCGTTCACCAGGTTTCGGATCAGGTCCACATACTCGATAATGGTGCGGATGCACTCATCAAAAACCTTATCATCCGCGAACTGACCGAATTTACGCTTAAGGCGCTGTGCGGAAAGGGAGATGGGCGTAAGGGGATTTTTGACTTCGTGGGCGATGCGGCGGGCAACCTCCCGCCACGCAGCCATGCGTTGTGCCTTTTCGAGTTCTGTCAGGTCGTCCACCACCATGACCACGCCCATGTACTGTCCGGTCTTATCGTGGCGGAGCGCATTCAGGTAGATGATAAAACTCCGGGGGCGCCGCTTGATGGTAAGCCGTAACGGCATTTCAACGGTGTCTTCACCCTTGTCCTTGATCCGGTGAATGAGGTCTTCGGCCATGGTCATATGCTGCTCGTTCAGCACATCCGTGTATGGGCGACGCAGGACGTTCTCCGGGACAAGCGCCAGCATCTTTTCCGCGGATTTGTTTACCGTGGTGACGGTCCCATCGGCATCCAGGGAAATAACACCGGTTGAAATATTGTTCAGCACGGTTTCCATATACAAGCGCCGGGCTTCAATCTCATCCCGCTGTTGTTCAAGTATTTTGGCGGATGCTTCAATTTGCCGGCGGCCTGCGCGCAGATCGTCGGTCATCTTGTTGAACGAGCTGACCAGCATACCGATCTCGTCGTCTGCCAGACGTTCAATGGTGTAATGAAGATCGCCGGCCGATACCCTCTCGAGCCCCTTGCCAAGCTCCATAATTGGCGTGGTAATGGAGTTGGCGATATAAAAACCGAACCATATCGAACAGAACACCACCAGCAGGGCCACCACGGACAGGGTAATGTAGTAGGTGATGCGGATGGGCTCCTTCATCAGTTTCATTTCCTGATATTCTTCGATTCCCCGGCCGATATAGGAGAGGTTGGACGAGAGATCCGGCGGCAGTAAAATCGAGATCACCAGAATCCCGTCAGCCGCATCCCGGGTTTTGCCAAAGGGCACGGATGTGATAGAGCTCACAAGCTCACCCACCGGTGTGTTCCGGGTGATGGTTACCACGGTATCGTCGTTTTTGCCCTTTTTCATGAGATCAATGGAGGGGATGACATCAAAATCGGTTTTTTCAAGCTCCGGTGAAATCGCGTAGGTGAGCCGTTCAGTGCCGGGCGCGTAAACTTCCACGGCATTCAGGTTGAATTCCCGCTGAACAATCTGAATATAGCGGGACAGATCGTTCTCCCGGTAAGGTCGCAACAAATTGTTGGTGGTTATCTGGTAGGCGGCCCGTTTCAGAAAAAACCGGTTGCTGGACTCCAGGTGGTCATACATGCTTTTGCCCACTTTGAGTGAATGCTGCAGGGCCTGCTCCACGGGCACATTAAACCAGAACTTGATGCTGGTGGTAATAAAGTTGATCGAAAAGAAAAAGAGCACAATGGCCGGTACCAGTGTCAGTGAAATAAAAGCCACAACCAGCCGTGTGCGAAGACTCGCGCCCATGACATTCTGCTTGCGGTCGTAAAACAGTTTGACCAGGTTCCGGAAGACAAAAAAGATCAGCAGAATCAGCAAGAGCAGGTTGATGTTGATCAGAATGAACATCAACACCGTGTTGGAAATGGGAATATCCGTGCCAAAGTGGATGACCCGGCTTTCGATAAAAGTCAGAATCCCCACCACCACAGGAAGGGCGATAATGATAATACCCTCCCGTTTCCGGCGTCTGCGTTCGGATTCGGACAGGCCCGACATAAAGGTGGAAAAGGCTTTAAAGAATCGGTTCATTCATACAACCCGGATATTTCACAGCATATTCGGCTAATAGGTAAAATAGAGTTTATGCCAGTCTGTTTCAACATCCCAGAATGCCACAAAAAAGAGCACATATCGCAGGTGGAAGGGCAGCGTCAGTTTATCCAGCTCCGCCTTGACCGCTATTTTATATTTTGCGCCTTTTTCAAGTTTATCCATTTTACAGAGGCGCATGCCGGAGATGTTGGTCATATGCGCCCTGGCTGCTTCAAAAGATTTGAAAACCACCGGTTCCCTGTCCTCCCAGGATCGCGTGACAATGTATTCTTCCTTGATCTTGTCGAGCTTAATTGTGTGGGCTACCGTAAGGTCGGCGATTTCTTTATCAAACCACATGTTTCTGAGTTGGGAAACGTCAATCTGAAAGGTAAAAGTGGCCGGCACCCCGTTTTCGATGGCTTCAATCATTTTGTCGTTAAACGCCTGTTGAACGGATGCGTAAAAAAGGAGATCGTCGCGCGTATTGGAAACAATCATATTGGTGATTGTCGCCTTATCCGCCAGGGCCACTCCCTGGAAAAGCAGAAAGAGGACACACAAAAGAATGGCGCTTATGCGTTTTGCCGAACCGGCCATCATATGTACCACCAATACGCTAAAATCAATTATAAACAAGCTTTTGCAGAAGCTGCTATGAATGTATGCGTATCATATATGGTGCCGGACTAAAGCGCAAGGGATTTTGAGGGGAGTGTTTTTTGTTCATCGGGGATGACAACACCGGGAAATCCTGTTTCCCAGTATTCTTTTTGCTGAAAAATGGTTTGAAGGAGCTTGTGGTTGAACAGGTGGCCGGACTTGCGGGCGACGACATGTCCCAGCAGTGGCATACCGAGCAGGGAAAAGTCGCCGATACAGTCAAGCACCTTATGCCGGACAAATTCATCTGCAAATCGCAGCCCGTCCTCATTTAGCACCTTGTCTCCGTCAATTACCACGGCATTGTCCAGAGACCCCCCCCTGGCAAGGCCATGCTGTTTCAGAAATTCATATTCATGATAAAAGCCGAATGTGCGCGCCTTGCTGATGTCATCGGCAAAAACGCTTTCATCCACGTTTACCGAAACCGACTGCGTCTTGATCAGCGCATCATTGTATTCGATAGAGCAGGATATTTTAAAAGTATCGTGAGGATAGACACCGACAAATTTGTCATCTTCGGAAAGTTCAATGGGTTTCTTGATGATAAAAAAGCATCGCCTCGCATCCTGATCTTCAATGCCTGCCGCCGTGATCATTTCAACAAACGGGAACGCACTGCCATCCATGATGGGCATTTCATAGGCACTGATTTCCACCAGTGCATTGTCGATGGAAAGGCCGGTAAAAGCAGCCATTAAATGTTCAACTGTTGAAACAATGGCTCCATGATTGCCCAGTACTGTGGCCAGACTGGTATCGGTCACCATGCTGAAAAGTGCGGGGATGCAAGGCGCATTTACAAGGTCTGTGCGCTTGAATTTGATGCCATGATTGGGAGGAGCCGGGTTAATACGAAGGGTTACGGGTTTTCCGGAGTGAACACCGACGCCCGTGCACTCAGCCGGCGTACTGATGGTTCGCTGGTTATAATACATAATATATAAAAGCCTTTATCAAGCTTGTGGTTATATTAAACAGTCAAATCGACTGGCATTCGCTTCATCTGTATTTCTACCATAAAACGTTCTTACGATAATGTCAATAAATTAAAAATATTGAATTTTCACACGAAAAACCATTGTCGGTAAAGACTGCCTCTGATATGAAAAAGTTTACATCATTTGTTTTTGCGCCGGCGGAGAAGGGGAGATATGCTCACAAGGGTTTTCAGCAGCACGGTTATCGGTGTTGACGCCTCTAAGGTGGATGTGGAAGTGGACATCGCCAGAGGGCTTCCCTATTTTAATACAGTGGGGTTAGCCGAGGTGTCGGTCAAGGAGAGCAAAGAACGTGTCAAAGCGGCGATTGTCAATTCCGGGTACGGGTTTCCGGACGATCATATCACCGTGAATCTGGCACCGGCGGGCATTAAAAAAACAGGGACCGGCTTTGACCTGCCTATTGCCCTGGGCATCCTTTCGGCTACCGGCGTGATCCCCGTCGATGTATTTGTCCGTTTCATGGTCATGGGAGAGCTTTCTCTGGGCGGACGAGTGCGGCCAGTAAACGGCATCCTGCCCATGGCCCTGGCCGCGAGGACTGAGGGCATGGACGGGGTTCTGGTGCCGGCCGAAAACAGCCGGGAAGCCGCAGTGGTGGATGGCATAACGGTGTATCCGGTCAAGAACCTATCTCAGGCGGCCGGCTTTCTGGCCGGCGACGCCTCCATTGATCCCGAAGTGCTGGATGTTTCCGCCCTTTTTCATAATATGCCGGAAAATGAAGTGGATTTTGCCGAAGTGGCAGGTCAGGAACATGCCAAGCGGGGGCTTGAAATTGCCGCTGCCGGGGGCCACAATTTGCTGATGACCGGTCCGCCCGGGTCGGGCAAGACCATGCTGGCCAGGCGGGTGCCCACTATTTTACCCGACCTGACCTTTGAAGAGGCTGTTGAAACCACAAAAATTGTCTCTGTTGCCGGTCGCTTGGAAGCGGGGCAGGCGTTGATCACCCGTCGACGGTTCAGTGCCCCCCACCACACCATTTCCGATGCCGGCCTGATCGGCGGGGGCACCAGCCCCAAGCCCGGCGAGGTCAGCCTGGCCCATAACGGGGTCTTGTTTCTGGATGAGTTGCCGGAGTTCAAAAAATCGGTGCTGGAAATGTTGCGTCAGCCCCTGGAAGACAGCACGGTCACGATTTCCCGGGCCGCCGCCACCATCACTTACCCGTCGGCCTTCATGCTGCTCGCAGCCATGAACCCATGCCCCTGCGGCCATCTGGGCGACCCCAAGCACGAATGCCGGTGCACGGAAAACCAGATCAAAAAATACCGGAGCCGGATATCCGGCCCCCTGCTGGACAGAATCGATATTCATGTGGAAGTGCCTGCGGTTTCCTACAGGGAACTTGCCGGGGACGTGACTGCCGAATCCTCGAAGCAGATCAAGCAGCGGGTGATCAAAGCCCGGGGGATTCAACAGCAGCGGTTTGACCGCACCCGGATTCACAGCAATGCCCGAATGACCAGCCGCCACATCAAGAAATACTGCATCCATGACCGGGATGCCGCCAGCCTGCTGGAGATGGCCATCGACCGGCTGGGCCTGTCCGCCCGTTCCTATAACCGCATTCTGAAAGTGGCTCGCACCATCGCGGACCTGGAAGGCCAGCCGGACATTCATGCCGAGCACATCTCCGAAGCCATTCAGTGCCGCAGCCTGGATCGGCGACCGGCTTGACTCCCCACAAATTCTTCATGCCAAAAACTCTCTGGATGGCACGGGTAAAGGGTGCGAATTCTTGCCTGTGGGCGCGTGGGGACGGGGCAGTCATACGGCTCCATTTCCATGTTATTCATGGACTTATGCCGTTTGCCACGGCACCTAAATGGTCCACGAAAAACACGAAAGGCACGAAAAAAGCTGTCGTAGATGCTTCGGGTGAATTCAATGATTTGCCCCAAACCCTTTTTGCTCAAGGAATTGATACCAGGCAGCGCCGCGCCGGCGGTTGTTAAATACCAGCCAGTGGCCGCCGGTGAGAAAATGGCAGCGGTTAAGGTGCCATTGCCGGCACAATGCAAGGGTATGATCATAGGGACAGAGCTTATCCCCGCGGGCGGCAATAACCAGAATGTCTTCCGTGTCAATGCGCGGCCGCAGATTCAACGGTGAGTGAAAGGTCCAGACCCGTTGGATTTTATCGGCCAGGTCCGGCCCCACAGCATAGGGCAGCTTTATATCGGTCGGTCCGAATGGGGCGGAAAAGTTGATGGCCGGCACCATCATTGCGATAAAGGCGGGCCGGTCAGATAACCCGGCAAACAGCGCGGCGTTGTATCCGCCCAGGCTGGCGCCGATTAATCCGATCTGTTCTGTTCCCAGATCTGTCAGGATGTGGCAGGTGGCCGCCAGATCATGCATGGCGTGCCCCACACATTCGGCGGTCATGGCCACATTGTCCGGCTGAAGAAAAATGCCACGTTCAGCCTTGTTTGTCGGTGCACGCCGCCAGTGAAAGGGGGTTACAAAGAGGGCTACATCCAATCCCCGGTCAAACAGCTTTTGGATATTAAACATGCGCCAGGCCTGTTGCGGCTCGCCCAGCATGTAACCGTGCAGACACAGCACCGTGGGCCGGGGGCGATCACTGTGGGTCCAGCGGACCAGCCAGCCTGTGTGGTTGTTTGTATGCGCCAGATAGCGGTCGCGGATATTGGGATTGCGGGGTTCATGGCGGCTGGAGTAGGTCCAGAACTGACACATTCCCTCATGATAAGGGGTTTCTTCGGCCAGCTGGTATGCCGGTGCCCGGTCCGGCAGAGCGAAAAACGATGCCGGCGACCCGGTGTATCCCCGGTCGATATAAAAGTCAACCGACGCCTCATAGGCAGCCCGGTCCATGACGTGGGTTTTGGGCTTGAACGGCAGCAACACGCGCGGTACGGCCAGAAACAGGTTGTCCACCATGCCGCCCAATGTGTCGAGCATTTTTTTCTGAATATATTTGTTTGTCTTCATCCCGGGAAATATAACAAAGTGTATTAAATTTATGCAACAATGGATGGGTGTTGCCGGTGTTTTTCCGGCAAGGGGGAATTGTCGCCATGCCGCCCCGTATATTGACACAAAATGCTCGCATTGCTATATATAGAAGGAATTTCCTGTCTTTTTTAACCTGGATATAAATAAATGCGCTGGCTGATATCTTTGATCAAAATAATTGCCCTGTTTTGCCTTGTCCTGGTCCTGTGCATTGCAGGCACCCGGATGTATCTGGCTGCCCGTTTTGATCAACCGGCAAGTGCGCCGGAAATGACCATGGATGCGCACACGCCTGGACATACGGTGGTCAATCTGCCATTGCAGGTTTCCGAGCAGGACCTTATGAAGGCCCTTGAACAATATGTTCCCAAAACCTATACCGATGTGGATGACGACCCCACCGACCTTCTGGTTGATGATGAAATCCGGTATGACCTTCAGCGGGGTGCCATTGATATCAGTATCATTGACAGGGGTATTCACTTTTCCTTTCCCGTGTCAGGGGTGGTCAGAACGCAGGGTAAAATAAACCTGCGGGTTACAAAAATACCGGCCAGCGCTCATGCCAATGTGGCCGGGCGAATATACGGCGACCTCCGCTTCGAAATTCTGCCCGACTGGCAGGTCAGACCGGACCTGAATTTCAGCGTCGATTTTGATGAAGCCCGGATTCCCGTGGAAAACCTGGGCAGTATCAGCCTGAGAACGTTTCTCAAAACAAAACTCACAGAAAAGATTGAGAAAGAACGGTACCAGCTGGTGCATAAGATTTTTGACAAAAACAGAATACGCCGGGAAGTTGAAAAGGCTTGGAAAACCATGCATCGGGTCGAGCCGGTGCATGATGATCCGGCCATCTGGGCCCGGGTGACGCCGGTGGCAATCGGCCTGATGCCGCTGATAAACAGTGGATCGGAATCGTCTGTAAAAACCTTGAAAATCGGTCTGCAGGTGGTCCTGAAAACCGATCTGCTGGTGGCTCGGACAAAACCTGATGTGATGGTTACGCCGCTTCCGGATGCCAGTATGCTTGACCGGATGGCAGATACCTTTCAAATCCGGGTGCCTTTTCAGATTGAACCGGCATCGGTCAATAATTTTCTGGCCAACGAAGTCGCCGGTAAGTCACGGACAGTTGTACCGGATGTGAACCTGACGGTTCAGCAGGCGGCCGTGGTCTGCTCATCCAATAACAGGGTAACCGCCATTGTTTTTGCCGATTTACGGCATGCCGGGTCGGGACTTGATGTCAATATCCGGCTTTACACTACCGGTCATCTTGTTTTTGATCCCGATGCCGTTGAGATCCGCCTGGCGGACATCACTTATGACGCAACCTTTTCCCGCTGGTGGATGGGGCTTTTAAACTGGACCGTGTATCCGTATCTCCGGTATCAACTGGCAGAACAGCTGGTGTGGCCCCTGGAAAAGGAAATTCAGAAGGCAGATGCCGCGATTGACAAGCTGATCGCTGAGCTGGTCGTGCCACCGGGTATTCTGGCCGACCTGTCGGTGGAAACGCCCTCGTTGAACTATCTCGGCACAGACCCGGGACAGATTTTCGGTGAACTTCAACTGGACGGCCGCCTCAGCGCAAAGCTGGATCTTCCGGCGACTTCCGGAGATACGGAACCCCCGAAGTGAAAAGACCGATTCGTTACTCCGTTAACAGAATCGTTACTGTAGCGTTACCTCTTGCATCTGCCGGATCTTCCCCCCTGACCCGTCGGTTCAATGGTTTCTGAAAATTCAATGATACCGGTGTGATTCCAGGCGGCCTGCCCGTCTTTTCCCATTGGCACAGTTATTGATATCCTAACCCAAAACAATGTCTCAAGTTTGATGGGTTCAGAATCAATTGCAAGGAGAAGACACATGTGGCAACTACTGTCCAAAATCAACAAGAATCTGATCATTGCCATTCCCGTGATGATGGTGCTGGGATTTGTATATGGCATGTTTTTCCCCACCGGCTTTTTGAAAAATCTGATCATCCCCCTGACCTTTTTGATGGTGTACCCCATGATGGTGACCCTGAAAATCAAAAAGGTGTTTGAAGGCGGTGACACAAAGCCGCAGGTGGTCACTCAGATAATCAATTTCGGGGTGGTGCCCTTTGTGGCTTATGGGCTGGGCGTGCTGTTTTTCAGGGACCAGCCCTATATGGCCCTGGGGCTGCTTCTGGCCGGTCTGGTGCCCACCAGCGGCATGACCATTTCATGGACCGGTTTTGCACGGGGAAATATGGCGGCGGCTGTAAAAATGACGGTCATCGGTCTGACCCTGGGCTCTCTTGCCACGCCGTTTTATGTGAAATTACTCATGGGACGGAATATTGATGTGAATATGTTGCTGGTGGTCAGGCAGATTGTGGTGATCGTGTTTATTCCCATGATCGCCGGATTCCTGACCCAGCAGGCCCTAATCAAACGGTTCGGGCAAAAGACCTTCCAGCAGCAGGTGGCCCCGCGCTTCCCCGGTTTGTCCACGCTGGGGGTGATCGGTATCGTTTTTGTGGCCATTGCCCTGAAAGCCAGAAGCATTGCCGGCGCTCCCCAGGTGCTGGTTTACATACTGATGCCGCTGGTCCTGCTGTATATTGCCAATTTTGTTTTAAGCACGATCGTGGGGCGGGTTTTTTTCAGGCGCGGGGATGCCATTGCCATGGTTTACGGATCGGTGATGCGGAACCTTTCCATTGCCCTGGCCATTTCCATCAATGCCTTTGGCGCGGAAGGCTCCAGCGCGGCCCTGGTGATCGCCGTTGCCTATATTATTCAGGTGCAGTCCGCTGCATGGTATGTAAAATTTACAGACAGGCTTTTCGGACCACATCCTGAAAAGGCAACTGTCCCATCTGAACCGGAAGCTGCCGCACAGGCGCCCGAAGCCCTTCCCGGGGGCATGGTGCCGGCAATTAAAAAGATACTCTATGCCACGGATCTGTCCGACTCGGCCCGGTATGCCGCCCGGTATGCATGCAGCTTGGGGCATATGTATCAGGCACAGGTAACAATCCTGCATGTGGTTTCTGACGTGCTGGAGGAATATTCCCGGGGTGCGGGAACAGACCTGGTCGGCCATACAGCCCCCCGGCAACACGACGAATGCAACCAGGAACGGGTGGATCAGGCAAAAGCGCAAATGGTGGAAAGAATCCGAAGAACGTCCGTCCAGGTCACCCGGGAGATCCCGGTCTGCCCGATCTCCGAAGAAAACAGCCGGGTGGTGGCAGGTGTCCCTGTCCAGGTCATTACGCAGATTGCCGAAAATGAAGACTTTGACCTGGTGGTCGTGGGCAGCCACGGCCATGGCGGTTTGCGCGATGTCATGATCGGCAGTGTCTCCAACGGGGTTCTCCGGCATTGTACAAAGCCGGTCGTGGTGGTGCGCCTGCCGAAGGCCTGAGGCCCAACGTTAAGTATACCGGTATCAGATCCGGCGGAGGTGCCGGATTAGTCAAGCCCCCCGCCGGAGATGTCGTCCCATTCACTGGAACGATGTTTTTTTGCTGCTTTCTGTGCGTCTTCGTCCAAAAACTTAAATGAGCCTACGATTTTTTCAAAGGTCTTGATATCTCGTTTAAAGTAATGAAGTTTCGGAGCTTGGTATTCAAATTCATAATATCCGTTTTCATTAACAAATCCATAGGCAACAGTCTCGATAAGTAACCCTTTGGCATTGGCAAATTCGAGGTGTGAACGAAACCCTTTGAACCCGGCAATGGTGGCCGGTCGTGTGTCGATCTTTTCTACTTGGACATCATTGTATCTTTTTTTAAAGTCCGTGAAGAAATATTCGGCAAGCTCTGTCACCAGCGTATCTTTGGTTATCATCACTTCCATGGCTGGAAACGCCTGGTTATAATCCAGGCGCATTATGGAAATATACTGAAGTGAGGTCCCATCTTTTGTCAGTAAGACCTGTTCCTTATGTCCCTCGTAGTTTACCCATCCAACAGGGGCTTGGATTTTAAACTCTCCGGAAGCGGGAGAGAGTTCAGGGGTTTCAATTTTTGCCCACTTATAAATACATCCGGAAAACAACAATATCGGGAGCAACAATAATACGGATAAGAAAAAATGTTTTTTTTGCATATGTATTAAATTCCCATGCTTTCTATCTCATGCAGATACTGCCGGATAAAAGCTTTATCCTCGGCATCCGGTTTCAGTTCAAGATATTTTACCAGACACTGCCTGGCTTTTTTGTATTGTTTCTGTTTAAGGAAGATAATCCCCATCGACTGATGTGCAGGCGCAAACGACGGGTGTTCTTTCATGATTTCCCGGTATGTGGCAATCGCCTTCGAGCAGTCATCCGCATTGTTTCTCAGGCGATACGCTTCACCCAGATAAAACATGCCGGGAAAGGCATACAAGTCTTTTGACTTGTCAGATGTCAGAACGGCAATAACTGCATTATATTTTCCGACATTTATTTTTTCTTCCAGCACCTCCAGCCTCAGGTCCGCCATGTACTTCTGGTAGCGCTCCCGGCCGATATCTCCGGTTTGCACCGTCTTCGCTTCTTTAATTAACTGATAAAACATATCAATGCGTTCCTGAAGTTCCGGATGTGTTGAAAAGAAAAAAGGCTCCTTCTCTTCATTTACTTCGGCTTCCATGGCAAGTAATTCAAACGATTTCGGGGCCTCACGGATATCATACCCCGCTTTTTTTAAGCAGACAAAGCCTTTCCGGTCCGCTTCCCGCTCAAGATCTCTTGAATAGCCGAAAATGGAGGAGGCTGCCACAAGCTGGCTGATGATAGGCAGCCCTATCGACAATACAACCGCTGCGCCTGACACGGACCGGTTTTTTTGGCGGCCAAGGGCCGAGTGTTTGTTCACAAAATGAATACCTTCGTGAGCAAGAATAGATGCGATCTGTGCTTCGTTTTGGCAGGCGGCAAGAATGCCCTTATTGACATAGATGCTTCCGTTGGGCAGGACAAAGGCATTCAGTACGGGGGCTTTCAGAAGGTGCACCTTGAATTTCTCCTTGTATTCAGGATACAGCCTGTCTGTGACTGACTGGATGTAGGCTCTTATGGCCTCATTTTCATATATCTGGCCCCCTTTTTCGATGGCTTCTTCAATTTTTTCCGCCTCGTACCACAGCCTTTTTTCTCCTTCTGTTTGCGGTTTGATCTCGGATCCGGGCAGAAAGGGTTTAATGTCCGTTGCCGTCATGCAACCGGACAGGTAAACGCAAAGGGTAAGCCAAAAGACAAGGCTAAAGATTTTCGGCCTGAACATCCTTGCCTCCCTGATCGGTTTTGGTTGCAGGCGCAAGAGCATCGAAGTCGGGATATCCATCAAGAACCTTTTCAACCATCCTTGTGGCGCCTGACATTTTGTTCAACGCGAATATGCCTGATCCGATCGTATATGAATTTGTCCACAGAACGTTGCCTGTTTTCAGGTCCACAACACCCACATGCAGCCAGGAACCAGATACGGGCAGAAGGGTGCTGGCAAGCACACTATATAATATTGTGGTCGCTACTCTGCCGCCGGTAGAGACGAATCCGTCGCCGGATGCGACAATCGCCGCGTCTGCGCCCGTGCTTTCCGCAAGAAAGGAAAGGCCACTTCCGAGGGTGCCATCCGGTCGTTCAAGCTTATGCTTAAAAGCCGGTATTTGAGTATACATATCCATACTTGCGGTAATGCGGTCGTAAAGTGCCACATGCTGGTCAAGCAGGTTCTGTTCTGCTTCTGAAAGATCAGGCAGTTGGGTCAGTTCAATACCCTGACGTTTTTTCAGATGTTCTGTCAAGCGTTGCGTTACATATTTACAGCCCTGTTCCGACAGCTCGGGAACCTCTTCTGAAGCGCCACCTGCCGACACTTCATAAATGGAGACATCCACCGGCAGCAGCAGGTATTTCTGAGGAGGCTTCACCCGCGGTTCTTCTTTCAGGCAGAAATGCAGTGTGTCGTTCAGGGCGCAATGCTGCGTATTGTATTGCGTAATGCAACCTTGCAATAAAAATATTGATGTGATGACAAAACAGGTCAAGTATTTGACGCGCATATTTCTCCTCCTGGGAAATTGAGCAATATATCTATTGATAAATAACAACTGAGCATTTTTATGACAAGTGGTTTTTATTGTTCAGCGATGTTATTGGAATGAAAAACAAGAACCATCATAACATTAAGAAAGAAGGTGTCGGCAAAAAAACAGAGGATTCGGCAGGGCCATGACGGATCTTTAATAAAATTGGCACAATAAATAGCCCCCGCTGCAACTGAATCTCTTATGGGGTGTTATTTTGTATTTGACAAAAAAGAGGGATTCCTATACCTTAAACAGTCGTAAAAACAAGACCGTGGTCCCATCGTCTAGCGGTTAGGACGCCGGCCTCTCACGCCGGTAACCGGGGTTCGATTCCCCGTGGGATCACCACTGCTTACGCCGCTTTTGGTTTGCCTCTGAGTGAAAAACTGAGTGAATTTTTTTCGTGCTTTTTGAGTTCCTTTATCTCCAGCAGACTCATCACATCTCTTGTGTCCGTGTAGCTCCCAGCCACATATATTTCAGTCGTGGTTTGTTTCTGATGCCGCAACACCTGCTGCACTTTCTTTAATGGCACATTCTGAAGATCGTTCAAATACTTTGCTACGGTATGCCTGAGATCATGATAATTGAAAACAGTCACCTTCGCTGTTTTACATAAGCCTTTAATAAAATTTTGTCTGGAAACATAAGGCTTGCCGTAATGTTCGCTTCGCTCATCCAGATTGCAGAATACATAAGGACTGCCTGGAAACCTGTTGTCCCACTGCCACGATAACTGCTGGTGAAGGTCATCGTTCATCCATAGCTGTTCATAGGTCATAGACCGGTCTTTGCTTTTTCGCGTGCCAAGGCGAATCCATCTTTCTTCAAAACTTATGTCTTCAGCCCATTTCCAGCGGAAGATCTCGCTTTTCCTTGCTCCTGTATGCCAATATGCCTCAATCATAACCCGGTCCTGTCCTTTGGCCACATTGATGACCTTTAATATGTCTTGGATGGGAATAATGCGTCGTGGCTGAGAGCTATGGCTTTTCTTTTTAACGACCGCTACTGGATCATACATGATGCTGTAATAGTCTCGAAGCCAGGAATAAAAAGCCTTCAGGTTCTTCCTGTCTTTATTTGCCGCATTATTGCTTTGGTGTGCGGCCCGGTCATTAATAAAATCTAAAATGGTGTGTGGTTGAATTTCGGTAACATCAACATCACCTACCGTATTGTAAAAGCGTTTTAGGCAGAACTCCTTCTCGTCAAAGGTTTTTTGAGAATAATTCAGTTTGCAGTCAGCCAAATACTTTTGTGACAGATACCATAAAGACAGATTACTTGGGGAAGAATATCTCTGCCGGTTCTTGGCTATTTCCTTCTCTTTTTTTACCCACTGCCGGGCTTCGTCTTTGTACTTGAAGAATCCTTTTGCCTGAATCCTTTTCCCTTTGTGTACAAACTCCGCTCGATATCCCCATTTCGTTTTCCAGATGCTCATACAATGCCTTTCTTGTTGTCCGCCATGACCCGCCGACCTTAGTGGCTGGCAGCTGCTTTTTGCGCATAAGAGTCCTTACGGTCTCTACCCGTAAGGAGAGCTCCTGTGCGACCTGCTTAACTGTTAATATAGCATTTTCCACGGCGTTATACCAATAACTATTTGAAATTAGATATAAAATTCATATACGCTTTTGTTTAGCCTCTACTTTAAAGTGTTGCCGCCCTGCCAATACAAAAAAGTACAATTATTATAATAAGTTAATCTTAAGCTGGGCAGCCATATAGGAGATGAAATGAATATTCCGGCCTCAGCCCATCCCGGATCTCAAGCCATCATCTGGTCGCCCAGTCTTACGGTACACGACAATCGTCTCTGCAAACGCGGGAGAGACAATGCTGGTGATGGGTGATGGAGTCGCAGGCTTGGCGCTGGATGGTTTTGAAGGCCATTGCGACTCCATCACTCATGGTTTAAAAATTTTAATGCATGTCACCGGCTCAAAGATTATCATCCCGGTATTGGAATTATTCCGAATTGCTTTTGCACTTTTTTAAGATAAACTTCAGTCTCTTTATCAATTCTTGCAAATCATCAAGCTCAATGTCGTCATAAAGTTCCCTATCTTTGATTGCTTTTGTCCATGCGGAGAGGCCTTTGACATCATGGCTATACTTTTTCACTAATGCGTCATCACCCAGTTTCGCCGCTTTCTGTTTAATGGAAAGCTTGGCCGATGATTTTTTCCCCGGTGATGTTTTTTCCGCAGGCTTCTTATTTTTGGGTGTCTTGGACTTTTTCTTTTTTTTAGCGAGATATTGATTAACCATAAATCGGAATTGCTTCATCCCAACTATGTTTTCCTCATCTTCCGGAATATCAATATTCGCCCGCTTCAGAATTGTCTCCACATGCTTGTCATCTTCATTGCGCATTAAATCCAGAAGACAAGTAAATCCCAGGTGACGCAAGGCCGGACAATCCTCTGTGTTGGCATACATAGCAATCTGCGCACATCTTTGAAGTGTCCGGTAGTGAATACCCGGCAACCTTTCCTTGGCATATGCTTTAAAGTTTTTATATTCCTCCCTCTTTTGCGATTTTAATTTACATACATGGATGCCCTGATCACACCGAAGCTCGACCAGATTTCCTTCAATCGGAATAATTTCGTTTTCGATACGCATAATTGCATCTCGATGGTTGTTTTCATTTTTACGGTTCATGGTTTGTCTCCTTATAAAAAGTGTATGATTGATAAGCTATTAATAAAAATTGTGACTTCACTGGGTAACTTTTACGGGGCTCTGATGTTTATTCGTTTTTTCGGTTCCATTAGAAAACCTCCCTTTACAAGTTGAATAATTGTTTGGTGCATTGACTGATTTTGGCTTCCAGATTCATAAACGTTTTTTTTGCGACATTATGTGTCGTGGCGTAAAAATTTTTCTTGGGATAAAAACGGTATGAAAATCTATTGTTTTTAACAGTTGGTGGGGCGCTTCCCACCAACTTCGACAAGACCGTTCCAGCAGTTAAAATCTGCAAAAAAGCTGTTATCGAATTTTGGCTTCCAGATTTATAAACGTTTTTTTGCAGAAAAAAGGTCCTGGAGTAAATTTTTTGGAGAATAAAAGGTCCGAAATATTTTTGTTTATCTTAATTAGTGGAGGGGGGTCCCCCACCACTTAAGATAAAGCAGCGTCAGTAGTGGAAATGCCGAAATCAAATAGCATGGAAATGCGACCAAAAAAAATCTGGATATCATCAGAACTGCTAATGAGTTCTTGACACCCAGATTCATAAACGTTTTTTTTCGGCAATAAGTGTTGTGAAAGAAAAAAATTTTGGGGGGATAGACGGTATGAAAATCTATTGTTTTTAACAGTTGGTGGGGCGCTTCCCACCAACTTCGACAAGACCGTTCCAGCAGTTAAAATCTGCAAAAAAGCTGTTATCGAATTTTGGCTTCCAACCTAAAAAAATTTTGCGACATTAAGTGTCATGGAAAAAATAATAAAGCAGAAAAGATTCAGGAGTGGCTCTAACATTTATTGGTTTAATGGTAATCGACACAATACATCAAGAATTTCACCTCAACTTATTGTTAATTTTTTCCCGAAGCACCCGAAAGTTAATCAACAGTACAGTCTCGTTCTCGTTGTCTTCCAGGATATTCAGTTCATTAAAATTAACCTTGCTGTTATAAGAATCACCATTGATTTTATTATCCACATCAATAGTTATCATGCCTACCTTGCCAGAACTACTGGCATTCTTGCCCGTTTTGCCATTGAGATAAAAAGCAACGTATTCAGCCCGAAGCCAGCGTTCCTTCATGCCCGTTTTTAAGCGGCGAGCTATTTTTTGAGTTTGACTTGATGCCTGCTCCCTTGGAAACCCCTTGGCTACTAATTCTTGGAAAAGACCGATGGCATAAAGGTCATATCGAGAAAATTCGTTTTTTTTTCCTGGTCCGCTGGATTTACGGATACTTGGTTTGATATATCCCTGCATCAGCCAATTTTTATATTGATCCCTACTGATGCCCAAAATACGCACCAAGTCTGTTGCAGTGTAAATTTTTTTTTCCATGACATCTCCCTGTTTTTGTGCTTACTTGGCAGGCGGCAAAAAACGACCTTACCTTATATATAGTAGGCCCCCTGCCCATAATTGTCTATAAAAAAGGTCAATGGTAATTTCACTCCCCAAATACAGGGACAAGGTGGGGTGGGCGGGGTTATTTTGATACTTACCGTGGGAATGAAAACCGGTACCGGGTATGTAGATGTTGGTTACGTGGAGCAGAAATAATCAAAGCCCACGGCCCTCGAAAACCCCTATAAGCAAACCGCGTAGATGCTTGCTATGCTTGACCCAACGAACAATAATGATTTTCGAGGCCCAAAACTCAACAGAAATGTACAATAATATATTGAGTTTTATTCTCCTGGAAAAGGAATAGGTCATAATCCTAATTGAGGGTTGTAGGGATTATGTTAAATTCGGATACACAATTTATGATATCAATATCAGTGGTAATCAAAGGGGAATCCAAAGTCATAGCTGATGCCAAAATGATTTTATCATGCAAATCATGATCACTTAGTACTCCGTCAAGATTAATTAAATTTTCTAGAACTTCACGATCTATGGGCTTAATTTCAATATTATCCGATTGGATCAGTTTGCTATAGACTTCATAATAAAATTTTCTTAAGAATTCTTCTGTCGTTAGCCATTTCTCATGAATCTCTATAAATACAACAGATGGTATGCTCAGGCGAATATTAGTATTCATGGAAACTATGGCTTCATTGATAATCTTCTTTGTTCGTGACGATAGCTGGTTGCTGTTGTTGTAATTGGGCGCATATTTAAAAACATCTTCAAAAAAGGCTATAAGGCAACAAGTGTCAATAACGTAAAGAGTTCGCATAATTGTATTCACTCAAATTATTTTGAAGAGTTATAAGGTCATTTTCCAACGACTGTTCAGGATTACGCAAGTGGCTTAACAAGAATTCAATGAACCGATAATCTCCCTCTTGAATTTCAAAATAAAGAATCTGATCCATAGTGTATATTTTTTCAATTATATCTTTTTTTACAACACTGGTCTTTTCGCCCTGTTCTAATATCCTTGAAAGTAAAAGAGTGATACATGTAATTTTTGAGTCCCAGCAACTTGATTCCTGTATTTCCGCTGCAAACGAAGAGTCGTCATCAAAAGTGTTACAATTTTCTTGCCATCTCAATATTTGAACAATCTCTTCAGTGCTTAAACAATAATTTCTCATCACTATTTTTCTGTCGCCTTTTTCATTAGGTCAGTTGTATTAGAGGCATCTATAATAGGAGATTTCCCGAGATCATCGCCCTCCAAATCTTTAGATTTATTTCTTATAAAGTCTTCATCTATTATTGTTTGACTTGGATCATTGGCAGCATATTCCAATAGGTTTCGACAGGCCATCAAAATTCCGGCTGCGTTGTTCTCATTAATTTCAGCTATCAGAGAAACAGCAGCAGGGGTAAAAGGTGCAAGATCATCGCATTCCACTTGCTCCAAGCGATAAGTTGAAAGGTATTTTTTTAATAACATTGAAATGTGTTCTCGATTTAATTTATCGAAAATAACCAAATGGCTAGCATCAACTTTAGGCATTAATGGATAACGATTCCCAAGACCTGAAGAACTCCATGCGTCTACAATAAGCTGAGGTACACCAGCGTGTAAGACCAAAAACATATTATAAAAACCATATCTTGCATTTACATATGGACCATCTAAAAGACATGATCGTAATTCGATTGCAAAATCTTTTCTATCACGTCCACTTTGAAAATCAGGAATGCGCTCAAAATCATCTACAAGTATGTATGCACCGTTAAATCCAGCGGCCATAAATAAGTACACCATATGCGAAAAAATAAAATCAATTTTTTCTTTTCCATTTTTTAGCCTTTTAAAATAATTAATAAAATCTTCTTCAGTGATAAAACGGCTCAAAAATCCTCGGCGCTTAGCGGATAAAGGGAAATCAGGTGGTAAGACTTGAAGAAATTCATTTTCTGAAATTGTATCGGTAAGCTGAGACGGCTCTATCCCTCTTTCGCTAAGATCTGATGGAGAGCTCAGGCAATGTATAAGTTCTTCTTCATTTGAAAACAGTGAAGCCACATCAATATCAGGATAGGCTATTATTATCGCATCAAGTCTAATTAAAGCTAAACAGGTATTAATGATTTTTGATTGCAGAATTGATGAGAAAAGAAGGTCTACAAAACTTGCAAATCTTTTTGTCCTTCCTCCTGGTTCAGGCGTAACATATAAAGCAAAGCATTTGTTGAGGTCGTTAGAAATATCTAAGCAATAGTCTTGGTTTATCTTCCGCATCAGATTCACTAAAAAAGCAGATTTCCCATTACCCCGCCCGATGTAAGAAGTATCAGATATATAACCCAACCGGAGACGATTCAAATCAGATTGCGGTTGCTTCAAAAAAGCTTCTTCAATTTGAGTATATTCTTTTACTCTGATATCTTTTTCATATATTTCCCCATTTATACGTCTATCACTCGAATCTTTATTTACAGGTTCTGTTGGGAATGGGTTTTCTGTTAAATAAAAGCGTTCATAACGACCTTGCTGGGATGAAGGAAGCGGCTGTTTGGGCTTTTTAAGCAATTTATTCATTTTCCTCTCCTTTTGCCAAATCAATGGCAATGATATTACGATAACTACCATCGACCATCACAGGTTCATGTTTTAAATACATGGCATTAGTCTCTTCGGGTAGCTTATCGACTTCTAAGGATATACGAATCCCAAGTTCACCGATTAAGTTTAACCGATATGCCTCATTTAAGTAATGTTCAAAAAGCTGTGATGATATTTTTAAATTATGACAAACAATTTCTCTGAGAGCTGCTAAATTAATGAAATAATTTTTATAATAACGCCGCAAAGTCACATACCCGCTGTAAAGTGCTTCCACAAATTTTTCTTGAAAAGACTCCTGTATCGGGAAATGCAAAAATAAATGTTTCCCATCATTATATTGATATATGCTTGCAAAGTCTGGGGAGGCAGTGTGCTCAACTATTACTGATGTTGGATATACAAGTTTGCCGTTAAGAGTGGGATAAATTTCTGTCGCATGTATAATGCCAATTTGTCTAGCCCGATAAATCCATAACTCAAATGTAGACATTGTATAAGGAGAACGATATAGATCCTTAAGGAAATACGTAATCCAAAAGTCACGAATACGTTTTGTTATTTTGTTATAATCTTCTGAATTAAAAGAATCACTTTCTTTCTTAGGCAACACCCCATCCTTAATTAGCTTGCCCAGGATTTCCTCATTTTTATCATCCAAATTAACAAGGCGCTTCAAGTAATGGTTTATGTCGTCTGTAAGCTTTTCTTTTAATTTTTCAGTATAGCGAACAATATCTCCCGTTGTTTGCATGTTCTTTCGTTTAAAATGCAGCTCTAACGGAGAGTAATGAGGGAAAATGAGAACCCCAGAGCGACTGGGGTTTGCCGTATAAAGAAATTCCAAAAGAATACGAAATGCATTATATCTTTCTTCCATAAGCTTAAAAACTGAACGATTGAATTTTATCTCCCCGTGAAATTCATAGTCTTTTAGAAGACGCCCGCCTTCATCAGTTAGAGTAAGAAGTCCTTCGTTACTCTCTTCGATAAGTCCATAATCTTTGCTTTCTTCTACGACTTGTTTAAAAGTATATCGGTAGCGCTGTTGCTGTCTTTCTGTAAGAGGTTCCCGTTCTTCTGTTAACTTTTTATATTTCGATTCACCTAAGCGATGTTTCTGTTTTAAAATTTTAAAGACATCAAATACTCCTTCCCGTTGCGATTGTTTCTCAATGCTTTGTAGAAGAATAAGAAAGTAATCTAGAAAATAAAATTTTTTAACTGACTGTAGTGGTTTTGTGGTTATTGTCATTTTTCTCTATTCTCTTATGTTCACCAATTTGTTCTGTTGAAATTTCATATAGTTTAGATGCCTTCGTGGATCGAGGTGACTTTATTTCGTTTCTTCTTCAAATTGCCTCAGTTTTCCAAAATGAACCTTTTCCATTTCTGCGACCATTTCTTCCCCATATAGTATTTGGTCTTCAGAAAATTCATGGTTTGAGAGTTTGTATAACCAACCTCTAGTAATCATTTCGGACGAGATTCTTGATATATAGAACGGGTCACTAGCATCTAATAGTTTATTACTTAAACCAATACTTTTTATTCTTTCCTGCTTCTGATAAAGCCATAAAAGTAGGTCAACAGCTTGTAGGCTCGCTAACTGTTTTGAGGATGACAGTGAAAATTTTCCGAAATCATATTCCACTTCATCGCTCTTGAAGCCCAATCCACTCGCATTCTGTTCCAGTCTGGCTCGGCCAAATAAAGCATGATACTCTTTCATAGTAGGGCCAAACTCCGACTGAGAGTCATGAATAAAAACTTTAGGTGCCACCTTGTTTTCCTTGCAGAACTTATGAACTGCTTGGATCAAGTTGGAAAAAGCCACCATGTTGGGGGTGTGCCCTTTATATGATTTCTTCGTCCGGCTTGCTAAAAGAGTTATTTCTTCAGGATGTTTGAGTGCAAAGTCGAGGCCATCTGTAGCCACTTGGTAAAGTCTTTTGTCAATTCTAATTTGATTTATTCGCTGTAAGGCTATTTTCACTACTGAGGCAATCCCAGTGAAATCATCACTAAGATAAGCTTCCCAAAATATCTTTTTGTCCTCTTCAAAAAGCATATCATCAAAAAGGGTGCATAGGGTGTGCCGGAAAAATTCGTGATTATACCATAACCAACGAGCGCCCTTGTTTTCATATGAATCAAAAAGACTGTCAACGAATTTTATAACTGCCAAATATGGTTTTTCAATGGCCGTTATGTGAAAAACCCATTTGATGTTACTTAACAGGCTTAAAAAAGATGCTGCTATGTTTTCTATATCATGCAGACTCATTTCATTTGCATGCAGTCTTGTTAAGCCCAACTCCGCTATGTATTTTTCCGCGACTTCAGAGAGTATCGGCTCAGTATCAACTTCAGAGATAATTGCGCCTTGGAGATAGAAAAGCGGGTCATTAAAAATATGACGCCCAGAATGGCCAGACTCATCTGCATATATATACATGAAACTTACTCTCTTTATTGTTAGGCCTTATAAAATTAATACTTCATCAATTTTTTTCATAATGCGGTTTGTCTCAGTTAAGGCAACGATAATTTTTTGATAATGCTGGACATCTTCAGGGATCAATTCTTTTCCTTTGCGATTTTTAAGCCACTTCTGAGCAGGTTGATATCCACCTATCATAAAATTCCAGGCCACAGCAGAGACTGAGTCAAAATATTGATTATCATTGATCCACACGCGGCCAAGCCGTTTTTGAGCATCGATTATTTCAAAATCATTTTTAACAATCTGGCGGGTAATGATATTATCACCAACAATAGGATATGTAGTGATATGGTTTTTTACAACCGGGCTTTCAAGCAAGTGAAGTAGCCGCAATTCACTGCCAAGGAGAACAAGTTTCCAGAAAGAGTCTCGATTTTTAGGGTAAGGGATTCGAGGAAAGTCTATAAACAAAAATTCTTTATAGGCTTCTCTATAAGTTGGTGAGTGGAGGACTGCGTATATATAGTCGAGTAAATTAATTGGGGAAAAAGTTTTTTCACCTTTCTCATCTTCTGGTGTGAACTTGATCCCTGTTTTTTCAGCAATTTCAGAAACTATTTCTTTTCTAAGATTTGGTTTACGCTCTACCACGCTATCGTTTTGACCAGAAAAATCGGATTCATCACAGTAAGTATAGATAGGATGGTTAAATGCATTTGTACTTGTTATTGATGATAAGAATATAGCCTCTGAAATATGTTTTGTAATAAAACAATGTGCAAAAGGCAGACCTTTTGTCATGCGACTAACTAACAAGCCGTAGTTTTCTCTACCGATATAATTTTTCATAACATCACGAACTGGCCACCCGATAAAACCTCTAGCCCTACCTGTATAGACTATATTTCTTGTATCAAAAGGTCTGTATGATATTTTTTCTATCGTTTTAGGCCCCTTATAGTTATTCAGAATGTCTTGCTTAGCCCATTCATATTTCCAATCCCTGACATCATTGGGGAGATTATACTTGGCATAAAATCTTTCTTTCTCTAAATTTATTATATCACTCGCGGCCTGCATAGCGTCGTTTTCTGAATAATGAATAGTTAAGTTATCTCTTTTTGTGACAATCCCATTGCCGCTTACCAAAAATAAATCATTGACAGAAAACCCCTGATCATATTTTTTACGCGCAGCAAAATTTTTTGCCACAAAGAAATACTGCGGACCAGATGAATCCAACTTTTTAAAGTTGATATCTGCAAGGCTATTCTGCCACAAGAAACTGTATTTACTCTCCCTGTTTCCATACAAATCATAATGATAAGCCTGCCCCAGTTTATTCCTCTTTTTCCCTCCTGTTTTTATAAACAGGTTAATGGAGACACCTTGCTGGATATCAAAAACATTTTGATCTGGCGTTCCATCCGGACAGGCCTCTTTCTTTTTGCTATTGCCGTGCAGGTCGATAATATAAATTTTGTCAAATGTTTTTAGCAGATGCCAGCGCATGCCTCTAAATGTGGGGTTATCAAGGAAACTGTGGTTATTAACAAAAGCCAGAACGCCGGACCCGTTTTTTTCTACACAGTGCTGACCGTAACGGATAAACTTGACATAATCATCGTTTAGCCACTTGGAATTTTTTTCTTTAAGCTTGCCACCGCCGGGCTCTTGCTTATAGTCTTTCAATAGTGTTCCCAGCCACTCTCCTTGATTGGAAGAATGCCCACTGTATGGCGGGTTACCCAAAACCACCATAACGGGCGTATCCTTTTTGACATAGTCGGCTTCAAATGCTTCTGTGGAAAGCCAGTGCGCAAAAGCATATATCGGCTCTAGGTCGGCTCGGGCTTCTTCCAGGCTGTTGGCTAGGAAAACACGGAGCCGCTGTTTTTTGTAATTTTCTTGGGGAAAGCCCGTGTGTTTTAAGAGCATATCCAGCTTTATGTGACACATGGTGTAGGGGGCCATTAGGATTTCAAAGCCATTAAGGCGTGGGATAAGATCATTGACAATATAACTGGCCCATATACCTTGCTGACCCGAAAATTTTTTATATATCTGCCTAATCACTTCAGCCAGAAATGTACCGGTTCCGGTGGCAGGATCAAGAATTTGGACCTTGTGTACCTCCCGGGTTGTCTTTTTACTGGAGCTTTTTTTCCAGTCTACTTTAATTTTGTCTGCCTTTATTCTGGTTTTACTGGTGTCTGCCAGTCCTTGTGGCAAGCCGAATTCAATTTTTAAAATATCGTCTACTGCCCTGACAATAAAGTTAACTATCGGCTCAGGGGTGTAGTAGACACCTCTTGATTTGCGGAGTTTGGGGTTGTACTCGGCTAAAAAGGTTTCATAGAAATGCAGGAACGGATCATTTTGTTGTGTTGCCTTCCCAAAGTCGGAAAGTAATTGTTTTACGTCAGTGGCTCGAAATATATTCGCCAAGTCCTCGACAATCCAGACGACCCTGTCGTCCAGGTCCGTACCGGCAACATAGGTAAAGAGTTGCTGCAAAAAAGGGTTTGTTTTTGGAAGTAGAAAAACTGCTTCTTCTCTGGAAAAGTTGTCAAGTGTTGTGTCATGAAGTCTGGCAGCAAATAGACCATAAGCAATAGTTTGGGCATAAATATCGGCAAATTGTTCTTCTGACAAATCATGGATTAATATTTGTTTGAAAGCCAACAGTTGCTGCCTTAATGTGTTATCCTCGTCTTCGTTTGTGACAGCTTTATAGAGAACCTCTTCCATCATACGGGCTTTTTGCGCCATCATTTTAGCCAGTTCTTCAGAAGAGGTAATAGTCTGCCCGGTGAATGTACAAAAATCAGTAATATGAGTAAAAAATGAATCAAAATTTTCAGCAAGAATATATATTATGGCATCTTTACACTCTGCAATGGCAATGGTATTAACCTTTTCGCCATATTTGAAAAATCTAAACTCCAGATAGTCTGTCAGGATTAAGTTGTCAAGGCTACCTTTATAGCGTTTTAATTGGTTACTTTTTTCTATCTTATCAAGATTTACACCAATGTCTTTTGCTTCGATATAACCTATCGGCACCTCTTTTTTCTGGATAATATAGTCAGGTGCTCCGCACTTTTGTCGTTTTGGTTCATTGGTGACCATTATTCCTTTTACAAGGTTTTGTAAGAGGCTTTGCAAGTCAGCGCGGTAACTATGTTCTGTGGAAAGACCGGTTTGAAAATGCTGTTGAATGTTTTTGCAGTATTGATCAATGAGTTGGTTCATTTGTGATATCTGCTGAATATTATATTCAAAACATGCTTATCGGATTATTTGTTCATCTAACTTCCATACCCCCATGTTGCCTATCTCTATAATTGATAATGCGATAAAAATCAAGAGAAGTTGATCCCGCCCCAAGGGCGGATGATTATTTTCTATTGAGTTTTAACGAAGATTGCAAACGGACTTTCAGGCAGTTACGGCCAAAAACCGCTGGAACTCAAAAGAGATGATACAGTATCTATTGAGTTTGGCGGTATGACGCTACTAATTAGCCACGTAATTTTTTTAATCGGATGAATTAGCAATGCTATATATTGCTTTCCTTATTTTATTTTCTATGCCAAAAAGATAGATATCCATTACGGCTATACATATTATCCAAAGGCTAAACCAAACCCATTCATAATGAGATACGTCGCACTTCAATAAGTTCATTACAGTAAAAATTATTGCAATGGCAAAAATACCATTTGTTACCCACAGACGATTATTTCTCATAAAGGCTTTTGGCCATTTATCTAAAAATGCATCCCATTTTTTTTCACATAACTCTTGTGAGTCCAAAGTACTTAAAAACGACCTTATTCGTTTTATCGCCCATTCCCCACCTAAAATATACAGATCAAAGAGAAAGGCCACAAAAGGAACAAGATAAATAAATCGACTCAACCAAATTGACACATCATCCCCATTGTTATTCCCTGTCACTGCAACAACGAACCCAAACATACCCACAACAAAAGCAAACTTCGAACGAATATAAGCAGCTCTTTTATCTTGCTGACGCAATTTTTCTTCCCGTAAATGCTCAATAAATGCTTGTTCTTTATTACAGGCGAATACCTTTTCAGCAGTCACTTTTATCGTTCTCCTTTGTTAAGAAATAAGTTTTTGAATAAGAAGTATATAAAGGTTTTACTGAATGTTTAAAATTTTCTATAATCCTTCTTAAATCACCTTTATAAGAACCTGATTTATACGCTTTCATTGAACAGAGAATGTTTTCCGTAGAGAAAGAACGACCGACTATTTTATAGGTAAAGTCAATATGCTTATAATTTTTTATTTCATGGGGATGAATAAAATTTGTTTGTTCTATCCCGTATTGATTCAGGTATTCCCTACAAGGATGGTCAAGGACGCGATGCTTTTCAACATTATTCAAATAATCATTAATAGCAGATTCGATACTGTATTTTTGGGAATCTTTCTGACAATTATATCTGTGATTGCATTGAATCAAGCACCCCTCGTTGACCATTAACTTTAATTGTATTTTGTGGCTTCTCAATATCCCTGCCAATGCGTTTATGTATTGTAACTTATGATTTTTATTGGGAGGGAACAAAAATATGGCAATGCCATTTGAAATGGCATTAAAAATTTCTTTTCTATGATTTAGTTTAAAGTAAACAGAATTTTGAATCTGTATATCTGAAGTAATGCTATCTTTTATTTGTTTTAGCAATTCCATATTCCCAACAGTCACAATTTTCACACCCATATCGATCATTTGCTGAACGTATTTTAGCTGCTCTACGGTCAATATTGAGGAGAAATTTAATAACAAATTGATTTTGATTCTGTGTTTATGACAAAAATGAAATAGTTGATCTATATCTTGATCATAATTCTCCGAATCAAAGTGAACCTCATCCCCATTAAATTTTATATAATTTTTTATTTTAGGTCGTCTTCCAGAAGGAAGTATTTCAGGGTTTGCCGCAAAATAAATATCCTCCACAGATTCAATCAGATTTTGTTGTAAAAGTTCTGTGAGCAGTTGGGTGTCGCAATTGTATGGAATGGAAAATTTCATAAATTATGCTATTAGCTTATAACGTTTGAGTTAACCTGCTTCTTTTTGTCCCCTCAAGTCCGATTTGTCATAGATGTTTCGAAAAAATGACAATTTTAAGCTCCCTATAGTTTAATAAGATGCCAAGCTTCAAGGTATTCATTTTCAACATCCCTGAATTTTCTCAAGGTAGAGTCTTTTCTTTCTGACCCATCACGTTTTTTCCCACGTAACCAATTAATATGGGTCCTTTTTACATATTCAGCCACAACTTTGCTTGGCACAATATGAAAATCAGGCCTCTCGCTAATAGATTTAAGCGCAACCAAAATATAGTAGTGATTCTCTGAGAAAAAATCTTCAGACTTCTTGTTTAACATCCAAGCTTTACCACCACTGCTATTCGTTTTTACTTGAACACTGATTGACTTTGAACCATCAGAATTGCTTGCAATAATATCAATACCCCTGCTGTTTCTTAATGTCATAGAGGCAAGATACCCTCTCAAGCTCAATTCACCTGCTACAAGATATTCCCCAGCAACACCAACCAATGTCGATTCAAGTTTTTGGCTCATTTTTTCCTTTTCAAATAATGATAGTGTTCTCTATCCGCCATGAATCACGCCAAAGGCATCCCCGGTTTTGATTTTGATAACCTCACCCGAATAGATGGGGCAAGAAGCACCAGTATAATCATGACAATCAAGCATCTATTTATGCTTATCTTATGAATTAGCATCCATGTATTCCCCACGTCCCACCCGCTTAATTTTTCCCAGCTTGTGCAGACGGAAAAGAATGTTTCGTATTTTCTTGTCATCAAATCCGGTTTTTTTCTGAACCTCTGCCATCCCTATCCCCTTCTTGCTTTTTGCGATGACACCTAAAACCGTATTTGTTGCTGAATTACGTCCTTTTCTGGTGCGTGTCGTGCTGACTTTTCTTGCAGCAGCTTTTTGAGTAGACAGCCGTTTGATCTGAGTTTCAAGTCTATCAATTTTTGCAGAAAGCCTGTCAATATCCTTTTTTGTGGGTATTCCGCTGTCTTTGAAAATGGATTTGATAGTAGCATCTAAAGAAACCTTTGATGTTTTTTTGGCCATAGCTAATCTCCTGTATTGGTTAAAGGCAATCCCCGTCTTGTTAAAAGCCGCCGGAACGAACAATGGAGGAGGGGAGGGAGGGGAGTTGCTCGATCCGACGGTTCTTTTTTATAACATAAAAAAAATTTAAGCTGCAAGCTATGATTGAATCATTCTTTACAGAAAAAATAAAATTCTATAAGTTAGAAAGAATACTTGCCAAATAATTATAATGCTATTTCCCCCATAAATATATCTAATTGAATGAAAATTGATTTATTTTACTCTATATATATAGTATTATGATATGCAATCAGCCATAACACATGTCTTTTAAAGGGGCCACCATATAAGAGACACGTGTTGCAGGGGGTATGATTAAGGTAGGGAATGGAGGTAGACACGGCTTCAGATTGGGATGCATAGCATTTACCAAATCTGAAAAAACGCCATAATCAAACAATTATGAGGGGGCATTATGAAAAGAAAAAAAGTTTTCTGTGTTTTGTCGATTGCATTGCTCATTTCAACAGCTATTTTTTCGCAGGGTTTTGCAGGGGAGTTTAAGGTTTATGATGCCAATGATAATTTTATTGGTATAAGCACAAGACCAGCATCATTCGTTAATCTGTTTTCAACGTCAATGATTCATCAATCCTCATCTTTCGAGGTATTTTTACCTGATTTAAACATGAATGTTGTGCTTGTACCATCAGCAACCCAACCCGATGCGCCTTTAGTGACAAGATACACAATAGGGCATGGCGTTTGTTCAAAGAGTATGCTACAGGAGTTCTTTATTTATCTTGATGCCGCTGATAATAAATATCACCATAATCATCCCTACATAATAGATGGCTGTGACGGTATTTTTTATAAAACCGAGAACTCACCACAATTTGTAGGTGTGGCAAGCGGTGTTTCTCTTTTGCCAGTGGGGGGAACTTTGACATATAGAGCCGATTGTGACACGGTATCATTTGGGGAGGTCGCACCATTAGACATTCCTTTATATCCTTTGACTGAAATTTTGGCATCAGAACTACCTTTTGATTTGCCGATAGCAGGTCCTTTGGAAATCAGATACACAGGGGGAGGTGTTGCTAAGCCACACACGTTCGTGCCCAATACTCCGGCCAAAGCAGATGAGGTAAATGCAAATTTTGATGCTCTTTATGATTATTTGAACCAGTAAAATACGGGAGGGATTCCATGAAAAAAATATTTTTTGTGGGGCTGTTGCTGTGCATGCTTGTCCCGGCTGTAATTTTTGCTGGTGACTGGGATACCATGAAATGGGATGTCGATAACTGGGGAGAAACAACATCAGATAACGATAGCGATAATAACAGTCGTGGCGTAATTGGTGGTTCAAGTGAAGGTGGCGGAGGCTGTTTTATTTCTACGCTATTATAGTCGTGTTGGTCCAGTTGCTATACTTTGCCGACTTCTATTCAATAACGAAAAAAGCCGGGCTATCTTAGAGACAGTCCGGCTTTTGTTCTCTTACAACCATTCCAAAAGTACAATTCGTAAAACAAGTATGTGTTAATGAGTCTTAATCAGCCAATAGTGGAAGAATTAAACCATACAGTTTTGGAGTTGGAACCTCTTCATCATCCACTATCGCTCTTGAGAGCAAGACAAAACCATGTTCGCCACGATAATCTTCAAAGGCATATAAAATTTCATGTCTTTCTCCGGTCAGATCATCCTTAAATTTTTGAGTTAACACCCATAGATCACCCTTTTTGTCCCACTGTTTCTTTCCAATAAGGGCATCATAGAACTTTATGACTGTACACATATCTCCTGAAAGAGCTCGGCCAGCATAAGTATTAAGCCATGCCATAAGAAAATTTGGGGATGGGCCAATCTTGCCGTATTTTTTTACCAGTTCTTGAGCCTCTTTTGTCTCTGCCTCTAATCTTTGTCTGGCTCTATCCTCTTGAGCAGCTTTTTCTTTATTTAGTTCCTTTTGAAGTTCTTTCTCTTTAAGGTTGTATTCATATTCCCTGAGGTTAGATTGTATGTTTGACTCAACGCTATAATAATCAGGGCCTCTGTTGCATTGGCATCTGTCCTCCACTTCGGGAATGTCTTTCTCTATCTCTCGTAAACGATTCAATTCAGCATCAGAAATTGTAAAATCCTTCATTTTTTCTATAAGCTGATCAGATTCTTTTCTAAGGGCCTTCCACTGTTGTGTTGCTTTATCTTGAACCAATACTTCTTTCTGCCCCTTTTTTAATATTCCGATGGATTCATTTATGGTTTCTGGAAAATCTTCTTTGCCGTAGTTCCTAAAACAATTACTTTCCCGGCAAGATATCATTGTCTTTTTATAGTTGCCAAAATCATCTTCAACCCAATCAGATAATGGTTTTCCAAAATATTGCGACATAATAGAATTAAGTTCTTGTGCATCAGCAGCATAACCGATTTTGTGGAGTGGGAAATCTTTTAATTTTTCACATGAAGAGATAACAATGCCTTTCGGATTACTTCGAGGGGCTGCCTCATTTATAGCAAATTGCTTTGGTTGTTTTGCCTTAAGATTGGCATCTTGCTCCTGTCGTTTTTTTTCAAGCAGAGCCTTTTGTTTTTGGCGCTCCTTCTCCTCTAACTGGGCATGATATTTTGCAATAGCATGATCCCTGTCATGTAAATATTGAATGGCAGCCTTATTAAAGGATGCAATGGCCTTGACTGCTAATTTTTGATCAGCAGTATCTTGAATCAGTTTATCGGATTTCAGTCGTTTCAAGGCTTCACAGGTTTGGCTAATCTTTTGGAATAAATTTTCATTTTCAAATCGGCTTAAATCAGCGTCCTGTCTACCTACAGGGATATTGCTTGTTAGCGTATCTAATTCATTGTAGTCGCTGAATCCGATATCAGACAAAATTTTTATTGGATCATCCTTTCCGATATTTGAAACAGCTCGCTCTGTTTTCTTTTCAACCGCCTTTTGTGCCTTGTTTATTAAATCACCAAACCCGGCATAGCTTTGACTCGATAAGACGGTAATAGCGACCATAACAAATAATAGTTTTCCAACCATGACATCCTCCCTCTCAGTGAATTAATAACTTACAGGTCAATTCACGCGTGACAAGGTATTCCCCAGCGAAACACATCGAAAATACCGAAACGAGAAAAGCCGGGCTATCTTAGAGACAGTCCGGCTTTTAAGCTTTTTTCGTTAGACACCATAGCCTGTGATTTTCATCAGTATTGCAAAGGCTACCATTTGAATAACAACACTGATGATTGCAAGGCCCCATTTAAAATTAGTTTCTCCGATTGGTAGTTCGGGCTTTGCTTTTATTCCACAGTAAATCCAGACGATCAAACCTATCAATGGAAATCCTGAAATCGCAGACAGAACAAAAGCTTTTGGAATTTTGCCATAGCCTGCATAATAGTGGGCACCAAAAATCAACCCCATCCAACTAAATCCTGATTCCTTTTCCATGTTGTGTCTCCTCCTATTTGTTAATGGTTGATTTCCCTTTTTTATGGCTTATAAAAGGGCCATTTAATGAGTGCTTAAGCCTGTTTATACCATATATAAGGAGTATTATCAACAATTATACATCCATTCGAGTGCCTTTAAGGTGGGGTAATATTGCCGTATAAACACTTACGGAGGGCTTATGAATGGATAATGAACTTCTAAAAAAACAACTGGGTATCCGCCTGAAAGAACTGCGTCTTGATAGAGACCTTAAGCAGGAAGATATTGAGAAGAAGTACGGCTTTAATTACCGATATTACGGTAGGCTGGAAAGAGGGACGATAAATCCGTCCTTAGAAACTCTCAACAAGCTGTGTGAAATATTCGATGTCTCTTTGTCCGAGTTGTTTAAATTTTTAAACTCTGAAGACAAGCTGACCACAGAAAGGGAGTCTATCGCTGTCAAAATTTCACAGACTTTAAATAATGCCAGTAAAGCCAAGCTGAAGAAGTTAAAAATATTCCTCGAAGATATCCTTTAATACCCCCAATCCACGCTGTTTTTTCTATTCGGATTTTTTTTCACAACGTTCAATTAATCAGGCTATTTCAATGTTACAGTATGAAAGGAGCACGAATGACGTATTATGCAGTGGGTAAAGGCAGGAAACCCGGAGTTTACAAATCATGGGGAGAGGCAGAGAAGCAGGTAAAGGGGTATAAGGGAGCGAAGTGTAAGAAATTCGAAAACCGTCAAGATGCAGAGGATTTCGTTGAGAATCCTATCTACAAAACTTCAAAGCCGAAAACAACAAAGAAAAATATTCGAAAAAATGATTCTATTCCTGAAGATGCCATCATTGTTTACACTGATGGATGTTCTTTAGGTAATCCTGGGCCAGGTGGATATGGTGTGGTTATAGAGGGAGTGGGCAAGAAGAAGAAGGGCTACAAGTTGACAACCAACAATCGGATGGAACTCATGGCCGTGATTGTTGCTCTCAAAAAACTTCAAGCTTTCGAACAACCAATAGTCATACACTCTGATTCTAGGTATGTCGTAGATGCCATTAACAAAAGATGGGTAAATAGATGGAAAAAAGCGGGCTGGATGGTTAAAGACGGTAGCATCAGAAATAATCATGATTTGTGGAAAAAGCTTCTAAAACTCAAAAAAGGCTTGGATGTCGAGTTCCGCTGGGTAAAAGGCCATGCCGGCGATCCTTTAAATGAGATGGTAGATAAACTGGCCAAGGATGCGGCCCGAGGGGAAGAATTATTCGAGGACAAAGGCTACTTGGCAGCTCTCAGAAAGTGAACGGCTGGCGGGAAAACCGTCTGCGATAAGGCCGAAACTCAATATATTTTATGTAGAATATATTGAGTCTTAGCATAGTGTACCTCCATCAATGTGAATTTTTTATAATCGTTGCCTCAAGCCGCAAGATTTAACGGTATTGGCAAAGCAACAAGGTAGCGCGGCAGGTATTTGCGTAGCGTTAACTTGCATTACAGCGACAATTAAGGTTCTCCACTGAGCAAAGAACCAATGCTTTTTCAATGGGAATCAAAGAATATTTACAATTCAGTTTTATTTTTTTCTGTATCTATCAACTTATAATGCAAACAAAAAGCGTTGACATAATAGCATTTTTCTGGTTAGTTACATATAATTGAAGTGGTGTAGCACGATGGTTTTGCGACCGTTGTTCCTTTAATGAGTTGAAATTACACTTTAATACGGAGGGTGGCATGAAAGCCAATGTACTTTATGATGTTACCAAATTGTCGAAAAAGAGCACCGCGCAAGAAATAGAAGTTAGGTCCTTTGACGAGAAAATTAAACAGGCTGAATTGAAAATCAAAGAGGATCTTTTTAGATTTCGCACTTGTTGTGCCGATCCAAGAGCAAGCAAATAAGTCTATTCTGTTAAAAAACTCATCATTGTGTGGCACCTCAATGGTGAGTTTTTTCTTTTAATCCCAAGGTGTTGAAATGCACATAGCTTTTCATGATCGAATGGGCAATGCCGATGAAATAACTGTTTCAATCGGTGAAACGATTTCCGATGTCTTAATTAAAGCCCAAATTCCTCCCAACTCGGTAATTGTATTAAAAGACGATGAGATTGTTGCTGACTCACATAAAATCTCAAAGGGTTCTAAATATGAAGCTCATTTAATTGAAGGGTATGATATTAAAGCCATACAGAAGCAGTTTGAGAAATTAAATGACACTAAAAACAACAACCCAAATTATGTTCTAACAAATAAGCATCTATCATTTAATAAAAAAGGTGGAATTGAGATAGAGGCATATGATTGTTCAATAGATGAAATAGAAATTAGTGTTGAGAATTCGATCGTTCGAACATGTGATCATTATTCTCTCATTGAAAAAGGTGATAGGATATTAATTGGATTATCTGGTGGTGTTGATAGCAGCTCTCTGGCAATTGCGCTCTCTATCTTAAAAAATCGTTTACCAAATCATGAAATTATAGCGGTCACGTTTGAAGATAATGATTGTAAAACATCCCCTACTTTTGAAAATGCAAAAAAATTATCATCCGCTTTTGGGATTGAGTACCATATTGCTCCTGCATCATTAGCAGATAAGATTTTCCGTTTGAAAACCCCATTAAAAAAAATATTACCTGAATTAATGAATACTGAATTTGCCCATCACGCAATGTATATCGATCACCACACAACTCGTAGGGTCTTAGAAGTTTTTTCAGAAGAAGTGGGGGCAACTAAAATTTGTTTAGGGTTACATGCAACAGATCTTATTGCAGGGCTACTAAATGGTTGGATGACTGGATATGCAGTTGCATCACTCCCAAAACGAAAGATTGGAAATTATACCTATATATATCCATTAGCATTTCAGCAAAAAAAAAATTTACATATTTATCATTACAAAAAAACTGGCTTTTTAGCACGACATACCTATCCGAATCAATGGGAACAAAATCCACTTGATCGTAATTTTTATTATTATTTATCAGATATACTTCAATATTATTGGCCAGGAGTTGAATACCAGCTATTCACAGCACATAGATGGCGGTTACAACTAGGCAACCCACAAAGTTTCACTCAGTGCTCAAACTGTGGTAGTACGCTTTTGCACCAACCTTTTACCCCAATAGAATATACTGAATGTGATGCTTGTCATGTGTTTCAAAAGTTGGGATACATTGATGGAAATGAGAATGTCTGATTTTTTACAATCTTGCGCATTTAGTTCAGATTCCAACTGCCATTGTGGGATTAAGTATGAGAAACAATGATTCTCCAACTGGTGATAGAATTGCATTTCCAGGACAAAAACTATTTAAGCTGAATGGCAAGGACAAGTATCCTGCTCCGCATATTCCTGGTGAGTATATTGGTAAGGACGAATTTTCCCTTTCCCCAAAGTATCTATCTGAAATTGTCTATTGGCCAGATCGGTTTAAAATGATTTTGGATGGTAATTATTTTGAGTTGCCTCCTGTTCATTTTGAAGGTATTTTTACACTTATTTGCAATTTTATGTGCCCTCACTGCACTCGACGTGTTGCAAGAACGAAATGGGTTAAAGGAGGGACATGGGACCCTTTGGCTGAAGTCAATAAAGATAATACCATGCCCTTACAGAACTTAAGACATGTAATAGATCAAGTTGCATCGTTTATAACCGACGATCAAATGGGGATTGTGTGGGGTGGTGGAGATCCAACTTTAAATCCTGACACGTATGAGGGACTATCCTATGCGAACAAAAAAGGAATTAAGTCTAGCTTTCTGACTAATGGGGCTTTTTTAGACGTTAATAAGATATTAGAGTTAGAACCAGTATTAATCCGCATCAGCCTAAACTGTGGGACTGAAAATCATCACAGGAATTTTCATGGGTATCGTAAAAAGGACGATTTCTTTGAGAAGGTAATTAGCAATCTATATTCTCTTGCTAAGGAGAGAGCTTTAAGGAACTCAAAGACGCTTATTGGGGTTTCATTGATCGTGGATGAGCGTAATATAGATGATATCTATTGTGCAGCTAAACACATTGTCAACGCGCAAAAAGCATCATCAGGTGGAATAGATTACGTAATTGTTCGTCCAGTTTTTAACTACAAACACTCCAAAGAAGATTGGATCCTTTTAGGGAAAAACACCAAAAGCAACCTGTTCGATTTAGTAAGCGGAAAGGGTGTTATTTGGAACATGTTACATGATGTCAACATCCCCCTTATATGTATAAAGGACTCTTTTTCCCTCCCTCCTTCGGACAAATTATATGCTGATACTGATTCAAATTGCCTATCTTACGGACTATGTGGTGAAATTAGACATAACGGAGATGTCCAGCTTTGTTCTGATACGTATGGAGACCCAGACTATACCATCGGTAATATTTTTCAAAACTCCCTTAAAGATATATGGCAATCAAATAAAAGATTCGAGGTAATCCAAAAAATAAATCAAAAAAAATGTTACAAAACAAAATGTCCTCATAACTCGAGAGGACATCATATTAATCGTTTCTTACACAAAATTGAAATAAAAAAACGACAAGGGCACACAGAAGAAGTCCTCAATTGGGCATCAGATATTAAAAAATACATACCGCAACTTAACCATTCATTTTTTTTATAGGAGCTAAAACTATGATTGACAGAAAATTATTATTAAAAGATTTTGAAAATACAGCTGCTCGGTTGGAAAGAAAAGGAGTTTTAAAAAACGAGTTATTACAAATTAAAAGTTTAATGGAAGAACGAAATCAGCTTGAACAAACGGTCAATGACTGTAAAGCTGAAATCAACAAACTCTCCAAAGAAATTGGGCTCGCCCTTAACAAAAATCAAGAGTCAGATAAAACAGATCAATTAAAAAAGAAAGTTGTAGGGCTCAAAGAAAATAATGTCTCCGCACAAGATCAACTATCTTTAATCGAAAATGATATAGAAAATCGTTTACTCCACATCCCTAATATTCCATCTGACGATGCTCCTATTGGTATGACCGAAGACGAAAATGTTATAGTTAGATATGAAGGATACGAAGAAGATAAATTTAATGCATTTACTTACAAACCTCATTGGGAGATCGCTGAAAAGCTTGGGATTCTTGATCAAGAGAGAGCTTCAAAACTTAGTGGTTCCATGTTTGCAATCTTACGGAAAAGTGGGGCTAGGCTTTTGCATGCTTTAATTCAGTTCGGTATGCAGCTTAATCGTGAAAAGCATGAAGAGATAGTTGCTCCGCATTTTGTTAAAACTGATGTTTTCCAAGGAACTGGTCACTTACCTAAATTCGCGCATGACGCTTATAAAATCGAGAATGAAGAGTTGTGGGTTGTTCCTACTGGAGAAGTAGCATTAACAAGCTTACATAGAGGTGAAATACTTTCATTTGATGAATTGCCAAAACGTTATATGACTTATAGTTCTTGCTTCCGCAGAGAGGCCGGAAGCCATGGGAAAGATACTAGAGGAATGCAACGACTTCATGAGTTTCATAAAGTTGAATTGGTAAGGCTGTGTGCTCCAGAGCAAGTTCAATCTGAATTTGAAGATCTCTTGGCTGATGCAGAAAAACCTTTAAAAATATTAGGCCTACCTTATAGGGTTTTGGATCTTTGCGCTGGAGATCTTACCTTTTCATCCACACGAATTTTTGATTTAGAAGTTTATGCTCCAGGTGCTGATACTTGGTTGGAAGTCTCATCTGTTGGAATTTTTTCTGATTTCCAGACACGACGTGGAAACACAAGATTTAGGCGAGAACAAGGCAAGAAGCCAGAATTTGTTCATGCGTTGAATGGTTCCGGGCTTGCTACACCTCGAGTTTGGGCTGCAATTATTGAAAATTTCCAACAAGCTGATGGAACGGTATTAATACCTGAACCACTAAGAGATTATATGGGTACCGATGTAATTAAGCCATAATTTCGATAATGCTTCTTTATGAATGATCTATACCCATTACCTGGAGAAGTCTGTAGATACGCTAAATACGAACATTTTTTAAACCATAGATATCAAACTGGTCAATGGGTATTTTGGGAGGATCAATTAACCAACATCCTAAGAGGGGAATATAATAATGTGTTCCCCCTTCATGTCGAATATACCATAACATATCAATGCAACTTCAATTGCCCATGGTGTAGTTGTCGTGCTGCAAGACGTAATTTTGCACGCAAAAAGCATCCACATTCAGAATTGGATAACATTGCAAACCCATATATTGGATGGAATGGTATTTCCAAAATTCTCCATCACCTTGCTGAAAAAAATGTTGGAATACAATGGACTGGTGGAGAGCCTCTAATACACCCCAATTTTATTAATGCTGTAAAAAAAGCAAACGCATTAGGAATCAAACAATGTATCTTTTCAAATGGAAGTCTTCTCAATAATTCTACAATACATTCCCTGCTAGAATCAGCACCAGAATTCATTAGAATTAGCCTCAATGCAATAGCCCCAGAAACTCATGCAAAATTTCATGGACTCCCAAGTTTGAAATATTCCAAAAAAGTTTTAGAAAATATTGAATCATTAGTGGCTATAAAATTAGCCAATAATTCAAAGACACTTATTGGATTGTCGTTTGTTATTGATTACGACAACCTAAATGAAACAGACAATATTGTTAATTATCTAAAATATTTATGTAATAAATATGGGCCTAAACCTATAGACTACTGTATTCTTAGACCTGCTTATGCATTTAATTCGAGCATCGTACACCTTTCGAATGCTGATAAAAAGGCTCTGAATAAAATATTATCGCCATCAAGCTTAAATAAAAAAGTTGGAGAAAGGAGTGAAATTGATTTTATTGTGCCTGACTTTTCATTCCAAACACAAATGGATCACTTTGCTACAATGAAAAATTTGGAATGCATATCATATGGACTTTTTGGCGAAATAACACCAATAGGGGAAATGATAATTTGTTCGGACAAATATGGTGACAATGAATTTTCAATTGGGAATATTAGTAAAGATGCTTTATCCACAATATGGAAAAGCGACATTAGAAGCTCAATAATTAACAAAGTTAATAGCACTCATTGCCTTCAAAAGCAATGCCCTAGGAATGGAAGAGGATTTTTATTTAACCAAATATTTCACGATATCGAATACCACAGGGGCATAGGCCAAATTAACTTAGTTAGTAAATGGATTGACGACCTCAGAAACACCATCCCAATTCCTACACATTCTTTTTATTTGTGATGTTATCGATTGGATACTAAAAACCATGAAAAGAATACTTCTAATTAGCTTCTATGATCAAATCTGCCTTGGAGCAAGACAAATTATTAGCGTACTCAAACAAAAGGGGTTCCAAGCGCATTTATTAGTTGTTAAAAGCGAACGCACCGCAATAATCCCAAGCATAGATCCAAATTCAAAGCATTATCAAATTAAAGTAGGACCTAATCTAATAGGCTGCGGAGAAGATATTAATCCTTTGACTAAAAATGAATTAAGTCTATTCAAAGATCACATTACCCGAATACGGCCTCATGCAATAGGGCTTAGTTGCCGTACCGTTAACGTAGAAATAGCAAAGCAAATTTCAAGCGCTATTCGATCGGTATCGATAAATACGCACATTATCGCTGGTGGTATTGGCCCCACGATAGAACCCCGAAAATTTCTCAAATTTGTAGACTATGTCTGCATTGGAGAGGGAGAGTCCTTTTTCCCGACATTTTTTTCAAATAAGGCCACTAATGTTCCTGGACTATTTTGGAAAGAAATAGGTGTCATAAAATTCACGCCCCCTTCTAAGCCATCCAGCTTAAATGAACTACCTCCTCCAGACAGAGAGCCGTCTTTCAAACATATATTAGAAGATGATAAAATAAAACCACTATCTTTTGTTGGCGAGGCTTACGATATATTTTGCTCTAGAGGATGCCCATCAACGTGTACATACTGTTATGCGTGTCAAACAAATAAAATTGTAAATAAATATAAAGCAAATTATCCGAAATGGCGTAATCGATCCATCACCAGTTGTATTGATGAATTGGTTTGGGCAAAAGACAATTATAACATACGATATGTTCGTTTTAAGGATAGTATATTTACAGCAAATAAAAAGTGGGTGATCAGTTTTTTAAAAGAATATGACAAACATATTCAACTGCCATTTCATTGTTTTTTAGACCAACGATTTGTAGATGAAGAAATCATTAAAAATCTCAAGTCATCTGGACTTGAATATACGACAGTTGGCATCCAGTCCGTTAATGAAAGAATAAGAAACAAGGTTATGGGGCGAAATATTAAAGACAGTGAATTAGTGAACTACGCTCAAATGCTATCCAAATATAAACTTCAAATTAAATACGATATAATTAGTTGGAATCCATTTGAAACTAAAGAACACCTTTTACAAGGAATAAATTTTATAAGCCAACTCCCCAAAGGAATTATCGTAACAATATACCAACTTAAGATTTTCCCTAATTCTGATATACATAATATAATCCAGACAATTAAGCCATCGCCACTTCCTGATGGCGAGTATATGCGATTTGCAATACTTTACCAAATGATCTTACATTCTAAAAAACTAGAAAAAAAAGCTTTTGAACTCTTAAACGAAGGAAAAGAGATAGACGTGCACAAATTGAATAAAATATTTTTGGATGAAATCGAAGCTTTTGACGATGGATATAGATTATTATCACGAAGAAATATCAATAAAGGTGAGAGGTTAAAAGTCACTGATTTTAAAATCGTAGTTTCTAAGGATAGTGGGTTACAACGAAAGGATATAGAAACATTTTTACACAACCCATTATGTCAATCAATTTCAAGAGACACCATACTGGAACGCAAACATTTCTATGGTTCATATGAAAGCGACAATCGCAACACATGTGTTGTTAATTAGGCAACAAGAATGATGAGACAAACCAATAAAAATATTCGAATTGGTTTCGGCACATGGCCTTTAGGTGGCAATGCCTATGGTCATCTTACCGAAGAGAATGCATATAAAACGATAAAAGCAGCATATGACGAAGGAGTAACCCTTTTTGACACCGCAGATATTTATGGTGATGGTGTGGTTGAAAAGTTGCTTGGAGCTGCAGTGGGTGGATTGGAGAATGTAGAATTCATATCAAAAGTTGGATATGTCTGTGAAGAATCATCTTCACAATGTTTTGATGAAAAGCATATTCGGAATAGAATAGAAAGCTCGCTTAAAAATCTTAATCGTTCACAACTTGATTATTACCTTCTTCATAGCCCCACCGTTCAAAACCTAAAAAATTATAGTGTGCTAAAAATATTTGAAAATCTAAAAAAAGAAGGTTTGGCTAAAAAGATCGGTGTCAGTTTAAGGACCATAGACACTTTCAAAAACATCACTAATTGGGATTCTTGTGATTCAATTGAGATTATACTCAATCTATTGGATCAAAGGGCAATAGATAATGGATTGGTCGAGTATTGCTCAAACAACAATATTTCAGTCTTTGCCCGTTTACCATTATGCTCAGGGTTCCTTTCAGGAAAATATTTGGTAGGAGTTAACTTCCCCAAGAACGATGTTCGGTCGCGTTGGTCACAGAATCAAATAGACAAATGGTGCGCCGCTTCCACACAATATAACTTCCTTATAAATCCAAATAGAGATCTCGCCCAAGCTGCAATTGCGTTTTGTTTCTGTTCGCAAGTTAATACTATCCCTATTCCAGGTATGAAAACACCTTTACAGGTTAAGTCAAATATGAAAGCTGGGAAAACTGAGTGTTTTATAACTCCACTTGAATTCAAAAAAATACGGAACACATGGATGGGACTTAAAAATGTTCCTCCTTTTTAAAAAGATTGGGTCAAAAAAAGTCTCATATATAGTCCAATCTACACATTGATTGTTCCCAAATAGAAAAAATGAGTACAGAATAAAATAAAAATTCATTTTCATTGCGAGTGCAAAACCAACTTATCGGTTATTGGAAAATTTGGTGGCTAAAATTTGAATCAATTAACCACCGAATATATTTTTCTGTTAATTGCGGATGGCCAAACTGATCAGACCTTTTTATTCCGTCTTCTATATTTTTATTGAAATTGATCATATAGTTCTCCGGGTTATGCCAAATAATAGCATCAATCATCCACCCTGGAAAACCACAAAAGTCATCGATAGACACGTTAGCTTTATATGTTATCATTAGTTCTGAGATCTTTCCTTTATAAATAAAATAGAAATTGTTGTAAAAATCATTTAGCAGTTTATGCAAAGCACCAATAGTGTTTATTCCAACGGCCTTGAGGTCCAGAATCCAACTGGGTAATTTTTCTATGACCAATATATTACTGTCAATTTGTAGCTCTAAATATTTTTTTAAGTTGTTTAGATTAATATTTTGTCTAAGAAAGATAGTATCATCGAATATTGTACTGCTCTGATAATAATCAGCAAATAATTGCTCAATTTCATCATCTATCGCTTCGAACATCGCTTCTAACCTAAAGAATTTTTTCCTTAGCTTGAACGGCACATTTTCGATTTTATCATAGATCAGTTGTCTTGAAATAATTGCCCACACATGTTGCAAAAGAGTTCTTATTTGTATTTCAACCTTGTAATTTTGAGGAGAGTCTTCAAAAGAAATATGTGGAAATTCCGTTTTCAACTCACTTGGAAAGACTGCCAACGAGACAACTGCATGATGGCTGATGTACCCGAATTGATCCGGATCATACAATAGCCTTTTGTCAATTGTATTTTTTTTGTCGACTTGAAACTTAGGGTCTGAGTTTAAATCATCAAAAAAAAAATTTGCATCATGTTGTTTCTTAAACAAAAACCTACAACCCGCATAATCTGTAAATTCCTTAATTTTAGAGTACTTTTTTCGAGCAAACTTGCTCTTAAGTTTATATTCCTCCTTAATTCTAAATTCAGGGGCCACAGCCGGTGAAATGCCTAAATCAGAACATTTTGTTTGTAGTAATGAAACCATATATGTCAGTACTGCTCGAAATTTTTCCTCATGTTCTACAAACCAATCTGCAATTTGCACATTTTTACGTGCCATGGGAATACCCTCTCTTTCGAGATTTTTTTGCTGCTTTTAGTGGTGTGTAAATTTGTCTCAACAACCGATCTTTTGCTTTTGTCACAAAGGTTGCAGTGCCTATAAATACACTCCAAGGTTTCATATCAATTCAATATCCCAAAAATTCTTGAGGTATGTGATTATTAACAAACAAACTCGGCCTCTCCCTCCCAAACAGGCGATAAGTGCATACTGCAACAGAGACCATGAATTTTCAACTATTAATTCTCTTGTTCTATAATCATGCCTATTGGGTTCTGTGCGCTATATCCTTATAGTCTCGTAAAGGCATCAAAGCCCCTATTTTTATAGCAGTTAGCCTTTTTAGGCGAAAAACAAGCTAACATATTGAAATATTATACAATATTTGCTATTTTTGTGCTTGACAAAATAGCCGAATTTTAGTATAATTTATTAAAATTACAGAATATTTTGAAAAATTGCCGCACGACAGAAATGTCGTAGCGGCTTTTGTGTTTTTAGGGCAGGAGTTAGAAATGTATAGCATGATTATTGTAAATGTGAGAACAGGCATGGATATAAAATATTTCACAGAAGCCCAAATACGGCTGTTACGCAGAACGGTTAAAGATAAAGCCGAAATGGACAGAGCCAGGAAGAACGTAACCGGTATCCGGGAATGGATGGTAATTGATCTACTAACCAGTACCGGTTTACGGGTTGAAGAGGTATCAAATCTCCGTTGTGGGGATATAAAGGCTGGATATGGGCAATGTGAAATTTTTGTGAGTATGGGCAAAGGTGGACGTTCCAGGACGGTTGAAATCCCGCAATCCCTTAAAACACACCTGAACCAGTACTTAAAATGGAAAAAGGAACACCAAGAACGGATCGGGCCAAGCAACTACCTGTTTGTTGGTCAGCGAGGACCATGGACTGCTCAGGCCATACAGCAGGTCGTTAAGAAGTATCTAAAGAAGCTTGGATTGTACGAAAGAGGCAAAAGTGTGCATGCTTTGAGGCATAGTTACGCTGTCCAGCTATATAGAAAGAAACGTGATTTGAGGGCTGTTCAGAAGCAGTTAGGGCATGCATCTATTCAAACAACACAGATTTATGCAGACGTGACAAAGGAGGATATACAGCAGCAGATAAATGGGTTGTGGTAAAACCTCTATAAATAAGCGTTTAAAGCATAGAAAGAGCCGTTCCAGATAGTCTGGTGCGGCTTTCTGCGTTTTTAGGAACAACAAAAAGAAAGGGGGTTAAAAGTAGCAAATGACGAAGGCAGAGAAAGACAAGTACGAGAGCGCAGATAAGCTGAAAGACATTTTGAAACAGCTTAAAGGCAGAAAGTTTGTTTTGGATTGTGGCCATTACGTGACATTCGGATACTTTCTGGCAAACGATCTCATAATAATCAATGGCAAAGAACTTCGAATAATCTGTACGCAGTGTGGTTATTGAGGGAGACAATTATGTGGAATGAACCAACAGAAAATGAATTACAGGCAATCCCCCGTCTATATGAAACTGAGCATGTAACAATCAAGAATAAACTTATTCATATGCATTTTTTTATAGGTGGATGTGATTGGTTCGTAGCTGAATTCGATGGGAAGGATATCTTCTTTGGCTATGCGATTTTAAATAACGATCTTTACAATGCTGAATGGGGGTACTTTTCGTTATCTGAGCTTAAATCCATCAGAATAAAGGGCTGGCAGGAGATTGACCGTGATTTGCACTGGACTACCAGAAAAGCGTCTGAAATAGAGCAAATTTGTATTGATTAAGCCAAAGGAGGCAAAGATGAACGTGCTTGTTATAAACAACGTAGAGACCATATTAGGCTTTGATGAGCTTATCGCTGTATGTGATAGCCTCAATGATGTCTCAAGGCATGAACATGTATTTGAGGAGCTTGCTAAGTCTGATTCTCTTGAACTTAAAGTGTCCGTGGCTTCCAGAAGAAGAATTTCAAAAAACACAGTCAATCTTTTGATTCAGGACCTCAATCTGGACGTTCTGAGGGCTCTATCTAAAAATCGATATGCTATGCAGCATTTTGACAGAAAGGCCATTAGAGCACTAATTGACAGCCAAGATGAGGATATTTACATATCTATAGCGGAAGGATTAAAGGATTACGCCCAGATTTTCAATGTAGAATGCCTATGTGAGAATCTGATACAGGGTGGCTCCGCGGTTAAATACATACTGGCTTCAAACCCTGAAACACCGGTATTTTTCTTAACTGAGTTAGCTCAAGACCCTGATGTATCAGTATCTGAAAGAGCCAAGCGAACCCTACAAAATGATAATGATGATGAATAAATGAAACCATTCAGACAAGGTGACTTAGACGGATTATGTGGGATCTACAGCGTTGTAAATGCTGTTAGGTATATTAAAAAGCTAAGCTCAGAGCAATCTGAAGACCTTTTCTATCAGTGTTTGAGTGCAATTGAAAAAGAAAACAGGCTCTCTGATATTGTTGCCAAAGGCATAAATCTGACTATACTAACAACGTTATTTAAGGAAATCATAGACCCGAATTTTGGTATCAAAAGAACAAGACCTTTTCACAAAAGAAAGGATGTTTCCTTAGACTGTTACTGGAATCATATTGCTACTTTCTTAAAAACACCTGAAAGAGTGGTTTTAGCAAGCATTGACTGCTCTGATTGTATCGGTCACTGGAGTATCATAATAAAAGCCTCTCATAAGGTGTTTCACATGTATGATTCCTACGAAGACAAAAGATGGTACAGACGGCTTCTATCTACGCAAAGAACAACTAAATCTAGGCCGTATATAGTTTCCCCTCCTCACACTTTCTTTTTGGGGTAAATATCAAAAAAGGAGGTTTGTTTTGAAAAATCAAAACCAGAAAAAGTTCCAAAAGATATTAACAGAGGCAAAGAAGATAACGCCTGAAATAGAGAAAGAAACTGTTGTTAAAATCATCAATCACTTTGTCCCTGATTTTTTTGATAAAAAAGACCCTTTTTCATCACTACGGTTTTCCAATAGATCATGTAAAGGCAAATTAACCACCGGAAAGGATCACTACGAAGGGTTTAAAGACGAAGAAAAGTACCACGAAGCTCTTCGGGCAGCAGTAAGTGAATGCAAACGTTTTAGAGCAAAGACAGTCGATATAATCCTATCTTTTGTTTTGCCTGAAGTAGCTGAAAGAATCTTTGAAATAAAGCCGTGTAAAAGGGAATTGAGATTCAAAGGGAATTCTCAAGACTACCCTTATTTTGAAAAAGGGAAAATCTACGAATCCAAAGATTTTACTGGAGCAACCTATTCTTTTGCAAGTTATCAAGAAGGAGAAAGAAGAATAGGCTCCTATTATTTTGAATGGTGTTGATGCACTATCAGTAGATATCCAAAGTCCTTGGAATCTCTTATCATCAGGATCAAAACGTCTAAACGTTACACAGAAAGCACCCTGATTACCATAATCGAGAAGTTTTTAATATTTCTCTTTAACCTCTTCTAATATTATTTTTAGGGTAAATCACTAATTTTTTATTTTAATTTAATTGTTGTATTTGTTAATTGTTATATGTTTATTTATTAAATATTATATCTATGTTTTATTTTATATTTCATATTGTTATTTAAATATTCTTATTTATATAGAATAGATGTAAATCATAATAGTTTTACTATATATAATAAAATTAATGTATAAAATTAGACTATAATATATGCGAATATAAAGAATTTCCTCCTATATTCTTTATTTGTTAAAGCCAATTTTTATCGAATTCTTTTATTTTTAACCTTATCCTTTTTAGTAAACTGATGAACAGTGGATGATCTGCCTTACACCTATTAATATTGGTGATTTTCTCCTTCCTATCCAAGAATTCTGCTTGAAAGGATTCAAGCGCCATTTCCTCTCCAAAACTATATCGCTCCCAGTATTTCGGTAAATTCGGATCTTCAAAACACTTAAACTGTATTTTATTTTGCCCTTTCTTAGGGAAACAATAGTCAGAAAACCTGGGGGATTCTATTAGGTCTGCCAAGGAATCCACACCTATTTTTTGCAGTTTTTGGCTTTTGCGGAACTCCCTGAATTCCAATCTTACTCTGTCAATATCTTTATATGCCCACCATCTTTTTTCTCGTTGTAATGAGTCTGGCCCTCGTTCATAAATAACGACCTCTGTATTTTTCCTTATGGCACAAGAGTTTGCTTTATAAACTGAGTTTCCTTCCCTTGGCTCCATCCATCCATAGTAGGGCGTACCACGCATTTCAACAGATCTTGCATATGGGAAATACATGGTTTTCATTAGTACAGAAAAAATTTTTGCTGCATGCTCTGGGGAACGAACTCCAAAATCGATAGCGTATTCTATATAGGACACTTTAAATTCAGGTGCTTTGCTATGCAAATCTATCAGTTCAGATGCGGTTACATTGGCGATTTCAAGGATCAATTGGGGGTAATATTGCTTTGTCATAAGCGGGGAGAAAAACACAACCCCATATTTTTTAATTATTCCCATTTTTCTATATGGTGGCATCCTTCGCCTTGCTTGCTCTTCAGAATCATTCGGTATAAATATTTTTCCTAGCTTGTTTGCGATGTCATCATAATTGTATGCATCAGTTGAAAGCCTCACGCGGTGTATGTGAGGGGTTATAGATTGAATGCCAGCTATCGTGTTTTTAATATGTATGTCTTCTTGGCGTTTCTGTAATCTTTTATTGTTTAGCATAAAGCCCTTTCCCAAAATTGAAAAACAGTGGCGTGTACCGTCAGGGCACACGCCACTGTTCTGTCTTACTGGTTTTGACGCTTGATGAATGTGCGCAGCCGCTGCTGTAGTTTTTTTAATTGCTTAGCGTCCAGCTCGTGATAAAGCTCTCTGTCTCTGATTGTTGTGGCATGATCAATTAACCAGTCAATGTGTTCCTGATAGGCTTCCAGCAATTCCACATTGTCATTGTCAACATCTTCTGAAGACTGAATTTCATCTAATTCGTCGTCATCATGATCATCCTCGGGCAGTTTCTGGAATTTTTCCTTGTTCCCATTCTTGCTGGTGGTGGAGTCCTTTTGGCCCTTATTCTTGCCAGCCGGCTTTTTCTTTCGACTCTTTTCCTCGGTGATTTTGTCAACCGCAATTCGGAATTTCTTTAACTCTTCAGCGCTTGCCGATTTTTCAGGAATACGAACCTTTTTCTTCCGGAGAATTCTGACAACATTTTTATCTTTTTTGTTTGTCATCAACTTCAGGAGTAGGGTTGTACCGAGGTTGCAAAGGGCGGGATACTTGTCAATGTCAACATGTTCACTAATCTGCATATATCGCTGAATTGACCGGTATGAAACCTCGGGTAGGTGTTTGGCGATGAAGCGCTCGAATTCTCTATCATCGTCTATTAGCCTCCGAATGTGAATAGCCTGGGCACCTTGCCGATACCGATACTCAACCAATGTACCTGTAACCGGGATGACTTCGAGCTCGATCTCTTTAATCTGTTCGATACAGGATTCAGCCTGTTTCATTCGTTTCTTTTTGTATTGATCTGCTTTCCTTATTCTTCTTTTTTTAGCCATAATAATTCTCCTTATTTTGTTGGGTTGCTTTGTTTGGTCACCGGCGAGACTTGCCTGTGCGTCGCGCTGGCTTTGTCTTTTTTGCACATGCTGGTGGACTGTTTACCTTGCGCCTAACTAAAGGGCTCGCTGGCCGCCTTTTGAGGCGAGCCTTTCGGCGTGCCACAACAAGAGCAAACGAGCGTTTTTTTTTACAGTCATAATCGGTTCCTCCTTTCGTTGGATTTAAAAACTCTAGCTTATTGTACCTTGCAATTAATATAATTCGAAGTTAAATCAGGTAGTTATGTAAAAATCCTGGAAAATGATGCTTTAAGTAATTCTGTGGTGTGAAACAAAAAGAATGTATTCTGATTTTTCAGAATGTCTCTATGGAGAATTGCTGAGTGTACCCAACAGAATGGATGGAGAGAAGGATTGGGTCACGGTCAGGAACTGTTATGCTTATGCTATTCCTTCAGGAAGGAAGCCTCGGCGGCATGGGATTAGAAGGGCGTGGCCAATACTGCGTGAAAAACTGAGTGAAAGATGAAAATTAACGCTGGTGTTTTATCATTTTTTATTGTAAATACTCACAAATACTCTTTTCGTAATTGCTTGAAAATTTAGTAAGAGTTTGAAATTAAATGTTTTTATGACTCTTGGCATGCTTTCTCTCACGCCGGTAACGGGGGTTCGATTCCCCCTGGGATCACCAAAAGAAGCAACAGGGGCTTGAGAAAGATTCTCAGGCCTTTTTTGTTTGTTGAAGCGCAGGGTATGTTTTTTCCACCTTCATTCGAATTTAACCGGCTGTTAACACAATTTTTTCCAAAAAGACGGGTAGAGTAATCAGGTTCCTTATGTTTTTTTACAGGTAAATGGGCATCTGATTCACCTTTGATGGTCTCGTAAAAAGTCAAATTTGGAACGGCAAAGTAAAAAGTTCAAGTTCGAGGCGCGCAAATTTTGAGGAATGGAGCGTACTTAGCAGTACGTGACATGACGAAAGTGTAACGCGCCAAAAGGTTTTAGCACTCGCGCCAAAAGGTTTTAGCAGTTGTAAACAACTAAAATGAAATGGCACGAGAATTGCTTATAGTTTTTGAGCTAATAATTAGTGATAATCAGCTCCTTACCCACAGTCGGTTTTTTCTGGCTTACGCTATATTGTAGCGTGACTGACTCCACATTGAAATCAGAAAAAACCCTTCGCATTTCAGAATGGTCCCCCAGACTCAAAAGAAATTTGCCTTGTATTTTCGTCAATGCCTTGGCCAACTTTTCAAAATCATCCAATTCAAAGTTGTGTTTATAAACTGGTGTCGAATAATATGGTGGATCGAGAAAGAAAAAGGATTCTTTGCGATCATACCTTTTGAGGAAATTGTCCCAGGGTAAATTTTCGATGGATACTCGCGACAAACGCAGGTGGACTTCCGACAACTCCTCTTCCATTCGAATGAGATTGATTCTCGGCCGATCCATGGGGGTGGCCCCAAAGGTTCTCCCTTTCACTCGGCCACCGAAGCACAACCGTTGTAAATAATAATACCTGGCCGCCCGCTGAATATCGGTAAGACCACCGGCTTGCTGTTGACGACTCCAGTCTTCAAACCACTCTCTTGATGCCAATAACCATTTGAACTGTTTCAAAAATTCTTCGAGATGATTTTGTAATACCCTGTAAAAACGAACAAGATCGCTATCCAGATCATTAATAGTTTCATACTTTGATTGCTGCTTCCTGAAAAAAACCCAGGCCGCCCCGGCAAAAACCTCGCAATATGCTTTATGCTCTGGAAATTTTTCAATTATAACTTTCGCCAATCGGGACTTCCCACCAATATACGCCAATGGACTGTTCACGCAGCACCTCCCTGTGCTATAATGACGACGCTCGGCGCGTCGAGCTGAGGTCGTCTGGTTTCAGATGCTTGACTGCTGCGAACAGTCTTGCGCGATCGGGAGGAGGTCGCCTCCCGATCGTGGCCTCATCAATATTTTTATCCCTCCAGTCTCGGATCAAACACTGATCCGGAGTAAATGTACTTGGCAAAAAGTTTGATGGACCGGATGATCGGAATGCCAATCAGCTCCATCTCAACCACCACCCCGTTATTCACAATGTCCTGACCGTCGGGGATGGTCACCACATAGTCGGCAAGCTCCGTCGGCATCGCGGCTTTCAGGGTGTTCAACGCCGTCTCGACATTTGCCTTGAGATACGCCAGACCAGCCGCATCCGCGCCCAGAATAACGTCCCCGGCTTCGTCGTACATTGACTTCAACGCCGCGATACGGGCCTTGCGAACCGCCTTGAAAACCACCCTAAGGACTTCCAAATATTGATAGTCACTGGACACATCCGCCAGGGTCTTGCCATCGCCCCAACACGCTGAGGATAAACCGGCATAGTATTTCGCGGTGATAAAACCGGTTTTCTCAAGCTGTTGTTGCATGGCTGGTCTGAACTCGGGGCTGAGTTTCCCCTGGGATATGCCACCATCTCGTACACGGCCGATAGCTCGCATCGCCGGGGTTGCCATAATCCGTCCGGCAGCCAGCCCGCCCCAGTTCCGAACTATCCTTTTTCCGCTTGTGTCCATCACCTCGCCGAACGCCGAACATACCGCCACGAACCGGTGAGAATACTCTTGTTTGTCGGCCACCAGCGCCGCCGCCCAGTCGTTCAAAGATTCACCGTCATTCGGTAGTCGGGATTCCGCCAGAAAAAACACCGGCCGATGCGCATTCCACAGTTCGTCCGCCTGGGTCCCCATGGCCGCCCAGTCCACCGAATCGCTGGGGCCGACCACGTAAACGAACTCCACGTCATACAGGGCTAACGGCTTCCGTAAGGCGTTCATTACACCTGATATTGACGGTGCTGGTGCTATCAGATCAAAGGCATAAACATCACCAGTCACCATATCCGGAGCGGCCGGAACGGAGATAATTGCACCCGTGGAACTCACCGCGATCTGCCCGTCTGACGGAATTGTCATGGCGGTGCCCCAGGCCTCCCCGCCATCAATGGAAAGCTGATAAATCCCATCGTTGCGCGTTCCTCCGGACACAATTTTAAATCGAACCTCGGCCGCCGCAGCCACTTCTCCCGTCAGAGATATGTCCGGTCCGATCCCTGAATGAACCACCGTCGTAGAATATCCGGCCGTCTGTGCCGGCACAGGCACGGCAATCACCATGGGGTTCTGCCCACCGGCCGCGAATACATCCCGCAGCCGGTCAACCAAAGGCCCGACCCCGAGCAACCCTTCCAGATCGGAAGACTTGCCGAGCAGATACCCCTGGCCGACCGTCCCCGCGGAACACACACCGGCTACGATTGCCGCATCATCAATCACCCTTTTTCCCTGGCAATCTATAACATCATTGGCAAGATCCAGGCCAGGTTCGGCCGGAGCACTCACCGTAAACGAAAATACGGAAGACGTGGCCGTATCTTCCCCGTCATCGGACACCGCATACCAGCTATACAATCCGTCGGGCAAATCCCCCCAACCGACAGATGCCGTGCCGCCGCTGGCCACGCCCGCATCTGTCCCGATCAGACTGTCATCGGATGCGTCGTAAAAGGAAACATCCAGACTATCTCCGTCTGGGTCCGAAACCGTGACAGAAAGCGTCCTCGTACCACTATCAACGATGCTACCATTTCCAGGATTCGGCCCGGTCGGCGCATTTGGCACCGTATTGCTCACCGTAAACGAAAACGTGGCCGACGCGGCCGTATCTTCCCCGTCATCGGCCACGGCATACCAGCTATACGCTCCAGGAGACAAATCGCCCCAGCTAACAGATGCCGTGCCGCCGCTGGCCACGCCCGCATCTGTCCCGATCAGACTGTCATCGGATGCGTCGTAAAAGGAAACATCCAGACTATCTCCGTCTGGGTCCGAAACCGTGACAGAAAGCGTCCTCGTACCACTATCAACGATGCTACCATTTCCAGGATTCGGCCCGGTCGGCGCATTTGGCACCGTATTGCTCACCGTAAACGAAAACGTGGCCGACGCGGCCGTATCTTCCCCGTCATCCGCCACGGCATACCAGCTATACGCTCCAGGAGACAAATCCCCCCAACTAACAGATGCCGTACCGGCGCTGGCCACGCCCGCATCCGTGCCGATCAGGCTGTCATCGGATGCATCATAAAACGAAACATCCAGGGCATCGCCATCAGGATCAGACACAGCAACGGATAGTGTTCTTGCCCCGCTATCAACGGTGCTGCCATCGCCAGGTGACGGGCTGATCGGCGCATTGGGGGCCGCGTTCTCTGCGTCCACCTCATCGGCAACCGGTTCGTCCAGCTCGTCAAGTATCGGATCGCTTAACTGGTCTAAAATTGATGCCATGTGTTATCCCTTATTGCGCCGCGCCGATTAAACCAATAACAGACATGCCAGCACATACACCCGCGTCAGGGGTAACCGCGACCGTTGCGCCCGTTTGAATCGTATTGAAAATTTGATGGCAACAGGGCCGCTGAGGGCTTGCCATCACGTTTGAATCCCATATATACGTATCAGGCGTCAAGATGCGCTCAGTAGGCGCGTCGCTGTTGTGGTGATAGCCCATGAGAACAATCACGTTATCATGGGTTGTCGTAAATACCGGAGAAACAAAAGGAACGACCGCGTCGTTACCGCTATTCACGGCAAAATCAACCGGATCGGGTCCGGCAATGCCGGCCAGCACATACGTACGAATACTATAGTTACTGCCGCCGCTGCTATCGGTGAACGTTACCGTACCGGACCCCGCCGAAGTCTTGCGCTGATAAAACCATCCCAGGCTGGCTGAACCGGCGCTTTCAAGACTGCCACTAATAGCCGTGTAATCATCGCCGCCGTCATTAACAGAAAAACCAAGGGGATCACCGCCCCAGCATCCGCAGAAAACCACCACTGTATCGCCAGCATCCCAACTTATGTCCTCGGCATTAACATCATTCCATGATTGTGCGTCAAATTGTTCAATGCTGATCGGCACATCACCGAGCGCCGAATTATTCACAATGGCATGGTCGGTGAAACTGGTAAGATCGGTGCCATCGTCATTGGCTTCAATGCCGTCGCCCGGTTGCGTATAGTTCAACCCGTCAACCACTGTGTCTGTTCTTTCAACAATGGCGTCACCGGTATAGGTCAACGTATCGGTGCCGTCACCGGAGCCATAAGACAATGCAACAACGCCAGCGGCAGTGAACTCAATACCAAAGCCGCCATTACCGCCGGTGCCGATGGTGACAGCCCTGCTGAACTCAAACGTCCAGGTCATGCCATCAGCGCCCAGGGTGGCGACTGTCAAGGCGGGCGGCCCGACCGTGGAGCTATTGACTATCGATTCGCCAGTGAAGGTCTCTAAATCAAAGCCAGTCGTATTTTCAATACCGTCACCAGGCTGAGTATAATCCAGGCCGCTGGCGACGGTGTCACCGGCCTGTACGGTCACGTCACCAGTATAAATAAGCGTGTTTGACCCCTCGCCGGAGCTGTACGTAAGCTCGACGACCCCCGCATCGGTCATGGTTATGGCGAAGCCACCGGAGCCACCGGAGCCAATATTAACCGCCTCGGTGAACACCAACGTCCAGGTGTCTCCATCAGCGCCGATTGTCGCCGAGCTGAGCATGGGCACGTCCGGGTCATTGAGTGTCACGGTCCAGCCCTTGCCTGCAAGGCTGGCTTGAGCAGCAAGGCCGCTGGCAGACGGTCCCGCATTAGTGCCGCCGCTTAAATTCACAGTGCCGCCTGAACGCCCGTTAGCGTCAAGCGTTGTCAGAACATGGTCTACGGCGGATTGAAGCAGGGCGTTGTTGCTGGCATCAACGTCATGAAGGTCTGTGCAACCAGTGATCGTCAGGTTGGTCAGGCTGTTGCCGTACACCTCCAATATTCCACCGCCGTCGCCATTGGAAAACGATCCGGTAAAGTCCAGGCTGGTAAATTCATTGTTAAAAAGCCGTACGCACCGCAGGGCCGTCAACCCCGTAAAGCTGCCCGCCCCGGTCTGGTTTGTGTTCCATATGTATAAATCCATAATATTCGGCATATTGGAGGGAGTGGGGTAGTCAATGACATAATCACCATCAGTGTCGCGCATGCAAATATGCCAGAGATTGTCAAACGTCGTATCTCCGAAATTGACATAGGTGTACGGGTTGCTTGAGGCCCTGATGTCGCCAAGGTTCGGAGACGTTGACATATCAAGTTCAGCAAGACTTGTGGACTCTACCTGCAACCGCTGAAGCACCGGCGTGTTGTAGATATTGATCGCCACGAGGTCCGCCCCGTACAGCTCAATGGTATCCAGTGAAAGAAAGTTGCTGAAATCCATCGTCGTAATGGGCGTATTGTTTCCACAAAAATCCACCAGCGTACCGGCCACCAGGTGAAGGTTTTCAATGGCGGTCACGTTTTGCTGGGGAATCTGCTCAATGTCCAATGCCCCGCCATCTGCCGCATCATACCCTACATTAATCCGATATAAGTCAGACCACGGCGTCACCTTCAACCGCTGCACCCGTGACCCGGCTGTCCCGAAATCCGCACTGGGCGTCAATGAGTCTGACGTGCTGCCGTCGGAAAACGTCCATTCCACCGTCGCTGTTGATCCGTCATACAGCACGATCGCCGGTTCAAATGTAGCCCCGGACGTGTGAAACACAATCTCGCCGGGATAGATGTCATTCTCATTCAGCGCCATTTCCATCTGCTCAATGCGAGCCCGCACAGATGCCAACAGCGCCGACACTGAAAAGCGCTGCACCGACCAGTCGCCATCCGGATCATCAATTCCCAAAAGCTGATCAATGTCAGCCGGTGATTCGTTCAATGGATAGCCGTTTGCCTGTCCCATAGTCTTCTCCTATTTCCTATTCTGATATATATTCTCCAGCCCCCCCGAGCTCAGGCGTATTGCCATCAGAGAGACGTTTACGGATAATCTGCACCAACTCGACCAACGCCGGGTCTGGCTTAGGCATCCCGCCGCCCTGGCAAAGATTATTACGCAGCTCTTCTATCTCTTTTTGTACCGCCTCTGTGGCCCCCAATTGTGACCAGGCGAACTCAAACATCCACAAATCAATGCACTGGGATTTGATCTCTTTTTCAAGGGGGTTGCCCCGTTTTGCGACCTGCAATGTTTTCCAGCAGGGGCAGGTATCGTTCTCTGGGCACCCTTTTTTAAATCCCGGAAGGTTCCGCACACATGGCTTCATTATTCATCTCCCTTGCGAATCGCAATCACAGCCCGGTATTTTGGTGCCCATGATGAATAGTCGACCGAGTGAGATAACACTGCTGACGGATCGCCACTGGTTAATACGCCACTATAATCACTCCATCCGCTGCCGTCACTGCCGCTGGTCATTGATCCGCAATAGTCGCTATTACCACCACCACCGCTAGCTGTTGTTAATGTCCGGTTACTTGGCATGCGATACCCGTATGCACCGCCCGCTGTGGTAACTTTGAGCCGCCCGCTGCTAGTGTCCGGTATGCCGTTGCCCCATCCCTCAAAAGGCACTGTAAGATTATGCCAATGACCGGGCAGGCCATGGCGGTGATTGGGCACACTGTGGGTATGACCCGCCATACCATGCCGATGAGTAGGCACACTATGGGTATGATCAGCGTGGTTCCCCACGGATACGTTTGGGTCATATGATTGCGGATTGTCCGTGCCGCCCTGGCCGGGCTCACCAGCCGTGAACACCAGCATGGAATTATTCTGCCAGTCCGTCAGCTTGTGCCAGCCCGTGGGAGCCGTATCATTGCCGCACAACAGTATATCTCCGTCTGAAAAATCGGCATGCGTCATATCGGCTTCATGGTCGAACAGAAGCGACTGCACATAACCGATAGACGCCGGGTCCTCCGGATCGCCCGTAAACAGGTTAATGTTTGCGTCAATGCTGATATAAAGATAAAACCGCACCGGCATCGGCTTCGGTGACCCTTCCACCGTGATCGGCTTGTAACTCGGCGGACACTTGGCGATCGCAAACAGGTCACCGGCGGCATCAAAGACCCCGATCTCCCGTACCCACCAGCCACCGTCTTCGGTCGGTATGGTCAGCTCCGCCTTAACCAGCGTCGGTGTCTCAGTGTCTCGTGACACCGTAGAAATATCACCCCGCCATTGTTCATTAACCAGCGCTGTTTCAGCACCATCCGGCGTATGGTCCCCATCTCCGACAGCAATCTCAGAAAGGGCAATCGGAGTGCCGTTTGCAATCGAGTCGGCAATTTTCGCCGCACCCGCATCTGTTGGTAATGCAAAATATGTCGCCATTACAATTCCTCCGGCCAGACTTCCACGTCCGGCGCTAAAAACACGCCCATAAATATATACGGACTATTGCCCGATATCGTGACAACCATATCAATACCCGCGCACACGGATCGGGCCGGCTTCTGGTCATTTACCAACCACTCCATCAGGGGAAAGTCAGCCTCTGTAAGGCCACTGCCATCTGTTTTTTCCAGGGCAATGGTAAATTCTGCCCATCGCTCCGGATCGGTGTCTCGCAAATTTACAATCTTTTCCGTGGTAAACCCGAAATACGCCAATAGCTCGGGCAGCCCGCCGGTCTTGCCGCCGTTGGCCCACCAGGCATATGCCGCCGTCACCCGCTCCCGAAACTGGTCATCGCCGGTTTCCAGCAGCTGCCGGGTAATGCCTCGGGCCGCAGCATGACTGGCGACATAAACATTTTCGCAAACGTCCGGCCGGAACTGATTCCGCAACCATAAAACAATACCCCGGACATCATCCAGGCACGCCGCCGCCCCCTCTACCAGCAAAGCAATCGGCCCGGCCGTCCAGACAAGCGGCCACCGAAGCGTTTCTTTGCAATATTTCCAGAACACGCTCATTGATTTATACCTCCGTGGCCGCCACGGCGGTCAGGGTAATACCGGCCAACACCGCCATCTCATCAACATCGATCTGTGTGTCATCCACCGGCAATGTCCAGTTGGTTTTTTTCACGCCGGCCACCGCCATTACCGTGGATACCAAAAGGTCCATCGTCACGTCCTGCCCGATCGCCAGGGGTGTTATGCCGGTCACGTTCGATCCTTCGGTAAACAAGGCCGTCAGCCGGTTTTCCGCCTCGGCCAATATATCCGCCGCATTACCGGACACCAGCTCAAGCTCCGCTTCGATCGTAATATCCACCGGCGTCGGCCCCTTAACCAGATAATCATCATTAATCGGTTCCTGTCCGCCGATGGCGACATCCACGGCATCAATCAGTGCCGGCGTCGGTACGCCGGCTGATCCCTTAATCACCACGTCCACAGTCCCTTGCCCGCGCGGATGCTGATCCAATATCGTGACGGACACTACGCCAGCCACACTCATCGCCCAGGCCATGTAGGCATACTTGGTCACCCCATTATTGGCCTGCCATTGCAGGCTATGTCTTTGCCGCAAAGCCTCATCGTCCTCTTTATCCACCCCTTCTGAAGAAAGCCAGTCGCTTCGATTCTCTACGCCGTCCACGCCTGATATCGTTGTCGAGACCTCGCAAATCTGGCCGGCTACGACATTGCCGGCAGTGCCGTAGTTCTCCGCTTCTACAGGCGCTGCCACCTCGGTTCCGCCATCCAAAAGGACGACATCCTCTGTTGTCACGAACCTGTAGATAGCGCCTGTGCCATCCGGTTTTGTCCGGACAATCCGCCCGGCAGGTATCGACACGTTGCCGGATGAGCCGAGCCGGGTAAAATACACCGTACCGGCCGCCTTGGTGGCCTCCCGCCTGGTGATTCCGACCTGACTACAATGCCAGTCCAGCCAGGCGCCGGTTGCCGTTGCTGCCGAGGCCTGAGTCAATACAAAGGCCAGAAACTGATAAAGCTGATACAGTCCCCAGCTCCACAGCTCAATCATCCCCCGGATGACGCCTTTGTTTAGATTGAGCCGTATCGGCAACCAGCCTTTGGCCGCATACTCATCCTGTACCGCATTAATGCGATCGAACATTTCCTGCCTTATTTCATCCAGCGTTTTTTCAACCGGGATTGACATCCTTGATCACCATTTCTTTCTTGTCACTGTCGTATTTAATGACCAGGTTATAGCCATGATCGGCGTCGATAAACTGCCACGACACCTCGGCAACAATGCCGGTCTCATCCCAGGATAAAATCGAGCATTTCTCTGTCCCCATCTGCACACGGGGGTCGGCTTTCACCCGGCGCTCGACTTCCGCCTCAAGCGCCATGCGGTTGCCCTGGGTATTTTCCTCACAAATCCAGTTATGAATCAGAGCCCCGAATTCGACATCATAAAACAGCGATCCCAAGGCCGTGATGAGCCGCAGGCGAATATCCTGAACCCCTGTCTCGACGCCCTCGGTCAACACCAGTGATCCATCCGCCGCAACCAGCGCCTGCATGTCGTTGCCGAGTTTTATGTCCTGGCCAAATATATCGTCCATAATTCCTACGTAGTGTGACTATGATGGTTTGAGTTGCCGCTGCCGTCCATGATTGAACCCGAGGCACTGATATTCCCGGTCACATTAATATTCCCAAACAGTGTCAGATTCCCCGTTTGATCGATGTTACCCTCGTGCACCTTATTGGCCTTTTCATAGGAGGTCCCAACCGCGCCGCCTGCGCCCGTTGCCGACAGATTCCCCACCAGGTTGATTTGCGGGGCCTGAACCGTCACGGACACTGCCGACATGATTGTCCATGTGCCCGTGGCCTGCTGCGATGCATTACCCGTCACAGTTTCTGAAAGGTTCGCCCCGACCTCAACGGTTTTCCCGCCCGTAACGGTTTCCGTTTTTTCGCCACCGATCTCAACGGTTTTGTTCCCACCGATCGCCTCCGACTTATCACCGTCAATCTCCGACTGCCGGTTTGCGTCCGTGATATCGATAATGTTATTGGCTGTATCGATCTTGATATAACACCCGGCCTCCTTATGGATGATAAACGCCCCCACTTCACACGCCGGCGCGCCGTTCTTGTGCCACCGGAAATTGCTGATTCTCGGATAGTTCGGATCGCCGTCGTAATAGGAAAGATCGCAATAGGCCCCGACCAGCGGCGGGCAGACAACCCCGCGATCCGGACCGGCCCACATGATCGGAATTTCAACCGCCGGAACAACCGGCTCGCTTCCATCCTCGCTCTCATCGTTCCGGAGCGGCTGCACATCCGCCCAGTATTGCCCGTCCGAAGCATACGTCTTAACCACCTTGGCTTTGCGCACCACACGATAGTAAGACCGGAGGTCCGGCATAACCAGCTCGACCACACGCTTCATCAGAGATTTAATATCAGAATTTCTCACCCGGCTCTCCGTAACCAATAAATGTCCTTGCCTGGTTTTCCGTAACCCTGTGCGTCACCGTCAACGCCCGGAAGGCCCCCTCGACACCCCGGCGCCGGTCCGCAATCCGAAAGAGTTGTGAATGCCGGAAACCGGCCAGCAAAAAAGTTTCAACCATATGCAGACAATGAGGATACTCCACCACATGCGGCGTGTGCTTGATCAGTCCGGCACCTGTAGCAATAGCCGGAATGTCACCCGGTTCATCAAAATTTCCCCAATTGACCTCGCCCGCAGCGTCCACCCACAAGGCCCATCCGCTCATATCCAGCCCGAAAGCCTCCTGGCAGGTATGCTCACATTGCCGGACCACCTGCCAAACCGGTATATCCGAAGCAACAAATCTCGGAAAAACAACGCCCGGCGAATCAATTTGTCCCGCCGGCAGGCCGGTTTGTCCGATCGCAAAATGCACGATCGCCTCTGGCGTCTCCTCGTAAAAGCTTTGGCAGACGGTGTTGTCGGTAAATGCCCGCTCAACACCGGCCACTTGAATGATCACCTGGTCGCCGTCTCCATAAACCTGCCGGACCGCCCCCGCCCATACTGCCGGTGATTCGTTCCGATAACCCAGGCGGATCGTCACGGCATCACCCCTGGACACCTCTCCGTACACAACACCGGAGGCGTCGTTGAGCGTGACCATCGCCCTGGAAACCGGCCGATGCCGATGCATGTCAATCACAACTTCCGGGCATCGCATCACTTCCAGCCCGCCGATCGTAATATGGGTTCTTATGCCGGAAAGCGTCATGGGGCCATCTCCACCATAATTGACGGATCAGGCTGCACTTCCTCACCACTTGTGTTTGTTTGCGGTGCCGCCGGCCCACCGTCCGCCACATCCCGCTTTTCCGTATTCGCAATTGCCGGTATGTGTTCGACAAACGTGAGCGTGCACGTGATCACATCGTCTGTATCCGTCTCATTTGATACCAGCCCTGAAAACACCACCTGGTCCACCCCTCTGGCCCTCAGATGGGCGTTTGTGACGTCGTAGACCCTGGGGGCCACGTCATCGTCAAACGCCCGAAAAATCGCGTTCAGTTCGGCCAGGCGGTCATAACAACTGGCGTCATCATCGGTCAGCAATTCAAGCCCAAGGGTAATGTCCGCATCCTCCCATCCCATTGTTTTCCGGGCTTTCCCGGACAAACCGTCCTGCTTGGCCTCATCAAACCTGACGGCCCCGCGCACGGACTGACTTTTCAAAACGCCGGGAACAACCTTGTTGCCCAGGCGAACCTCGCCATGCTCAAATGTCAGGAGCCTGTCAGCCATCGTACGCCTCCACCAGCATTTTCAACTCTTCGACAAAATCCCGGCCGGACTGCACATTGGGCAGTTCAACGGTCATGCCTTTGATTATCACCGTCTTGGTTTCCGACGAGGACCGCCTGTTGTCCACCACGGCCGGCCCCACCGGCAACGGAACACCGTCCGCTTGCGGGGTATTCGGGGCATCCGCAGCAGACACCCCCACCATCGCGGACACCCCGGCCAGCGCGCCTGCCACCGTCCTGGTCAAACCCGGCGCCGCCGCCTGTATCCCCACCCCCAGGGTATCCATCAGGCGCCGGCCCGAAAGTGTCAACGCCGAGAGAGGCCCCTCCTTTGCGTCGGAAAAGGGGAGCAGATTACGGACTTTTGTAAGGCCCGCCTTGATCATTTCACCCGGCCTCGTGATCACCGAAGCAATGCCGCGCACAAACGTAAGGATCAACTTTGCCCCGGCGGAAAACAGGTTAAATCCCTCGAAAATGGAAACAAGCCCCTCGATCTTTGTAACGATCCAGCCCACTGTGCTGCCGATCGCTTTCCCAAGCCATACAAATGCCGCCACCAGGCCGCCCACTAATTTAATCATCCAGATCCAGGGCGTAATCAGGCCCCGGATCGTCCAGGCCAGCATTTTAAAAGCGCCGCCCACGGTAACGCCGACCACCTGGGCCAGCACCCGCCACCATGATGTATCCGTTGAAGCCGTAATGCCGAACAATGCCTGGCCCACATATCCGATAACTGAAAGCAGCGGCGCAAAGGCTTTGGCCACATCCACAATCACCGGCATAAAAACATCAAATACGCCGCCGGCCACATAGCTGAACGATCCCCACAACTCCTTCAAAAACTGCGTCACCCGGTAAACCACCCGGCTGATCGTTGTCACCAGCCCCACCAGGCCGCCTGCCTCGATTTTCTGGGCCAGCTCACCGGAGATTGTCCCCGTCGACCCGGAAAGGGAAGACAACACCGCCCGCACCCCGGCCGCCACCAGGCTGATCTTGTCCCACCAGCCTGCCACGATATCCGCCATCCCGCCGAAATTGGTCCGCCAGGCCCGGTATAAAACAACAACGGCGCCCGCCACCAGCCACACCGGCCAGGTCACCGCTGCCAGCGCCGCCGCCACCGACGACAGACCGGCCGTCACAAAAGGCAGGGCAAAAGAAAGCCCCCAGCTGGCCGCCGTAAACGCAGTAAACCCGACCACGGCCAGGGCAACAACGCCGGCCAGCTTGATCAAAAAGCCTCCGGCTGCCGTTTGTGCCAGGGTGTTCAGGGCGGAAACAACCATGGAGACCACCCGGATCACAGGCGCCAGCACCGGCAGAAAAACCTTGCCGATGGTAATCTTTAACCCTTCCCATGCACTTCCGAGAATCGTAACAGCGCCCTTTAAGTTATCCAGTTGCCGTGCCGCCACTTCGGAAGCCGCTCCCGGCATGTTGAGCGTTGCAGCATATTCACGCACGGAATCAACACCGGTATTCATGATGGCCGTCACAGACCCGACAGCCTCCTCACCGAATATCTCTTTTAACGCCAATGCCCGGTCCGCCGATCCCATGGCGCCGGTTGCAGCCTGGATATCAGTGAGCACATCGAAAATCGGCCGCATGTTGCCGGCTGCATCCTTGGTAATCACACCGAGAGATTCAAGGGTTTTAGCCGCAGCCCCGGTCGGCCCCTGCAACCGCTGAAACATAATCTTGATACCGGTCCCGGCCCTGGAAGCGTCGATTCCCACGTCACCCAGCTTCCCCGCCATGGCGGCAACTTCCGCCAGGGACGACCCGGCCGCAGAGGCTACTGGCGCCGCATTCGCCATCGTTGACGCTAACCCTGACAACGTGGTGTTACTGCTTGTAAAAGTCGCCGTCAGGACATCTGCCACTTCTCCAGTTCGATCGGCCGCCAGATTAAACGCGGACAAAACGTTGCTGGCGATATTCGCTGTACTGCCCAGGTCTTCCTGTGCCGCAGACGCCAGATTCAGCACGCCGGGCAATGCGGCGATGTTTTCTTGAACGCTGTATCCCGCCATGGCCAGATACTTCTCTGCGTCCGCAACCTGGGAAGCAGACCAGGCGGTAGAAGCGCCCAAATCAAGCGCCGCCGTTTCCAACGCCATCATTTCCGACTGGCTTGCCCTGGAAACGGCACCAACACCATCCAGTGCCGCTTCAAAACCGGCAGCCGTTCCCACACATGGCGCCAATGCAGCTAAAAAAATCCCCGCCGCCGCAGCCACCGGCAGCATGGCCTTTGTCAGCTTCTGCATTCTGGCGGCAAGACCGGCAGACCGCTTTTCCGTGGCGGCCATTGTCCGGTTGACACCAGTCAATGGCCCGCTCAGCTTATCCGTAAGGCTCATAATAGCCTGCACCGCAAATAACTGATCCACGTCAGCCCTCCTTCTTCGTGCCCATGGCCCTGGCCATGCTCTCAAAATGCCGTTTTTCGGCCCATATGGCCGCGGCAGCCTGCTGTATGAAATCGCCCATGTTGTCTGCCGGTCCTTCCATCAAAAACCACCGGATTAAGATTTTGTATTGCTCAATGCCGTCGCGTTCAATCGCCTCGACAGCGGCTTCTACCCGTTTCCCAGGTCACCGATCCCCGCCGCTTCCAGCAATGCATTGCCGAATGTGGTCGGCAGGCCGGGGTATGTATCAAACGCCGCCAGCATCTTCTGCTTGTCATCCGGATGCACACAACCCACGCACAGATTGCGCATGGCCGCCGGCAGCTTCTTGCCTGCCATCTGCTGGGTGCGGCCGACAGCCGTCGGTGAAGGCCGGGAAAACCGGAATGAAAAGGTTTTTTCCGCGCCGCCGGCAAACCGGTCGATGAACGAATGATCGATTGCCACATACGCCCTCCCGTCTTCGGAGGGGGTTTCCATGTCCTGGGTTTGATCTTCTCTGATTTCAACCATGCAGATTCTCCGTAAACGCTCCACAATGGAGCGGCTGTTAAGTGTTAATACGCCGAAACCCCGTTCCATTTGATCGGCGACAGGATTTCAAAATCCAGCTTCACAGCGCCGGCGTTATCGTCGTCCTGCTTTGCCGACGTATCTGCCTTGGTGATCTTGATGTCCGGCAGGATATCCGTCACCGCCGGCTGATCGTCGTTGGCATACCCCACGGTCACCGGGAAAGGATCGCCCTTGTAAAACGAGCCGCCAAGAGCGTTCCGCAGGGCTTCCGCCTCATCCCGGTCCAGGGTCATATCGCCGGATGCCTTGTAGTTTTTCCGGCCGTAGCCCCTGGGCGTCGCCCCTTTGCCGTACCGGGGTTCGATGCCACGCTCATCGGCGTAATTGATCTCGGTGATACCGATGGCGATACCCGATTTAAGGTTGATTGTCACATCTTCCCAGTCATACTGCTTGCCGTTAATCGCCATGCTTATCCCTCCAGTCTCGGGTCAAACGTCGACCCGGCATAGATGTACTTGGCAAAAAGCTTGATGGACCGGATGATCGGGATGCCGATCAGCTCCATCTCAACCGCCACGCCGTTATTGACAATGTCCTGACCGTCGGGGATGGTCACCACGTAGTCGGCAAGCTCCGTCGGCATCGCCGCTTTCAGGGTGTTGAGCGCCGTCTCAATATTCGCCTGGAGATACGCCAGACCGGCCGCATCCGCGCCCAGAATAACGTCCCCGGCCTCGTCGTACATCGACTTCAACGCCGCGATGCGGGCCTTACGAACCGCCTTGAAAACGACCCTCAGCACTTCCAGGTACTGATAGTCGCTGGTCACATCCGCCAGGGTCTTACCATCGCCCCAGTATGGCGAGGACAGTCCCGCGTAATACTTGGCGGTGATAAAACCTGCTGTCTCAAGCTGCTGCTGCATGGCTTCGGTGAAACTTGAGGGCAGGGCACCCTGCGAAATACCGCCGTCCCGCACACGGCCGATGGCCCGCATCACCGGTGTCGCCAGAATCCGCCCGGCGACCAGACCGGCCCAGCTCCGGACAATCCGTTTTCCGGTTGTATCCGTCACTTCGCCGAACGCCGAACACACCGCCACGAACCGGTGAGAATACCCCTGCTTGTCCGCCACCAGGGCCGCCGTCCATCCGTTCACCCCCTCGTTGTCATACGGCAAACGGGATTCAGCAAGGAAAAACGTCGGCCGATGCGCATTCCACAGTTCGTCCGCCTTGGTCCCCATGGCCGCCCAGTCCACCGAATCGCTGGGGCCGACCACGTAAACGAACTCCACGTCATACAGGGATAGCGGCGTCTCCAGCGCTGTCATCACATCCGTCATCGACGGAACCGGCGCCATCAGATCAAAAGCGTAAACATCACCTGTCACCATGTCCGGAGAATCCGGCACGGTAATGGTTACGCCGGTTGAACCCACGACGATATCCCCGTCCGCCGGAATGGTTTTGGCAGCGCCCCAGTTGTCGCCCCCGTCAACCGAAAGCTTATAGGTTCCTTCATTGCGCGTTCCCCCGGACACGATTTGAAGCTGAACCTCGGCCGCCGCCGCCACCGTCCCGGCCAGGGCGATATCCGGCCCTGTGCCCGTATGGGCCACCGGCCCGATCGGCACCCGGATCGTGGTGCTGTACGTGTCGCCCGAAACATGCGTTCCAGCCTCCAGGGTGATCGTCACCCCGGTAGAGCCGATGGCCACCTGGCCGTTCGCCGGTGTCGTGGTTTCATCTCCCCAGGTCGTGCCGCCATCCTCCGACACCCGATAGGTCGCTGTCTCAAGAGCGCCCCCGGTCAGAATCTCCACCACGGCATCGGCGTTACTTGCCGGGCTGCCGCTTGCCGCCCCTGCCGGACCGGTACCGGACTGCACCACCGGCGTGAAATATCCGGCCGCCTGACCGGTGACCGGCACAGCGATCACCACCGGGCTTTGACCGCCGGCTGCAAACACATCCCGAAGCCGGTCCACCAGAGGCCCGACCCCGAGCAACCCTTCCAGATCGGAAGACTTGCCCAGCAGATACCCCTGGCCGACCGTCCCCGTGGAACACACACCGGCCACAATTGCCGCACCTTCCACACCGCCCGGCGCCAGCCCGGATGTCCCGTCGATTAAAAATTCAAGTACATCGCCCATAAGAAAATCTCCTTAATTCAGCCACCAGGAAAAATTCGTCGGAACAATGGCAAACAGGTTCCGGACCGCTTTTCCTATGGCCTTGGTTTTCGAAAGGTCAAACCGGTGCAGACAGTTCGGGCAGACAATTTCCTGCTCTGCTGCCACCCTTGCCGTATCCACCGAAAACTCGGTTTCACACAGGGAGCACGCAAAATTGATCTTATCCGGATGCTTAACGTCCATCACTTGCCCCCTGTAATTTTTCCGCCGCCTTGCCGCCGGCTTCGCAAAGCCCCCACCGCGTGGGTAAACTCCCCTGCGGTCACCGCCTTGCCAGGCGCCCAACCGGTTGCCTGACGCAAAGCCGCCAGCTCCCAGGCCGGCATCTCGGCGGCAGCGGCAAAGGCTTCCACCTGTTTTTTCTCAGGCTGCAAAAGCGCCTGCTTGCCTTTTTTCGTTGTTTCTTTACCCATGAGGATATCTCCCTTATTCGATATCGGTTACGTCAAGTTCGCACTCCGTCACATACGGCACCGTCACATCGGCATGCACCATGCCGCTGAACCGGATATGCACCGCACACCGCCGCTTGACAAACACCTCAACCACTTTGCCCGTATACCCGCCGCGCACCGCCTGGTGTGCCTCAATCGTCACCAGGTTATTATCCGCATCAGCCGTTCTTCTGGGCAATGCCCGAAGAAAGGCCACCACAAACGCTTCCACCCATGTTTCATCGTCACCGACAATCTCGGCAGACACATCCAGCACCCGGTTGTAAATTGCCCGGCGCAGGCTGCGATGGGGATGGCCGTCGATGTCCGTGCGGTCCTTGCCCACCGGCCGGCCGGACCGTTCCAGGCGGGCCGGTAGAAACTCCACCTGCACCCGGCGTTCGGCCAACAGCACCGTTTCTTTTTCCGGCTTGTCCATCACGGCCGCCCGGTCCAGGCCGGCGGCTTGGGCCGCATTCGCGATGATGTCAAACGCCAGTGCCTGCATCAGGAAAAAGCCTCCTTGATGTGATCCAGCAGAATCGCCCGCGCCTCTTCAATGTCCGCTTCGCTGATGCCGATGTAGGGCCGGGCGGGCATATCCACGCTGTGATTTCTACCGGTTTCCCCGCCGAACTGGTGAATAGCGGCATACTCAACTGGCGACCCCGCTGACGGCTTGGGTGCACCCACAGCCACCATGTTGGGCGACGCCTTATATCCGATGGAGTTGTACAAATGACTCTTATCCCGCAGCGTTGTCCCGCCTTTCTTTTTGACCCGCTCCGACTCCTTCCACTTTTCCCCGGACGGGCTCTCTCCGGTTTCAAACCGTTCCCTGGCAGAAGACACCAGCGCTTCCCCGACCTCCTCGGCAGCATTCTGCAAATCCCGGATTTTGCCCACCGCCCGGCGGCAAACACCCGCCAGCGGCCCCATATCCATCTTGAAACTCGCGCCCGCCATAATTACAGCCCCAGGTCAAATTCAAAGATGCGGTGCAGGTTCTTCTTGGCCGCGAAAAAGGCTTTCATGGCCTCGGCAAACGGCGCGAACTTGCCCCTGGAATCGATCCCGCAGTTGGGACAGACCAGTTCGTCCTTGGCAAAAAACGTCTCTGCCGACAGCTCAAAACTGCAATCGCAGATAACACAGGTGATCTTGATCGGGTCCTTGCCGTACATATGTTTCTCCTTAAAACCGTGAAAGGACATCGTCTGTCCAGATTTTTTCCGGCGCCTCCACCATGATCGCGTCATCGTCCGGCGCCACATCGCCGCCGGCATCCTCCGGAAACAGCATCACCTTGCCCTCGCGGATCGCCGCCAGCGTCTTCAGGGCCTCTTTGTACTGCGTCTGCAACGGAATCCACTCATTGCCCGTCGATCCCTCGCTTGCCATCAGCGAAGTGATGTTGCCGATGGACCGGTACGCCGAAATAACGGCATTGATATGCGTCACCTTGCCCGGCACCGACGGCAGCGGGAGATCGTAGCCGCCCTGAAGCAGGGCGCCCTCGATCTCCTCACCCACCTGGTCGATATGCCGGGCCACACACCCCGGATTGATCTCATCGGCTTTATCCAGGTATGCCGCCAAAACGTAGTCTTCAAGTTCCGCGCGTTCACAAAATGCCATTTTCGCTAAATCTCCGCCGTTTCCCCGGCACTTTTTCGATTTACGCTACCCCACATTATGTCGGGCGTTAGCTCAACACAGTGGCCGTACAGATGCCCTTCACGTTGGGAATCGGAAAGGGCTTGCTCTCGCCCACCAGCTTATAGCCGGACGGGTCTTTCATCACGATCGGCTTGATGAACAGGGGCATGGCCTGAAGATTGGCCTCCAGATCGTCCACCGCGCAATAAGGCATCTTGTGCCCGGCATCCGTGGCGATCATCATCATGTCCTTCAGGGGAACCACCGGCGTCATCGCCTTGGTTTCGGGATTGCGGATTTTTTCGGCCCGCCGCTTGATCAGATAACCGCCCACGTTGATGCCCTCATCGGTCAGCTCCACCCGGATTTTGGCCGTGGTCTTGCTGGCCTCGGCAATGGTGAATATCTGCTCATACGCGGATTTGCCGGCCCATATTTCGTTTGTGCTGCCGTAGCCGTTTTCTTCCAGGGCTTCTTCCATGGCCTGGCAGATCACGTAGATGTCCTTCAGCGCCGCCCCGGATTCATCCAGCAGCTTCGAGGGCGTCACGGATTCCGGGCTGCCGAAGTCGATCGACCATGTTTCGAAACCGCCGGATTCAAGCTGAATCGGCCACGTAAAAGACCCCGACAGCGATGCCGCGCAAAGGCCCTCCGTGGTCCGCCGAACGATCCGCCGCAGGAGATCGGTCTTCCCCTGCGCCCATGCGTCTTTCCCGCCGCCGTTCAGGATTTTGAGGTTGTTCAGGTCCTGGCCGGTCACCATCTTGTGCGGCCGAACAGGAAGCGGCTCATAAAACGCGAACTCCCCGGCATCCGAACCGGCCGCAATGGACGGCGATCCCCGGCGGACCACCGGCAGGGCGTGGGCCACTTCGGTGATCATATCCGCGCCCACCACCGGCAGCGGATGCAGCGGCCGGTCGGTGAATATGGTATCCATCACCGGGGTCTTGAGCACCGGCAGACTTTTCAGATACCGGACAATTGCCTCTTTGGTAAAAAGTGATGCAAGATTAATCATATTTCCCTCTCTGTTCGTCGATTGCAGTCATCGCAACGGTCAGGACCGCTGCCATACTTGCCGTTACTCGGGCCAGATGCCCATGCTTTCCAGCATGGCAAGCTGTGCCGTGGTGGGATCGTCGCCCGCGATCCCGATTTTCAGGATGTCCGTCCGGACCGATCCATGGGCAACATAAAGGCCGGCGGTGCTCTTTGCCGTATCAACGTCCTCATCCAGCACGCCCTTCAGCTTGCGCCCATAACCGGCTTCCACTGCCGCTTCGTTGGCGGGCGCCGCATTGAACGATACGCTGACGGCCCCGGTCTTGTAGTTCACCGACCCTGTTCCGCCGGCATCTCCGGTCAGGTTGCCCATGCCGTCGTCCGTGAATGTCTCCACGCCATCGGACACCGTCACCGTTCCCGGCTGCACAGGCGCACTGGCCAGGCTGCCGGAGAAATCCGTCTCAGCCCCGTCACCCGTACCGACCGCCTCTTCGGTAACCACCTCGTACGGGATGCCTTCCCCGCTGTCATTTTCCGCCAGCAGCATGCCCACCGGGTATTCTCCGTTATCCTCGGCAAGAACTGCCGTTCGAATCACCGGTGCATGGCCGTTGCCCCTGGCCCGTTCATCGTTTCGGCTCACACTGCCGAGTTTCCCGTCTACCGCCATTTTCCTGTCTCCTTGTCTTGATTGTCCTTATTGCCCCTAAACGTGCTGGGTCAACGTCGCGTCAACCTTGCCGTCATCATCGCCATCGCCGGGGTTTTCATACTCGGAAAACAACCCGTGGGATTCCTTACGGCTTTCCAGAAACGCCCAGAAGTGCTCCTCCAGCGGCTTCTTGCCTTCGGCCTCGGAAAAGCAGATTTCTTCACCCTCTCCAAGTGCTTCGGCAAACGCCAGAACCTTGTCCTTTTCCGCCGGGACCGCCTTCTTGTCTTCCACCAGCTTGTCGAAACGGGCGTCACGGGCGGCTTTCTCCTGCGCCTTGCGGCTCTCCGTAAATTCCGCTTCGGTTTTGGCCCTGGCGTCTTCGGCCGCCTTTTTCTCGGCCTCGGCGATCTCCGCCTTTTCCGCAAACGCGGCCGCTTTTTCCTCGGCGGCCTTGCGGGCCGCTTCCTCACCTGCCAGCTTCTTTTTCAGCTCTTCGATGTCCATCGCGTTTTCCTCCTGAAAAATGATTTCACAAAATGCATCCCCGTCCTCAAACTGTATCGGCCCAAGGCCCTTTATCGCCGGGGCCTTGGCCCCTAAAAACCCCACGTGCCGGAGACTTCCATCCGGCCGGACCGCTATGGATTTATACTTATAGCGGCCGTCACCGATCGCGGATTTCAAAGCGTCCGGCACCTGCTTGTAACGGGCAAACAGCTTCCCGCCCTCTCGTTTCAGCTTTTCCACCCAGCCGTAGGCCGGTGAATCGGTTTTGGGGTGCCCCAGAACAACAGGCGCCTCCTGCTTTTCCGGATCGTACGCATTCACAATTCTGTCCAGGTCAGCTTCCGTCCACTTTTTTGTTTTGCCGCTGCTGTCCGTGTGCGTCCCCGTCTCGAATATTACATCCCAGGCCATATCATCCTCTTTTTCTTGACTTTCGTTCCCCAAATCGTTAATCTTTATTTATCGGGTAACCAAGGGCGGTGTACCCTGAACCTTGTCCGGGCAGGGGTCGAAATAAGGGTGCTGTCCGCTGAAGAACCCGGCATTACTTCAGCTCCTCCCGATAAATCAATGTTGCCTTCTCTCTCTGCTTTTCGAGGTATTTCAGCATCGCTTCCGCATTTTCACCTTTGGGATTAAACGCCGTCGTAGCCAGCCACTGCCGATTGCGGATCAGGGAAAAAACGGCAAAACCGCCAATTTTTCCGTCTGCATTTTGAAACAACCGCAGCAATCTCAACGTATCAGCCGGCCGCTTTGATATCTGTTTTGACACCCGCCATATTTCATAAGGATTCTGAATTGTTCGCGCCAATAATCGAACATATTGCTCTCGCCCTTCTTGTTGAACTTTCCACCCGGCACCTGTTTTTTTGTTTTGGATGAAAAAGTGCTTGCTGATTACCACCGGCACTTTCCCCGGCAGTTCTATCACCTTGCTGCCGTCGATATCGGCGATCCCGAATTCGTTCAAAAACGCCTTTACATACGTTTCATCATCCAGGCCGGTTGGAAGAATGTCGCCCTTACCCACCGGCAGAATATGCCGTTTATCGATCTCGGCCAGCGGCGGCCTGCAAATATCGCCTTCCGCGAACAAGGAAGCCCCTCCGGCCCTGCAAATTGTTTTAAGCGGCAAATCAGGGCCGATATCTTTTGCGTCAATCTCAGAAGGCGTCACACCCGCCCAGTAATCCTTTGCCGGGTTCGTCTCGAATCCCCGGTCCGGCATCAGCGGCCGCGCCGGCAGCTTTCGGCCGGTCACCGGGTCCACCGGCTCAATAATCCCGCCATACGGATTCTTTGTTTCAACCTCGATGCCCCGCTTCTTCACCTGCCGTTCGGAAAGCGTGGTCACGCCGCATCTGCAACGAAACCCATTCGGCGGATAGAACTGATCCCAGAACGGATTGTCGGCATGAAACACTTTCCCGTGCAGCGCCCAGTGCGTCGGCCGGGTCCGCGTATCTTTCACGGCGCTGTATCGCCAGTAAGGCCGGCCTTGCTTGACCCGCTGCATCTGTTCATGCCGCCCCACGGCAAAAGCCGTCTGCACGTTTGTCCGGAAGATGTTGTCCAGCCGCCAGGCGTTTTTGCCGGTCCATCCAAGTTTTTCCCAGGTCTCTGCCATCTCTTTTTTCCAGCTGCCAAAGCTTTTCCCCTCGGAGATGGCCCGGCCAAGCGACTCATACACGTCCCGCATCATGTCCATTTCAGCGATTCCGGCCACCGCAAAAGCTCGGCTGCGCTGAGTCTCGGCAAGCGAATAAAACGCCGATGACGACAGCACGTCCTTGTCGCGCCAGAACTTTTCCGCCTCTGCCATGGGCAGGGCTTGCGGCTTAACCGTCATTATTCACATCGCTCCTGGCATGATACGCATTTCCGGCAGCCGGGCACCGCCCGCCGCCTGCCTTCAGGGATCGGCTCCCCGCATATTTCGCAATATTCAAGACTTTTGCCTTCATATCGAACCCGTGATTCAATTGCCTGTTTCAGTCCCTGCTCCGCGTAATGCTGCGCCATATCAAGCTCATCCATCAGAATCCTTCTCCACCTCCGTCTTGACGCTGAATCTTCCCCAAATATCCGCCGCCACCAGGGCGCGGGACATCAGCTCCTGTAACTCCTCAACGCCCAGGCTGCCCATTTCCTCGGCCAGCAAAAGCGAAAGATCATCAAAGCTTTCCGCTCGGTCGATAATATCCTTGATCGTGTTGACCATCTCCTCGGTTACCGTCCCGGCATCGGCCAGCACATCATCCACCATGGCATCCAGTTCATCCTGGCCGGTAAGATCGTCGTCGTCTTCCTCGGCGTATATCGCTCCGCCGGCAGGCAGGACAAAGGCGCCGCCGGCTGACTTCTCATCCGTCATTTCAAATTCATCCTCGGCCAGGCCGCATCGCCGGACGAAGAATGTCTTCTTGAAGCGCACACCGGCGGTGTGCAGCTTGCCGGACAGCTCGGCATTCTCTTTAGCATCCTCCTGCCGCACAAACGCAAACACCGGCGCCGCTGTCTTGTCCCCGAAATTGATCCGGGTATATACCCGCGAAAGCGCATCAAAAAAAGCCTTTACCAGGGTCCGGTCCGCCGATGCATAAGATTCAAGGACGTTTTCATGGGTCTTTGATGCGGCATAACTGCCTTTTTCCCCGATCTCCGCCGTCAGTGTCTGACCCATCAACACCTTGGAAATGGCCGCGTCCCATCGTTCCACAAACGCCTTGTGCAGATCTCCGGCCTTGCCCGTGGTTTCATGGATTTCAACCTCGCTGCCGGCGGTCACAACAGCAACCGCGTCCTGCACCATGGCCGCCAGGCTGTTGCGCATCTCCTTGCGCTCCGATTTCTGCGCGCCCTGGCGGGCCTTGCCCACCACCCAGGGGATGCCGAATTTTTCGCAGAACTTGCTCCAGAACCCGATGCCGCCCTTCTTAAAGGCCACCGGCCACAGGCACCGGGTCAGCAGCCGCAGGCCATACGGGTTTTTGTATGTCGGGAAATGCCTGGCGAACACGAATTTGCCATACGGGATCGCCTCCGCTACCCCCATCCGCATGAACTTCGGCTCGACCTTATCGGCAAATGAAAACCACTCTCGGGGCTTTGCCACCAGGTCAACCAGCCGGACCCGACCATCTCCCGGTTCCCATATCAGCTCCACCGGCGTATACCCGAAAAACGGCGCCCCCAGAACTTCGGCAATCAGGTTGTACATATTCACCCCGGCCAGGTCATCGGCCAGGGCATCCCTTGCGGCAACGGCCCGCCCATCCGGTTTTTTCCCGTCTGGCGCGCCGGCTGTAAACTCGTAATCCAGATTCTCCAGCGTATGCAGCTTGCGGCTCTGGTACGCCAGGGTCACCTGGTCATCGCCCATCAAATTTTCCAGCACCTCATGCCCGCCGCCGTGCTTGATCAGCACCGGATCGGGATCGGGCAGATACCCCAGCATGGTGGCCGGATCAAACCCCGTTGCCGTCTCATGCGTCGCCATCTCCGCAAACAACGCCCGGTTGTTCTCGGAAAATTCATAAAACATATCGTTTGAAAGCCAGATACCCTCAGTCATTTATTGCAACCCTCATAAAATTTGACTTGTAATGGCAAAGCAAAAAGCTCAAGATGCGGCGCCATCTAATCAACTCCCTGAGGAACGAGGCGTACTTGAAGTACGTCGCAGTGACGAAGGGCGCAGCGCAACGCAGATATTGAGTTTTTTGCGAAGCCATTACATGTACCCCGCCATCATCGTATTGGATTGTCTCGGCGCCCCGGTAATCACTTCAAAGGGTTCCCCGCCGGCAAGGTTCCGCATGGCAAACCCCGCGTTCACATAGCCGATGGCCGTATCGCCGTGTCGCTTGCCTTTCCCGGCGTTTTTTGTTCGTTCATCCCTGGGGATTTTCGGAACACCCTTTATTTTCCGCACTGCCCGGAAATCGTCCATCACCAGGCTGTCCTTCGGAATCGTCACCGTCCGGTCCTCCATCCATGCCTTTGCCGGCGGCCAATTGGCCAGATTCCAGGACTCGGAAAAACTCACTTCTTCAATATTGTCCGCCCCGTAAAGCTGTCGCGCCCGCTCGGCCAGATAAGCGCCGTTGCCGCCTTTGTCCAGGGCCGCCCCGGAAAACCGTTTCAAACGATCCACAATGTGGCAGAAAATCTGCTTCTGCTGCGAAAACGGGCAATCCGACAATTCAACTAAAAACGGCGTCACATAAGTAAGCCCGGGGGTCTCCAGCAGCGGCCATATGGCCGTCAGGTCCACATTGCGGCCGAAATCCTCCCCAAGGGCCACACGCTGATTCGGCAGCGCCGACAAAAGCGGGTCCAGTTCAGCCCGGCACCAGTCGCGGACCTCCCGGAACCGCTGGTCATCCCGCCAGTCCACAAAACCCGGTGCCGGCGGAAACCACCGCAAAACCGGAATAGAGGCATCCATGACAGCCTCGATTGTGGTCCGCAGCAAATAGGTGCCGCCGCCCTTGGACGGAATGCAGAAAAGCTCTTCATCCGCGTCTTCGCCGTAACTTTTGACAACCGTTTGCCGCCACTCTTTTTCGCCTTCCACAGACCATTCAACACCCCTCACAAGGCAAATCCGCTGATACAGGCCGTCAGCCAGCGCATCATCAAACGTGTACCGGTGCAGGGAATAATCCAGCCGGCCCGCCCGAATATCTTCCAGATACTGGTTAAAATCGTTGTCCTCACCGAAGTCTGTCGAAATCACAACCACCTGGCCGCCCCAGATCAAAAGGGCCATGGCCGCCTTCATCAGTCCCTTCAGGTTGTCGTGGAAAGCGGCTTCATCGATCACCACCCGGCCCTGGCGGCCGCGTAAATTTGTCGGCCGGGAAGACAGGGCCACAATCTCATAACCCGATGCAAAGGTGATCCGGAACGCATGGATGAAACGATCCGGGTTGTCGTCATCCCTGTCATCGAACATGAACTCATCCACCTCGGAAGCCGCCTTGTTAAAATGCCTTGCCCACCATGCGCAGGTGTCGATATACTCACGCGTCATTTCCTGGTTGTAGCCGATATAGAGCACATCCATGCCCGCCGTGCCTTCGGTCGCAGCCGTCAACACATCGTCCGAGGCCTCGGCCCACGTGATCCCGATTCGGCGGCTCTTTTCACAAAACTTCACCTGGGATTTGTCCCCGATCCATTTCCCCTGGTAACCAAGAAAAACCTTGTCGGTCTTGCCGCCGGCAAACTCACCGGGCTTAAAAAGTTTTTGTGATTTTTCCGAGATCATAAAACCCCTAAAATCTCCCGCCGTATCGTGTTGGCAAGCTCCGGTGTCAGGCCGCCCTTGCCGGCGTCATCCTTTTCCGCCATTTTGTCCAGCTTGGCCGCGATTTTCTCTTTTGTCTGCGCCTGCCATTTCTTTTGCCGGACCGATGCCTGGGCCAGCTTTGCCACCATCTGCCCGATTTTAGGCAGGTTCGGATCGTCCGACTCCAGCTCCACCAGCAGCTCGAACGTTTTTGTCTGGACCAGCCGGATAATGGCATCATTCATCGCGCCTTCATCGTCCTGTGACGCCTCGGCAATGGCCTTGGCCTGATCCGTGGCGACCTTCAGCGCCGAAAGCCGCTGCTCAAACTTCTGTCCATACCGGTGAACGGAACTGCGGCTGATCTCAAATCCCTGCTCGGCCAGCCATTCGGTCAGTTCGTCATAACCGGAAAAACCCTGCTGCACCAGCCGGGTTTCAAATTCGGACCGGACATCCGCCGGCAATTGATTGATCTTGGGTTTCTGCATTACCAGTATTTCCTCGGCCGCTTGATGCCGGCTGGCGCCGCCACGCTGTACTCAACCACGTCAACGCCCCTGGCGGTGAGCCTGGACAGCCACTCCGGCGCGTCTTTTTCCTCGATCACGACCAGCTCAAGACCCTCCAGATAATCCAGCTCCCTGCGAAGCTCCCGTGGCGTCAACGGCAATGAGACATCGTGCATCGCCCGGAACACCAGCGTTTCTCCCACCGGCAGCGGCCGGCCCGCGTCAAGCACCCGCAAAAGCCGCCAGCGAACTTCCTCACGGCTGATCCGATCGAAATCAATTTCGTTGTTCATACACCTTCTCCTTGACCTCATCGATCCGCGCATAGACGGCATCCAGCTTTGCCTCCACCGTCACCCACCCGCGAATCCAGTCTTCACGCCGCACATAATCGCGGACCAGTTCCTTTTCCAGATCGGCAACGCACTTATCCGTCTTTTCCTGGGCCGAGGATATCTTGGCGATGCTATCAAGTATCTGCACATCCCGCTTTTCAAGGCTTTCATGGTATCGGCTCAGCAGCCATTTCACGGCCCCCAACAGTACACCGGACCAAATCACCACCATTACGACCAATATGGCCAGCACAACAGGCGGCAATTGCGACAACAGCGCAACCCCCTCAACCGGCGTCCCCATTATTTACCCTCCTGGGTTTTCCGGTTTGCAACCGCCCGCTCAATGGCTGACCCGATGGCGCTGTGCAAAGATACGTTCTGCCTGGACAGTGCCGTCAGCGTCTCCCTGGGCAGTATGTCCTGGACCTTGTAAATTGCGGTATCCTTAATCTCCCTGGCGATATGTACAGGCAGCTTTCCGTCACGGGATACGCTCTTTTCCTTTTCAACCATGCTGGCCGTCAGATCGCACACAACCGCATCCGCCACATCCGCCAGCAAATCCAGACCCCGGGCCGCCGCCTCGCTGCCGATGTTTTTGGCCCTGGCCCTGAAATACTGCAAAACCGCAGCCCCGGCCCATGACAAAACCCCCAAAGCAACAGCCAGCAAAAACGGCCCGATAGCCCCCATCAACTCCGTTAACCACTGCATCAACGCCTCCATAAACCCTCCTTCGCGCCCGTAAAATATTTGTCCCAGAAACTCCCTTCAAAAAACGACCGACTGTAAACCCCCGCCGATCGACCGCTTTGCCAGAAAACAGGCGGATCAACCATGATGCCCACGTGCCCGTAAGGCCGGCCCGCAGAAAACGTCCACCACACAAAATATCCGCATTCGGCATCCCGCCAGTGAACCCCATCACCGCCGCACATTATCCAAAGCTTCCGCGCCGTCACCCTTGGAATCGGATGGCCCGCAAGCTTGCAGACCAGAAAAACAAAACCGGAGCAGTCCGCTCCGCCGCGACCTTCGCCGCCCCACACATACGGTGTGCCTTCCAGCGACCGGCACACCTCGACCAGATCATCGCAAAATGATCTATCCGGCCGTGCTTGCGATAACGATGGCCAGGCCAACAAGAAAAGCGGCAATAACAACACCGCCGTTCGTAATCGTGTTTTTCTTAAACACATCCGCAAAATCCCACCCCGGCGTTAACAGATCGAAAACCTTGTACCCGGCCACCAGCAGAACCGCGCCCAGCAGGCCGTTACAAAAATTAACCAGAAGAAAATCAATCAAATTCATTTTTCAACCCTCCCAAAACCGCGTAAATCTCCGATATCCGTTTGTTTTGTTTTAGAAAAAAAAGAGGAAATAGTTAAATAAACCGTTTCCGAAAAGGGGGGTTTTTTGCATTTGGAATGATTTTTTTGTATAATAGAATAAACAGATTTAAAATGCCGTGAGAGATCAGCACAGGTTTTCGATTGCATGTTTCCCGGGGTTTTTTGTTGACATGCGGTCAAGTTTTTGACATAGTAATGCAAAATTTTTATATTTCGTTAATAATCAAGATATTTATATGTTTAAGATTTCTGCCCTTCAAAAGGGGGACGTTATGAAAATCAGGCATGATGTTTTTACGCGTGAGCTTCCCGTGCCGGAAGTAATCACTGAAAAAACAAAAGACGCCACCAGAAAAAACGCCTTGCGATTCCGGGGAAGCGTCCGCATCAGCACGGGCCGGTTCTTTACCACCAAAGAATATGAAGAACGTCGCCGGCGCATCCTGAACACCCCTCTGCCTTAACGCTATTCATGGAAGAAAAGCGAAAAGAGACAGCCGAACTTTACTTTCAGTACAAGCGACTGGTAATCGCCTGCGAAGAACTGTCGGTCGATTTCAACGCGTTTGTCCAGCCGGTTATGGAGTTAAGCCGTGCTTTTGATCATCTGATGAGGATTGAGGCGGTGGATAAACGGCTGGAGATCGATTACCCGAACCATGACGGGCTGGATGACCCTGCGGCATATGCCTACGGCCAGGAAAAAGCCGCCCACAGCCATATGCTCCGGGCTTTCTTCGACGCCGCCGACTGGTTCTCAATCGAGATACGCGAACGCATTATCACTTCCATGCAAGTCTATCCCTACGAATTCGTGAAGGCCGCATTCCCGGAATACTACTCAGAGGTAAGGACGGACGTTGAGGCAATCAACCGGGAGATCGCCGGGCTGAGGGAGAAAAAGGACGTGGGCAACATGCCCCTGAAAGAGGCGGAACGGTATGTTGATCTGATCACCAGGCTCAATAACCACCTGGCAGACGTAAACAACAGAATACCGGCCATAGAAGAAGCCGGCGACCGAATCAAAAAAGACAACTCTCTGGCCAGAGTAAAAAAATACGGCATGGCCGCCATCATCGCGATTATCAGCGGCGTTATCGGATGGCTCATAAAGGGCTGGTAGCAAACACTTAGGCCAAACCACAAAAAAGCCCCGCCGCGATCGCGGCAGGGCTTTTTTCAACTTTATATCACCTGTTATAGCATCCTCATTCCTCCATCTCCGCCGCCGCCCGGTCCACGGCCGCGCCGATATCCCGGACGATCTGGACCAGGCCGTTCACCCCGCTGTCGGACAAGGCCAGGTCCTCCCCGGCTGTGCGCCGGATCAGCACGTCTCCCAGAAAATCCATGACACAGGATATCCGCCACAGCATGTCCGGCACGTCCACGGTTTCGGCGTACTGTTCGGCAATCAGCATGGCAGCACCTCCGAAAGCAAAGCCTGGCGGCTGTTCCGGACCGTCGGCAGCGAGGTGGACAGATCATACCCGCAGGCCATCAGCAGGGCGGCATACTCCCTGGCCGTATCCTTGGAGCAGTCCAGCAGCTTGCCGATTTCAGGATACGTCAGCCCCCGGCGGCGATACTCCATCAGGCGGGCCAGCCAGGGAAAATCTTTGCCGCCGCCATGGGCCTTGTGCATCAGCCGGGCCATGGCCTTGGCCCCGTCCTGGCGCTCCAGCCCGGCCAGGTCTGCGGCTAACTGCCGCAGCTTCTTTTCCGCCTCAATGAAGTACCGCCGGGCCTGACGTCCCTTTTCGTTGCGTTCCACCATGCAAAGCTCTTTGGCCATGTCCAGGGAGATGAGGTACTCGGCAGCCGGCCGGCCGCCTTTGAGGTTTTCGCCGAAATGGGCGAAAACCTCATAATCCGTGCCTTCGCGCCATCCATACTCTGCAATCCGGGCGCGCATCCAGTTTGAAAAATCCCGGCCAACTTCCAAAAACTCATGCAACTCCCTGGCCACCACCGCTTCGGTGTGCTCCCCGACCTGCTCTTGCCTGATTCTTACCAATGCTTTTTCCATGACTTTTCTCCTCACGTTTTTTGACTCCCGAGCTCCCCGGCCCGCAAAAAGAAATCCCGAGACTTGTCAACGCTACGTGAGCAGCGCCCCCGTCCTCACGGAGCGGGGAGTCTCGGGATAATTTAATGTCGCGGTTTAAAAACACAAACCGCCCTGACGGGGGCGATAACCGCTCACGTAATTTTGACGGTTCAATCGTACCCCGGTCAGGGTCGGGATGTCAAGTGGTTTTAGCAGTTCTTTTCAAGGTTCGGTCGCAAGCCCTATCACCAGGAGGACAGCTAGCGCCACGCTCCAGATAATTTTCGACCGGTGAGAAAACTTCTCGCTTTGCCAGAGCCCGTAAAGGCCCACGGGAAAAAACAAAAAAAGCAGCACAATCACGTATATCTGGCTGTCGTACCACTTTCTTTTATTCTTTTTGTTGCCGGTTCGGGGACGCCGCGTGCCGGCTGTTTTGCCAGCCGCCGTATCCTCGATAACCTGGCCGTCAAGCGTCATTGTGACCCGCTGCACCTCTATGGGCTCCTGCGGCTCCCACTTGGGCTTGTAATCGCCCAGAACATAGAAGCTCATTTCTTCTACAACGGGCCGTATTCCCACCGCCACATCCTGGTATCTCCCATCCACTTTTTGATAACGGGTTTGGTAGTCCCACCGTGGATCACGCTTTGGATTGACGCCGTCCGGCAATTTTTCAAAGGTTTCCAGCACCCGCCGTTTATCCAGCACAGGGCACCAATCATTTTCCTTCAGCCCGGCTTCCAATTCATGCCGGATGCGGTTTTTATCGAACATCCATGTTCCCGACTGGTCAAACCGGCCGTAGTCGAGCCACCCCCCGCCAAACGATGAAATGGGCATATTTAAACGCTTACAGCCCCATATATTGCAATCCCAGGCGCTTTCGCCGTAACAATACTGGGCCGGATCGTAGGCTTTTTGACGGCCCTGGAAGCACCCCAACCCGCCATAGGTTAAGTCCTTCTTCGTGGCGGCCTGCCCGTTAATCAGCATTTTCGATGACTTCCAGCTTCCCACCAGATCGAATAGATTCACAATCAAGTCGATTTCGGTTACCGGCAGCGTTACGGCGTGCTGTATTTGATTGCCATCCCCGCTGACTGTGTAGGTCGGCAGGTTCTCGCAAATCGCCACCGCCTTTGCATAGTTGGCGGATGTGCTTTTTCCGAACGTTATTTCGACATCTGCTACCTTGCCATCGGCTTGGGGAACCGTTACCTTGTCTGCCTCGGTTACGGGATCACCACATTGCGAACAGAATTTTGCCCCATTATTAATTCCTGCACCACACTTGTCACATTTTAGCATTGCCACCTCCTTTTAATGGTTTCGAAACACTTATTATGGAGATGGTTAGTTTACTAATATTTACAAGTCACTGTCAATCGGCCGAGGGATTCTAATACGCCCCTCATTATCCCGCCAAATACTTAAAAATCATCCTGCCCCCGGTTCCGACAAAATAAGAAAGGGCAAAGACGCAGGTGATAACAAGGGCAACCCCGGCAAACAGAACCACGTCGTTTATCTGCCGACTCGGTTTCAGGCCGGCATACAAACCGAACAACGCAGGGCCTATAACAGTACTGAACAGTATGATCCATTTAAAAATTTCCAGTTTCATAATCATGCCCCCCTCTGCCTCACATATTCCGCTGAAAATGGCTAGTAAGTCGCGTCACTCGAACGCACTAAAGTGAACCGGTGCGCTTTGACGTTGGCTGCACTTCCTCCACCCGATAATTCAAAGTGGTCGGGTTCTTTTCGCCCTTAAGCCATATCCAAAGCACATCCCCCGGCTCGATCATCTCATTGAGTACCCGCACCCCGTTCCACACTCGCTCCTGAAACGGCCGGCAGCCAACCACAACCCCGTTTTCAATATCCCATTCCAGGAAATCCTGCCCTTGGTCCTCCAGTGTCACTGTAATCATGTTCTCTCCTTTTTCGGGTTTCTCGGCCAACCCGACCTCATACAACCGCCGCCCGATCTCGCAGTCCCGGCATGCAAAATCATCGTGCCCTGGACGAAATCCCTGCCCTTGGCGATAATCCGCATTGGCGTTCCGGTATCGTTTAGCACAGACTTGCGCGCCGAGTTCCACATGGTAGGTCGGGCAGCAGTGTTTGGCCTCATTCATCTTCTTCTGATATCTCCTCAAGTAATTCATTCAGACCCTTCAGCAGCCTTGCTGCCATTGACAACGCCGGTGAATGAGCCCCCTCTTCGTGTCCAGGCTCGAATTCAATGCTGAAGTCAACCATACCTTCAGTTATATCTGTGTCTTTAATGACAATGGTGCATGTATATTTTTTTTCTGACGTGCTCATATCAATCCCCCAGCCATTTCAGCGCCTCATCAAAGGCCGCCTCATACCCATTGCCGAGCGGCTGCCACAGTGCTTTCTGCATGTGTTTCGGCAGCGACGAATAGCAGCTGTAGCAAAACGAACGGCCCCGGCGTTTCGGTCGTCCGCACGCCAGGCACTCTTCGCCCTTCAACTCGTTCATGTAAAATTTCCGGTCCTCTGCTGTCATATTGCTAAAACCTTTTGTCTTAAAATTACGCTGCCTGGCTCTCCCCATCGGCCCGCAAAATCTGCCGAATTCGCCTGGCCGAAAGCCCGTACTTTTCAGAGAGCTCGCTTACACTCAAGCCCTCGCTCACCTGGTCGCGGCGGATAGCATGGTCGCGTTCCTGCCGGGCCTTATCCCATACAGGAAAATACACCTGCTGACCGCCGAAATGCTCCGCCAGGCGCCGGGCGGCCCGAGGCCCCAGCACACCTTCAATTTCCTGATATATTTCCGGTACGCCCATCGATTCCCCTTAATGGTATTCCGCGCGGTGTTCGATGCCGCGCTTCTTGCAGCGATTCACCAGGTCCTTTGCCAGGGTCTGAATTTGATCCTGGTCGTTCAGCCACCGGAAACGATCCACCCCGAATTGTTTCTTGCACCGGTAGTCAAGCCCGGACATTTTATAGCCCAGGGCGGCCCACAGCGCCGCCACGTAGCGCTTTTGCCGGTCAAGGTTAATCCCGGTGGGCAGATCCACCCAGCCCCTGGATTTTGACTTTTTCGGCCCTTTTGCCGGCTTTTTGCCGCCGTCCCATCCCAGGTGAATGAAATACGAGATCAGCTCTTTCAACTGGTGAATCTCCAGGTCCCGTGCCGAATGCTTGTTCCACCGGTTGCAGATGATATCCCGGTACACGTCGTCATCCATACCCAGTTCCTTCTTGGCGATATGAACCCGCGCCAGAAGCCGATTTCGTTCAGGTTTATGCTGCGTGGCCATGATATCCCCTTTCTATCAGCTCAATGTCCTTGAAATTCTTTTTCAGATGCCGGATCAGGGGTTTGGGTGAATACCAGGTCCAGTCAAAGTAAACGAATTTCTTTTCGGCATATGTCCTGGCGGCTTTTGCCCCAAATGCCTTTCGGTATGATGCCAGTTCTTTGGGCTTGTAAAGGCATCTTTCAACCGGCCTGAGAAAACGGCTTTCAGGATGTCGCGGGCTTCCGTCACGATTCGAAAGCGCCCATTCGCCCCGGAATTCACCGTTTACATAGGTAAAAATGACCATGCGGCGCTTGTAGAGGTCAATGATATATGTGACCGTGTACCCGTCAATCAAAAGGACAACCCGGCCATGAAGCAGCTCCAGCTCGTCTTCAATCGCCTGCCAGATTCCTGTTGTCATTGGTCCCTCCATGAAATTGTTGAACAGAAACACCCGCCCGTATCATCCGGCTTTTCATGGCTTTCCTGTATTCCGCTGGTAATTGCCGGTTCCGCCTCGACACCCGCTGCGAGTTTTACCGCAGCCGTGGCAAACCGTGCGCCAAGCTGTTCGTATCCGCCCACGGTGAAATGAACACCGCCGCTGTCACACATCAGATCATCAGTATCCACCCAGGCCCCTCGCGGATCTGATTCTGCCACAGAAACTTGAGCGGCCCTTATCCTGTCCCAGTGCTCCCCTCGGCAACCGTTCAGCCGGCCGGTCACAAACCCCATATCCGGGAAGTCCAGATCGGCCCGTAAGTTCTCAATAAGCCGCAGCAAGCGCGTTTCGTATGGTTCGCTATCACCGGCCATCGCGTCCGTCTCTCCCTGCATCCAGCAGAATGTTATGGTATCCGGCTTGCACCCGGCCGCTGCCACCTCGGCCAGCAGCTCCCCATACAGGGGCCGGTCCCCCTCCGTCCATCCGGTGATGGCCTGCCCCAGGAATGCCTTTTTTACGGTAACCGTCTTATCGTCCGGCAGCCCGGCGGTTACCGTCGGAATAAAAGACGCCTTTTCGTTGAGATAGCTCATGTTCGACTGCCCGGACAAAATAAATAGATGGGTATCGGCCCGGCATATGGAAACGGCGGCCATCAATGCCAAAATCCATATACAACATAAAACAAACGTGTTACGTTTAATCATGATCCTTTCCTTTCGCGAGGTTGGGTCGTTGTTGTATCGCCGGGAAGGCGTGCCACCGCCTTCCCGGCATTTTTTTTCGGCTGCTCATCAGGACGGGACCGCCACGTCCCGCCGACGCCGCCCCCCTGGGCGGCGTTTCGCTCTATGCTGCATCGTAATAGTTCTGCACCGCTTCAATGTCCGGCTGCACACGGAAAGAATCCGTGACGTTTCGCTTCAGGCCGAGCTTGGCAATGGTTGCATCATCCAGCTCGGCGATTTTGTCCCGGTCCGGTTTTTCCTCGGTCTTGATGCAATCGCCCAGGGCGAAAGCTCTCAGTGCCTTGATCAGCGCAGCCACCTTGCCCTTGTCCCTGGGGATGGACACCTTGCTGACGATCCGATACCCGATACTGCCGAAACTCAGGGTCTTGCTTCGCTTTCTGGAAAACTCATCCTTCCGGGCCTCGCAGAATGCCTGGATGCCTTTTTCAAGCTGCTTCCGCTCGGCATTCAACCCGTCCGAACGGCGCTTGGCATCTTCCTTGACTTCATTGATCTTGAGTGTGGCATCCCCGCTGATCCGCTCCAGTGTGATATCGATCTCACCGGCCCGGCGGATCGCGGCGTCCACATCGTTCCAGCTATTCAGCTCCATTGCATCCCTCCTGTTCTATTGCCATGTCCATGTTTTCCAGCCGCTCCACGCCGGCAGCGGCATCCCATAACTCGGCCCTGGCGCGTCTGATCTTGCGCCATTGGTTTTCATCCACGGCCCCGGCCAGTGTTCCCAGGGCATTTGCAACGCTTTTAATTTTTTCTGAATACATATCAATCGCCTCCTTCAGCCAATGGCTGTCCCAAGATATTCACCGGCCGCATCCCACACCTCCACAATCCGGGGATCGATCCGGTCAAAGCTTACTTCAATCTGCCGTTGCGGGCTGCGTTTCGGCATGCCCTTAATGCGATACCAACGCCCCCGGAACCGGAACCTGCAACCTGCCATCGTTGCCGGCGCCCGATCCAAAAACAAATCCATCTGGCCTACTCTTTCGGCCCTGGCTGCTTTATTCATCATTGCTCCTCCAGACAACCTTTTTCAGGTTCGGGTCATAGATGTGTTTGACACGCTGCACCAGCGGCGCCTTTGGTCCCGTATTTTTAGCGGGCAGAAGCCGGTAAACAGCTGGTCTGTGGGGATTGCTCTCTTGAACAACTGCCAGATATCCGGCCCGTTTAAGATGCGTAATGTAGCTTTTGGTGTGCGTTTGATCGACCGTGATGTCGTCGGTCGTTGCTGCAACCGATAAATCCAGGGCAGTGAACTCTGGCAGCATCTTCATCGCCCGCCACATATGGTCCTGTGCAAGCCCCTGGGTCACCATTGACCCGTCTTTTCTGACCCTTGGCGCGTCCTTGCTGTGTCTGATCTTTTTATAAAGGATGGCACTGCCGCGCATCTCATCCGTCTTTTCCAGAAACCCCGCCTTCACAAGACGCGTCATATAATCCCGAACCGTGTTCCTGTCATCGCAGGTCTGGTCTGCCACTTCAGTGATCGTGAACAATCCCTGCTTTTTGTCCAAATCGCAGATAATGCGCCAGAACGCTTCCTGTCCGCGAATCGGGCTCTGTTCATGGACTGGCTTACGTTGTCTACGCATCACTTCCTCCTTTTCGGCGGCTGCGCCCGGAACAGTTCCTGATCGCCCCATTCATCAATGCCGATGGTGTCAATCCCCCGCGTTACGGCAAATTCGCGCACCTTTTCAATGTTGACGCAAATCCGCCGCACCCTGCCGTTCGAAGCCGCTGTGATTTTCTGCATCAGGTCATCGCCGATCGAGACATTCGGAGCATACAGGCGCGCCAGGTGCCGGCCGTCTTCAAACGAAGCCGGCTCCGCCTGGACCCAGTCCAGCATCCGGTTATGGACTCGCTCCCATTTCGTTAACTTTTCCGGAAGGGCCTCCTCACCGATCAGAATCACCGGCGCCCCGGATTTGTCATGAATGCCGCGCAGAATGTTGACCTGGTTTTTTGCCACCAGGTAATCCGCCTCATCCACAATCAGCGGCAGCCGTGTGCTTGCCATCATCTCAACAATGCCGGTTACATAGTCGGCAATGGTGTGCCCCTTGGCATACCCTCCCACGGCCCGCAGAATCTCCTGGCACAGCTTCTTTTTCGTCCATGTTTCGTCCAGTTCCACATAATAGGCCCGGTGTTTGTTGGCCGCGTAAATGGCCGACCAGGTCTTTCCATACCCTGAAAACCCGGAGAATGTCGCCATGCCGGGCAGGTGATGCGGCCGGTTGACAACCCGGCTCATCAGGGATGAAAAGAGCGCCACATTTTGCAGTGGCGCCACGGTCATGGAATGTTTGTTGACATCATGCTTGTTTTTTGTCATAATCCCTCCAACCAGTTTTCGTTTCAGGTGAGGTGAGGCGGTTATCCAAGGGCTGCCTCACCAAAATCCTCGTAAACCAGCTTATAGCCCTGATATTCCGAAGTGCTCTGATAACCCTTCAACCAGCGCTGGTCCGCTTCCGCGATTTCTTCTCCTGTGTCAAGCCTCTGTTCCAGTCGTGTCGCCCGCCGGAAACGGTCAATCGGCTTTTCTTCAATGTCCACCCGCGTCAGTTCCGCTTCCAGTTCCGCCTGTATAGCCCTGACATCCTCTGTTATCTGTTTGGGCGCCGGCGCCGGCTCCTTGCCTTTCTTCGCATCGGCCAGTTCCAGCACCTTGGCCTCTTTGTCCTGTAGCCGTTTTACCTGGGCCTTGGCCCGCTTATCCCTGGCCTGATCAACCACCGCCCTGGGGAAGTACGGTCGCTTATTGGCGTCCAGTTCCGCCGTGGTGATCAGCCGGCCCTCGATGTCACGCACCCACACAAAGCGCGGATCGTGAATGTCATACCCCACCTGCACCTCACGGCCGTGATAGGCTTCAAGATCGTGTGAAAAATAGTCGTTTGTAAAAACAGAAAGCCAGCACCGCCGGCATGTCCGGATCACATACGGCCGGAACAGATCGTCTATCTCGATCTGCGTCGGCCGGATAATATCGGTCTGAGCCGCCAGGTGGTCCCACATCTCGTTCGGCGTCATATGCCGCCGCTTGCCCGTCTCCGGATCATTGATTTTCGGAAGGGCGGAATGCGGCCGGTTGTTGTAAATATCGACCTTGTCCCAGGCCCAGGTCAGAAAATTGTTCCAGGGCATCAGCAGCTTGGTGGTACCGGTCTCCGCAAGCTCCTTGCGTGATCGCTTATACACGATCTGGGCCACTTCCTTGTCCATATCCGCCCCCATATAGCCGCGATACCGCCGGCCTTCCTTCACCCAGCAGGTGTCATTGAATTTTTCGATGATACCCCGCGCCTGTGAGTTATAAGGAATGGAATGCTCGATCCGGGTGCCCAGGCGGTTCAGCACCCCCAGCCCCGGACCGGAGAAAAATTCGTTCTTGAATCCGCACCCGTTGTCAACGTAGAAAATAGCCGGTATGCCGCACAGTTCCACCGACACCCGAAGCGCATCCGCCACCAGCCATGCCCGTTCATGAAGCTCCGCCGCCCAACCCACACATTTTCTGGTGGCCACATCCAGCACCGCTATAATCTCCGGCCGCACCGCCTGGCCGTGTTCCGGATGAATAACCTCAAAGTCCGCCTTGTGACCGTCAGCCGTGTACACATCACCCGGCAGCAGCTCGGATGTGTCCCGTTTGACATAAGCGCAAAGGCTCTTCAGGGCGCGCGGCCCCAGGCGCCCTTTATTTAGCGCCACCGGCGACATTCGGTTTAGTGTTCTCGTAACAGTTCGCAGAGAGGGCAGGGCCACGCCATTTCTTTGCAGCTCTTCATAACACTGAGATATGGATGGCTTGCTGGGAATGCAGTATTCAGTAAGGAAAGGCTTCAACCAGGACGGTATCTTATCCTTTGCTTCAACCCGCTGTGCCGGCTTCGGCGCCAGCGCATCCGGCCCTTGTTTTTCTTTCGTCGCCCGCCACAACCGCAACGTGGATGGCTTGATCCCAAAACGATTCCCGCGCCTGGCATGGGCTTTGTGCGCCAGCGCCATGCCCTCCGGAGAAAGCTCACCAGCCGTGTGCAGCCGCGAGAATTCTTTTTCCGCCGCCAGAATCCCCCCGCATTCATGCGCCATGGATTCAACCGCCGCAATCACCGCCAGCCGCGCATCCCGAATCTCCCGCTGCCAGTCCTTTAATTGGGCCGGCACCGCCGGCATCGTCTCTTTCTTCTCGGCAACCAGAATGGATGACCGCGCCGGCACCAGCGCCAGGGTTTCCCGCTCGGCAATTTTATCCCGGATATCCGCCGGCAATGACGCCACAGGGTAAAGCTTCTTAACCCCGCCATTGCAGGGCTGTTCCATGAATGGCCAGGCTTCTTTTCGAGCACGCTTGTCAGTCGCCTGTCTTGATTTCCCCACCTTTTCAGCAATTTCCTTCGCGGTATATGCCTGCTTCATCGTCTGTATTGCCTTCCCGTTGAAGTTCTGTTACGCCGCCTTTTTCATACCTTTATATATAAGGTGTTCCGGCATCCCCTTTTTCCGAAGATACTCAGCCACCACCGGACTCCGTCGGTCTCCCGACACCCACAAACACACAAGCGATTCATCCCGGCCCACCGCTTTGGCCACCTGGGCCTGCTTGATGCCGTTTTCAATCAACCATTTAACGATCGCTGCTTTTCGTATTTGCCGATCTTTTTTCGTCATACCTACCCGATCTCCTCGTATATCTGTTTTTTCCGCCGCCGCCGGTCCCGTTCCTCGGCAGTGATCTTGCCCAGCTCGTAAAATTTCATCTCATCCGGCGGCAGCACCTGCATCCCTCCGCCCAGGGCGGCATTTATCACATCCACATCCCCGGTAATCACATACAGCGCATACGCATACTCCAGCGGAAACCGCCGGTTGTTCTTGCCTTCAGCAATGTAGTTGTTCAAGGCGTGAATGCTGATCTCTTCGCCCACAAGGCGGGACATCTCGCAGGTAATGGTTTGCCTGTCTAATCCGCTGTTCGCAATTGCCCGGCCGACCGCTTCCTTTACCGCCTCTTTTCTGCGGCAGAGGCCTGCCGGCCGTGTATTTCCACATGCCTCTGATGTAAGCCTGCCGTGACGATCAAAAAGTTCTGCCTGGACAGGATGTAGCCTGTTTTCAAAACCTTTTGACATTGCGATGCCCCCGTGTGTATGGTAAAGTCAAAATACTGTAAATTTATTGACGCCTGCGAATAAAATTACAAATTGTAATTATCATGTCAAGCAAAAAATCACAAAATTTAATCAAATTTTCGGATATCCTTAATCGTATTAAGGAGGCAAGTGGCCAAAAAAAGGATATCGATATCGCAAATGCCCTGAATTTAAAGCAAAGTACTTTTGCTAATGCAAAAAAAAGGGATTCTATACCTTATGAGGCTTTAATTACATTTTGTAATAAAAATCAAATTAACATCCACTGGCTTCTCACTGGGGAAGGGGAGCCCTTCTTCGAAAAAACATCCCCTGTATATAATGAAGGGGATAAAGAAAAGCCCCCTGCACGTGAGAAGGGGGAAACAGAATATGAACAATATTGGGATGAGATGGGGTTTGGCGAGGCCGTCGAAATGCTCCAGCAGATATATGGTTCGGGAAATAAAAAGCTGATCCGGGCCATCAATGCAAACCTTGATTCATTCTCTGAGGCAGCCACCATGGAAGAGCGGATATCCGAGCTGGAAGAGCAGGTGAAGTACATGATGGATGTCATCCACTCCATGAGCGTCAAACAGGAGCAGCAACGGCATCACCAGGAAGGTGAGAAGAAGGTCCAGGAGGGACATAAAAAGACCGGCAGGAAAAAAGCTGTCGGAGAATAGCGCCGGCCGGTTGCCATAACAATCAGCCGGCCGAAATCATACAATTCCCGAATACCTCTCCGGACTACGTTTATCTGATTTTAAATGAACGCAACACCATCATAGCAGCCGATGTAAATGGCGACGGCCAGGGGTTCCTGAATCCCGCCGAAGTGTTAGGCCGGCACATAAACAATTTTCTCGGCATGAATTCTCAGCGGATAGTCCGGCTCCTGAATAAAATCCAGGCAAATCGGGCGTCAGCCACAGTGAAGTATGAAATACATCACCAGGGCAGATATTATAAACGAATAGCCAGGGTGACGCCGTTGCCAAAAAACAGACTGCTGATAGTCGCGCACGGGTATGGAGGTGAGGTCAGACACAAAAACGCCGGATAAAAAAATAAAAAAAATCACAAACCACTATATGAAGTGTACATAAACCAATTAAACCACAATATATGGTATTTTTTACCGTAAAAACTTGATCGGTAATTTTCGGCAGAAAAGACGGTTATTCAATAACATATTGAAATTATAGATATAAAAGAAGGTTGCAACCTTCCGACCACCTTTCGTGGCACCAATTATTTCGCTTTATTGTTTAAGGCATTAAAATAATTAAGTAAAATTTAAGGTTGCAACCTACCAACGTGAGTTGCAACCTTGGTTGCAACCTTAAAAATTTGCATGCAACACCTTGAAAGACGTGAGTCGGTAATATCTATTTAAAATTAAAAGAAAATCACGAGCACCGAACAAACCCACAGTGTTAAAACCTCTTGTCTCCCCAATAAAAAAAGCGGCCCGAAAGCCGCCTCGCTGCTAAAACCTCGCTCATCCCCCCAAATCCCCGCAAACCCCCACCCAGTCCCACCTCATCCCACATTATCCCGCCCCATCCCACTGCTAAAACCTAATGCCTCGGCACAGAAAGATGCAGCGCAACAAAGAAATTGGACTTTTTACGAAGCCGTCACCTTTGATCTGATTACAAATACCTGATGGTTTGGTCTTGCCGGATGTCCCTTGAAATAAAAGGCCTTCATCGTTTTATGTTGCAATGAAAGGCAAAATGGTCTAACATTGTAATAGATATAAATTTTTAACCACTTCTCTTTGCTGTGCCCCCCAGATTTATCTGAACCTATTCATAATTGTTTTATTGCTTTTTGCCGGTCATGCGTGAAATATGCGCCGCGGATACTGTATCAGGCAATTGACGGCCATCTCGACCGGTAAGGGCATTTTTCAAAGGAGATGTCAAAATGAAAAGATTTTTTGAAAACCTGAAAATCCGGTATAAACTCCAGATCCCCAACGGGTTGTATGTGATTATTCTGGCCATTATTGTGGTGCTCTATTTCAGCGCCAGTGCCAGGATTAAAAATCTTGAACTCCAGCAGGCGCAACTGGGCGAGATATCCAACGGCATGCGGGACCTGGCCATTGTTTTGCAGGAATACATGGGAAATGCCGTGGAATGGGATACCGCGGTTGCCGAATATGAACATTTTCAGGAAATAAGGGATAATGCCTCTATAGCGGACGAACTGACTCTCAACTGGACAGCGGTGGAAGCGTTTCATGAAAAGGAAATGCAGAATGCAGCCATTGAAAAGGAGATTTTTGATCTCACCGCTGTTTCCATGAAACAGTCCAATGGTTTTATCGCCACCATGGTTGACCGGCTGGCGGATGAAACCCAACGCAATGCGGTCACCACCCTGGAACGGATGGTAATCAAAGGGGCTAACATGAACACCAGTGCCAACTATGAAATCAGGGTATTGTTTCTAAAGTTGAAAGAGAGTATTCAGGCAAAGGCCCCCCTGCTGAAGTTCCTTGATACCCTGGAGGCCAATACTGAAAAAGATATTCAGAATCTGGCGGGAACACCCTTTCAGGATATGGCCATTGCTGCGCAAGCGGCCAACCAAACGATTAAAAAACAGGTAAAAATTTTTATTAATAATATGGAAACCCAGAACGCGCTTCGCCGGGAGATTACGGAAACCTTGCTGTCCACCCTGAATCAGCTGGATCAGCGCATCATGCAGGAAACCAATGTGATGTTTGCCGGTATCAGCCAGGCGCTGATGACAATTGTGCTGTCGATCCTTATTGCCTGCGTGATCGGCGGCTTTTTTACATGGGGCGTGAGCCGGGGCATTGTAACCGCCCTTCAGAAGGCCGTGGATATGGCCAAGGTCATGCGTGCCGGAGACCTGAGTCGGCGCCTGCAGATGCGCCGGCGGGATGAGATCGGTGAATTTTCCATGGCGCTGGACAGCATGGCGGATGGCTTGTCGGAAAAGGCGGCCCTGGCAAGAACGATTGCCGATGGGGATTTAACACGGAATGTTGCGGTTGCATCGGAAAAGGATGTCCTGTCCAACGCCCTGTCTGCCATGGTCAACAATTTGAATAGTTTGATCGGCCAGGTGAATGCGTCTGTTGAGCAGGTGACCGCCGGGGCCGGGCAGATATCCGAGGCCAGCCAGACCCTTTCCCAGGGTGCCACGGAACAGGCCTCATCGCTTGAAGAAACCAACAGCGTGGCAACGGAGATTGCCTCCCAGACCAAGGATAACGTTGAGAAGGCATCCCATGCCAAAAAGTTATCCGAGACAGCGCTTGAAGCCTGCAAGGAGGGCAACCGGCTTATGGAAAAAATGGTGGCCGGTATGGCCGGGATTATTGAATCCAGCCGGGAAATCGAAAAAATCAACAAAACCATCGATGATATTGCATTTCAGACCAACCTGTTGGCCCTTAATGCAGCGGTTGAGGCAGCCCGCGCCGGTCGGCACGGTAAGGGGTTTGCCGTTGTGGCCCAGGAAGTGAGAACGTTGGCCAATAAGTCCTCAAAAGCAGTCAATGACACAACAGCCCTGATCGATACAGCCATCAAAAACGTGACAGCAGGCAATGAGATTACCGAAGAAACGGCCAGGGCACTGGAAACCATCAATGAAAATGTCAAGCAGACGGCTGATTTGAATAATGAAATTGCCGCGGCCAGCAGTGAGCAGGCCCAGGGAATCGGCCAGATCAATGAAGCCCTGTCCCAGATCGACAGTGTGACCCAGCAGAATGCCGCCAATGCCGAAGAGACCGCAGCGGCATCTCAGGAACTGAACTCCCAGACGGTTCTGTTGCGCAATCTGCTTAAGCGATTCAAACTCCGGGATGCACAAGCCGCAGATTTTCATCAGGCCGAAGCCATTGAGGCCCCTCAGCGGAACAGCCTTGAGGAAGATAGTGGTGATGACCCCGCCATGATCGCCTGGGGTGAGTGAGCGGGCGTCATACGCCACAAAAACTGCATGATTGCTTTGCGCCGTTTCTGTTTCTGTGGCAAACAGGTACCGAAAGGCCAAAGGCAATCAAGGTGTTAAAGACCATGGAAAAAGCCTCCCATTGCCAGGATCCTGCTTCTCTCTCTTTGGCGGCAAAACCGCCTGCCAGCGCGGTGTTGGTCCGCCAGTCAAAGCCCGCCAGTTGCGTCACAGTCTCAAGTCCTGTGCCGATGCGGCCGGCAATGTGGAAAAAATACATGCAAAACCCGCCTGGATAATTGCATGGCAGTTTTTTCCGGTTGACAAAGCCGGTTTCATTCAATAAGTTTAAAAAACGTTAAGGTGATAGCGATCTTAATAGGGAATCCCGTGAAAACCGGGAGCGGTCCCGCCGCTGTGACCCTGCGCCGGCTTTAAGCCGGAACCTTTTCGGCCGTGTGTGCCACTGTATGGCTTAAGCCGTATGGGAAGGCCGCTGGAAAGGGCGGGGGAGCCAGAAGACCTGCCTTGACAAAAAATACCGGCGACCTGCGGTGATACAGGCGCGTCAGGTATATTGAAATATATTTGAGGGCCAAGAAAACTGGGTGCAGCCCTTCGGTTACGACGTGCGTAACTGAAGGGCTTTTTTATTTTGGTCCCTTGAATTTACAGTTTGTCGTCATCCGGTTCCGGTTGGTTAAAAAACCATAACCCTAAATCAGCCAGTTGTTTTGCCGACCGGGCCGGATAATGGCAATCAGACTGCCGAGAACAGCAGGAAAGGAGATGGATTATGAAACAGAACAGCCAAAAGCACAGCCGTGCCGAAAAAACGAAGGAAACCGATTCCTACAAACAACAGTATCAGGACGATTTTGTGGATAAATGGGATGACCTGATCGACTGGGAGGCACGGGCAGAAGGAGAGGGCTCCTTTTTTATCAACCTGTTAAAAGGTCATGGAAAAAAAAAGGTGCTGGATCTGGCGACCGGCACGGGTTATCATTCCGTCAACCTCATGAATGCCGGGTTTGAGGTGCACAGTGCCGACGGCAGCATGGAAATGCTGCACAAAGCGTCTGAAAACGGCCGTAAACAGGGGCTTTTGCTGCGGACCATTCAGGCGGACTGGCGCTGGCTCACCCGGGATATTGCGGAGCGGTACGACGTGGTAATCTGTCTGGGAAATTCTTTTACGCATCTGTTTAAGGAAGCAGACCGGCGCAAGGCCCTGGCGGAATTCTACGCCGCTCTCAAGCATGACGGCATACTGGTGATCGATCAGCGCAATTACGACAACATGCTGGACAGCGGGTTTACGTCCAAGCACAAATACTACTATGCCGGTAACCGGGTCAAGGCTGAGCCTGTACATATTGCTGACGATCTGGTGATTTTTGAATATGCGTTTCCCGATGAATCCACCTATAACCTGAACATGTTTCCCCTGCGGAAAAACTATTTTTGCAACCTGATCTACGGCGCCGGCTTTCAGAATATAACCACCTATGGGGATTTCAGACCGGATTATGTTCCGAAGCAGACGGATTTTTATATTCATGTGGCAACAAAAGCGTAAGATCAAAAAGGAGACATCAATGTTTGATCAACCATGCCTTGAAAGCCGGAACCGCAAACAGGCCCGCGAGTTGATTACAGCCGGAAATCTTTATTCTGTTTCTGTAAATGATGATCTGCTGCGCTATCCCGCTGCATGGGAAGGAGAGGCGTTGCTGGTCCAAACCGATGAGATACAGTATCTTGCCTTTGTTTACAAAGATCAGCACCAGCAGTATCAGAGCAGCGGCTTTATCCTTTTCCCGGATGGTGAGATGTGGTTTTTCTCACTGGGTGACCGACTGACAGCCGGTGTTCGGGGTCAATGCCTTTCCGTATCCCGCCAGATCGCCCGGCTGTATGGAGGTGTCCTCGAGCACGGCGAGATCGACATCCACGGCCGGTTTATTAAAACAAGGATTAATCGGCCATAAGCAGCAGTATACAAGCCCCGGCAAACATCATTACAGCACCGGTAAAGCGGATAGGGAGGTTCTCCTCCTTAAAGACAAGGCCGCCGTAGATGATGGAAAACAGAATGCTCAGCCGCTTGATGGACATCATGTAGGCCGCCTTGGTCATGGAAATGGCAAATCCGTGGCAGAGAATGTGGATGACCATAAGTATTCCCACCACCAGGCCTTTTGCCGGGGACTGGAGTAAAATAGCGGGATTGATGTGTCTGGTCACCACCATAATGCCCAGCAGCAGCAGGCTGACCACGATAAAGAACCAGACCTGAAAAAACATCACCGAGGAGTGGAGAATTGCCAGTTTTCCAAGCACCGCCGAAACACTGAACATCAGAGCGGCAAGAAGCATCAGCCATGAACCGGTCTCTTTAAAAACGGCGCGAAACGGCGCCAGCAGTGATCGGTTTTTTGTGTCAATGTTCAGCACATACCCGCCCGCCACAACCACGCCGATACCGAAGATACCCCACTTGTCGATCACTTCTCCCAGCAACAGATAGCCGGTGAGGATCATGAAAACCGGCGTAAACGCCAGGTAAGGCACAGTCAAGGATAGGGGTGACAGCTTTATGGCTTTCATATACATCAACATGGGGATCATGGTAAAGGGAATGGTCACCAGAAAGACCATGTAAAAAAAAGGATCCAGGGCCGGCACCGTCACAAATAAGAGGCCGACGCTTAAGAATGGCAATCCATATACCAGGGGAAACAGCATCATCTCATAGTGGGACAAATGGGAAAACCACTTTTTCATGCAGGTATCACACGAGGCAACCGCCATGGCCGTCAATAACGATAGGAAAAACCAAGTCATTTCACAGTGCAGGCCTTGTAATGGATAGTCAAAAAGAAGGGGTCAGTTTATTCATTTATTATATGTCGCGATGCTGAATTTTTCAAGCCGGAGAAAAGCTGACATCCTTGCGTGGGGTTTTGAAATATGCTTACTGCAATCAGGCCTCGCCACTGCAGATGGCCGGTCACATGATGTGATTGAAAATTTGTCTGAAAAATGATACGGTTATTAATATCTGCACACTGGGAAGACTTCGCCTGCTATTCCGGCACTGCATAAAATTTTTTGAGAAATACGATTTTATATCATTATTCCGATTTGTTAGATGATTTATCGGTGTCATTCCCGAATTACAAATTGTCATCTTGAATTTGTGGAATAAACCCAATTTTGATGGACTCGTAAAAAGTCGATTTTGGGACGGCAAAGTAAAAAGTTCAAGTTCGCGGCGCGCAAATCTCGAGGAATGGAGCGTACTTAGTTGTACGTGACATGACGAGAGATGCAGCGCAACAAAGAAATTGGACTTTTTACGAAGCCGTCAATTTTAGATCAAAAAATTTAGCCGATGACATTACTTGCCCTTATATCACTCATCTCCTTTTTTGTTTATGTCTATCTCGGGCTTCTGGTCTATTTAAAACATTCCGAAAGCCCGGTCAATCGTGCTTTTTTTATCCTCAGCCTGCTGGCTGCTTATACCAGCTTTACCGACTTTCAACTGCGCATTGCCCCTGATATCGAGGCGGCCCGCTTCTGGTTCAGAATCGGCGTTCTCTGGTATCTGCAATTAGCGGCATTGCTGCACTTTGTGCTGGTGTTTACCAGAATATCAACACAAAAAGGATGTCGCTGGCTCTACATCCCGCTCTATTCTCCGGGTTTTGTGTTTGCGATTCTGGATTATCATGGAATGGTCGTCAACGGCCCTCAAAAAAGCCCGTGGGGATGGTCTTACGGGGTTGTTCAGGAGACCCTGATCGGGAACTTGAGTATTGTATGGTTTGTTATACTGATTGTCACGGGCATTCTCCTGTGTTTGCGCTACTACCTGAAGGCCTCGGAGCCAAAAGAAAAGCTGCGGGCAAAGTATGTGCTGATCGGCACATCCATACCCATGCTCACCGGCATCATTGAGCTGGTATGCTCCCGCCTTTCCATAGAAATCCCCAACATGCTGTTGACCGGTATAGTTGTGGGGGGTGGTTTCTGGGCCTATGCCATCTGGCGGTATGAACTCTTTGTGCTCAGCCCGGCCGCCTCGGTGCAGGCAATTGTTCGTACCATGTCGGATGTGCTTTTTCTGATAAGCATGGACCGCAAAATCAAGGTGGTGAACCAGGCGGCTCTGGATCTGTTCGGGTATGAACGGGATGAACTGTTGGACCAGCCCGTTAAAAAGTTGTTTGATATATCGGATTACCTGGAAATTATCAAGGGCAGCCTTCCCGGTGCAATGGCCACAAAGGGAACCGTCAATGATGTGGAGACATCGGTTCGGACGAAGCAGGGAAGAGCGGTCACTATTTCGCTGGCCGGTTCACTGGTATACGACAAGAACAATCACATCCAGGGCATGGCCTTTATCGGGCGGGATATTACACGGCGCAAAAAACAGGAGCAGGAGCTGCACCATTACCAAACGCAGTTGGAGGCGCTTGTCAAAGAGCGAACCGCAGAACTGGAAAAAACCCATGCCCAGCTTCAGCGCGCACAAAAGATGGAGTTCATGGGCAACATTGCCGGCGGCGTGGCGCATGACCTGAACAACATCCTTTCCGGTATTGTTTCCTATCCGGAGTTGTTGCTGCTTGACCTGCCATTGGAAAGCCCGTTGCGAGAGCCCATGCAGGCCATCAAGAAGGCCGGCGAAAAAGCCGCCACCATCGTCCAGGATCTGTTGACCCTGGCCAGGCGTGAAGTCTCTGTAAAAGAGGTGGTTAACCTGAATCTGATTGTGCGGGAGTATATGCAAAGCCCGGAAAAAGCGAAGTTATTGTCATATCACCCTTATGTGCAAATCGAAACGCGCCTTGACGGGGCGCTGATGAATCTTGTGGGGTCACCGGTTCATCTTTCCAAGGTGTTGATGAATCTTGTTCATAACGGCGCTGAAGCCATACCCGGCAAGGGGAAAATTATCATCACCACGGAGAACCGGGACGTCCGAACCTCTATTGCCGGATATGAAAGAATACCCCCGGGCACCTATGTGGTTCTGTCTGTTAGCGATTCCGGCACCGGCATTGTTGCAGAAGACCTGGACCACCTGTTTGAGCCTTTCTATACCAAGAAAGAAATGGGGAAAAGTGGCACAGGCCTGGGAATGGCCGTTGTCTGGGGCGCGGTCAAGGACCATGGCGGGTTTGTGGATGTTGACAGCCAGGTGGGCGCTGGATCGACTTTTACGATATATTTCCCGGCATCGGCGCATCCGGAAAAACAGGATGTTCCGCCAAAGCCGCTTGCGGCATATATGGGAAACAACGCGTTTGTTCTGGTGGTTGACGATGTGGCGGAACAGCGGGAGATCGCTTCCATTATGCTCAAAAAGCTTGGATACCGGGTGCATGCAGTGGAAAGCGGCGAAAAGGCGGTGGCGTATGTAAAAGAAACGCCGGTGGATATACTGGTTCTGGATATGATCATGCGCCCGGGCATTGACGGACTGGAGACCTATAAGCAGATTCTGGCCGTCAATCCTCGCCAGAAAGCGATCATTGCCAGTGGCTTTTCAGAAAACGAACGGGTAAGGCAAGCGAAAGATCTGGGCGTGGGCGCATTTATTCAAAAACCCTATTCCCTTGAAACCCTCGGCATGGCGCTTCGAATGGCGTTGGACAAGAGAGATGAAAATGTTTAGTGCCGGAAAGGGTCGTTTTTTCCGGAGATATGAATGCCGGATGGCTGCGGGGAGGTATATATGGACGCCGGCTCGGGGGTCGGTGTGGCATGGGGCTATTGCTTCAGGGCCGCTCAAGAACGGCGGCAATGCCCAGCCCGCCGCCGCCGCAGATGCATTCAAGGGCACGGCGGGTATTGCGGCGCTTCATTTCATGGACCAGAGAGACCAGCACCCGAACACCGGTGGCGGCAATGGGGTGCCCCAGGGAGATGCCCGAGCCATTGACATTGACCTTATGGTAATCGTCCGGGGAGACCCCCATGTCTTTGAGGTCTGCCAGCACCTGGGCGGCAAAGGCTTCCTGGATTTCAATGAGTTCCATGTCGGCAATAGTGGCTCCGGCCGCTGACAAAGCTTTTGCCACGGCTGCCGGTACGGTTTTGTAAGTTTTGCGGGGATCACCGCCGGCCACGGCGCAGGATGCCACGCCGGCATAAGGTTCCAGCCCCAGATCTTCGGCCTTTTTCCGGGACATAATCACCACAGCGGCGGCCCCGTCGTTTTCCGTTGACGAGTTGCCGGCTGTGCATACGCCGTCAAGAACCGGTGTGAGTCTGGCAAGTTTTTCCAGGGTGGTGTCGGACCGGGGGTTTTCATCCGCATCCACAATTACGGGGTCGCCTTTGCGCTGGGGTACGGCCACGGGAATAATTTCCTCTTTAAACTTGCCCTCGGCAATGGCGGCGCAGGCTTTGCGATGGCTTTCCAGCGCCCACTGATCGCAGCTTTCCCGGGTGATATTTTCCTCTTCAGCGGCGGTCTCCGCCCAGGACATCATGGAGGGCAGAATCCCGTATCGTTCTTCCGGCTGGGACATGACCCGGCCCCGCTGCAGCCGGTCATACAGCACAATCCCCCAGATGGATAAGTCACCGTGTCCCCGGGGCATCTTTCCATGCCCGCCAATGCCCCACTTGACGTTGCCGGGAATGTAGAATTCACCGTTGCTCATGCTTTCCACCCCGCCGGCCACCACAATTTCCGCCTGGCCGGTTTGTACGAGCATCGACGCATAACGGATCACATCCAGACCCGTGCAGCAGCGCCGGTCCAGGGTAATGCCGGGAATGGTATCGGGCCAGCCCGCCGTCAGCAGAGACATGCGGGCGATATTGACATATTCGCCGCTCTGGTATGCCTGGCCCATAACCACTTCATCCACCTGCGCCGGATCAATATTGTTGCGCCGGACCGCATGATCGAGAACAAGCGCCCCCAGGTCATAAGCTTCAACCGTCCTCAGGGCGCCCATGTACCGGCCCACCGGCGTCCGTACCGCGCTTGTGATGACAACGTTTTCCATATAATTATGTCCTTTCTGTTTTCATATTCACCGCAGAGGCGCGGAGAACGCAGAGAGGTGATCGATTTTCGTCCGTATCACTCGTAAAAATCTGATAATATTAAGCCTTTTGCAACGCAACGCTCCCCTCGTTTCCACCCTCAGCGTGGGAACGGGAAATTGATTTGCCACAGACCCACACAGACAGAAACAGACAGGGTGTTGGTCGGTGCCCGTCTGTGTGGGTCCGTGGCTGAAAATAACATTTGACAACAATCAACCATGCGCAGCAGGCGCAGTGGTTTTTATCGCGTGTCTCCCATATCCTGAAACCTTTTCCCTTCTGCAACCAGCTTTTCCAGGAGTGCCGAAGGTTTCCATGCCTCGCCCCGATCGGGCGCGTATTTCTTCAGGGTGGACAACATATTATCCAAGCCGACGGTATCGGCATAAAACATGGGGCCGCCCCGGTAAACCGGCCAGCCATAGCCGTTTACCCAGATAACGTCCAGATCGGACGGCCGGGTGGCAATGCCCTCTTCCAGGATCTTTGCCCCTTCGTTTATCACAGGATAGAGGCAGCGCTCAAGAATTTCCCCGTCGGCAATGTCCCGCCGGGCAATATTTTTTTCTGCGGCTAAATCCCGGATTAACTGCCTGACGTCCGGGTCGGGAATTGGCTTCCGGCTGCCGGGTTCGTATTTGTAAAATCCGGCCCCGGATTTCTGGCCGAACCGGCCCATTTCACAGAGCCGTTCCTTGACCGTGGCGCCGGTGGAGGTTTCCCGCTGCCACCCCAGATCCAGGCCAATCAGATCGTAAAGGGCAAACGGTCCCATAGGAAATCCGAAGTCGTAGAGCACTTTGTCCACCTGTTCAGGATCGGCCCCTTCCAGAATCAGGGCATCGGCCTCTTCCTTGCGCCGGGCAAACATACGGTTGCCGGCAAAGCCGTGGCAAACGCCCACAACAACAGGAAGTTTTCTGATGGTCCGGGCCAGGTCCAGGCAGGTGGCCAGCACTGCCTGAGCGGTTTTTTCCGCCCGCACGATTTCCAGCAACCGCATCACATTGGCGGGGCTGAAAAAATGGAGGCCCAGTACCGATTCCGGCCGGCGGGTCACCGCGGCAATTTCATTGATATCCAGATAAGAAGTGTTGGTGGCCAGAATGGCGTTGTCTTTGCAGAGATTGTCCAGCCGGGTGAAAATCTCCTTTTTCAGGTCCATGTTTTCAAACACCGCTTCCACCACCAGATCCGCGTCCTTTACATCGTCCATGGAAACCGTTCCGGTAATCCGATTCATTCGGTCGTCCACATCGGTTTGAGATAATTTCCCCTTTGCGGCGCTCGCATCATAGTTCTTTCGAATAATTCCCAGCCCGCGGTCCAGGTTCTCCGGGTTTGCCTCTACCACAATGACGGAAAGGCCGGCATTGGCAAAGTTCATGGCAATGCCCCCGCCCATGGTGCCGGCACCGATGATGGCCACGTTGTTGATCGTCAGCCGGGGCGTTTCTTTGTTGATGTCCGGCACCTTGGCGGCCTGGCGCTCGGCAAAAAAGTAATAGCGCTGGGCAGCGGACTGGGTCCCGGCCATGAGCTCCTGAAAAAGAGTTCGTTCAAATTTGGCGCCCGCTTCAAAGGGCATGGTGACACAGGCTTCCACCGCCTTGATACAGGCTTCAGGCGCTTCAAACCCGCGGGTGCGGCGGGCAATGGATTTTCTGAATTCATCAAAAATGCCCGGCGTTTCCCTGGCAGGGGCAAGCCGGGTTTCGATATCCCGCGTCGCCATAACAGGGCGGTTTTCATCAAAAATTTTACGGGCAAAGGCAAGCGCCCCGGCTTCCAGATCATTGTCAACAATTTCATCCACCAGGCCGATATCTTTTGCCTGTTTCGCGTCAACAGGCGTTCCGGAAGTGATCATTTCAAGGGCCTTTTCCACGCCCACCAGCCGGGGCAGGCGCTGGGTGCCGCCGGCACCGGGCAGCAGCCCGAGCTTGACTTCGGGTAGCCCCATTCTGGCCGATGCCAGTGCCACACGGAAATGGCAGGCCATGGCGGTTTCCAGCCCCCCGCCCAGGGCCGTGCCGTGCATGGCCGCAATAACCGGCTTCGGGCATGCTTCGATGGCATCCAGCACCTGGGGCAGCCAGGGATCTTCGGGGGGCCTGCCGAACTCTTTGATGTCCGCACCCGCGCAAAATGTCCGGCCTTCGCAGATGATGATTGCCGCCTTGAGCGCATCATCTGCGGCAAGCGCGTTGATGCTGTCCATGAGTCCCTGCCGGACCGCAATCCCCAGAGCGTTCACCGGCGGGTTGTCTATACGGATCAGGGCGACCTCGTTCTGTTTTTCCAGAGATACGGGATTGTTTTTTTCGTTCATGACGATCTCCTGCAAAAAGGCTGAGTGACCGAGAAGGTTACGAAACTCATGTTACCATTTTCTTCGTGTCCTTCGTGGTGTTTAAAAGGCAGCACAAAAAAACATACCTTTGTTTATGCAACAGTTTCTATTTACCGCTAAAATTCGGTTTTCGTTTTTCAAACATCGCAGCCAGGGCCTCGGCATGATCGTCGGTGTGGTGGCACAACGCCTGGCAGGCCGCCGACTGTTCAAGCAGCTGGGGCAGGGTCATGGTCCGGCCCATGTGAAGCAGCCGTTTGGCCATGCGAAGGGCGCGCGGCGGTTTTGCAGCGATTTTTTCCGCCAGTTCCTGAGCCTTTACCATAAGCTGGTCGTGCGGGACCACATGGTTCACCATCCCGATTTCAAGGGCCGTGTCTGCGTCGATAATGTCACCGGTAAAGGTCAGTTCGCAGGCCTTTGCTATGCCCACCACCCTGGGGAGAAACCACGCGCCCCCGTCGCCGGGAATAATGCCGATGTTGAGAAAGGTTTCGCCGAACCGGGCCTTTTCCGAGGCCACCCGCATATCGCACATCAGCGCAAGGTCACACCCCGCACCAATGGCCGGTCCGTTCACCGCCGCAATGGTGGGCACTTCCAGGCTATGCACAGCCAGAGGGATGCGCTGAACATTCTTGCGATATCCCTCCATCAGCTCGGCCGGCGAGCCTTTGAACATACCCTTTTTCTCAGCCATGTCCTTGACATTGCCCCCCGCGGAAAAAGCCGGGTCCGCACCCGTGATGATCAGCACCCGTATCTCCATGTCGTCATTAACCGCCTTGCACACCGACTCGATGTCCCTGATCGTACTTTCCCCGGTAATCACATTCCGTGTATCCGGCTGATTCAGCACCATCACCGCAACCCCGCCCGTCACATCAAATTTTATATCCGTATAGGTCATGAATATCGTTCCTTAAAATGAATTAGATCAATTTTATACTGGCTCCCGGCTCACGTTCCGCTTCGCTCCACTGGCCGGGATGACAAATCGTGACACAGCCACAAGGGCACGGGAACGGGAAATCTCCCATCTCGTTAGATCTTAGTAGCGGCTGTGTAAAACGTCCAAGAGCAAAGCGCGGGACATGAAGCTGTAGTCATCTACTGCAAATGTCCCGCAACGCCGTATGTGCGGTCAAGGTGACCCGGAAAATCACCGGTTGGCCTTGCGGTAACCGAGCCTATCCATCGCAATAATCTGCTTGCAGATATTCGCCGACCCCTCCACAATGGCCACGGAGGGCGCATCCCGGTAAATGCGGGCCAGGGGGTATTCGGTCGAATACCCGTACGCTCCCATGATGCGCATGGCATGATTGGCGCAGTTGATGGCGGTTTCCGCGGCATAATATTTGGCCTGGGCAACGTCCAGGCCGTTATTTAAATTGCCGTTGTCCTTTTCACAGGCGGCCCTGTAGACCAGCAGCCGGGACGCCTCGATCTCCACGCTCATTTTGGCAATCAGCTCCTGGTTCATCTGGAACTGGCCGATTTCCCGGCCGAACTGCTCCCGCTGGTTGCAGTATTTCAGGGCAATGTCCAGGCAGGACTGGGCAACCCCCACACCTCCGGCAGCCGCAGACAAACGGGTCTGATTCAGGGAGCTGAAGACAATGGCGGCCCCGTCGCCCACCTCGCCCAGCAGGTTTTCCCTGGGCACCTTTACATTGTTTAAAAACAGCTCGCCTGTGGGTGATGAAAACAGGCCCAGCTTTTCGAGGTCTGTGGTGGAAATGCCCTCGAAATTCTTGGGTTCCAGGATAAATGCAGACAACCCTTTGCCGCGTTTTTCCTTGTCCGTATAGGCGTAACAGATGATCACATCCGCGTAATTGGCATTGGATATCCACGTCTTGGAGCCGTTCAGGAGAAAATGGTCGCCCCTGTCTTCGGCCGTGGTCTCTATGGACATGACATCCGACCCGGCATTGGGCTCGGTGATGGCAAATGCGCCCAGGTATTCAGCGGAACAAAGCCTGGCGATATATTTTTCCTTTGCCGCATCCGTGCCGTACCGGTAAATGGGATAGGCCGTGCCCAGGCCCTGCATGTTGACCTGGACCCGGAGGGAGCCGGAAACCCGGGCAATCTCCTCGGTGATAATGGCCGTGGCCAGAAACCCCATTTCCTCGCCCCCGTATGCCTCGGGGATAACGGACCCGAAAAACCCCAGTTCCCCCATGGGCTTCAGCGCTTCTTCATGGGGAAGGTAGTGATTTTTGTCCCACTCATCCACATAAGGGGCCAGTTTCTTGTTGGCAAACTCCCGGACCGCATCCCGGAGCATGGTCATTTCTCTGGAAAGTCGAAAATCCATTCGCGTCTCCCTAGATCGTTTTTGCTGTTCAGTATCTGAGATACACAACCTGTAAGTTCTTGAGACGGCTTCGTAGAACGTTCAAGAGAAAGACGCCGATGTATCTCGAGGCGTGGAGCGTACCTGGTGTACGTGACACGACGGGAGATACATCGCAACACAGCCGGCCGCTTTGCGGCAATTGAGCGTTTTACGAAGCCGTCAGAATTCGTCCAGTGGTATATCGGCTATATCCCGCCCCTTCTTGAGGCAGGTCTTCATTCTGGCCGCACTGTGGGGCAGCACGGTTTCGGCAAAAAACCGGGCCTGCCGGATTTTTCCTTCATAGAATTCCCCGGGGCCTTTTCCCGCTTCGATCTGTTGGGCGGCAATAACGGCCATATCCAGCAGTCGCCAGCAAACCGCCACTTCGGAAAGACACATGAGCGCAGGTGTTGCATTGGCACCCCACAGTAACGGGTCTTCCGACTGAAGGCCGCCAAGCTGACGTGCGCCTTCCACAATTTCTCTGGTGGCGTGTTCCAGCGCATTCACCGGCCCATAATCGGCATGGCTGCGGCAGAATCGCATAATTTCATCGCTGAACCGGGTCAAAAGGGTGCCGTCTTTTATGCGCATCTTCCGGCCCATAAGGTCCATAGCCTGAATGCCGTTGGTCCCTTCATACAGAGACAGGATCTTGACGTCCCGCAGGTATTGCTCCACGGGAAAATCCTTTATATACCCGTAGCCGCCCATGCACTGCATGGCGGTTTCGCAGACCCGGAACCCCATGTCCGAACAATAGGCCTTTACAATAGGGGTAAAGAAATCCAGCAGGTCCGTGTAGTGTTCCCGCTGGCTGGCATCGGGATGCTGGTCTGCCATGTCAGACCAGAAAGCGGCGGTGTAAACCAGGGATCGCATTCCGTCGGTGACCGCCTTCATCCACAGCAGCATGCGTTTTACATCGGGGTGTTGAATGATGGGTACACTGCCGGATTGCCGGCCGGTCAGGTCCCGGCCCTGTCGCCGCTCCCGGGCATATGCCAGAACATTCTGGTAGGCGGTGGCGGCAATGGCCATACCCGATACACCGGTATTGATCCGTGCCTGGTTCATCATCTGGAACATGTGGGCCAGGCCTCTGTTCTCCTCGCCGCAGAGGTAGGCCTCGCACCCGTCATTGGTGCCGAAGTTGAGGGTGCAGGTGGGCGAGCCGTGCAGGCCCAGCTTGGCCTCAATCCCGCCGCAAATGACATCGTTGGATTCTCCGGGAGAGCCATCCGGGTTGACCCTGTACTTGGGCACGATAAACAGGGAAATCCCCTTTATACCCGGGGGCGCACCGTCAATACGGGCCAGTACGAGATGGACAATGTTGTCCGTAAGGTCGTGGTCACCCCAGGAGATGAATATTTTCGTACCTTTTAATTTGTAATGATCGTTTTCCCGACGGGCCGAGGCCTCAAGGGCGCCAAGATCTGAGCCGGCCCCGGGTTCGGTCAGGGCCATGGTGCCGGCCCAGGTGCCGTCGAACATTTTGGGTACAAACAGCGCCTTCAGGTCGTCTGAAGCAAAACTTTCGATCAGATGGGCTGCTCCATGGGTGAGGCTGGGGGCCATATTAAAGGACTGACAGGCGCCGTACATGATATCGTTGACCACAATCCGCATCATCAATGGAAACCCGCTGCCGCCGTATTCCAGATCCCGGGCCGCGGCGGTCCATCCGTCCTGCCCATATTTTTTAAATGCCGTTTTAAAGGCGGGTGGGCACGCTACCTGGTTGTTCCCGAACGTCACACCGGGATCCTCGGAAAGGGCCTGAAGCGGGGCCACGACACCCCTGGCAAACTTTACAGCCTCGTTAACCAGCAGATCCAGAGCCTTTTCATCCAGATCCTTATACCGGTCGAAATCGCAAAGCTGGCCGTAATTGAGCTGCGCCTTGAGGATAAAAAAGAGATCACGGGTGTTGATTTTGAAGTGGTCCATTTTTTTCCCGAAGAATGGTTGTTACTGCAGTACATTTAACAGCCTATAAAAAAAAGGAATTAATGTCAACCAGCCAGCCGGCAAGGGATTTTGATGAAAAGATGTATTGATGTTATTTTCTGACCAGCATGGGCCCGAACCCCTCATCTTCCAGTTTGTCCAGGGTCGGAGCAGCTGCCTGCCGGCTTTCATAAGCGCCGCAGCGGATTCTGTACCAGCGGTTGCCGCCGGAGAGTTCGACGGTGGTGCTGTATGCGGAAAAGCCCTTTTTTTTCAGTTTACTGATAAGGGCCACGGCATCACTTTCATCCCGCACAGCCGCCACCTGAATAGTGAATATTTTTTCTCCGTCGTTTTTGGCAGTGGGGGCATCCGGGCTGCCGGCCGGTGTGGGGATATTGTCGGGTTTTGTGGTTTTGGGTGTTTTCACCGCTGGCGTTTCGTTGACAGGGGATGATGCAGAAGGAATGTCATGGCGATCAGCAGGTGCGTCGGTTTTTAAGGCTTCATGGAATCCCAGCTTCAGATCATTTGACGGTGTATCCTGGGCCTGGTTCTCAATGCTTTCCGCCCGCTTGTGTTGCAGAAACTCATTCAGAGAGTCGGCTTCAGTAGGCGGTGCCGGCACAAACCCGCGGCCGACGAGAATTCCCAGCACAAAAAACCATGCACATACAAACACCAGCACGCCCAGCCATCCGGCTGCTTCGGACAGGCTGAACGCTGGCCCGCCCTTCTTTTCCTTTGCTGGTGTTTTTTTGTTTTCCGCCATGAACGTAATTCAGGCTACATTGATTCCGGCGCCGACACTCCCAGAAGCGAGAGTCCGTTATGGATCACCTTTTTTACCGCGCAAACCAGATAAAGCCTGGCCATGGTCAGCACCGGATCGTCGACAAGGACCTTGTGTTTGTTATAGTATGAATGAAAGGCGCCGGCAAGCTCCATCAGATAAAATGTGATTCGGTGTGGTTCCATGCATTCCGCCGCCATGGCAACGGTTTCGGGATACCGGGCCAGGGCCTTGATCAGGTCGATATCTTCAGGTGCGTCCAGTAGTACTGTCAGGGTCTTGTTATCCGCAGCAATTTCGGTGATCCCCTTTTCTTCGGCTGCCTTGCGAAGGATGCTGGCGATCCGGGCATGGACGTATTGTACATAAAAGACCGGATTGTCGTTGGTTTTTTCCTTTGCCAGTTCAAGGTCGAAGTCAAGGGGGCTGTCATAATGCCGGGTCAGGAAGATAAACCGGGCCGCATCCACCCCCACTTCATCGGCCACTGATCGCAGGGTTACAAATTCGCCGGCCCGGGTGGACATGGCCGCAGGCTTGCCGTGGCGCAACAGATTGACCAGTTGCACCAGGATGATGTCAAGGACATCTTTGTCCTGTTCCATGGCACTGATGGCAGCCCGCACCCGGGGAATATACCCGTGATGATCCGCGCCCCAGACATCCACGATGCGGTCAAACCCCCGGTCCAGCTTGTTCTTATGATAGGCGATATCCGACGCAAAATAGGTGGTCTCCCCGTTGTTCCGAACCACCACCCGGTCTTTTTCATCCCCGAATGTTGCGGATGCAAACCAGAGTGCGCCCTCTGATTCATAGGCATGATTCTTCTGCTTCAGCAGCCCCAGGGCATCGTCCACGGCATTGGTGTCAAACAGGGATTTTTCAGAAAACCAGTTGTCAAAGGTGATGCCGAAGTTTGCCAGGTCTTCGCGAATGCCCACCAGAATTTCATTGGCGGCATATTCGGCGCAAAAACGAATAGCCGCAGCATCATCCATTTCATCCATGGATGTGGCCGGATCATCCATGATGCGGCCGGCAATATCCTGAATATAGTCCCCCTGATAACAATCTCCGGGAAATTCCATTACATCTCCGGAAAGCTGGCGCATGCGCAGATACACCGACCGGCCCAGGGTCAGAATCTGATTGCCGGCGTCATTTACATAATATTCCCGCTCCACCTGCCAGCCGCAAAAGGAAAGTATATTGGCTACGGTATCGCCCACGGCCGCGCCTCTGCCGTGGCCCACATGAAGGGGGCCGGTGGGATTGGCGCTGACAAACTCCACCTGAATCCGCCGCCCGCGGCCGATATCGGTTGCCCCGAACCGGCCGCCCTGTTCATGAATTTTCTGAAGCACCGGCAGCCATGCGTTTTTATTGATAAAAAAGTTGATAAATCCCGGCCCTGCGACCTCGGTCTTTTCAATAATACCGTCTGTGTCCTCAAGATGGGACAGAATCGCGTCGGCAATGGCCCGGGGCGCCATCTTCTGGGTGGCGGCCGATACCATGGCGATGTTGGTGGCAAAATCCCCGTGAGCCTTTGCCTTGGGATGTTCGATCTCGATTGCCGACACATCGGATGAAGGCAACGCACTGCTTTTATGGGCGTTTTGAACTGCCTGATGGATAATGGCCCTTAAGGTGTCTTTCATTACGAGTCCATATCGTCGTCGCTGTCGTCGTCATCATCGCTGTCGTCGTCATCAAAGGAAAAATCGTCTTCAAGCAGTTCGTCGATATCCTCTTCCGGCTCTATTTCCTCCTCAATATCCGCCTCTTCTTCTTTTAAGATGGTGGCGTCGTCAATGGCGACCTCTATGGAATCCTTTTCTTTGTCAGCGAGCAGCACGCCAATGCCTTCTGCAATTTTTTCCGCAATGGAAGATGGTGGAAACAGATCATGGGTTTTAATGGCAGTCATCAGCGATGCCAGCCCCTCTCCGTTAGCTTTTTTGATCGTTGCGAGGGGGTAGGTTTCTTCCATCAGGAGGGAATATTCGGCTTTTTCAAGCTCGGCAAACTCCCGGATGATCAGATCGGTTTTGTTGTCGCCTTTTTCGATAATGTATTTTTGTTTCATAACAATGCCTCCTGTTACCGGGATAAATGAAAATATGTTGTCGTTATTACGCTTTTCCCGTTTTTAAATTCAATAGATAGTCAATCGTATGGGCAAAAAAATCAAGCCAAAACTTGACGGCTTCGTAAAAAGTCCAATTTCTTTGTTGCGCTGCATCTCTCGTCATGTCACGTACAACTAAGTACGCTCCATTCCTCGAGATTTGCGCGCCGCGAACTTGAACTTTTTACTTTGC
>JAXHTY010000050.1:0-8372 GCA_034189905.1 Thermodesulfobacteriota bacterium
CCTGCAAGCCGTGTAACGGCAAGGAGAGGTACGTCAAAAACAGGTAAATTCAGGGTTTGACGGTGATTTTACATCCGCCACCGTCAGGTTTTAAATGATAAAATAGTCCGTATTGTCAAATATTAACTTTCAACAGAAAAAATGAGCCCATTTTGATCATTTTTTATGAAGTCATGAAATATCCGGGCTAGAACTTAGCTCTTGACATTTGCCTCAAATGTAATTACAATGTTATTACGTTAAATGCAAAGGAGAAATACAATGAGAGCACATATAATAAAAATAGGTAATTCCCAAGGTTTGCGTATCCCGAAACCCATCCTTGACCAAACAGGTATTATGGATGATGTTGAAATTGAGGTTGAAAAAGATCAAATTATCATTCGACCTGTTAAAGATGTTCGTGATGGATGGGATGCCGCCTTCAAAGCCATGGGTGAAAAGAATGATGACGAACTAATCATTGATGATAACATTTCACATTCATGGGATGAGGAAGAATGGCAATGGTAGTGAAACGTTTTGATGTTTATTTAATTAATCTTGACCCTACCGTTGGCTCAGAGATCCAAAAGACAAGACCTTGCTTGGTTATTTCTCCTGATGAAATGAATCGTAACATCCGAACAGTGATCATTGCCCCAATGACCTCTGCTCAAAAAGAATATCCCACTCGTGTTTCCTGTACTTTTCAAAAGAAAAAGGGACAAATTGTTTTAGATCAGCTTCGAACAATTGATAAAACACGACTAATAAAGAAACTTGGCACAATAGATTCAAAAAGCCAGTTGGATGTTATTTCAATACTTCAGAGATTATTCGCCTTTTAATATTAATGTTGGCCCAACAACGCCACTCACCCGGACTCGCAGGGGCGGGCTGATTTTCAAGTATCGTGGTTCGGTGTTTACGTGGCTTAGCAAAAATTACCATCCCCTGCTCGCCGGTGGTGGCGGACGTTGACATTCTGGTAAGGTGATGTATAATCAGGGTGTATACACTAAATGAGGAGCAAAAAATGATAAGAACTCAAATATATTTAACAGAGCGACAACGCAACGAATTGGCTACTATATCTAAATCATTTGGAAAAAAACAGAGTGAACTAATCAGGGAGGCCGTCGACAGCCTAATCGAACAAGCCGGTAAAAGCCATAGAGAAATGGTGCTTCGTGAGTCTGCCGGAATTTGGAAGACTCGAACGGATCTTCCTGATTTTGAATCAATTCGTTCCGAATGGGACCGGGGAAAATAATGGAGAAGCCGATTCTATTAGACACTGATGTTCTTGTTGATTTTTTCAGGGGATTAGACAAAGCAGTTGCTTTCATCAATAAATATAATGACCGTATAATTTTGTCATCAATTGTGGTTGCAGAGTTGTATGCCGGTGTCAAAGGAGATGCAGAACAAAATGCTTTGCAGAGCTTTATATCCCTGTTTCGCGTTGTCCCGATAGATGCCGCTATCGGAAAAGCCGGGGGGCTTTATAGACGAGATTATGGCAAGTCACATGGTGTTAGTCTTGCAGATGCTATATTGGCTGCAACCGCCGAATCTGAAAATGCTGAATTAAAGACACTCAACACCAAACACTATCCTATGTTTAAAAACCTCAACCCTGCCTATAAAAAGTAAAGGGCCAATTGGGATAGGGAGTAGCCTCACGGCTACCCCCTCCCACACCACCCGGCATACGGATCGCGTACCAGGGCGGTGTAAGCGTCAAATTAACTCCATCTTCACAGTCATTAAAAAGTATGTCACGATAGCGCCGAACTTTATCACAATAAGGAGGCGTTAAATGACAGACAAGCAAAGCGATAGAAAACGGGAACTGGCCGAGAATCGGCGTGTATGGGAAGATCGGATACGAGACTGGCAGTCAAGTGGATTAAGCCAGGCAGAATACCAGAGGAGGCACAATCTTCGAAAATGGCAGTTTGTGTACTGGAAGAAGAAGTTCGAGGGACGGCCTTCAGAGGAATCTGCACTGGTGCCCATCGCATTGCCGTTTCAGAAAGAATCCGACGCGCCGCTGTGTTTGATTGTAGATGAGCGATACCGGGTGGAGATACCGGACGGCTTCAGACCGGATAATGTTATTGCGCTCAAGGATCGCTTCCATTAACCGGTCACTTTTCCCCAGACGTTCGGCAATCTGTGACGCTGCGAATATTTCCAGCTGCTGTGGCTTTATATTCACAAGTACACACCTCCTATTTGCCGTTATCATTTACCCGTCCCATTCGGTCCGGGCACCGTTCGGGCCTTCACCGGGGTGAGGCCTCCCCGCTTTTGCGGGGCTCGTTTCCACCGGCTACTATGCCTTCTGCTGACTTCTCCCATGCGGTCAGGGCCGGTTACCCGACCCTCAGCCGGGCGGCTTCCTCCCGAAGTACCGTCACCGGCACCCCGTTGCCATACCGCTACACCCTTCGCCTCCATCAGACTGGGTCTAAGACTTGCCAAATACATGATATCCTGCTATATTCAGCTCACTTTTAAGAACATGTGCCGTGCCCGGCACACACAACGCCACTCACACGGACTCGCAGGGGCGGGCTGCTTTTCAAGTATCGTGGTTCGGTGTTAACGTGGCATTGTAAAAGTCACCATTCCCTGCTCGCCGGTGGTGGCGGACGTTGTGTGTTGAAACCATGTCTATAATGAACAAAAAATTCGGTGATTTTAAAATTCGAGGCTGGAAAATAGAAGATGCACCATCAATAGCCAAATATGCAAACAACAAGAAGATTTGGCTAAATTTGAGAGATGCATTTCCTCATCCATACGGCCTCCCAGATGCAGAATCCTTTATTGATCGCGCTATTAAGGAACACTCAAAGACCTTTTTTGCGATAGCAACTTCACAGGAAGCTATTGGTAGCATTGGGATCGTAATCGGAAAAGATGTACATCGATTTACTGCGGAGTTAGGATATTGGCTTGCAGAACCTTATTGGGGTAAAGGAATAATGACCGAGGCTGTAAAGGTAATAACCGAATATGCTATTCAAGATTTAGGTCTTTATAGGATTAGCGCTGAACCGTACTCTATTAATCCGTCATCAGCGAAGGTGCTTGAGAAAGCGGGGTATAAATTTGAGGGAACCCTTCGCTCAAGCGTCATAAAGGATGGAAATGTTATTGATCAACACCTTTTCAGTTACATAGGAAAAAAGAGCACACAACCCACGCTTTCACTCTGACCGGGCTATCCAGCGACGACTTACAGGCGTTGTTTGTAGGCTTGGTAATCGGTAGTTTAGAAACTCTTTGCTTCCTTGTGCCCGGCAGGTGAAGCGCACGTTCTACCTATTGGTTCTTGACAAACAACATAGCTGTTGTACAATTGTCATATAAACAAGTGTTGGGGGGTAAGCAGTGGAAATCGTCATAGACACTTCTGCACTGATTTCGGTAATTGTCGGTGAGCCAGAACGCAAAAGGATCATCGAAGTCACAACAGGAAACACGCTCATAGGGCCAGGCTCTATTCCATGGGAAATTGGCAACGCCTTTTCAGCAATGTTTAAACAAAAAAGGCTGACACTGACAGAGGCTGAAAAAGGATTAGCGATCTTTAACGGCATCCCCATCCGGTATATCGATCCAGATTTTGTCAAGGCATTAAAATTATCCAAACAGGCCAATATTTACGCATATGATGCCTATTTTTTGGATTGTGCCATCAGATATAAGGCTCCGTTATTGACATTGGATAGAAAACTGATCGCATCTGCCCGAAATTTTAACGTTGCAACTCTGGAGGTTTAAAATGCAGGTTTTTACATATTCTGAAGCAAGACAAAAACTTGCCATGATTCTTGATCAGGCAGAAAACAAGGGAAAAGTACTAATCCGAAGAAAGGACGGCAGAACCTTTGCGCTGGTTCCTGAAAAAATCGTTTCTTCCCCTTTGGATGTGCCTTCTATTAGAGCAAAAATTAGCACAAAAGAAATAGTGGATATTATTCGGGAAGGAAGGGAGAGGTAGAACAAGTCAGCCCAGGTAACAGCCAGGGCCGGCGGTCTTTTGAAAAGCCGATGAAAATTGAATAACAAACAAATTTACTCAAGTCAGTGGAAGCCTTGGCTTCCAGCGTTCGGAGGACTAAATAATTGATTATACCTGATAAAAATATTAACATTCGAATTATGGACCGAAATCTTACATCCTTACACAAAATATCAGATCAATTGAATGACGATTTCGTTCCTGGTACTCCGGCAGACCGTATAATGCTCGTTTGGAGTTTAACCAAAGAAATAACATCCTTGAGTAGAAATCACGATGCTGAACGAAGACTACAAAGACATGTTACTCGCCTTATCAGGCGAGAAAGTTAGATATTTGCTTATCGGTGCTTACGCCTTGGCAGCCCACGGTTATCCCCGAGCTACTATGGACATAGACATTTGGGTTATGCAATCTCCTAAGAATGCCGGTTGCCGCAGCAACAGGCAACAACATGGGGTGCGCGGCAGTCAGGGCATTGATACACCAGCGTACCAAATGAGCCATTGCGGCAATCGGTGATATCCCGAATGGCCTTTTTATGGATTTTTGGCATGTTGTCCCCGTAACGGGCCAGGTATTGACGGCTTCGTAAAAAGTCCAATTTCTTTGTTGCGCTGCATCTCTCGTCATGTTACGTACGACTGAGTACGCTCCATTCCTCGAGATTTGCGCGCCGCGAACTTGAACTTTTTACTTTGCCGTCCCAAAATTGACTTTTTACGAGACCATCAAGGTTGCGGACCCTGGTTTTCGGGTTCTTCCACTGTTTCCAGATAAGACTGCGCAGTCGACGCATGATCCATATCAGCCCGCATATTTCATGAAATTTTTGAAAGCGGTACCCGGCCTCAACCGGGCGGCTTCCTCTCGAAGTGCCGTCACCGGCACCCCGTTGCACTACCGCTACACCCTTCGCCTCCATCAGGCTGGGTCTAAGACTTGCCAAATACATGGTATCCTGCTATATTCAGCTCACTTTTAAGAACATGTGCCATGCCCGGCACACACAATTGCTTGCACCGGATTGCTATTCCGCTGGCGCTCCATAGCAACTGCTGAAGGCGGCGTTGGACCAAAGGTAAAGTGACATGAATAAGTATTCTCAAAATACCGATCCCACACGCTTGCTCAGATACAGGGATTCAATTTATGCATCGGATTTGCTGGTATGCGCAGTGGCCTGCCTCGATTTTTTCACATTTCTGAGTGAAGGTTTTAAAACCATTGATGAGATCTGTGACAAAATGAAAATCCAGCCTCGACCGGCGGACGTCCTTGTGTCACTTCTTCTTTCCATGGAATTGATTGAAACGAATGAGCACAGATATGGGTTGGCTGAACTATCTGCGAAATATCTTGTCAGTGATAGCCCCGATAGCCTGGTCCCTTATTACAATTCTCTTAAGAGCCGCCCCCAATGCTTAGAGTTTCATGATGTTCTCAAAACCGGAAGGCCTGCCGGTTGGTCGAGTAAGGATAAGGGGAATAGCTGGGAAAAAAGCATGCAAAATCAGGAATTCGCGGATACCTTTACCGCAGCCATGGATAGCCGCGGTGCATTTCTTGCCCGAAAACTCGCCGAGACAATCGAGGTCAGTCAGCACAACGCCCTTTTGGACATTGCTGGTGGCTCAGGCATATACGCTTGCTCCATCGTAAACAGAAACAGTCATCTGGCGGCCGCTGTCCTTGAAATACCTCCCGTGGACCTTGCAGCAAAACGGTCAATCGAATCAAAGGGTTTTTCGGCTAAGGTTAATGTTGTCGCCGGCAATATGTTTGATGAAATTCCCACTGGTTATGATGTCCATCTATTTGCTAATGCTTTCCACGATTGGGGCATCAACTCCTTGAAAATACTTGCTGATAATTCCTTTGAAAGTTTATCCACAGGCGGTTTTATAGCGGTCTTTGATGCCCATCTGAATCAATTTAAGACAGGACCTCTTTCCGTTGCTGAGTATTCGTGCCTTCTGATGCATTCGACTGAAGGAAAATGCTATTCTACGAAAGAAATCGGCGATATTCTCATGACAGCGGGGTTTGGTCAGGTTGAAGTCACTGATGTTGCGGCAGACAGGACTCTAATTACTGGAAAGAAACTTTAAGCGTTATGGTGCAATTTAGGACCTGGCAGCTCAAAGGACAGCCAGGGCATCCGGCCTTTGAAAAACAGAGGGAAACGAATTTCAACAACTTTTAGGCAAGACAGTGGAAGCCCTGGCTGCCATTGGATGCCGCCGTTATACCTCTTAAAAAAATATTGATTGTACATATAATTGTATGCTATTTTGTACAAAATAATTACAAAAGAGGTGCAAAATGCAAAAACTTAAAATCGATCAAGATATCAGATCAATGTCGGAAGTCAGAAATGCCATGGCTTCTTACATCAAACAAGTCCATGACACCAAGCGTCCGGTTATAATTACGCAGCATGGCAAAGGCGTAGCTGTACTATTGGGTGCCAATGAATTTGAAGCTATGCAAGAAAAAATTGATCTTCTTTCAGACATCCAAACCTCTCTCAACCAACTGGCAAAAGGAGAAGGAATTTCCCACCAAAAGGCAAAAGCCAAATTATTGAAGAGAGACCCCAAATGAAAATAGTATGGTCTCCCCTTGCTGTTGAAAGGGCGTCAGAAATAGTTGATTACATTTCACAAGATAAACCTTTGGCAGCAGACAATTGGATTAATACTGTGTTTGCAAAGGTTGACCAACTCAAAGCCAATCCAGAAATCGGACGGATCGTCTCTGAAATTAATGAACGTCATTTCAGGGAATTGATTTACGGAAATTATCGAATCGTTTATCATATCGGAACAAAACAAATATCCATACTTACTATTCGGCATGGGAAACAGATATTGCCAACAGATGAAATTAAGGCATAACAGGGCATCAGCAGACCGCAAAAAGCCGCGGCTGCTGATGCCCGCCGTTATAAATGTAATTCTTACTTTAAGGAATCAGGTCAGTTTTATATCAAAAAATTTCATGAAATAAGCGGGTTAGAGGGATCAGTTACCGGGCAGATACAACCCCTTGTCAGGTGAGGAAAGAAGCGGGCCGATCCCGAAAGACGCTAAAATGAATAATAAAACAGAAGCTGGTGCGTCCGCACCTGCCGACGAATACCGTTTTGGTTATACCCGGGAAGAAATAGAGCGGCTCAGGTTCCAGCATCATGTCTGGGCCAATGAAAACCAACGGTTCATCTCCCGCGCTGGATTCAGCACGGGCACAACTCTGGTTGATCTCGGTTGCGGCCCGGGATTTACAACCCTCGATCTGGCACATATTGTCGGGCCGGAGGGGAAGGTTATTGCTGTGGATCGAGATGGGGATAGCTCACTCCCGATACTGAAAGCGCACGCCAGGGACGAAGGCCTTTTAAATATTGAGACACGAGCGGCCAGCCTGGAAGCATTTGATCTTCACGAGGAGAGTGTGGATGGCGTTTTCGGTCGATGGGTGCTGATGTATCTTCCCGGGGCAGCAGTGACGTCGTTGATCGGCCGTATGGCAAAGTGGCTTCGGCCCGGAAGTGCTTGTGCCCTCACCGAGATCTGCAATTACCGCCATATTCATATTCACCCCCCAGGCACGTATTTACCTGAAATCGCAGAGGCTCTTATCCGAGCCGTTACGGGCGAACGTGGCTGCAAACCGGAGATTGGCAACGACCTTCCCGGGTTACTCCATTCGGTCGGGTTCTTCATAAAAACTTTGGAATGCCGCCGTCCTCGCCCTTGATACCCAGATCCTCCTGGACCATGACGGTGGTGGTGCCGTGGGCCACGAGCTTGCCGTCCTGATTTTCAATGCGGGCGTCGCCCAGGCCCAGGGTGCGGCCGAGCTTTATGCAATTGCCCAGGCCGATGAGCCTGCCGGTGATCATCGGGGCGAGGTAGTTGATCTTCAGTTCTACAGTGGTCAGGCCCACGCCTTCGGGTAATCGGGAATAGACCGCCCAGAACCCCGCAGCATCCATGATAGAGGCAAATACCCCGCCATGGACCAGGCCAAAGGGCTGGAGATGGCGGTCTTCAAGGTCGATCTCAATCCGGGCGGTACCCCAGCCAAGGTCTTCTAAAGTCATCTGCTGCAGTTGGAAATAGGGGCAGGGATTGACAACCTTCTTTACTTCAGACAGCCATTGGGGGTTGATGATTCTTTCCGCGTTGTTATCTGTTCCGTTCATTTGTTATCTGTGCCTCCTAACCCGCATATTTCATGAAATTTTTTGATAATTGTTTCATTTTGATTATATTTTAAGGTGTTATGATATATTTTGTCCGTTTTTACAAAATGCAAACTGTAATTCTTACTTTAAGGAATCAGG
>JAXHTY010000051.1:0-7898 GCA_034189905.1 Thermodesulfobacteriota bacterium
ATTATGACGGCTTCGTAAAAAGTCCAATTTCTTTGTTGCGCTGCATCTTTCGTCATGTCACGTACTGCTAAGTACGCTCCATTCCTCAAGATTTGCGCGCCTCGAACTTGAACTTTTTACTGTGCCGTTCCAAATTTGACTTTTTACGAGACCATCAATTATAGTAATGTTAGAATTATGTTATTTTTTTGTTAGGAATATATTTCCGATTACTGCCCAACAGCATTCGGCTGATTTTCTTTTTGCCTCTAATTATTTGTAATTAATTAATATTCATGCATATTTGTTGTGTCGGCCACAAGGGACAACTGTTTTTCTGTTAACGTATCCCCCCGTGATGCATCAGGGGGGATATTGCTTTTAATGGGAGGCTGTCGTATTTTGGAGGTCACATAGCCTTCTCAACTTATAATTGCAAAGGAGGCAGGTATGTCTGAGAAGGAACGCAAAATCGAAAAAACCGTCAGCATGGCGGATCTGCCGGATCTGTTTCGTGGGCTTGCGGCTCGTTTTTCAGGGAACGTGGATGCAGAGGAGTTCTGGCCGGACTTTGAGACGATCCGGAAATTGAAAATCGAGATCAAGAAGGCGGCGGATGGGGTCGTGGTCTGCTATAAGGCCAAACGGGAGCCAGCCGCGCCATCGGACAAAGGCGATGAAGCGCCTTCCGGGGAAGACAAGGAATCATACAAGCAACTGAAAAAGCGAATGAAGGGCTCGTTCAAGGCCATCAGGAAATCCCTGGAGCAGGAGGCCTTGCCGGACCAGGAAACCGTTGATGCGTTTGTGAAGGATTCATACGAAATGATGGCCTTCAATGGCAAGGGGGATGCCTACTACAAGACGTATAAAAAGGCCGTGGATGAATTCAAGAAGGTTTACAAGCAGGCGGATGTGGCGCTCCTGCGGACCAGCCTGGACAACCTGGAAGATGTGAAAAACAAGAGTCATGACATATATAAATGAACCCGTCCGGAAAGTGGCGTGGTGTTGGAACCGGCCATGAAGCAGTTAAAATCCCTGAACAGAGATGAGGCGCTGTCCCTTCTGCCCGATGATATTCCCCATGAGATAACCGCGGAAGATGAGCAGCGTTTTGCCGAAGTCGTATCCACACGGCTGGATGCCGATCAGATCGCGCGGGTGGTGCATCCCGAAGATGTTTACCTCAAGGAGCGGTCGGTGCTGGCCGTTCACTGGCACCCCGAGTTCGTGCCAATGGATCTCATCATGCAGCGGGTGGATGCCATGTTTCCCGGTCGAACGTCGGATCTGATCATTCCCACCCAGCACAACGATATCATGGGGTGCGACAACAGCGATTATAAAGGGGTTGAGGTGGATTGCTACGCACGTGCCTTTAATCAGAAGGTACAGTTGCTGATCCACGGGAGAAACGAGGTCATGGACCGGGCCGACGTCCTTCGGTCAATGATTGCCTATACCTTTAAATACCGGGCGTCCCAGCTTTTTGATTTTATCCACACCATCACCGGTCCTGATGAGGACCGGCTGGAACAGGCTTCCCGGGCCACCGGAGCGGACCGGAAGCTGATTGATTTTGTACAGGCCTATGTGAAAAAGATTCGATATATACTGGAGCGGGACCTGGATGATTTGCCCCCGGATGTTGTGAAAAACAAGCTGTTGCGCAATTTTTTCGATTCACTGCGGCCGGTATACGGTCATGGCCTGATTAACCGGGCCCAGGCGTTTCTCACGGCCGTCAAGCAGATCGTCAAGCAGCATTTTCCGGCCCAGTATTTTTACCGCACATCGGAAATCATTGAGGAAGCCAGGGCCATCGGCGCGTGTATCGTCATACCGCATCCGGAGCAGTTCTGGCCCGTTCTGCTGGCCGATTACGACATTGACGGTATCGAGGTATGGAACCCACAGTCACAGCAGTACACCGAGTTTCTGATCGAAGTAATTGACAAGATGAACAACCGTATCGGGATGTCGCAACGCCCTATTCTGGTGTTCATGGGCGACGACACGCACATGGGGGAGAAAGTCAAAGACCCGGCGGTGCAGGACAGCAAAAAGGCGGGCCGTGAAATCGGGCTTCAGCCCGCGTGGACCGATTACCGGATCAATAAAAAACTCATCATCACAAAGATGCATAAAGACGGTGTGATTGCCGAGTACAAGGCACGGCTGGCGGGATAGCCGGAAAAAGGAGGTGAAGGCGTATGTCGGACGAGAATTTCTTCTATGAATCGGTACAGGATTCGGAGACGATTAAGGAGTTTCTTCAATCGCTCCTGGAAGGCATCAAAAAAGGCCAGGTCAAACTCTCCACCAACGGGGATGAAATTCATCTGAAGCCGGCCAATCTGCTGAAATTCGAGGTAAAGGCGAGTAAAAAGGCGGAAAAGGCCAAGCTTAATATCAAAATATCGTGGAAGGAAACCAAGGCGTTCAGTGTTTCCGACAATCACGATATCGCTGTGTCGTCGTAACACATGATAACGTTTGAAGGCATAGAGGAAAATTTACGATTCATCGTGGTTGAAACCCAGAAGCAGGTGGCGGCCACGCGAGACCTGCTGGAAAATTTTACCCCCGAAGCCTATGAAACCATTTTCAACCGGGACGACTATATTGACAACCTGAAAAATACCATCGAACACCAGTGCTATACCCGGATCAACACCCAGCGGGACCTCAGTAAAAATGAGATCAATCGCATCCGCGCCATCCATATTATCGCGGTGAATCTGGAGCGGATCGCCGACAATTGTGTCAGCATTATTCAGCAGACCGGCTATCTGGATGAGGTTTCCTTTTTAGAACCCTATGATTATCAGTCGATTATCAATGTCATCCTGGAAGCGCTTGAACAAATCACACCCGCTCTGAAGCGCAGCGACCTGGGCGGCGCCCTTGCCATCTGCAAGGCGGAGTATGAATCCGACCGTCTCTACGAGGTTGAATTCGCCAGACTCATAAAGGAGCTGCGTGTCGGGGAACATGTGCAGTACCTGATCACCGTCCTTTTTATTTTCCGGTATCTTGAAAGAATGGGCGATTCCCTGCTGAACATCGGCGAAGCCCTGCTGTTCGCCATTATGGGCGAACGCATCAAGATACATCAGTTTGAATCCCTGCAGCAGACACTGAACCAGTCGGGATTTGAAGGGCCCATGACCGATATCGACTTTCAGTCCATCATGGGCACCCGTTCGGGGTGCCGCATCGGCCGGGTGGAGCGGCCGCCTTCCAAGGACACGGACACCCGGGAAGGTATCTTTAAGGAAGGCAATCTCCACAAGATCCGGGCCGAAAAGGAGAACCTGGAGAACTGGGACCGGATCATGCCGGGACTGGCCCCCAAAGTCCTCAGTTACAATGAACATAACGACAAGGCGTCCATATTGGTTCAGTTCATTTCCGGCAAGACATTTGACGAGATTATTCTGACCGAAAGCGACACCGTGCTCAAGGAATCCCTGGAAATCCTCATGCGAACCATGTATGAAGTGTGGGAAATCACCCGCCAGCAGGGTCGTTTTGAAACCGATTTTGTAAGCCAGATCATGGACCGAATGGATCAGATCTGTGAAGTGCATCCCGAGTATTGCGGGTTTGAAAAAGAGATCGGGGGGGTCCATGTGCGGTCTTCAATGGAGATGCTGGAAAACTGTAAGGCCATTGAAAGTGAGGTCAACAGCCCCAACACGGTGATGGTGCACGGGGATTTCAACTGCACGAACCTGATTTACGATGCGGCGAATCAGTGTGTCCATTACGTGGATGTTTACCGGTCAACGCAGAAGGACTTTGTGCAGGATGTATCGGTCTTTCTGATTTCCAACTTCAGGATGCCGGTTTTTGATGAACCCATTCGGCCCCGGTTGAACCAGACCATTCAAACCGTTTTATCCTTTGCCGAAAAGGTTGCCCATGAATGGGGGGATACCACGTTTCAGGCCAGAATGGCATTTGCCATTGCCAGGTCGTTGTATACATCGACCCGGCTTGAGTTTAATCAGAAATTTTCAAAGGAGATGTATCTCAGGGCTCACTATCTCATGGAGAAAATTGTCCGGCACAGTCAGAGCGGTGCCGCCTGGGATACGTTCACCCTTCCCACCTCGGTGCTGTTTTATTGACCGTGGGAAAGTGGATGACCGTATAATTGTTGGCTTTGTAAATAAAACACTGCTGTCGCGTGTTGACAAGGCCATGTGATAATGAAGGATTGAAATATGGCCAAAATAGCGGTTGTGGGCATCAGTGGCGGCTGGTCCTCGGAGAAGCTGGTGGAGGCGGTCGAGGCGGTGACCGGCCATCATCTGCTGGTGGAGATGAAAAATGTACGCATGGACCTGGACAGTGGCCGGGCATTCTTCAACGGGGTGGATCTGACCACCCTGGATGCCATGATCATCAAGAAGGTCGGTGCCCGGTACTCGCCGGATTTACTGGACAGACTGGAATTGTTACGGTATCTATATGAAAGGGGGCTGAAGATGTTTTCATCCCCCCTTTCCATTATGAACGTCCTGGACCGGATCAGCTGCACCGTGACCCTGAAACTGGCGGGAATTCCCATGCCGGAAACCACCATCACCGAGGATGTGGATGAGGCCCTGAGAACGGTGGAGGCATATGAAGCGGCGGTGTTCAAGCCGGTGTTCACTTCCAAGGCCAGGGGCATGTGTGTTGTGGATGCCGGCGCCGGGGCCAGGGAAAAGATCGAGGCATATAAACAGGAAAACCCCATCATGTACATACAGAAAAAGATTCACCACAAGGGGCGGGACCTGGGGGTGACCTTTCTCGGCGGGGATTACCTGAACACCTATGCAAGGTGCAACGACGGCAATTCCTGGAACACCACTACGGCGTTCGGCGGGAAATACCGGCACTACGACCCGCCCGCCCAGGTTATCGCGATGGCGGGAAAGGCCCAGGCCTTGTTTGATCTGGATTTTACCAGCGTGGATGTGGCGGAAACCGACGAGGGGCCCCTCGTGTTCGAGGTGTCGGCGTTCGGGGGGTTCCGGGGGATTCGTGAAACCACGTCCATCGATCCGGCCAGGCGGTATGTGGATTACGTCCTGTCCAAACTTAAAGCGGTGTAACGGCAGGTGAGCCGGACGGAAGATGGGGGCTGAAGGCCCGGCTTCACTATTTGCGGGATCGTTCACGGTGGACCATGGAGCCGAAGCCTTCAGGCTTCCACGGAAACCAATCAGGAATAATATGGATACATCAACCAGCAACATCCTCCCTTTTATCAATGAAATTCGAACACAGCATCCGGTCCATCATTCACTGTACCTGGAATTTGACGGAATGCGGTTCCGTGTTGCTGCCAGCACCGATGCGATAACAGATGGACTGGCCCATTATTTCAGCGGGTTTGTGGTGCCGGCCGGTCCATACCAGGTCGGGGTGACCGTTATTCAGGCACCGGAAGCGGATTTGCCGGTTGCCTATACCGATCATCCGCCGGGGCCGGGCAAAACCCGGGTCAAGGAGGCCTTTGCCGACCTTCCCGGTGGCCGGATAATTCGAAAGGTCAAAACCGGTATGGTCTTCATCGTGGGCAGCGACCAGTGGTTTGCCGTCGGGCCGGCCGTGGAAAACCTGAACCAGGTGGTCAATTTCATCAACAATGCATTGATGGCCAGAAACCTTGACCGCGGGTATCTGCTGGGGCATGCGTCGGGGGTTGTATACAACGGCAGGGGTCTTGCCATGGCCGGTTTTGCCGGCAGCGGCAAGTCCACCCTTGCCCTTCATGTGATGGGCATCGAGGGGGTTCAGTATCTCAGCAATGACAGGATTATGATGAAGATTCGAGAGGGCCGGCCCGTCATGAAGGGCCTGCCCAAGCTGCCCCGCATCAATCCCGGAACGGCCCTGAACAATCCTTCGCTGGCGTCCATTGTGCCGTCCCATGAGCGGGAGCGCTATCAGCGGCTTTCTGATGAAGAACGGTGGACCCTGGAACAGAAATATGATGTGTTCATTGATGACCATTTCGGACCCGGACGGATGGTGCTCAACGGGCCCATGGACGGCCTGGTGATCCTGAACTGGTCCCGGGAGACGAAAGGACAATGCACCATACGGGAGATTGATCCACGGGCCAGTTTGCCCCTGCTGGACAGCATCATTAAATCGCCGGGGCTTTTTTATCGTCCGTCAACACCCATAGAGCATCCATCGCCTGAAGACTATGCCGCGCTTCTGACGCATTGCAGGGTATTTGAAGTAACCGGCGGCGTTGATTTTGATTATGCAACGCGTTTCTGTTTCAGGTTTCTGGCGGAAACCACTGAAGGGGCGGCAACAACCGAAAACAACCATCAGCGAATATGGGACTGACCCCAGGCCATGCAGATTACCTTCACCCGGGAAGTGACCATACCCGATGCGGTTAAGCTTGCCAGATACCGGAAGGCCCCGGAACTGGGGCCCAGGATTCTGTTTTTCAGCGGCGGTACCGCGCTCCGCGATCTTTCCCGGTGCCTGATTCACTATACCCATAATTCCATCCACATCATCACCCCGTTTGATTCCGGCGGCAGCTCCCGGCGACTGCGCCAGGTTTTTCACATGCCCGCCATCGGCGACGTGCGCAACCGGCTCATGGCCCTGGCCGACCAGACCTTTCAGGGGCACCCCGAAATTTTCCGGCTCTTTGCCCACCGGTTTCCAGTTGATGGTGACCCTCAGTCCCTGGCTGCGGAACTTGCCAGCATGGCCACGGACCGTCACTGGCTGATCAATGATATTCCCGACCCCATGCGCAAAATCATCCGCCATCATTTGCAGCGGTTTGAGGCGGAGATGCCGGCAGATTTTGATCTGCGCGGGGCCAATATCGGCAATCTGGTGATGACCGCCGGGTATCTGGAGAACCGCCGGCACATGGACCCGGTTATCTATATTTTTTCAAAACTGGTGGAGGTTCGGGGCGTTGTCCGGCCGGTGATCAATGCAGACCTGCACCTCGGGGCCATCCTTGAAAACGGCGAATGCGTCTTGGAGCAGCACTGTCTGACCGGCAAACAGACCGACCCCATCAACACCCCGATAGAAAAGCTTTACCTGGTGGCCGGTACCCGCGGAAAAGGCTCGGACAAGCCGGTCCGGGTCTCCATCCGTGACAAGATGGCAAAACTGATCCGCGGGGCCGATCTGATCGTCTATCCCATGGGCAGTTTTTACTCTTCGGTGATGGCCAACCTTCTGCCGGACGGTGTGCCAGAAGCAATCCAAAAAAACCAGTGCCCAAAGGTGTTTGTGCCCAGCACCGGCAATGATCCCGAATGCTTCGGCCTGCCCGTGGAAAAACAGGTCCGGCGCCTGCTGGCCTGTCTCACCCGGAATGAAAACAACAATGTCCCCACTGAAAGCGTCCTGAATTGCGTGGTGGTGGACACCGCCAACGGCATCTACCCCACCGGCCTGGACACCCGGGCCATCGCCGCCCTCGGTCTCAACGTCATTGACTGGCCCCTCGTCACCCCCGAAAGCACCCCCCACCTTGATCCCGAAGCCCTTTCGGAAGTCATTCTTTCGCTTACATAGCAAACGCCTGTAGATTCCCGGGGTCGTATGTTTACCAAAGCCGTGGCAATTCCCCGGGCCGATGCAGCGGAGGCCTTCAGGTCTCCAGAGGGCCTGAGGCAAAGGAATCAAATTCAATTTCAATGGAAGGCTGAAGCCTTCCGCTACATCGGCCTGAGCATTTGCCGAAGACTGTGTAGTGGCGGTATTTATACCGTCACATTGAAAGTCGCACCACCCTTAATTGATGGTCTCGTAAAAAGTCAATTTTGGGACGGCAAAGTAAAAAGTTCAAGTTCGAGGCGCGCAAATCTCGAGGAATGGAGCGTACTTAGTTGTACGTGACATGACGAGAGATGCAGCGC
>JAXHTY010000052.1:0-6816 GCA_034189905.1 Thermodesulfobacteriota bacterium
CCCTTCGGGCGAGCCGATTTCACCGCACCTGCTTTGTTGCAGCATGCTCGCAGTAGATTGACTACAGCGTCGCATGCTGCGCCTCGCATCTGCGGCAAACTCAACTCGTGAAATAAGCGGGCTAAACACCGAAACTCCGCAACAACGACCCCACCATCAACGTCCAGCCATCCACCAGCACAAACAACATCAGTTTGAAGGGCAATGAAATCATTACCGGCGGCAGCATCATCATTCCCATGGACAGCAGAATACTGGCCGTAACCATGTCAATAATCAAGAAGGGAATATAGATCACAAACCCGATGATAAAGGCGGTCTTGATCTCACTTAGCACAAATGCCGGCAACAGGGTCAGCAGGGTCACATCGTTCCTGCCGTTCGGCCGCTGGGCGCCGGCGGCGCTGATGAACAAGGCAAGATCGGTCTCCCGGGTGTTTTTGATCATAAAGGCCCGCACCGGGGCCTTGGCGTTTTCAAACGCCTGCTTATAGGTAATCTCCTCATCGATATAAGGCCGGATCGAATCCTGGTAAACAGCCTGCCACACCGGCGCCATAATAAAAAAGGTGAGAAACAGAGAAAGCCCCACCAGTACCTGATTGGGCGGCGTCTGCCGGGTAGCCAGGGCCTGCCGGAGAAAGTGAAACACAATAATCAGCCGGGTAAACGAAGTGGTCAGCATCAGAATTGCCGGCGCAAGCGACAAAACCGTGAGCAGGGCCAGAATCTCCATGGCAACCACGATCTTATCGGGATCATCCGTACCGCTCACCCCCAGGTTAACGGAAGGAAACGGCATGGATGCGGCGCCTGCCTGCATAGCCCCGGCAACAAAAACCAGAAATCCGCCCAGGAAGATGGCTTTGGCCCAGAATTGATATCTTTTTTTCTCTTGCACGATCACCTCTCTTGACTGCCGATAATTCATATCCGCCGGCTTTGGATAATCCGGGCGAATCGGGAAGACCGGAAACAAAAACAGTCTCGGAACAAATATAAGCATAAAGAATGCCAAGCCAGACGTTACCGGCTGTCCCGGCCGGACGGGAATGATATGCTACAGAGGGACCCCTCATGGCCGCTTGCACCAATAGTTTTTTTCCAGTAGTCTGTCCAGTAGTGATTGTAATGCAGGCTGGCAACGTAATCTGCGGATCAACATTGCCGTTTTATTGACAGTTGGGAGAGGTTTTTGGCGGGAAACACGTCATTTGCTTCTAAAGCAAAGCACCGTGCCGGGCCTGTTCACTCTGCTGATTTTTTTGAAAATCCGGCCAGTTTCAGATGATTGATGAAAGAAGAAGGTGAAGCAGCGTCAGATGGGATTGTTTTGTCTTGACCGGGTGCGTCCATATCAGCATCTCCGGGAATCCTGGCAAGTGTATTAACGGATTGTGCGGTGACGCCGAGCAGCAGGCGCTCACCCATAACATCCACCAGCACAATTCGTTCCTTTGGCGCCACATGGGTGGTGGCGATAATTTTTATGGGACTGGCCTTGCCGGTGGCACCGCCCTGATACGCAAACCGGCGCATCAGAAAGACAAACAAAACCAGTACGGCAAGCACCAGGCAAAGCATTGCAGCGCTCTTTAGCATCGTCATCCACAGATCGGGGACCCCGACAAAACCGGTGGTGGCGGCCATGGCATTCATTATCTGACTTCCTCGTACAGATGGCTTGGGTGGACTAATACCATTGTCTCAGTTCCCTGTCACCTCAGTGATTTTACTCGTTCCACAGGGCTGATGATGTCGGTCAGTCGCACACCGAACTTTTCATTGACGACGACCACCTCGCCTTTTGCCACGAGCTTTCTGTTAATATATATCTCCAGGGGTTCACCGGCCAGTTTGTCCAGCTCAACGATTGATCCCTGTCCAAGCTGCAGCAGTTCATTGACCAGCATTTTTGTCCGCCCCAACTCAACAGACAGCTCAAGGGGAATATCCAGAATCAGATCCAGATCCGTACCAATGCTGGTTTCCGGGGCTGAAGCGGAATCCTCTTCCTTGCTTTTTGCCTTTTCTTCCGCGGCTTCAGTCGTATTATTTGTGTCCGCCATGGTACATCCTCATCATCATTATATAGTTAGTGTCCATCCATTTCACATGGATGGCACAATCTGGGGTTTCCAATCCAGAAATGTAAATTTTTCCGCAAGATCAAGGAAAACAAGGGGTTGCGCGGAGGCGCACTGGACGTACGCCGCACAAGCAAGCCCGCAGTTTGACGCAGATATTGCGGAAAAAGGCCATTTATGGATGGAAACTAGTTAGCACAAACGTCATAGCTTCAAAGCCTGAAATCCCCGGTGCACACCGGGAAATCCGTTTAATTTCGGCACACCCTCTACATAGGCGCGGATCTTTGCGCCCGCATCCTGATCCAGCTGGATCACATCACCGGTCTGAAGTTTCAGCAACCGCTCCCCGCTGATTTCAGTACTGCCAAGCTCCACCGTGCATTCAACCTCTGCACCGAAAATAATCTCTTTTAAGCGCCGCTGCCAGTGATAATCAATATCAAGGGTCTCGGCCTGAAAGCCCGATGAGAGAATGCTTCGGATCGGCTCAATCATGGCGTACGGCATACACAAAATGATTTTACCCACCGCCTGGTCCATCTCCACCTCATATTTAATCACGATGACCATGTCCTCGGGAAGGACCACAGCGGCGAATTGCGGGTTTACTTCAGACCGGACCAGGCTGGGCTGAACACTCTTAACCGGCTTCCACGCCTCCTCCAGGTCGTCCAGACAGGTGGTCACGATCCGTTTGATCATAATGTTTTCGATGGACGTAAACTCCCGCCCTTCGATCTTGGTGGCACCGCCGCCCGTACCGCCGAAAAACTTGTCAATCAGGTTAAATACCAGGCGGCTTTCCAGCACCAGCAATGAATGGCCCCGCAGGGGCTCCATGCGGAACACATGCAGGCTGGTGGGAACAGGCAGAGACCGGATGAACTCATAAAACTTGACCGTATTCACCCCCTCGGGGTTGATGTCCAGCGAAGTATGAAGCATGTTGGACATGCTTACCCGCAGATTGCGGCCCAACCGCTGATTGATAACATCAAAGGTGGGCATGCGATCACGGATAATCAGCCGGGATTGATTGGAGAAATCATACGGCACGATTTCGCCGTCAACAGGCGTCTTATCTGTCTCCGATTTTACCTTTCCCTCGCTCAGACCGGATAATAGGCTGTCCACCTCATCCTGTGATAATATCTCGCTCATCCGTCAGTTCCAAATCATTCGTCTTTTTGTTGTTAACCTTCTCGCAAACTAAAACTGTCCAAGGCCTTCGATGGTTGTGTCAAAAGCTCAAGAGCAAGGCGTCGGTGCATCTCGAGGAATGGAGCGTACTTGGTTGTACGTGACATGACGAGAGATGCACCGCAACGCAGCTATTGAGTTTTTGACGCAACCATCCCTTATTGAATGATAAAGTCGACAAAGTATACATTCTTAATCTTCCCCCCGATCAACAACCGGTTGAGCTTTATCATCAGCTCATTTTTGAGGGTGATCTTGTCCTGCACATCCCTCAACTCGTCTGCTGTCTTGGTGCCAAGGTGCATGAGAATGGTGTCTCTGATCTGCGGCAAGCGCTGATCAAGCTCGGGTTTCAACATTTCGTCGGTAAACTCCAGTTCAATCTCCACTTTCAGATATCGCCGGTGAGACTCCCCCTCCGGGGTTTTCAGGTTGACGACAAACGGATCCAGTTCAAAAGCGGTGCCAAAGGGCGTGGGATTCCCCTTACCGCCGGCTTGTGAAGATGCCGTTTCAGACACACTGCCATTGGCCGCTTCACCATTTTTCACATCTCCGTTTTTGGCAGAAAGAAACCACCATGCCCCCGCTCCGCCACCAACCAGCAAAATCACCAGCCCGCCAATAATAATCCATTTGAGTTTGGCCGGTTTCTTCTTTTCCCCTTCTTCTTCAGGCGCTTCCGCCGGCGCCTCTTCCATTTCTTCATTCGGTTGATCGTCTGCCATATCCGGTTCCTCCAATAATGACGGCTTTCCCGTGATCACCGCATGCCGTCAAAAAATCCGTTATCTTTTGGGTGCCAACCGTTTTTACGATACGCTCTGGGGCACTTGCAGAATAAACTCAACCCGACGGTTTTTGGCCCGATTCTCCGGGCTGGTGTTAGGCAGGTACGGCATAGACGCCCCATAACCACCGGCTGCCAGTTTATTTTCGTCCATTCCCACACTGTCGATCAGGTAATAAACAACGGAAAGGGCCCGGTAGACAGAAAGTTCCCAGTTGGACGCATATTGTGTCGATTGCAGCGGCACGTCATCCGTGTGTCCCATCACGAGAATGTCATTTGATGTAGTTGCAAGAAGCTTGCCGATAACATCAAGTAAATACAACCGGTCCGCCTTTATTTCGGCTCCCCCGGAACTGAAAAGGTTGTCCACACCAAGACTCACCACAACTCCCCGGCTGTCCTGGTGGATCTGTATACGACTTCTGGCTTCCGCCAGGTTGCTGCGGCCGGCCAACGATTCTGCTTTTGTCATTACTTTCTGCAGACGCTCTTCTATCTCTGTCTGCTGTTTGACCACCACCGGCCTGAAATGCAACTGCTCAAGAACACTGATGCGGGTCCTGGCATAATCCATGGGACCCATTGTCTGGGGTGTTTTGGCAATATCACCGGCCGCCTCGTTATCCTGATCGACCTCTTCTTCGCTGGCGGGCTCGTCCCGCTGAGTGTCCTGAACTATCTTTTTATTCACCACAACCGGATCAACCACCATATCCTCCAGAACAATCATCTTGGAACGGGGATAATCCAGCGGTCCCACCGACATGGAAAGATGGCGGACCACATCCTTGAGGTTCTCGCCTTCCATGGATTTCATGGTCAACAGCAACACAAAGAAAGTCAGCAGCAGCATCAGCAGATCGGCAAAGGTGGCCATCCATGCATTGGGGTCAATCCCTCCGCCGCCGGCGGCTTTTTTATTTTTTCGGGGCATGACAGCTATTCCTGATTATCGCCAAAAACATTAAAGAAAAAATCCTTAAAGGTAAACACCCCGTTCTCTTCCTTTTCAAGCTGTTCATGGGGAAACAGCACCTCAATCCGCCGGTTCAGGCGCCGGGTGCGAATGGTATTATTGGCATAAACCGGCTTTTGTGCCCCCCAGCCAAAGGCCGTGAGCCGGTCCGGCCTGAGACCGCAGTGATCATTGATGTATTGAAGTACGCGAAGCGCCCTCAGCATGGACAGTTCGCGGTTTGTCATGCCGGTCTGCCGGTAAATTGGCACATTGTCCATATGGCCGGATATCTCTACGCTGTAATTCCCCTGCCGGATCTTTTCACAAAGGTTATCCAGTATTGTTCCGGCATCAGGCTTGAAATGACTTTCATATCGGTCAAACAGGAGGTGAGCGGAAATGCGCAACGAAACCCCGCGCGGCCCGGCAGAAACAGACACATGATTCGAAATGTGCGCCTGATTACCCACCCCTTCTGCGATCGCCGAAAAATCCACACCCCCGGCCCGAAGATTCTGCGCCTGGTCATCAAGCGGCTCATCAGACCATTTAATAACCGAATACCCACCCGAAAGAAAACCGAATGCATCCCGGATCGAACCGATCGCCTCCCGGCGCCGGAGGTCGTCCACAACGGCAAAGGCGTTCAGCAAAATAAAGAACGCCAGCAGGATAATGAACAGCGAAACAGTCATCATCTGCAACAATCCCCCGCCCGATTCCTCTTCGAATGATTTCTTTTTTCGCGGCATCAGTCATCGCCTTCCCGTTCCCTGGGCGGCATATACGCCAGCATTTTCTGCTCCAGAATCCGCGGATTATCCCCCTTGGCAAGCCCCAGCACGCCGGTTATAACCAGCTCTTTGACAAGGGTCTCCTCTTTACTGCGGGTCTTGAGTTTTCCTGAAATGGGTATACAGATCATATTAGCAATGACCGAACCGTAAAAGGTGGTTAACAGGGCCACGGCCATAGACGGGCCGATTGAGCTTGGATCGTCCATGGACTGGAGCATCTGGACCAGGCCGATCAGGGTACCGATCATGCCCAGGGCCGGGGCAAACGCCCCCATGGTGGCAAATATTTCAGATCCCAGGCGATGGCGTTCCTGAAGAAACTCGATCTCCGTCTCCAGAATATCCTGGATGGCGTCCGGCTCCAGGCCATCCACGGAAAGCTGCAAGCCTTTTTTCACAAACGCATCTTCAACATTGTTCACATCATTCTCAAGTGCCAGCAACCCCTCTTTTCTGGCCTTACCGGCAAAATCCATGAACAGCTTGCTCATTTCTTTAGAGGACTGGAGCTTGGCAAAAAAAACATTTTTTGCCACCGCCATAGACCCCAGGACCTCGCGCAGGGGATAATTGATCATGGTGGCGCCCAGAGTTCCCCCGACAACAATCATCAACGATGCGGGGCTGATAAACAGCGCAAGGCCGCCACCGGTCATAATGGCAAGAATGACCAGCCCGAAAGCGGAAACAATACCGACAAGTGTTGCAATATCCATTGGAATTCCGTGCTATTGAAAAAACAGGATTGATAATCAAACAATTTTCCGCAACTGTCAGGGAACCCGCCTATGCGGAAAAACGATTGTTGTCAATTACAAACGCCGCGCAACGCGACATCAAGGATGAAATGCCAGAATTTAATTAGTGTCCATCCATTTCACATGGATGGCACAATCTGGGGTTTCCAATCCAGAAATGTGAATTTTTCCGCAAGATCAAGGAAAACAAGGGGTTGCGCGGAGGCGTACTGGACGTACG
>JAXHTY010000053.1:0-6102 GCA_034189905.1 Thermodesulfobacteriota bacterium
ACTGACCTGATTCCTTCGAGTGAAAATTACAGTTTGTATTTTGTGAAAACGGACAAAATATACAATAACACCTTAAAATATAATCAAAATGAAACAATTATCAAAAAATTTCATGAAATATCCGGTTGGATACCATCCACAATAAGCCGCACGACATTCTTTTTGGTGGCGGGCAAGATATCTTCCGGAACCCGCTGGCCATTGGATATAAATGAAACCGGCATACCCGAATCCACGACCCGGTCGATAATACCGGCGGGCCGGCATGTTTCATCCAGCTTCGAAAAGATAAACGTCCTTGGAGACAGGGCTGAAAACCGATCGCAGGCATCCTTCATGTCTGCATCCCGGGTGGCGGCGCTCAGCACCAGGTGACGGTTTATTCCGCCGGCCCCGTCCATTAATTTACTCAACTCGGCCATCCGTTTTCTGTCCAGGTGGCTCTGACCGGCCGTATCAACAAGAACCACCGCCTTGTCCTTCATTCTGACAGCCGCCTTTTGAACATCCTTTTGCGAAAAAGCGGACATACAGGGGATCCCCATAATGGCGGCATAGGTCTTTAACTGCTGGAATGCCCCGATCCGGTAACTATCAATGGAAATGAGCCCCACCGATTTTTTCCGGTTATAACTCAGCTCAGCCGCCAGTTTGGCGACGGTTGTGGTCTTGCCGACGCCGGTGGGACCGATAAACGCACTGATCAGACGTTTGCCGTTTCCGGCGTTTTCAAAGGGATCGGCAACCGTAACGGCTTTTGCAATATGGCGAAAAACATTTCGCGTGATCTTTTCCGGATCAACATTGCGGATATCCGCATCAGCAATACCATGATTGATAAATCGCTGGGCCAGCCGTTCGGACAACCCCGCCTTCACAAGCCGCGCATAGAGATTCAAAAAGTCCCGGTGCATGCATATCAGATCGGACATTCCGCCCGAACTGGATAGCAGAAACAGCATATCCTTAATGTTCAGCAAATCGTCCTGTAACGCATGCAGCCCTTTTTCCTTTCTTCTCATATTTGCGGATACCATGGATTGCTGACCGGCAACAGTCCCTGAAAACGTGTATAGATCATTGTTCAGCACCGGGGCCGCCGTATCTGCGGCACCGGGATTGTCTGTTGCCACCACCTCAAACCCTTCCCGGCCATTGCCTTTCCGGCCGGGGAGCCGTCTTGTGGAAAGAATAACGGCATCACGTCCCATATCCTCCTTGATCTGACGGATGGCCTCCTGAATGCTTTGCGTTTTATATGTCCGGACATCCATTGGCTGACGCCTCCTGTTGGTATTACACACTTCCGGTTGACTGAATCTTCACATTGGGGGGAATCTCGGGATGGGAAAAAACCATCACCGACGGTGCCACCTGCCTTACCAGATCCCGCAAATGGCGTCGCAACGGGACCGAGCACAAAACAGCCGGTTGTATGTTTGCTTCCATGGTCTTTTGAATTTCTTTCTTCAAAGACCCCATGACCGCGTCCAGGGTTTTGGGGGACACCGACAGATAGGACCCGTGATCGGTCTGCTGAATCCCCTTTGCCAGCATATCGTCGGTCTCGGGGGAAACCATGATCACCTGCAGAATATTGCCGGGCTGAATATAGGGATCCAGTATGGATCGGGAAAGTTTCTGCCGGACCTGTTCCGTCAAAAACTCCGGCGACCGGCTGACCGTTGCGTAGTCGGCAAGGGTTTCAACAATGGTGCCAAGGTCGCGGATGGAGACCCGCTCGCTCAGAAGGTTCTGCAACACTTTCTGAACCGCCCCGACGGTCAGCAGATTGGGCACCAGTTCTTCCACCGCTTTCGGGCTGGTGCGGGACAGGTTGTCCAGCAGATGCTGAACCTCCTGACGACCCAGCAGATCAGCGGCATTGTTGCGCAGGATTTCCGTCAGATGGGTGGCCACTACCGTGGTGTTGTCCACTACCGTGTAACCGGCGAATTTGGCTTCATCTTCTTTATCCAAGGGAATCCACAGCGCCGGCAGATGGAAGGCGGGTTCTGTGGTGGGAACCCCGTCGATCTTCCCGGTGGTGCCGGTGCCCGAGTCCATGGCAAGCAGATGATTCAGCATCAATTCACCCCGCTCGACTTCCACCCCTTTGATCAGCATCCGGTACTGGGAGGGTTTGAGCTGCATATTATCCCGGATATGAATGGGCGGAATGATAATCCCCATTTCCGAGGCAAACTGCCGCCGGATGGACCGGATCCGGTCCAACAGCGTGCCGTTCTGTTCCTTGTCCACAAACGGAATCAACCCGTAGCCCACCTCAAGCTCCAGGGTATCCAGAGAAAGCAGATGTTCCACTTCTTCGGGACCCTGAGCCCGGGTTTCCTCCGCCGCTTCAGCGGCAGCGGCTTCCTCTTCGGCTTTCACGGAACGGCCAAAGAAAAAGGCGGTACCACTGGACAACAGCGCCAGAACGGTAAAGGGGATAAAGGGCAGGCCTGGCACAATCCCCACAAGAAAAATAATAAATGCGCCGATATAGATAGGTGACCGCATTTTGAGAAAATGTGCGCCATACTCTTTACCCATCCGATCCATGGAGCCGGCCCTGGAAACCAGAATACCCGCTGATGTAGAGATAACAAGTGCGGGAATCTGTGACACAAGCCCGTCACCGATGGTTAAAAGCGTATAGTTCTGCGCAGCCGCTTCCAGGGGCAAACCCATCTGAAATTTACCAATAATAAAACCGCCGCAGATATTGATCAGGGTAATAACGATACCGGCGATGGCGTCTCCCTTGACAAACTTGCTGGCGCCGTCCATGGCACCGTGGAACTCGGCTTCTCTGGCCACATCCTTTCGCCGCTGCTTGGCTTCGATCTCGTCAATGATGCCCGCGTTCAGGTCGGCATCGATGGCCATCTGCTTGCCGGGCATGCCGTCCAGAGTGAACCGGGCCGCCACCTCGGCGATCCGGCCGGCGCCCTTGACGATAACGGCAAAATTCACCAGGACCAGAATCACGAAGATAATCAGCCCAACCACATAGTTCCCCCCCACCACAAAACTGCCGAAGGACTGAATGATGGCGCCGGCCGCCTGCGGCCCCTCATTGCCGTGCAGCAGAATCAATCGTGTTGATGCCACATTCAACGATAACCGGAAAAGTGTGAGCATGAGCAGAAGCGATGGAAAAATGGAAAACTCCAGGGGCGAGGTTGCATACATGGCCGTTATGAGTACGATAATGGCAATGGTTATGTTCAACGCCAGAAACAGATCCAGCATCACGCGCGGCAGCGGCAGCAACATGGCCATCAGAATGCCGATCACCACCACCGCCATTCCCGCATCCGCTGTTTCCCGTCTTATGCCGCCCCATAGTGTTTGTTGTTCGACTGCCATATCATCCTCTTTTTTTACTTATTGGCTGACCATTTTTTGACACGTCAATGATTTGACCGCCTCTTGAAATATCGTTGTTCGTTCAGGGCTGCCCGGAAACCCTCCCGGTCAGACGATCTTGCCCTTAATCCGGTAAACATACGCCAGTAATTCTGCCACCGCCCGGAAGAGGTTTGCCGGTATTTCCGCCTCAACCTCTACATACTTATACAAATTCCGGGCCAACTCTTTATTTTCGATAACCGGAATTTGATTTTCCGTGGCAACGGCCTTAATTCGCTCTGCCACCAGCCCGGCGCCCTTGGCAACCACCCGGGGGGCTGCCATGGACAGATGATCATACCGGATAGCCACCGCCAGGTGAGTGGGGTTGGTCACCACCACATCCGCCTCTGGCACCTGTTTCATCATACGTTTTTTTGCTGCCTGCTGCTGAAGGCTTCGGATCCTGGACTTGACATGGGGGTCACCTTCGGTCTGTTTCATTTCATCCTTGAGTTCCTGCCGGGTCATGCGGATCTGCTTTTCAAACTGCCATCGCTGAAAAACATAATCCAGCAGCGCAAGCACCACCATGATCAGCAACACCCAGATAAAAATCTTGAAGGCAACCCGGAGAATATAAATCAGGATCTGGGCCGTTTCCATATCCGGCAACATGGAGAGTGCGAATAGTTCTTTCCGTAAATTGACATAAAGAACACCGCCGATAATGACAAACTTGAGAAGGCTTTTTGCCAGTTCCCCTAGCGATTTCATGGAAAACAATCGCCCAAACCCCTTGATGACGTTGATCTTCGAAAGTTTGGGTTCGATGGACTTTGGCGATATCTGGAAGCCTACCTGCACAATGTTCGTGGCAAGGGCGGCAAAAAAAACAGCTATCAGTAAAGGCATCAGCAGAATAAAAAAGGCTTTTATATACTGCTCCAGGATGAGCAAAAGGCTCGCCGGCGAAATCTCCGTGGTCCCGTTAAACCGGAAACAGGACCGCATGATATCCAGGATATCATTCCGAAGATAGTCGGCAAAAAAATAGAGCACCACCACGCCGGCAAACAGCACAAAAACGGAAGGGACCTCGACACTTTTGGCTACCTGGCCTTCTTCGCGGGTCTTTCGCCGCTTTCGTGGTGTTGGTTCTTCTGTTTTTTCTTCTGATGAATTATCCGCCATGATTTACCCGCCCAGCATCCGGGTCAGCCCGCCCAACAGCGCCGGAAGGCCGTCTACATAGATTCTTGTAAAAATGAGAATCGTTTCAAGGCAAAGCGCAAGAAACACCAATCCCACTGCAATTTTAACGGGGAACCCGATAATAAGAATATTCATCTGGGGCATAAACTTGGCGCAAAGGCCGAATCCCACACTGGTAAAAAACAGCGCCGCAATGGCCGGCGCCCCGGTTTTTATGCCAAACACAAACATTTCCGACGACATGGCAATCATCTGATCCAGAAGGCTGTCCGACAGCGAGACCAAACCCACCGGAATAACCCCAAAACTGTCGGTCAGGGCCATCAGCAGGGCGTAATGCCCATTTAGCAGCACAAAAATGACAAACACACTCCAGAAAGAAATCTGTTCAATCAAAGATATTTGCTGACCGGTCTGCGGGTCCATGACATTCACAATACCGAACCCCATCTGAAATCCCACCATTCGGGCACCAAGCTGAATCCCTGCAAAAAAGAGACGGACCGCCAGGCCCAGCGTCATACCGATGATGATTTCCGCGGCCACCATCAGTGCCGCCTGAACCATGCCGGTGGGAAACAGCATGGCATCCACATTGACCAGCGAAAAAATGTTCAGTGCAAAGATAAGTGCAAACCCGGCCTTGACCGTATTGGGGATGGCGGAGCTGTCAAAGACCGGAAACATGAACAAAACGATGCCGACCCGGGTTAGGATCAAAAGAAAAACCTGAAACTGCTCAAATGAAAAATTCAATATATCCAAAATATTTTCTCGTCAGTATTAATAAATGTTGGTCTCGTAAAAACCTGCCTGGTGACGGCAAAGTAAAAAGTTAAAGAGCAAGGCGTCGGTGCATCCCGAGGAATGGAGCGTACCGGGTTGTACGTGACATGACGAGAGATGCGCCGCAACGCAGCTATTGGACTTTTTACTTTGCCGTCACCTGATATACATCGGTATATTCTCTATTAACCGCTGCGTATAGGTCAGCATTTTTTCCAGAATCCAGGGGGCAAAAAAAAGCATGGAGAACAACACCACAAGAATTTTCGGGATAAAGGTCAGGGTCATCTCCTGGATGGAGGTCACGGCCTGAAAAATGGCTACCGCCAGCCCCACCACCAGTCCCAGCCCCAGCATTGGCATGGCGCAGAGGATGGTGATCCAGATGGCTTCCTTTCCCATTGCAATAACAAATTCAGGTGACATTGGTGTATTTTCTCCTTCCACTTAATTTTGACGGCTTCGTAAAAAGTCCAATTTCTTTGTTGCGCTGCATCTTTCGTCATGTCACGTACTGCTAAGTACGCTCCATTCCTCAAGATTTGCGCGCCTCGAACTTGAACTTTTTACTTTGCCGTTCCAAATTTGACTTTTTACGAGACCATCAATTTTGAGTGGCTGCCTAACCCGCATATTTCATGAAATTTTTTGATAATTGTTTCATTTTGATTATATTTTAAGGTGTTATTGTATATTTTGTCCGTTTTCACAAAATACAAACTGTAATTTTCACTCGAAGGAATC
>JAXHTY010000054.1:0-5262 GCA_034189905.1 Thermodesulfobacteriota bacterium
GGCGTACCAGATGATGAATCCATGAAATATGACGGCTTCGTAAAAAGTCCAATTTCTTTGTTGCGCTGCATCTTTCGTCATGTCACGTACTGCTAAGTACGCTCCATTCCTCAAGATTTGCACGCCTCAAACTTGAACTTTTTACTTTGCCGTTCCAAATTTGACTTTTTACGAGACCATCAAATAAGAAAAGAATAAAAATGCGCGAAATACAAACCAAACCCATTACCGACAGTGAGGTAACCGTCCCCGGTTCCAAGAGCTATACCCATCGAAGCCTGATAGCCGCGGCCCTTTCCGATGGCACGTGCCGCCTTGCCAACTGCCTTGACAGTGAAGATACCCGGCTGACCCGCCAGGCATTGTCGCAAATGGGTGTGGACATCACCGATGAAGCGGGTGTTGCCACCATCGTCGGCACCAGCGGCCGGCTTGCGCCGTCGGAAGATCCTGTATATCTGGGCAATTCCGGCACCTCGATGCGGTTGCTGGCCGGCATAGCCGCACTGGGCAGCGGCCTGTATACCCTTTCCGGAACGGATCGAATGGCCGAACGGCCGGTGGGCGATCTTCTTGATGCATTGACACAGCTCGGAGTGAATGCCCGCTCCGTCAATAATAACGGGTGTCCCCCCATCGAGATTCAGGGCGGCACCGTCGCCGGGGGGAAGGCCGATCTCAAATGCGGGGTAAGCAGCCAGTATCTTTCGTCCCTGCTGCTGGCCGGACCCTATATGAAAAACGGGCTTGACGTGACGGTTGTCGAAGGCCCGGTATCCAAACCGTATATTGATATGACCGTGGACATTATGACCGATTTCGAGGTAACCGTGGATCGTGAGGGGTATAACCGGTTCCGCGTGCCCCCGGACCAGTGTTACAAAAGCGGATCATACCGGGTTGAATCGGATGCGTCCCAGGCCAGTTACTTCTGGGCCGCAGCCGCTATCACCGGCACCACCGTAAAGGTGCGCGGTATGCATCCGGATTCCCGGCAGGGGGATGTGGGGTTGTTAAAGGTGCTCGCGCAAATGGGCTGTACTATTACCCATGACGCGGACGGTGCCGCTGTTACCGGCGGTAATCTTTCCGGTGTGACGGTTGATATGGCGGATATGCCGGATGTGGTCCCCACCCTGGCCGTGGTGGCGGCGTTTGCAAAAGGCGTCACCCGGATTTATAATGTGGCCCATTTAAAGGAAAAAGAGAGTGACCGGCTTTCTGCGGTTGCCACGGAGCTGACCAAAATGGGCATTGCCGTGGTATGCGGGGATGACGGCCTGACCATTACCGGCGGCGATCCCAAAGGCGCAGAGATTGAAACCTATAATGACCACCGCATTGCCATGTGCTTTGCCGTGGCCGGGTTGCGGGTTCCGGGCGTCAAAATCCGCAACGAACAATGCGTTGAAAAATCGTTTCCCGATTATTGGGACGTGTTTGAAACATTGTATTGACGATGAGACAGATAGCATTTTCAGCGCAGAGAAAAGTATTTGCCACAGACATACACAGACGAACACAAACAATGCGAAGCCGTTGAACACAGGTCTGCGTGAGTCTGTGGCAAATAATGAATAAGAATAGAGGATGGAGAGAGCTTTTTCTCCTCGTTCTCTGCGTTAAATCATAAAAAAGGAAAAGCCAATGGCCGGAAACACTTTTGGCACAATGTTTCGTATTACCACATGGGGGGAATCCCACGGCAAAGGCCTGGGGGTGGTGATCGACGGCTGCCCCCCGGGACTGTCCCTGGACGAACCCACTGTTCAGCAAATGCTTGACCGCCGCAAGCCTGGCGGGTCCAGTGCCAGCACCACCCGGAAGGAAAAGGATCGGGCCATTATCATGTCCGGGGTGTTTGAGGGCGTCACCACGGGCACGCCCATCATGATCATGGCCGAAAACAAGGATGCGGATTCATCCGCGTATAAGCCCTATGCCGACCTTTTCCGGCCCGGCCATGGCGATATTACTTATAATGGCAAATACGGGGTCAGGGACTGGCGTGGCGGGGGCCGGGCATCCGCCCGGGAGACCTTTGCCCGTGTGGCCGCCGGTGCCGTGGCCGGAATACTGCTTGAAAAACAGGGGATTTCCGTTCTTGCATATACAACAGCACTGGGCGGTATTCAGGCGGATCTCCAGACTGTCCCTGTGCTGACTCCGGAAATCGTCTATGACAGCCTTTTCTGCTGCCCCGATCCGGTGGCGGCAAAAGCCATGGCCGAGCGCGTGGCATCTGTCAGAAAAGAGGGCGACTCCCTGGGTGGTATTGTGGAAATACGTGCGTCCGGCACGCCCGTGGGGCTGGGAGAGCCGGTTTTCGACAAGCTGGACGCGGAAATTGCAAAGGCCCTGATGAGTATCGGTGCGGTCAAGGGCGTGGAGATCGGCGCCGGTTTTAAAGCCCCGGAAATGTGCGGATCTGAAAACAACGACGCGATTGCGCCGGGCCGTTTTTTATCAAACAATGCCGGCGGTATTCTGGCCGGCATTTCAAATGGCGACGATATTGTGGCGCGGGTAGCGGTAAAACCCATCCCCTCCATTGAAAAGGAACAACAGACTATTGATAAAAACGGCCGGCCCGCCACTATCGTAGCCAAGGGCCGCCACGACATCTCCGCCATTCCCAGAATCAATGTGGTGTGCGAGGCAATGATCTGCCTGGTGCTGGCGGATTTTCTTTTAAGACAGCGAGCCATATCATGACGGCATTTAAAATCGGCATTGCCGGCGGCACCGGCGATATGGGCAGATGGTTTGAAAACATTTTTTCCGGCCTGGGCCACGAGGTGCTGATTGCCGGCCGGAAAACAGACCTGACCTATAATGACCTGGCGAAGCATTGTGATGTCGTTATTCTGAGCATGCCTGTCACTGCGGCTGTTGAAGTGGCCGGTGTAGTGGGCCCGCAGATGCGACCCGGCCAGCTGCTGATGGACTTCTGCTCCCAGAAGGAACCCATTGTCAAAGCCATGGCCGATCATACCCCGGCCGATGTGATCGGCACCCATCCCATGTTCGGCCCCCATACCGCCGCGCTTAAGGGCCAGAACATTATCCTGTGCACCGCCCGGGACAACAGCGGCTGGACATCCTGGCTTGAAACCTTTTTTACGGAAAATCAGGCCGTGGTTACCCGCATGCAGCCGGAAGAACACGACCGCAAGATGGCTCTGTCACAGAGCCTCATGCACTTTCTCACCGTGTCTCTCGGCCGGCTGTTGCAGGAGATGGACATCCCGCCGGATCAGGCGTTTCTGTTCTCCACCCCGATTTTCCGGCTCAATGTCGATCTGATCGGCCGGCTCTTTTCCCAGGACCTGGATTTGTATGCCGAACTCGTACGGGACAATAAATACGCCACTGAAATCGTCGACCGGTTTTCCGCAGCCATGGACGAAAACCGACAGCATTTTTTCGAAGGCAGCGACACCGATCTCATGGCCTATCTTGAGGATCTGCGGGAATTCATCGGCAGCCGGTTCTGTGAAAATGCCCTTACAGAAACCACCCGTGCCCTGGATGCCATGTATCTGGGCGATGGTGCGGACATTAAAAAACAGACATCATGAAAAACACACCCGTTCAGCTGGGATATCACGAATTGACGATCTGTTATGGCGGCCCGCTTGGCAAGCCCGGCACCCATTCATCCAGTGACATGATGGCCGCATTTCAGTTTGATGCGAATGTCGATTCTCTTTTTCCCTATGTCAATGCGGTTGCTGAAAATGCCGAGCTTTATGAAAACCCCGACCTGGTGCGGTTTCGTTTCAACGGAGCCACCTGCGTGCTTTACCCTGAATACTGCCTGATTTCGCCGATAACGGACCGGGAGCATGCCCGGCACTTTGTCGGTAAACTGATCGACTTTCTGAAGGATATTGCCGGTCGGATGGAGACCATCAAGCCCAAATACAAACTGTTTAAAAACGTATCGGCCCTGGATATTTTAAAGCTGCTGCCCCTGACCAATTGCCGGGAATGCGGGTTTGATACCTGCATGGCATTTGCCGCCATCCTCAGCCGGCAGCAGACCATCCCTTCGCGATGCCCCTATATCGGGCTGCCGGTATTGGAGACCGTCAGTCTGCCGGTATATGGCAAAGACGGCGCCATTGAATCCACCCTGACCCTGGAGGTGGATACAGCAAAGACTGCCGGGGATCTGGCACAACAGCATGAATATATCGAACACCTGGAGGAAGAGCTGGCGGTGATGTCCGAAACCCGGCAGCAGGCTGGTACGGATGCCAACAAAGATCTGCCCGCACCGCTGACCGACCGGGAGATAGAGGTCCTGCAACTGCTTGCCACCGGCGCCACCAATACAGAGATATCGGAAATTCTTGCCATCAGTACCCACACCGTCAAAAGCCATGTGATTCATATTTTCAACAAGCTGGGCGTGAACGACCGGACCCAGGCGGCGGTCTGGGCGGCCCGGCATAATCTTGTATGAGTCTGTTTCTCAACTTCAGGGAAACCCGGTCCATGATCGGAATCGGGAACACAATCAATTTCAATCCTGATTCTGATGTCATGAAGAACGTTGTTATCTGTATAAACGCCGCCCGGGAGTGAAAATTTTTCACAAAATCCCCGGTTTTTGACGGTTGATCCCCCAAACGGGTGATGTGTTGCCTTGCTGTCCTGTAGTATACAGTTTGCAGCTTCGTAAAAGCGCCTGAGGAGTTTCGCGATGTTTTTGCAAGAAAAGACATTGCGGGGTATGGAAACAGCAACACCGGTTTTCACGCAGGATGCGCTGTTTCGCAATCTGCCATCCCGGTCAGTGCGGCGAAGTAACCTGTGGCGGTCTGACCGCTACTGCACCGGCGGTTACAATTGCCCCGTATTTTGGTAAATACCGCAGCATGTGTAGCGGAAGCCTTCAGGCTTCCACATAAAACAGAGCACGTTCTCATAGGCGGATATTTCACGAGTCGATTTGCGCGCAGCTGCAAGGCGGCCGATATGAAGTTGTAGTAATCTACCGCGAATATCGGCCAACGCCGCAGATGCGCGTAAGGTGACTCGCCCGCAGGGTGAAATTTTTTGATATAAAAATGATTGTATTCCGCAAATTCAAAATTGATGGACTCGAAAAAAGTCGATTTTGGGACGGCAAGGTAAAAAGTTCAAGTTCGCGGCGCGCAAATCTCGAGGAATGGAGCGTACTTAGTTGTACGTGACATGACGAGAGATGCAGCGCAACAAAGAAATTGGACTTTTTACGAAGCCGTCAAAATT
>JAXHTY010000055.1:0-2901 GCA_034189905.1 Thermodesulfobacteriota bacterium
CGTCCCAGACCAACATCTGCTGAACATTGCTCTGGTTTGTCATCCAGTTCCATGAGGAACCATCATGATACCACATGCCCCGGCCTTCAAAATCCGCCACCAGGTTCCCGTTCCACTCGATGAGGTTATCATACGGAGTGGTTAAAGTCCCTTCAAATGCCCCCAGATCAATAATACCGTTCTGGATACGGGGCTGACCGATCGCATCCACCGGCATGGGATTGGCGGTGTTGTTGCCGACATCCAGGCAGGGAGAACCGGGCAGAAGCCGAAGGTCGCCGTCGATTGAAGGAGCATCGGCAGGATCCGGCGGAGTGACAAACAGGGGGTCGGCATCAATGTTGTTGCCGAGGTCTGTGCCCAGGGAGGTGTCCCAGGATGCGCTGCCGCCGCTGCCCTTGATATCACAGTAGGCATAGCTCACCGGACCGATGTCGCTGTTACCAATTGGGGCGTCATTCCATAGGATACAGTTAACAAAAGAGGGGCCATCGCTGTAGGTGCCGTAATTGTAGACCTCGTTCCCATCACCACCTGCATAACTGCCACTGAAAGTGCAATTTATAAGCAACGCATTGGCAGACCCCATCCAACGGTCATTGAACATCGATCCACCGTCGCCGGATGCGTAATTCCCATTGAAAATACAGTTAATCAGAAGAGGGCAGCTGCGTGTAATAAAAAAACCATTGTTATACATTCCCCCGCCATCGCTACCACTCATATTGCCTGTTATAAGGCAGTTGAAAAACTTCATCCGTCTACCACCATCTGGCTCGCTTGTGGTAAAGGAAAAATTCCGGTTATATATGCCCCCGCCTCTGTATTCGGCGTAGTTTCCGGCGATGATGCAATTAACAATCATTGGATTGCTGCCGTCATCTTCCTCGTCGTCTCCGTCATTGTATATGCCGCCACCCTGGTCATCATTGCCGTCACCATCGGCATTACCGGCCAAAATGGTAAATCCATCAAGGACTGTCTGGTCATTGACAAACAAAAATGAAACCACGTGATAAGCATTGTCGCTGTTGCGGTCAAAACCGAAATCGTCCTGTGAAAGATCGCCGCTTAGAATAACGATATTCTGTTCAAGGTTCCGCTGAACCAGTGCCATTTCCATTGCGCCGCCGCCGGCGCCATCCGTTCCGTCGAAACCGCCAAAAACCGCCACATCTGATGGAATAGCAAAAGTGGATGACCGGTCACCATCGGTCTGGCCGATGCCCTCATCCGGATAGTATGTGCCGGCCGCCACCCAGACATGATTGCCAGTGGCAGCACTGGAGAGCGCGTCCTGAAGGCAGACATAGGCATTCACCCATGAGGAACCATTGTTGGCGCCGGTGGCATCCTGATCCACGTATAAGATGTCGGTTTCATAACTGCCCATGTCCACTATGCCGCCCTGAATGCGCCCCTGGTGCCTTAAGTCGAGCGGTTCAAGATTTGCCGCATTGTTGCCGTTGTCGATACAGGGAGATGTGGGCAAAAGGTTTAAGTTGGTGTGGAAAATCGGATCTGCATCAATGTTATTGCCGTTGTCCGTTCCCATGGCAGTGTCCCAGGATGCGCTCCCGCCGCTGTCTTCCAGATCGCACCAGCTAAAAACCGGGACGGCGCCACCGGCATTATAAACCGTGTCTCCGGATGTGCTTGCATAATTTCCCCATGCAATACAGTTTGTGAAATCAGGCAGGCAGGCAGTGCCCAGGTTGTAAATGCCGCCGCCGCTATCAGCATCGTTATTGGCGATGGTGCAATTGATAAATGCAGGAATACAATCCCCGAAATTATAAACACCGCCACCATCCGCAGTAGACATATTGTCATGGATGGCGCAATTCACGATGGAAGGGGCACATTGCCCTGCTGCGCCATCATTATAGATACCGGCCCCGTAATAGTCGGTCTCATTATCGTAGATATCACAGTTGGCAATCTTCGGGCTGCCGGCATTATTCAGAATACCGCCGCCGCCGGCAGTTTCAGCATACCCCAGAACAACATGAAACCCGTCAAGGACTGTCAGGGCACCCACATTGTTAAAAGTAACAACATGATAGGAGTTGGCAGAATCAACGTAGCCGTCTGTATCCAGATCTCCGCTCAAGATTGTTACATTGGCACTCCAGTCCCGGTCCCCCAGGCTGGTTTCGGAACCGGCAAATCCGCCATAGAGTGCTACACCATCGGGGACCGCAAAAGTCGCGCTTCGATCTCCATCGACCTGCCCGGCGCCTTCGTCCGGGTAATAAGTGCCTGCGGCCACCCAGACCTGATCACCGGATGCAGCAGCACCCAGACCGTCCTGTAAAAACGGATACGCATCTGTCCAGGATGTGCCGTCACCAGCGCCCGTGGCATTGATATCGACAAAAATTGTGACTGCGTTGGCATTAACAGAAAAAGATAATAATAACAAACAGGTAATAAAGAAAAGAAGACCGGTTCCCGGTCTTTGAGATTGTTTATTTTTTTTCATGGCTCCCCCCTTGTTGCGTTATGAGTTTTTTTTAAATGCCCTGAACGCCTGTCAAAAATACCTCCTTTGCTACTGATGTTAATTTTTTTTGTCATTCAGACACATTTTTCAATATCTTTTCAATTAATTATTGTGAAGCAAAAAGCAATCCTGCATCCTTGTTTATTTTAGATAAACATTGTTAAAAATGGGTTTTAATAATTAATTTTTTTATATAGACAATCTGAAGCAGAAGTGGTCACCAATGAGTTTTGACAAATAATGTCACAGTCGAATGACGTATTTTGTCGCCTTACTTGACGGCTTCGTAAAAAGTCCAATTTCTTTGTTGCGCTGCATCTTTCGTCATGTCACGTACTGCTAAGTACGCTCCATTCCTCAAGATTTGCGCGCCTCGAACTTGAACTTTTTACTTT
>JAXHTY010000056.1:0-2695 GCA_034189905.1 Thermodesulfobacteriota bacterium
GGCTTTTCTTAATAAATTTATATATTTTAGTGGCTACAATATTTTGAAGCAGGATAGCAAGAACATATTGATATTATAGAAAATTATTCCTATTTAAGGGCGTTTTTCTTTGGAACATCCGTTTCAACAGCAGATTTTGATGCTCCTGCTGATGACTGACCAGGTCCGGATAATTCATTTCCATCATCACTGTTTCTTCACTGTAAAAATGGAAATCAGCGTATTTGAGCAACTCATATATTAATCGTTCAAGATAATTATGATCTTTTTTATTTTCCGCCGCGCGAATAATTTTCTGAATAATGCGAACGAAAACCTTATGCTCCGAATCTATGTGGACCAGTAGGGGACGCCCTTTATATTTTTATATTTAACATTTTCGATAAAACAAGGCCTTCGTCACTAACGATTTGCGCCCCTTTTTTAACCGCAACGCTCACTGTCGGCACCGCGATTTTCAGCCGGGCCGCCACCTCCGTCATGGACATCCCCAGCTCCCTTACCGTCCAGTAGCACACCAGCGCCCGCCCTCTGCCGACCGTCCTCTCTTTGGATGGCCCGGCCAGAGACCGTTCAGGAATCGAAAGTAAACCGGATACCGCCGATACAACATCATCCATGCCAATGCCGCTGGCGGTCAGACGGTGCCGACGGTTCATTTCTTCCTGGGCGTCCGATAAAACTCTATTCACAAAATCACCGTCACCCAGGATGCGCTCATCGCTTTTCTGGAATATGCCGGCCCGTCGCAAGGCGCCAACCGACTCCCAGCCGCCGGCGCTGCGCAGCAGTCCGCCGCCGATAAGCGCCGGCTGTCTGCCCATGTCAATGCCTTCAACTACATATTCCCGGTACCGTCTCCGCGCCGTCTCCCTTTTGTCTCCAAAATAAGTCAGGACCTCTTTTACGGACTGCCAGGCGTTTTCTCTTTTTCCCAGGATATAGCCGTGACCGGCAAAAGGATACCAGTCCAGGCCGGCCATGTCTTTGACCAGGCCGGCCCTCAGCGGGTTCAGATGGATATACCGGACCAGCTCCTTGAAATATATATCCTGCTGACAAAGGATGGATTTATAGCGGTTTTGAAACAAATGTCCGCTTCTGCCATGACGACGGTTGTGGCTGATGGCATAACCGGTCAGCAAATGGCGCATTACCGAAGCGATCGGCATTCCGCCTGTCTTTAACAATAAATGGAAATGGTTCGGAATAAGCGCCCAGGCAAAACAGTGGGTCTGCGTTTCCACTACCAGTTGGCCAAGACGGTGAACAAAATTCTCGCGGTCCTGGTCATCCCGGAATATTTTTCCCCGCTCGATTCCTCTGGCGATAATGTGATGCACCGCACCTGGCGCGTCTATTCTGGCTTGTCTGGGCATGGAGCATCTATATCAGGTGACGTGTAGATTATAAATATAAAAATATAAAGGGCGTCCCCATATGCCTCATATATCAGGTGGTAACAGTTTAGCTGAATTGCCATAAAAAATGACATTTTTTCAAACAAGTGTCATTTTTTTCTTGCTTTTCTGGAAGAGTATTGATACTCTTCCAGAAAAATTCATAAATTAAAGGAGGCCGATATGGCAAGTGTCGAAAAACTGAAAAAACAAAGAGAATCCATCAAAAAACAAATCTCTCAAAACCTTGATCTTGTGCTCATTGGTTCTGTAGTCAGGTCTCCAGCGATGATGAACCACAGCCTGACCACAAAAGTTAACGGCAAAACCGTAACAAAATATGTACGCAAAGGCCTGGTCCCAAAAGCAAAAGAAATGACGTTTCGAAATAAAGAGGTCCGAGAATTACTTCAACAACTATCTGCGGTTAACTGGGAACTGCTGAAGCTGGAAAGTAAAAAATAATTTGTATTACTATATCCCGCCATACAATTTTGACTGTCAGCATAAAGACCGATGCCCGCACCTGATGGGGTTATCAACCCACTGGGTGTTTTCTGAGTACAACAGAGGCCTTCAACAATATCAGGAACACTTGAAAATTCAGGACAGATTTAAAAAGAGCCTTGAACAAGCCCAAAGCCGTATTCAGCAATTAGAGAAAGAAAACGATGAACTCAAGGCCAAATTAAAATCAGTTCACACCCGGCAGTTCAAAGCGAACAAAAAACCGACAAAAAAACCACCCCCAAAAAGAAGACCTCGCGGTGCTCCCAAAGGCCATCCGGGATGGTCACGAAAAAAACCAAAACACATTGATCGGACTGTTGTCGTACCTGCTCCTGAAGCGTGTCCGCATTGCTCCAAAACCAATCTGTTAACAGTAGACGGAATAAAGGATCATTTGCAGGAGGATATTATTCTTGTGCCACGAACCCACGTGACAAATTTCAGGCACCACCAGGCGTTCTGTTCAAAGTGCAATCGGTTGGTTATCCAATTAGCAGAAGGAGAACTGGCCAACTCGCATATTGGCCCCACCACAAGATCCCTTGCTGTCTTTTTGCGATACGGCTTGCGGATGCCATATCGGAACGTACAAGAACTCTTTAAAATCGTATTCAATATGTCGTTCGTTCCTGCCACCGCCATGTCTTTTGATAGAATGGCGACACGATTGGGTGATCCCATCTATGAAGATTTAAAGGAGAAATTAAGGGCCTCAATGGCGGCCCATGCAGACGAAACCCATTGGCGACAGGATGGCATTAATCACCATGTGTGGTATGGCGGGA
>JAXHTY010000057.1:0-2695 GCA_034189905.1 Thermodesulfobacteriota bacterium
TGAACTGATGACTTGGGGCACCAACCTGGTGGCTGACTTCGGCCCTGACTTTGGCCTGCGATATTTGCCGGAACCTGGAACCTACTGGCATCGGAATACGTCGTGGAGTACTGTGGAGTAATGTATTAACCTGTGGCTTGTAAAAAAGAATCATGGCCCTGTTGTATCAGATACAGTGCTGATGAGGAGCACAGGAAATTATTGTCCCGTCGCTGAAGAAGCAATCGAGGAAAAACAAAAACAGCGGATTGGCAGACATGCTGGTCCGCTGTTTTTGTTATCGTATTATTCAAATATATTAGAATTTTATTTATAAAACAAAAGACGGTTCTTCTTGCACCATCCCGCCCTATGTGATAAAGCCTGTTTTCAGGAAAGGGCAGTTTATGAGGGAGGAAAGTTGAACTCCTCCATACAACCAGATAACGGAATTCGATACGAATATCCACAGGGCAGGGCAGAGGTGTTCTGATGAAAAAAGCATTTTTATTTTTGGGGTTATTGGTTGCCTTAACCGGCATAATATTCATTGCTCCGGCCATGGCCGCAACGGACTGGGCCACTGCAGCAAACTGGTCCGGCACATTTCAGGCCGGTGACTATGATATTATCGAAAATCTGGATGGCACCCAAACCATTCAGATGGCCGGCTTCCCATCCGGGGGTGCACCCGGCAACCCCGAGCTTCCCGGCAGAGTTTACAATATTGCCCTCCCGCCGCATGCCAATTTTAAAGCCCTGCAGCTTCATATAACATCCGTTGACAAAGAAAATCTGCCGGGCACGTATGATATTGGCCCGGCGCCGGCCTGTGCGGCTGCCATAAAAGGCAGAACCATTGTCTCCTATGGTCAGGCAACCAGTATTGTTAACGGCCGCAATCCCGATGTTTATACAGTCGACCAACTGTTTGCCGAAGAATATCTGGTATTACTGCCGTATTCCCAAATGCGGAAATGGGCTTATGCCCGCATCCAGTTTTCACCCTTCCAGTACAACCCTGTCACCGGTCAACTTGTATTGATCAAGTCGGTTTCCTTTGAAATCCGTTGGCCGGGTATGGCAGCAGCAGATGTTTACGACAAATCAGTCGGGCAGCTCCGCTCCTCCCTTAAACGGTTCCGGGATCAGAAAGCCGACCGGCGTATGATGCAGATGCTTTATAATCCGGCTGAAGCGCAGGAAATGTATGCACAGATAGCATCCGGCGTTACAGAATCCCTCCAGAGCACTGCACCGGAAAGTGCACCCTCAGACAGCCCTTCAGCCGGCGCCGCGACTGCCGACTATGTGATCATCACCACCAACGCCATTGAATCCAATCTCTCAAGTCTGGATGATTTTCAAGCGCATCTGGAAGACTACGGCTATACGCCGCTTGTCATCACAGAAGATGAATATGCCGGCTTAACCGGCCAGGCTCCTGATGGAACAGCAGAAAAAATCCGCCAATGGCTGATAAACAATTATATTGACTATGAGATTGAATATGTGCTTCTGATTGGCGACCCTCATCCCACGTCCGGCGATATCCCCATGAAAATGTGCCATCCCTATCTGGCCGGCAGTTATGACGACTGCCCCACGGATTATTTTTATGCTGATCTGACCGGAGACTGGGACCTTAACGGTGATCAGGTTTATGGCACATATGCGAATGACAGGGGCGCCGGTGGAGTCGATTTTGCAGAGGAAGTCATTGTCGGCCGTATCCCCCTCGTGGATGAAAACTACGCCACTGTGGACAGTATTCTTGAAAAAACAATGAACTATGAACTGGCCACAGGCGATCAGTCATGGCGCAACAGCATATTGCTGCCCATGGCAATATCAAATTACGCCAATGAAGACCGGGATGGGTATTCCCGGACCGACGGTCTGGACGTGCCCGAAGATGTTATTGACGGATATGCCGATGCTTACGGGTTTTTCCATCACGTATTTTATGAAAAGGCCGGATTGGACCCTGTTCCGGATACCGCCGCATACGACAATATCCTCCATACGGGCCTTGGAAGGTCTGCCGTTATTAATGAATGGCAGAATTCATATGGCTGTGTCTTCTGGTGGGGGCATGGCAGCCAGACCGGTGTTTACCAGAAATACTGGAACAGCGATGATGGCGACGGCGTGCCTGAGGGCGGCGAAATGTCATGGCCGGCCTTTTTCACCTCTTCAGATTGTTCCAGCCTTGACAATGATCACCCTTCAATTGTTTACCAGTCTTCCTGCACAAACGGCTACCCCGAAAATGCCAACAACCTGGGATATGCGCTTTTAAAAGAAGGGGCCGTAGCAACGGTTTCCGCATCCCGCGTCTCCTGGTATATGATTGGCAGCTGGTTTCACAGTTCAAATCCCGATAACTCCAATATCGGCTTTGTCTTTATGGAAAACCTTATTACCAACAATGATCCGGTCGGCGCGGCTTTGTTCAACGCAAAAAATGAAAGTGATCTATTCAGCAACTGGTGGGGCGGGCAATCCTGGATGAATCGTATGGATTTCAACCTTTACGGTGCGCCGCATGTGGCAATGACACCCCCCCCGCCTGCAGAAACCTGGTCCAATTTGATCGAGTGGAACGGGAACCTGGTGGCGGATTTTGAAGGCCGGGGCATGTGGTATCATGATGGTTCCTCATGGAACTGGATGACAAACCAGAGCAATGTTCAGCAGATGTTGGTCTGGGACG
>JAXHTY010000058.1:0-2210 GCA_034189905.1 Thermodesulfobacteriota bacterium
CTTCGGGCGAGTCGATTTCGCCGCACCTGCTTTGTTGCAGCATGCTCGCAGTAGATTGACTACAGCGTCGCATGCTGCGCCTCGCATCTGCGGCGAACTCAACTCGTGAAATAAGCGGGCTGATATGGTTGACCGATAGTTCAGGTTATCAGATTCTTCGGATAGCATCAATAACACTTCTCTGTTGACATGACACTACGGTTTTGGCGTAAAAATCGTGCATGTGGAAACCCCGTGGGCAATGAGGTTGCCACCGGGGTCGGTGATGCGGCCTTCGGCTGTTGCCAGGCGTTTGCCCGTGTGAATGGGTTTAGCCGTGCATTGCAGGGTGCCGGTGGCGGCAGTGACCGGCCGCATATACTTGATGGTGATATCCACTGTGGTGCAGACCTGGCCGGCCGGGAGCGTGGAAATAACGGACCCGGTCATGGCGGTGTCCAGCAGGGTTGACAGGATCCCGCCGTGCACCGTGGAAAAGGGGTTGTAGTGGCACTCCTCGGGCGTGAGTTCAAACACGGTCCTGCCCTGCTCAACCTCCACGATCCGGTATCCGGTAAGCATGGCAATGGGCGGGGGTGGAATCCGGCCGTCCCGGATAGCCTGCATATGTTCCAGGCCGGTGATGCTGAGATCCCGTAGCGTCTCTGCCGGGTCGGACCAGGTAATCTGTTTTTCCCGTTTTGTGTCTGCCATCCTGGGCTCCTTTTTATCACTCAAATGCGGGGTGCAAGTTTACCCCAACCTGCATGCTAGCGTAAAAAACCGGAGAAAGAAACCGGTTTGTTTGGTGGAACCAAGCCGTCAAACCTACAGCGTCCACTTTTCTTTGAAGTATGTTTCCTTCACCTGTTTTGCCTTTTCTGCTGCCCAGGCATCGAGTCCCATTTTTTTTATCAGGCACAGGTTAAACACCTTGGTATTGTGCGGCACCTTTGCGGCCTGATCGGCATACGGGTGGAGATAGTCGCAGGGAAAAGCGCCGCAATCACAGCAGAAATCAATGCCCTTTTCCTGCACGCAGGGATAGACCCGGCACTTGACGGGCAGAAACGGGATGTCCCCATTATGGTTCCGGCAACCCTTGCAAACCGCCTGCCCGGCCTGTTCCCTCGGGATTCCCAGGGCTTCGGCGATCTTTGGTAACAGGTCCGGGTTTTCATTTGCCAGAAACCCGATGCAGTTGAAACAGTCCAGTCCGCAGGGGGCGGTCATCTGTTTGTAATCCATCATTCCTCCTCTTCCTGTAGATTATCCGTGCCGTTGCGCCAGCTTCTCAAACATCTGCACCAGGCCGGTACCAAGGGCGTAAATCCCCTCTATGCCGCAGTTTTGTTCAGCCGTGACATCAAAAAACAGTTGAAGCCCGGATTCAATCCCGTCTTCGGGTTGCCAGTAGCAGATCAGCATGGGGACTTTGGGCAGGGGATAAAGCGACAGCGCAATATCCGCATCCTGATGGCTATCCACGGCTTTGCCGTTAAAAATATCCATTAAATCCTCAAACAACTGGGGATAGGCATCCGCCACTTTTTTCAGGGGCTTTTCACACCGCTGGTTAAAAAGGCCGTGCATGGCGCGGCCGTTTTCAAGCTCCCGGAAAGGCACCCATTCCCCTTTTACGGGAATGCCGCTGCAATTCAGGATATAGTTGAGCAGGGGCGCCGCGACCCAGGGGTTGATATGGATGTCAGAATAAAGCCGGCCGTTTTTATCCACACTGAAATCCTTGCCAAACACTTTCAGCGTGAGCCTGTCCCCGGTATACCGGCCGCCGGTCCGTTCTGCCGCGGATGCCAGGTCTGTGTTCCCGACCATCTGTTTCAGGGCTTCCAGCGCTTCTTCCTGTTCGTCTGCCATGGTCCGGGGTTTTTCAATGTCACCGCCATATGCTTCCAGGACATCCTTGTCCAGCTTCGGGCAATCTGAAAGCGGTTTTTTGCCCTGAAAAACCGCAGCGGCAAATGCCAGGCAGGTTTTTTCATTGCACGCCCGGCAATTTGATTTGTCCAGCAGTTTGAAAGCATCCATTGTGGTTTTGATTGCTGGCATATTTGCCTCCTTTAGCGGTCATTCTAAAATTACAAATTGTAATTTTGACGGCTTCGTAAAAAGTCCAATTTCTTTGTTGCGCTGCATCTCTCGTCATGTCACGTACAACTAAGTACGCTCCATTCCTCGAGATTTGCGCGCCGCGAACTTGAACTTTTTAC
>JAXHTY010000059.1:0-1723 GCA_034189905.1 Thermodesulfobacteriota bacterium
ATTCCTTAAAGTAAGAATTACAGTTTGCATTTTGTAAAAACGGACAAAATATATCATAACACTTTAAAATATAATCAGAATGAATCAATTATCAAAAAATTTCATGAAATATGCGGGCTAAGACGCCACACTGGAAAAATCAAAATAGTGGGCATCCGTTAAACCATCCAGAAAAAGAACCGACCGGATTGGGACACGGATAAAAGCCGCTTCCGGATGGTCCACAAATGCGGCCATGCCGGGATGATGTTCCAGAAATCGTTGGCGGATCTGGTGCTGCTGATCTTTATCTGTCACTTCACTGCACACCCCTTCTATTGTCAGGGCCTGAGCCTGTGGCGCATCCCTGGAATCAACCAGCAGGCTGACCCGGGGGTTGCTCTCAAGATTACGGAATTTCCGGGTATGGCGGTGACTCACCATAAATATACAGGTGGCAGGGGCGTCAGTAATATAAGCCATCAGCGAACAATACGGCCTGCCGTCATCTATCGTTGCCAGAACACAGTGTTTTCGCTCTTTCAGCAGACTTTTGATTTGCGATATCATATCAATACCCCTTTAATGAACCGTTTCTTTTTACCATATCCCAAATGCCGGCCTGGCTGCAACCGCATGTTGACCCACCAAGGGTGGGCTGCAAAGGTGGATATGTCAAACACGGTTTTTTTGTCACATTTTTTTGTATATATTGTCTATAGATTATAAAAGCCCGAAATTTTTACAGGGAGGACTATCGGATGATAAACGACGATGAAACCGGGGATCTTGCGGATAAGGCGGTAAACGGCGACCATGCGGCCATTGAGGCGCTGGTAAAGGTCTTGCAACACCCGGTTTACAATATGGCGCTGAAAATGCTGTACCTCCCGTCGGACGCGGAGGATGCCACCCAGGAAATCCTGATAAAAATCGTCACGCACCTGTCCGGGTTCCGCCATGAAAGCAGCTTTAAAACATGGGCCTATCGAATTGCCGCCAACCATTTGATTAATTTAAAGAAAAAAGGTGCCAAAAAATTCTTCACCGATTTTGATTCCCTCAAAGAAAATGGAGACCAATACCTTGATGTGGCGGTGAACTATAAACCCGTAGATGCCGAAAAAGAGCTTCTCATCAAGGAGATCCGGCTGAGCTGCCTGCACGGCGTGCTGCTTTACCTGAGCCCTGAACACAGAATCGCATTTATTATCGGAGAATTACTGGGCGCCACCGGCAAAGAGGCCGCCGAAATACTGGAGATATCGGAAGCGGCCTACCGGAAACGGCTCTCCCGTGCAAGACACGAGATGCAGGATTTCATGGGTTGCGGGTGCGGCCTGATATCGCCGTCAAACCCCTGCCGGTGCGAACAGCTTACCGGATTTGCCCTTAAAAGCCGGTGGATACAGCCGGACAGCTTACGTTTTGCCACCCATCCCATGAGACGGGAGACTTTTGTCGACACCCTGAAGGAAATTGAAGCGACCGATGAAATGCAGCGGGTTGCCGCGCTTTACAAGCAGATGCCCGAATTTGCCGCACCTGAGAAGATTGCCGATTATTTTGAAACGCTTTTTCATCAGCAGGACAATACCTAACCCGCTTATTTCACGAGTTGAGTTCGCCGCAGATGCGAGGCGCAGCATGCGACGCTGTAGTCAATCTACTGCGAGCATGCTGCAACAAAGCAGGTGCGGCGAAATCGACTCGCCCGAAGGGTGAAATTTTTTGATATAAAATT
>JAXHTY010000006.1:0-177235 GCA_034189905.1 Thermodesulfobacteriota bacterium
CCTTCCCCCCCGCCCCTGAATCAGACGGCCTTTGCCTGATCAAAAACGGGGTTGATTTTATCAAGGATTCCCGCTGAATAGATTGAAATTTTTATTTCAGTTTGGAGAGCCGCGCCCTATGGTCAGGGTCAACCGGCTTTACCATCTGTTGGAGACTTTCAGGGGATTTTGTTGGTTTTCGGGATCGTAGTCGTAATCGAACGGCAGCCGATTCCGATTTGGACGCCCCCAATTTCAGGGGTAAACCAAAGCCGGTCCCTCTGGGTCAGGATTCTTTACCCATTATTTTCATCCCGACATCTACTGCATTCACAAACATTGGCATGAAACGCAGATGGCCTGATTTGCAATTGTAAATCATTTAAATTAATGATAAAATATTGTTTTAATAATTTCAAAACCGGCTGACCCGTCAATATTGATGCATAAATCATAAAATTCAGTCCATTAAAAAGGCTGACAATGCATAAATCGATAAAGCGGTTGGTGTTTTTACTGCTGTTCTTATGCCTTTTGGACCTTTCGGCATCCAGCGGAACAGCAGATGAAAAACATGTTCTTGTTCTCCATTCGTATCATCAGGGGCTGGCCTGGACCGACCACATCATGCAGGGCATGATGGCCGAACTTGAAAGTGCCGGCCTGGACCTGGATATCCATGTGGAATACATGGATACAAAACGCCATCCACCGTCAATTGTATTCCCGCTTCTCAAGGATTATTACCGCCGCAAATATCAATCACATCAATTTGATGTGATTCTGCTTTCAGACAACAATGCCCTGGATTTTCTTCTTTCTGTGCGCAAGGAGCTGTTTCCGGGTGTTCCGGTTGTCTTTTGCGGGGTCAACAATTATGATAAATCGCTCATTGGCGGCCATAAAGGCGTTACCGGTGTTACAGAGGGTATCGACATTTCCGGCACGATCCGGCTGGCTGCCCGGATTTTGCCGGAGGTGCGCCATATTATTGCCATCACGGATCTGACAACCAGCGGCAGGGCAAATCGCCGGAAATTTGAGCAGGCAATGGCCGGTTCTGATAATACGGGTTTTTCTTTTGAAATATGGGATGACCTAACCGCAACAGGGCTTCAGCAAAGGCTTTCTGAACTCTCCCGGGATTCAGTGGTCCTTCCTTTCACTTTTCACCGCGACAAATCCGGACAATATTTCAGCGCTCCTGAATATCTGAAACTGATCATAGATAACTGTCCTGTACCGATCTTTTCATTCTGGGAACCTGCTGTCGGCCAAGGCTTCATGGGTGGGGTGATGGTTTGCGGCAAAGCGCAGGGAAAACATGCGGCAGCCTATGCTATCAGGATCATCAACGGCCGGTCACCGGCTTCGCTGCCAGTATTGATGGAAAGCTCGAATGTCCCTTTTCTGGATTATCGCGTGCTGGCGCAATTTGATGTCCCCATGGAGCGCATACCCGAAGGTGCAGTTGTTTTGCATGCACCGGTTCCTCTTTTCCAAAAGCATCGCAACGTGATTCTGGTTTCCGGGATTGTGATCGTTTTGTTGATGTCCGTTGTTTTTCTTTTATGGATCAATCTTCTGGTTCGCCGGCGTTCCGAGGCGGCGTTGCGGGAGAGCGAAGCGAGAAACAGGTCGCTACTGGAAAGCCTGCCGGATATTATCATGCGGTTTGATCGTGATGGCCGGCACCTTTATGTTTCCGAGAATATTGAAGCTGCCACCGGTATTCGTGCAGCTGATTGCATCGGTAAGACACTCGCAGAGATGGGCTTTCCTGAAGAAAAATCCCGGCTCTGGCAAGGCGAAATAAAACAGGTCTTTGACAGTGCTGATCCCGTTGAGACAGAGGTCACATACGGGCAGACAATTTTTAACTGGCGTTTGATACCGGAAAGGGATCGCTACGGGACTGTTGAGTCGGTTCTTTCCATCAGCCGGGATATAACCGAGCATCGCCGGATCGAGCAGGATTACAGGACTCTGTTTCGTGAAATGCTGGGCGGATTTGCCTTGCATGAAATCATCTGTGATGCATCCGGCGTGCCTGTGGATTATCGTTTTCTGGCGGTCAATCCGGCGTTTGAACGGATGACCGGTTTGAAAGCCGGAGACATAGTGGGGCGACGCATTCTAGAAGTGCTGCCCGGCACAGAACATTCCTGGATAGAGACTTATGGTAAAGTGGCCCTGACCGGGGAACCGATATTTTTTGAGAACTATGCAAGTGAGTTGCAGAAATATTTTGAAGTAACTGCATACCGGCCGGCGCCCAATCAGTTTGCCTGCATCTTTCAGGATATTACTGCACGAAAGCAGGCGGAAGACGCTGTCCGGGAAAGTGAGGCCCGCTTCAAGGCCCTTCACAATGCCTCTTTTGGCGGTATTGCCATTCATGACAAGGGTGTGATACTGGATTGCAACGAGGGACTGGCAACCATTTCCGGATATTCAGTCTCTGAATTGATCGGTATGGACGGTTTGTTACTGATTGCAGAAGAATACAGGGAAAAGGTAATGGGAAATATTCTGGCCGGTTATGAAAAACCGTATGAAGTAAAAGCGGTGCGAAAGAACGGAGAAGAATATCCGGTGCGCCTGGAGGCAAGGAATATTCCTTATAAGGGGCAAATGGTCAGAAGTGTTGAGTTCCGGGATATTACAGAAACCAAAAAAATTGAGGCCCAGCTGGCACAGTCGCAAAAGATGGAGTCCGTGGGGCGGCTGGCCGGCGGCGTAGCCCATGATTTCAATAATATGCTTGGCATCATTCTGGGTCATGTGGATATGATCGTGGAGCAACTGGCGCCGGATGATCCGTTGTATGAAAATTTACATGAAATCCAGACCGCAGCGGAGCGGTCGGCCAATCTGGTCCGGCAGCTGCTGGCATTTGCAAGGCAGCAAACCATTGCCCCCAGGGTGCTTGAGCTGAACACCACCATGGATGGCATGCTGAGAATGCTGCAACGGTTGATCGGTGAGGATATTGAGCTTGTCTGGTTGCCCGGCCCCGCGTTATGGCCGATCAGGATAGACCCTTCTCAGATGGATCAGGTGCTGGCAAATCTGTGTGTGAATGCACGGGATGCTATCAAGGGGGTGGGAAAGGTAACCATCGCAACCGCCAATATTTCACTGAATGAGGATGACTGCCGCAATAGCGGTGAAGCGGCAGTGCCCGGTGATTACGTAGTGATGATGTTCAGCGATGATGGCGCCGGCATGGACGAAAAAACAATGGCGAATCTTTTTGAACCGTTTTTTACAACAAAGGAAGTCGGTGAAGGGACCGGCCTCGGTATGGCCACAATATATGGCATTGTCAAGCAAAACGACGGTTTCATAAATGTTGACAGCGCTCCGGGGAAGGGAACGACAGTTAAGGTTTTTTTTCCTCGTTACCGGCAGCACGCGGTTGAGCCGATGCAGACAGACACCCACTTGTCGCCGGTATCGGCTAACAACGAAACTGTGCTTTTGGTGGAAGATGAAGCGTCGATGCTGAAAATGATAAAAACCATGCTGGAGGGTCTGGGATACAGGGTTTTAACCGCAGCCACGGCGAAAGAGGCCATTGATATCAGCAATGCACCCGATTCAGGAAAAATCCATCTGCTTATCACCGATGTGGTTATGCCGAAGATGAATGGCCGGGATCTGGCACAAGCGCTGTCAACGACGCAACCGGATCTGAAATGTCTTTTCATATCGGGATATACAGCGGATGCGATTGCCCGTCACGGTGTGCTGGAGGAAGGTATCAGTTTCATCAGTAAACCATTTACACGGCAAGTCCTTGCGGCCAAAATACGGGACGTTCTGGACGGCAAACAGTCTGCTGACATGAAGTAACACATTGCCCCCATTGACACTTTTCTTGGTCCCGGGTATAATAATTATTGAAAAATGCGTTTTTACCGTCTTTTTCGATGATGTTCATAGTGTTGATTTTTTCAAGAGCGCCCTCTGTTTTATGCCGTCCGCATTTGCCGTATGCGTAAGATCAAAGAAGCGTGCCGCGGCAGCCATGTTCCTATTGAACAAATATCCAACCACTTGTTTCCATTTTGAAAAGAGGCTGTTTGATGATGGAGCCCATAAAAGCCAGAATACTTGTGGTGGATGACAATATCGCCATCCACGAAGATTTTAAAAAAATTCTTTGTCGTGGGGTTCTTTACCGCCCGGACAGTGAGGATCTCAGCCTGGAGACGGAACTGTTTGGCGCAGAGAGTTTATCCGCCCTAGACCCGGTCAGCCCTATCGACTATGTGATTGATGATGCCTATCAGGGCGAAGATGCCATCGCCATGGTTGATGCCGCTGAACAGGAAGGGTTCCCTTACAGCCTGGCATTCATGGATGTGCGTATGCCGCCCGGTATGGACGGCATCCAGAGTATCAAAGCCATCTGGGAACGCCACAGGCATCTTGAGGTGGTGATCTGTACAGCGTATTCCGATTATTCATGGGATCAGATACTGGCAGAATTCGGCGTAACCGACCATCTGCTGTTCATGAAAAAACCGTATGATCCGGTGGCGGTTCAGCAGACGGCACTGACCCTGGTGAAAAAATGGACGCTGGCAAAGGCCAATCAGCACCACATGGAGGCGCTTGAAGAGGAGGTCAAAAAACGGACGGCCGAGCTCAATGCAATGGTTGCGCACTTACGCAAGATGAAGGAGAAGGCCGAAGCCGCAACCCATGCCAAGGGACGATTTTTGTCCAACATGAGTCATGAAATCCGGACACCGCTTAACGGCATCATGGGCATGGCCCAGTTGCTCATGGATACGGACTTGACCCAGGAACAGAGCGAATATGTGGAAACCATAAAGGTCTCCGGTGACAGCCTCCTGTATGTCATCAACGATGTTCTGGACTATTCAAAGATTGAGGCCGGAAAGATGGTGATCGAGCAGATTCCGTTCAGACTCCGGGCCACCATTGAAAATATCATTGATATTATTGCCGTTGGCGCAGACGCCAAGGGCATTGAGATCGCCACCCTGATTCACGGCGCCGTGCCGGACAGTCTGGTCGGCGATCCGGGACGGCTTCGGCAGATTCTGATTAATCTGCTGAGCAATGCGATAAAGTTTACCGATCAAGGTGAGATCGAGCTTCATGTCCGATCCCTTCCCCCGACAGAAGCGGATGATGCCGGCGACAGCCGTCAGTGCCGGCTCCTGTTTGAGGTGACAGACACGGGTATCGGTATGAGCGACGCTCAGAAGGAAAGGCTGTTTAAGCCCTTTGCGCAGGCCGATGATTCCACAACACGACAGTATGGCGGAACCGGCCTGGGGTTGGCCATATGCAGGCAGTTATGCGAATTGATGGGCGGTGAGATCGACGTTGAAAGCAAACCGGGTGTCGGCAGCCGATTCTGGTTTTCCATTACGCTGGCAACAAACGGCGGTGAACCGCTTGAAGCAGCTTCATTACCGGATTCTTTAAAGGGGCTGCGCTGTCTTGTGGCGGGTGACAGCAAAACCAGCGTTAAGGTCATATCACTGTATGTCAACGCCTGGGGGGGGAAATGCGAAGAGGCATCGAGCGTTGAAGTGGCGATGGATCGTTTGATGAAAGCCAGGGATATTGATGTGGTGATTGTAGATTTCAAGCCTGACAACCTGGACCATTACCTGGCGTTTGCCAAGCTGGTGAGGCGCAATCCTGACACCCAGAACTTGACCCTTGTATGCCTGACAACAGGCAGCAATCGGGGAGATGCCCGGAAGGCCGAGGAGCATGGGTACAATGCGTATCTGACCAAACCCATCAAACAGAGTCATCTGTACAATACCCTGATTATGGTTGGCGCCAAAGCCGGGAAGGGGGGCAGCTACGCCCGAATCATCTCAAAGTATGTGGTGGACGAAGTTTTTACGGCACACCGGCGTATTCTGGTAGCCGAGGATAACCGGGTGAATCAGAAAGTCATTTCAAAAGTACTGACAAATGCCGGCGCCACATGCGATGTGGTTGAAAATGGCCGCCTTGCCGTGGAAGCGTTCCAGGCGAATGACTATGATTTGATTCTGATGGACTGCCTGATGCCGGAGATGGACGGTTATCAGGCAACAACGGCTATCCGACAGCTTGAGCCCCCGGGAGAACGAATACCGATCATCGCCATCACAGCCGATGCCTTCGCCGATAATCGGGAAAAGTGCCGGGCCGCAGGAATGGATGGTTTTGTTTTCAAACCGTTCAAGACGGAAAAGGTTGTAGAGACATTGCGGCAGATTTTTGACAAGCAGACATGATGGGGTGTGATAATGACCAATGAAATCAGCAGTACGACCAGGGTACTGATTCTTACGGCCAATTACCGGATCACCGGTGAAATTGCCAAATTCTCCGATTCACGGCTGACCGATTATATCAACGAAGCACGGCGGTTTATCGCCGTTACCGATGCAGCGGTTCATGTGCGGGATGGGGGGCTGATTTTCAAAACCCCTTTTCTGGATGTCCTTAGCGACAGTATTGAAGTGATAACCCCCGCTGATATGGTGGAGCTTGCCTGAATAGCGAACGGAGATAACAATGGCGGCGTTGGATAAAGTTTTTTCGGCGGGTGTCAAATACAAAGCATCGGATATCCATGTGGTGCCGGGCGAACCGTTTGTGTTGCGGCGATTCCGGAAATTTTTGAAACTGAAAACTGATCCACTGACAGCGGAAACCTGCCGTAAGTATATCCACGGTATTCTCACCAAGGCTCAGATTCAACGCCTCGAAGAGGAACTGCAGCTGGATTTTATTTATGAGATTGAAGGCCTGGGGCGGTTCAGGGGCAATGCCATGATGCATCAGCGGGGAATGAGCGCGGTCTTCCGGATTGTGCCGCCGGTCATTCCGACGCTGACAACGCTGGGCATGCCCGATACCATAAAGACAGTGCTGGATCAGCATCAGGGACTGATCCTGGTGACCGGTCCGGCCGGTCAAGGCAAATCCACCAGCCTTGCCGCCATGGTGGATCATCTCAATACCACCCGGAAACACCATATTCTCACGGTGGAAGACCCCATTGAGTTTATCCATCCCATGAAAAAAGGAGTTGTGAATCAGCGACAGCTGGAAACCAATACGCAATCCTATGCCAATGCATTGCGGGCGGCCCTGCGTGAAGATCCGGATGTGATCGTGGTGGGCGAACTGCGGGATCTGGAAACAATATCCCTTGCCATATCCGCCGCCGAGACCGGTCATCTGGTTATCGGTACCCTGGCGTCGTCCTCTGCGCCCAAGACCGTGGAACGGATTATCGATTCCTATCCGCCCAACGAGCAGAACCAGATCCGCGCCATGGTCAGCGAATCCCTGCGTGCGGTTATCACCCAGCGGCTGCTGCCGCGAAAGGACACGGATGCCATGGCCCTGGCCATGGAGATCCTGATATGTACCCGGCCGGTGGCCAATATGATCCGGGACCAGAAGGTGTTTCAAATTCCGTCTATGATGCAGACCGGCAAGACATCCGGTATGCAGATCATGGATGAATCCATGCTGGCACTTGTCGAAGCAGGCAGGGTTAGTGCCGCTGACGCGGTCCTCTATGCAGCCAACCCCAATCTGTTTAAAACGCATCTGGAAAAAGAGAAAAAAGGATAGGGCTTGCGATGGCTGTCATTGATACCTATTTTAAAGAGTTGAAGGAGCAGGGAGCCAGCGATCTGCACATGGTGATCGGGTTCCCGCCCCTGATCCGCCTGAAAGGCGAACTGGTGCCGCTGGAGCATGATGTGTTGACGCCTGAATCAAACAAAAAGATTCTTTATGAAATTTTAAACAAGACGCAGCAGGCCACTTTTGAGGCCGATTATGATTTTGATATGGCCTATGAACTGGAAGGGGTGGCGCGGTTTCGATGTAACTTTTTTTTTCAGAACAGAGGGGTGGGGGCGGTTTTCCGGATTATCCCCACTGATATCCTGACCCTTGAGGATCTGAACCTGCCGCCAATTCTTAAGCAGATTGCCATGTACAAGAGCGGCCTTGTCCTTGTCACGGGGCCCACCGGCAGCGGCAAGTCCACTACCCTTGCCGCCATGATCGATTATATCAATAAGAACCATGCTGCCCATATTGTGACCATTGAGGATCCCCTGGAGTTTGTGCATCAGAACAACAAGTGCCTGTTTACCCAGCGGGAGATCGGCACCCATGCCAGGAGTTTCGCCGATGCCCTGAAAGTGGCGATCCGGGAAGATCCTGATATCATCCTCGTGGGCGAGATGCGGGATCTGGATACCATCTCCCTGGCCTTGACCTGCGCCGAGTTCGGCATTCTTGTGTTCGGCACCCTGCACACCAACAGCGCTGCCAAGACCGTGGATCGTATTATCAACGCCTTTCCCTCCGATCAACAGGCACAGACACGAATGATGCTGGCTGAGGCCTTGCGGGCGGTGGTGGCCCAGCAGCTTCTGCGGACCAGGTTCGGCAAGGGCCGCTGTGCGGCCAATGAGGTTCTGATCGGCTCTCAGGCCTTGGCCAGTATGATCCGGGAGAACAAAACCTCTCAAATCGGGTCGCTCATGCAGACCGGCACCACATCAGGCATGCAGACCATGGATCAGCATTTAAAACAGCTTGTGGACGACGGCACCATCAGCGGCCGGGATGCCTATGAAAAGGCGATTGACAAGAACCTTTTCGCCCATTATAAATAGTTTTCAGATTTCAATGCAGTTACGAAAGGATAAAGGTATATGACGTTCTCAGAACCGGTTGTTGTCGTGGGGGTCGGTCAGATGGGCGGGGTTTTTGCCCGGGGTTTTTTGAATGCCGGCCACCCGGTTTACCCGGTTACGTCCGATATGACGATGGCTGATGCTGCGCGGCAAGTGCCGGAGCCACAGTTTGTTCTGGTGGCGGTGCCGGAAAACGTTCTTGCAGAAACCCTTGCCCGTGTTCCCGGGCCGTGGCGGGGCCAGCTGGGCCTTTTGCAGAATGAACTGCTGCCCTGCGTATGGGAAAAGGCGGGGATTCAAAACCCCACAGCCATGGCGGTATGGTTTGAAAAGAAAAAGGGCACGGACGTGCACGTGTTTCAGGCCACCGCGGTATATGGTCCCAATGCCGCAATCGTTCAGGCGGGATTGAAAGCCGTTGATATCCCCTGTGATGTTATGACGGATGAGAAAGCGCTCCTTGTCGCCCTGATTCAAAAGACCCTGTATGTGCTGACCATCAATATTGCCGGCCTGGTGTCCGGTGGCACCACTGGCGGGCTGTGGGCAAATCATCGGGAGCTGGCCGTGAATGTGGCCAGCGATATCATGGATCTGCTGGATACTGTCACACCTTATGCCTGTGACAGGGAAAAGATGCTGGCCTTTCTGGGGGACATCCTGGAGAAAGTGCCAAACCACCAGTGCCGGGGCCGGGTTGCAGCGGACCGGCTTGCGCGGGTCATGGCCCATGCCCGGAAGAACGATCTTCAACTTTCCACCCTCAAGTGGATTGCCCAGCGGGAAATCCGGGAATGATGAATTTGTAAGAGCCGCCAGCCCCCTGCAGCAATGTCATTACAGAAAGCGTGTTGCATCGGCTTACGCTTTTTTTTGTTAACGTTCACCAATCACTTCGGTGCTTCCTTTTCCCATACCGTTTTCTGAAAAAAAACGCAGGAGGTTTGAAAAAAAGTTGCATGTGAGGGTTTTTTGATGCATAATTGGTACTGCCAACATACCAATTGTGATTTGAAAATTATACCAGAAATTGATCCGTTAACATTTGAATAACAAAGAATCCCCGTGTCGGTGACCGGCAAAGGCTCTGACGCCGGGGACGTGAGCTTAAGGAGCGTTGATGACACCCGAGCTGAAGCCGGTTGAAAAACGGAAAGCACCTGAACAGATAGCGGAAATGTTGATGAAGTATATTTTGCAGGGTGGGGTCAGGCCCGGCGACAAGTTGCCCCCGGAAAGAGCGTTGGCAGCGCAACTCAATGTCACCCGGGCCACTCTGCGGGAGGCGCTCAAGAAGCTTGAGCAGTTGAAGCTGATTACCATCCACCAGGGCAAGGGAATCATCGTGCAGGATTTTCACAATGCATCCATCGATTTGATTTTCTCATTAATGGTGACCGACGGCAGCATTGATCTGAATGTCCTGGAAAATATCATGGAAGCCAGGAAACTGTTCGGCAGTCATGTGGCCGGGCTTGCAGCCAGACGTGCCGGGAAAAAAGAGAAGGATAAAATGCGTGTCCTGATGAAGAAGATACAAAATACAAAGACCCCCAGAACCCTGCAACAACTCGATATGGAGTTTTTTCATCTGTGCGCGGAAGCCAGCCAGAATATGGTTTATATTCTGTTGATGAACACCATTAAAACAATCCACGACAATCATCTGGATCTTTTCCTTCCGTTGGCCGCCCATTCTGATACAGCCTTAAAACAGGAAATTTTGCAGGCCATACTGGACGGTGACGAGGGGAAAGCCGCCGAACGCGCCGGTGCCCTGCTTCAGGCCGGTATGGATCTGGTTGATATGCTCAAATCCGTCGAACAGGCAGCCAATTGATTCGATCCGGCCATTTTTTGAAATGTCAAAAATGACGCTCTCGTAAAAAGTCGATTTTGGGACGGCAAAGTAAAAAGTTCAAGTTCGCGGCGCGCAAATCTCGAGGAATGGAGCGTACTTAGTTGTACGTGACATGACGAGAGATGCAGCGCAACAAAGAAATTGGACTTTTTACGAAGCCGTCAAAAATAAAACACAATTAAAGGGGTGGAAAATGCTTGAAACCAACACCCAAACCGAACAGCCGATTGATGGTTATCCGTCGGGAAAAAGGCAGGCGGAGCAATTTCATGTTTTCAACATTCAGCGGACCTGTGTTTATGACGGCCCCGGTATCCGGACCACCCTTTTTTTCAAAGGATGCGGCCTGAGATGTTTATGGTGCCAGAACCCGGAGGCCCTTTCTGCAACCCCGGCAATCCCTTCGGAAGAGAATTATTCGACTGCCGACATCATGGCGGTGGCGTTGCGGGATAAAGCCTATTACGATTCAACCGGCGGTGGCATCACCCTCAGCGGCGGCGATCCGCTGTTGCAGGACCCGGATCGTCTGATCGAATTGATGACTGCATTTCAAAGAGAACAGATCCATGTTGCGGTTGAAACCGCACTTCATGTACCGGGCGCACATATCGAAAAAATCGCGCCTTTTGCGGATCTGTTTCTGGTGGATCTGAAAGTCATCGGGAATGACGACCTTCACAAAAAGCTGACCGGACGGAACAGCCGGTTGGTTCATGAAAATATCAAAAAGCTGATTTCATTAAAGGCCCGTATCCGTTTTCGAATGGTTATTGTTCCCGGTCATAACGACGGCAAAGAGGAGATTCAGGCGGCCGCGGATTTTTTAACGTCGATCGGCTATCGCGACATTGAACTGCTTAAGTATCATCATATGTATGAAGACAAGGCCAGGCGCCTGGGACTGGCGCATGATTCGCTGAATATCACGCCGGAACAGAGCCTTTCGGCGGTAAAAGCTGCGGTAAATATCTTTTCGGGCGCCGGTATCAATGCTGTGTGCCTGGACCTGGACACTGCCCGGCATCAGGCTTCGTTTTCGCCGCGGGTTTATGAGATTCAGGATGCCATCCGGAAGAGCGACCATTATCTCTGCCTGGAAGTGTCCCGGTTGAAAACGGAGTTTTACAAAAAGCACGGATTTAAAAAACCCGCGCCGGTCCATCGGGCCGAGCGCCTGTCGCATGTCTTGCATAACAAGAAGGTGATCATTTATCCCCGGGAGCTGCTGGTTGGCAATTTTACATCAAAAAGGAAAGGCGGTCAGGTCTGGGAAGAACATTATGGTACGCTTTTTCTTTCGATTATCCATCAGATCAATCGTCAGAAACCGGTGCCGTTTCAGTGCTCATTGAAAGACAAGCTGAATTACTATTTCAAGATATTTCCTTTCTGGGCAAGGCGCTCCCTGTTGGCCAAAGTCAACCGAAAGTTCTCTGACCTGATACGGATGGTATCCCGATGTTCGGAAATGAATGCCGGGTTTAACAATAATATGGCGGCCATCGCACATTTTATCGTCAATTTCGACCGCCTGCTGGCGCTCGGGACGGACGGCATCATCAAAGAGATAGAAGCCGTTCAAACAGAAAAACCGCATCAGGATCAGGACTTTTATCAGGGTGCGATTATCGCCTTAAGGGCGGTTGCGGATTTCGCGACCCGTTACGCAGACGCCCTGGCCAGGCTGAGCCGGGAAACATCGGACCCGGACCGCCGCGAAGAGCTGGAAACGATGGCCGAAATCTGCCGTCACGTCCCCCGGAAGCCGGCCCGGACCTTTCATGAGGCCCTGCAGTCCATGATCTTCCTGCAAATCGCCCTCTGCATCGAGTCCTATGAAAACGCCGTTTCCCACGGGCGTCTGGACCAGATTCTCTATCCGTATTACAAACAGGATCTGGCCGCCGGGCGGATTACTGACGAGAGAGCAAAAGAATTGCTGGCGCTGTATATCCTCAAAATGGATGAGGCCATCCTTGTCAATGACGGAGATACCTACCTTCAAATCGGCCGGCTTTTTGAAACCATGTCGACCGATCAGACCGTGACAATCGGCGGGCTGGGACGGGACGGCAAAGATGCCACCAACGCGCTTACATACATGCTGCTTGATATCTGTGAACTGCAGCCGTATGCCGTTAACATGACGGCCCGGATTCACAGGGAGAGCCCGGCCGAATACCTGGATCGGATGGCGGAAGTCTACATCAACGGCGCGCCCATGCCGGCGCTCTATAATGATGAACTTTATGTCGATACCCTGCTGAAGCATTACAACACCACCGTGGAAGCGGCCAGAAACTATTCGATCATCGGCTGTGTGGAGCCCAATGCGTCGGACAATCATTTCGGCAATACCGACTGTGCCAACATGAATCTCGCCCTGCCGTTTCTGCAGGCATTGAAAGGCGAGGAGGATGATTTGTGGAATTTCGGGATTGGCGGACAGCTCGATAAACTGGCCGCCAAATTCATTGAATACACATTCAGGGGCGACAACCGGGTTTCCCGCTTCATCGCTTCAACCTATGCTGATATTCGTGCCGACAGACAAAGAAAACGGTCGTTGTCTTCACTGAATCCGCCGGGGAGTATGGAGGAACTGCTGGAACGGTTCCAGGCCCGCCTGAATCATCTGGCATCGTCCATCCTGGCCGACCATCAGCATATCGAAGCCGTTATCCGGGACCATTTCCCCACACCGCTGACGTCGGCCATGTTTAAAAGCTGTATTGAAAACGGAAGAGATGCCAATGACGGAGGCGCCACCTTTAACAGCAGCGGTATCCAGGGCGTGGGGATCACCGACGTGGCCGATTCACTTTTCGCCATTGATGAGGTGGTGTTCAAGAAAAAGATGTATACCCTCGAGGATATCATCCATGCCGTTGAAAACGATTTTGAAGGAGAACGGCATCAGGCGATTCGCGAGGCATTATTGACCGTGAAAAAATTCGGGCATGATGACGCGCCGCAGGCTGTTGAATGGGTCAACAAAACACTTGAGATTTATGTAAACGCGTTAAACCAGGTGCCCGGGTGCCCGCGGAACGGCATCTACACGGCCGGCTACTATGCCTTGAATGTCAATGATGTTTACGGCGCCAAAACGCCGGCGCTGCCTTCGGGCAGAAAAAAGGGGGTGTCGCTGGCAAACAGCATCACGCCCCATTATGGCATGGAGACCACGGATTTACTGTCATCCTTGAATTCTGTTGCCGGGGTTGATTTTGTGAAATACGCCCCCAATGGGACATCAACGACATTTACCGTCGATTCGGCATTGTTCCAGGGGCCTGCCGGCATCAAAAATCTGGCCGGTATTTTCAGTACCTATTTTAAGGAAGGGGGAATGCAGTTTCAGCCCAACGTGATCGACAGAAAAATACTGCTGGAAGCCTATGAAAACCCGGAAAAACACAGATTTTTACTGGTTCGCGTGGCGGGTTACTGCGCTTATTTTAATGATCTTTCCGATGAGCTGAAGCAGATTATTATTAACAGGACCTGTTATTCATAATTGTGGTGAAAAAGCCCCGGGATGGTCATTGCAAAAGGGTCAGAATGTGGTCTGCGATTTCCCGTTCAGCGGTCATGGATGAGGCCCGGCAGGAGGCCAGAAGTCCGGCGGCATCCCTGACCAGTTCCGGCCTGGCCGCTGCCAGCCGCTTTATGCCGTTTAAGGCATCCAGCCGAAGGTCGTCATGTTCAAGAAAATTTTTGTCCGGCGCGATATAGGAGAGCAATATCCGGTGGTATTCATCGGCCAGCCGATGGTTTCGCGCCATAATTTCGCCCATGGCCTCCGGTGCGCCCCACCCGATCCCGCCGGACTCATCGTTTAAACTCCACATGAGCCGCCGCATGATCACCCGGGCGGATTCCATATCCGATTCGGCCAGTCGTGCGGTTGTTGCGCCGATGGCTGCAATGGCCCGCTGCTGAACCGGCGCGTTTTTATGAAACAGCAGGCCGATCAGCGGATTAATAATCTGTCGGGGGGGATACTGGCGGATCTGCGCCATGGCGGCATCCATATCCCCCTGCTGCAAAAGCGCGGCAACAATTTTTTTGAGTTGCCGGCCGGTGGCGGTTTTTTCATTCATGAATGATCCGGAATGTCAGATGGATGCCGATGCTTCGGTCATGATGATTACCGGTGGGGAGATTGTCCCCTTTCCCACGACCATGTCCAGCTGTTTCTGTGAAAAGATCCGGTAACAGAGCCTCGTGCGGATGTTCAGCCCTTTTGCCGGCAGTTCTTTGGGCAGTGCAAAGGTCTCTGTAACGGACTGTTGCGGAAGGATCCGGTAGTCCCGCAGAATTTCCCGGGCCCTGGAAATATTGATCACCGGATTACCCTTTCCGTCGCCGAAGACGGTATTATAGATAACCGTGTTCTCCGGAATATATCCGTCCTTGTCCGGCACACCGGCCGTAAACAATGTCTTGCCTGTTCCGACCGCCGTGATCGTTATTTCCAGCCACATCTGGCGGGCGTTGGTCAGACCGGTGGGCAACTTGTGGCCGGCGCCCGTATTGGTGACTTTCACGTTCAACCGGCCGTCTTTAATCTTCGAAGTGTCCAGGGTCAGGGTGGCGGCGTTTTTCAGCCGTTCGCCAGCCATCTGTGTCTTGTCGTCTCCGTCGAACTGCCCGGGCACAACAGTGTTGGCCCCTACAAAGTTGTGGGTAAAAACATGCGGCCGCTCCGGCCCGAAGTCGCATGCCAGGCCGGGGTTATCCGGCCGTTCGGTCGCCCCGGTTGCCGGTACGCCGGGCCGCTGGTACATATGGCAGCCCTGGCAGGTGATCCGCCCGGCATCGGCATTGTACGGGCTGTTTGCCCATTCGTCATAGGTGGTCTCCAGGTCGGTATCAAAGGCCACATGTTTGACATTGTGACATGTGCCGCAGATTTCGGCATTTGTATGGAATTCGGAATAGGCGGTTTCGTGATATCCGGAAACCGCATCCTTGCGGGGGCCCCGCTTGACACCCGGGTCAATTTCTCCCTGGCCGGGGTCCAGGATCATGCCGTTGTTGTAGACCTTGTCGGCGCCCGTGGCCGAGTGGCAGAAGTCGCATTGGACCCCCTGCCGGGCGATTTCGGGGATATCGTCGAACTCCTCCGATGTTTTGCGCGGCTTGCCGGTGATAAATCCGACCGGGGTGTGGCATTTAACACAGGATTCAGACTCCTCGATCTCGCCGGGATGGGTGAGGCCCTTGAGAAAGAACTTGGCCACCTTCAGATAAATCGGGTCTTTCTGGGCCAGGCTGTGCATGGAGTTTTCCCATTGCGCGTAAATGTCGCCATGGCAATCACCGCACACCTGCGGTGAGATGAACTGTGATGCGGAAAACGCCGGTTCCTTATTGTCTTTGGCAAATCCGTTTGACAGGTGGCAGACCGTTAGTGTGGCTATCAGTAAAACAATTCTCCTGAATTTCATGACCCGCCTTTAATATTTGTCAGTTTATCGGTCAGAATGACAATATGGCCCATCTCCTCCCGAATGATGCCGTCGATGCGCCCTTTGCCCAGCTTCTCCGGCACAAGGCCCCGCATACCCACATAAAAGGCAATGGAATCTTTTTCCGCGTCCAGTGCGTCATTCAGGACCGACATCATGTCGGAAAGGTCGACGGTTTTTTCATGGAACACCCGCAGGTCGGCAAGCGCCTTCAGATATTGGGCGGATTCGTCGTCGGGGTCGAAAATATTCGTCTCTTTCTCATCGACGGACAGTTCCGCGCGCATGTGGGCAAAGGTTTTTTCATGCTGGTCCTCCATGGCGGCCAGTTCTTCCAATGTGTTGGCCGTGGCCTGGTCAGGCGCACCTTTTGCCGCGGACCGGTAAAAGGCCGCACCATTTCGCTCGATTTCCTCGGCCATACTCAGAATTTCATCAATGTTAAAATCATATGCCATGATTGTTCCCTTTTTCAGTTAATTCGGTTTGGTTCTTGCTTCGTTTTATTTCCATAATTAACCTGGTCACTATATCATTTAATTGTGTCCCTTTCGAGGGTTTTTTATGAAGCAATATATCCCGGTGTATCAAAACATTCTGATACACTATTGTCGCAGCAAGGCGAAAAAGACATTTTTTGAAAGGAATATTTTGAAAGAAAAAAAAGGGATTAAATGGCCGGACCTGATCCGCGGAACATTAATAAAGCGGTATAAGCGTTTTCTTGCTGATGTCCGGCTGGATGATAAATCAGTGATAACAGCGCATTGTCCCAATTCCGGGTCCATGAAGGCGTGCTCGGAGCCGGGACGGCCGGTTTATCTGTCCTTACATGATAATCCCAGGCGAAAACTTAAATATACCTGGGAATTGATTGAGATGCCGGGCTCTCTGGTGGGTGTGAATACCAACATACCCAATAAACTGATAAAATTATCTGTTGAAAACGGATATATAAAAGAACTTTCCGGGTACGACCGGGTGCGGCCGGAAGTCCGGACAAGCGCCCATACCCGGCTTGATCTGGTTTTGGAAAAAGAAGACAGGGGCAAGGCGTGTTATGTGGAGGTGAAAAACTGTACCCTGGTGGAAGACGGAGTTGCCTTTTTCCCGGACGCTGTCACCACCCGGGGCCAGAAACATCTGTTTGAACTTCAACGGCTTATACAGGATGGACACCGGGCGGTTATGGTCTATCTCATCCAGCGGATGGATGCCCGTTGTTTCAGTCCGGCCGATCATATTGATGCGGTCTATGGTAAGGCCCTTCGAGAAGTGATGCAGAGCGGGGTGGAGGCATATGTCTATGACGTCCACATCAGCCTTGACCGAATCGTCCTGAATAAACCGGTAAATATTAAATTTTAATAATAATTTTAAATAAATAGATTTTTGCCGCGGAGACACAAAGGGCGCAGCGTCCTCCCACCGGTGCGCCCTTTGTGTCTCCGCGGTGGATTCCTACCAATATGGCACGCCAATTGCTTTTAAAATATTTGGATCAACAAAAGACAAGTTACAATGATTGTGAGGTTTTTTTGTAAACATCAGAGTGATGAAGATTTAAAAGACATTTGTTGATGGCATAGTAAAAAGTTCAAGAGCAAAGCGTCGGTGTATCTCGAGGAACGGTCTGTAAGGGCGTACCTTGTGTTTCCCCTACATCGTACGTGGCATGAAGAGAGGTGTAGCGCAACGCATCAGGCGCGCTACTCAAATCAAACTTTTTACGAAGCCATCATGGAGGTGTGCCATGCTGACATTGAAGGATCTTAAGAAACGACGCGATTTAATAAATGAAATCGACTGGGACATGACCCCGGAAGAAGCTGTACGGCTTTATCTGGAATGGGGTAATAACTGGGCCGGCGGCAATTATGTGATCCGGTCAAAGGACGACGTATCCCACTACTTTGTGATCAATACTTGGCGGGAAAAGCCCAGAGTGTTTCTGGTGAAACGCAATTCGGACATTGCCGAGGAACTGGCGGAATTTGAAATGCCGCCGGAACTGGAAAAGGTATTTTTAAAATCCATTGGCCATAACCGCGGGGTTTACAGCATTGAAGGGCCGGCCCGGGAGTGGCTGAAACGTGAGTTGTTACAATGACCTACCCCGATGGTCATGCCTGACGGCCTGTTTTCACCGGTTCTCCTCCCGCCGGATTTAAACAGGCCGTTTTATTCCCGTGTGGCGGGCCTGGTCACCGGGACCGGGTCCTTTACTAAAGGCGTCCATCCTCGGTCAGGATCTCCAGCCCTTTGAAATCCAGTAAGGTGATTTCCCGCCCCTCCACCCGGATCAATTCTTTTTCACTCATCCTGGCAAAAATACGGGAGAGGGTTTCCGGTATGGTTCCCAGCAGGCTGGCCAGCTGGCCCTTGGAAATGGGCAGTGACAGCTGCAGGCTGTTGTTTTGTTCTGCTGACAGAAAGAGCAGATAGGACGCCAGTCGGCCCGGCACCTCTTTCAGGGAGAGGTGTTCTACCTGTGTCGTAAATTGACGTAATCGCCGGGAGAGCAAGCCCAGCAGGTTCAGTACCAGGGGGGTGTTTTTTTCGATCAGACTGACAAACGTGGTTTTGGGGAAAAACAGGACTGTGCTTTTGATCAGTGCCGTGGCATTGGCCGGAAAAGCAGACCCCGTAAAAACCGGCACTTCCCCGAACGGCTCACCCGGGCCAAAAATGTGGAGTATCTGTTCTTTGCCCTCAAGGGAGACCTTGAAGACTTTGACCTTGCCCTGTGCCACGATATAAAAGCCATCGGCTTCTTCGCCGTCCGAAAATATCAGTCCCCCGGCGGGGATTGTCCGGGGCTGGGCGATACCGGCAATTTCCGCGATTTGTTGGTCCGGCAGCCCTTTAAATAAACTCGCACTTGCAATAACGGATTGAAGGTCCATGGATGCTGTACCCCGATGCCTGGTTCATGCCTGGCGCATGGTATGGATTTCTATTTTATATTGCTTATCATATACTTTTGACATAGGTCAATGCGAACACACCGGCGTTGTGTTATTTTATAATCAAAAAGCAGAACCGGCAGGTAAATTGCTGATGAAATTTTTTGACCGGTTGCAAAGTCATTAAAAAAGGAGGGATGCATATGAAATGTCCCGGGCAGGATACACGTTACTGGAAAGGCAATGACATCTTTGAGGCCAGGTGTCCCAAATGCGATCAGCCGGTGGAGTTTTTCAAGGATGATACCACCCGGGCGTGCGGCGCCTGTGGCCACAAGTTTCTCAACCCCGGCATGGATTTCGGGTGTGCAGCCTATTGTGCCCACGCCGAGCAGTGTATCGGCAATCTGCCGCCCGAACTGCTGGCACAGCGGGATAATCTGCTCAAGGACCGCATAGCTGTAGAGATGAAACAATATTTCCGGCAGGACTTTAAGCGCATCGGTCATGCCATGAAGGTGGCCCGGTATGCCGAAGCCATCGGCAAGGAGACACCCGGCGCTGATATGGCAGTGGTGCTTTGCGCGGCTTATTTGCACGACATCGGCATTCATGAGGCCGAACGCAAACACAACAGCACGGCAGCCCGGTATCAGGAAGAAGAGGGCCCGCCCATTGCACGGGCCATTCTGGAAAAAGCCGGTGCCAGCCCGGGCCTGATTGACGAGGTTTGCGACATTGTGGGGCATCATCATCATCCGCGGGACAATGAAACCATCAATTTCAAGGTACTGTATGACGCGGACCTGATCGTCAATATGCAGGAAACAGGCAAGGATGCTTCCCCCGACAAAGAGCGGGTTGGTCGCATCATAGAAAACAAAATGTTCACCGATGCCGGTAAGGCACTGGCGCAAAAGGAGTTGTAATATGAAAGTGAAACGAAAAATTATCGAAATCGACGAAGACCGCTGCACCGGCTGCGGACAGTGTGTGATTGCCTGTGCCGAAGGCGCCATCGAAATCGTTGATGGCAAGGCAAAGGTGATTTCCGACAATCTTTGCGACGGGCTCGGGGCCTGTATCGGCGATTGCCCGGAAGACGCATTGACAATAGTGGAACGCGAAGCCGAAGAGTTTGACGAAGAGGCGGTCATGGCACATCTTGATAAAAAAGGCACGGCAATTGAGCAAAAGCCCGCGCCGACCCGTTGTCCTTCGGCGCAGGTGCAGATGTTTGACGGAGCGGCCACGCCCTGTCAGCAGGCCAATAAACCTTTGGCCAGTCAGCGTTCGGAGGCCCATCTGGCCCATTGGCCCATTCAGATCAATCTGATTCCGCCCACGGCGCCGTTTTTAAAAAATGCGGATCTGCTGGTGGCGGCTGATTGCGTGCCTGTTGCTTTTCCCCGGCTTCAAACCGAATTTATGCCCGGTCGGGCGGTGATGATCGGGTGCCCCAAGTTTGACGACACAAAAAGTTACAGAGAGAAATTTATTGAAATATTTAATGTGGCAAACATCAAAAGTCTCACCTGTGTCGTGATGGAGGTTCCCTGCTGCAGCGGCCTGCCCACGATCCTGGCGGATGCGCGCAAGGCCTCGGGAAGGGATATCCCGATGGAGGTGGTCACGGTCACGGCAAGGGGGGAGATCAAGGGGCGCCACAGTCTTTGATGGATTCGTTAGCCGGGCAGGCGGTAAATGATTATGTGTTCAATTACCATGTGTCGTTATTTAGTGTCCATCCATTTCACATGGATGGCACAATCTGGGGTTTCCAATCCAGAAATGTGAATTTTTCCGCAAGATCAAGGAAAACAAGGGGTTGCGCGGAGGCGTACTGGGCGTACGCCGCACAAGCAAGCCCGCAGTTTGACGCAGATATTGCGGAAAAAGGCCATTTATGGATGGAAACTATTTAGTGTCCATCCATTTCACATGGATGGCATATCTGAACTTAGAATTTGTTTCGTATTTCGGATTTAAATTGTTCGTATGATGTGCAGTCGCTTTGGGGTGATCAAAGCGAGTCTCCAGGGCCGGTTTTTTTATTGCTCTTTTTCCCCCAGAGACGGATTGTTGCCGATAAACCGGTACAGGGTGGCCCGGCCCACGCCCAGAATGCGCGCCGCCTTGGCTTTGTTTCCGCCCGCTTTCACCAGCGCCGCCTTGACCGCCTCTGCGTTTAGCTTGTTTTTACGGCCCCGGGATTCCCTTGGCTGTGATGCCGCCGGTCGGATTTCGGGTGGCAGATGGGACGGCTGGATGGTGCCGCCGGCTGACTTGATCACCACAAACTGGATAACGTTCTCCAGTTCCCTGACGTTGCCCGGCCATGGATAGTCCATCATCAACCGTAATGCTGCCTCTGAGAATGCAACTTTCTTGCCGGTAAAACGGCGGGCCGATTTTTTCAGAAAATGGCTTACCAGCAGGGGAATGTCGTTTTTCCGGTCCCGTAATGGCGGCAGAAAGATGGGCACCACGTTCAGCCGGTAATAGAGGTCTTCCCGAAATGTCTCTTTCTGGATTTCTTCCTTCAGGCTTTTGTTGGTGGCGCTGATGACACGGACATCAACAGAGATTTCCTTTTCCGACCCCACCTTTTCCAGAACCCCTTCCTGAAGGAATCGCAGCAGTTTGACCTGGGTGCTCTGGGGCAGTTCGGCGATTTCGTCCAGAAAGATCGTGCCATTGTCCGCCAGTTCAAACCGGCCCTTTTTGTCCCGGACGGCGCCGGTAAAGGAACCTTTTACATGACCGAACAACTCGCTTTCCACCAGCCCCTCTGGAAGGGCGCCGCAGTTAATAGGCACAAACGGGCCGTTGCGGCGGGTGCTTTCATTATGAATGGCCTTCGCCACCAGCTCCTTGCCGGTGCCGGTCTCCCCGTGAATATGGACCGGCACATCATAAACGGACAGGTCACGGATGTGTCCAAAAACCTGTTGCATGGCTTCTGTCCGGCCGATAATGCCGGCAAATCCGTCTTCTTCTTCCCGGCGATTCTGCTTTACCTGAGTCTGATCATGAAGCGACGCCACAACACCCTGGATTTCGCCAAGCACGTCCCGAATGGGCACCACGGTTACATCCAGTTCTTTTCGTTCCCCCTGAATCTCCGGTATAACGGTGGAGTAACATTTTTTCCGAAAACTGGGCGGTTCCAAACCGTCGCAAAAGGAACAATTTTCTCCGCACAGCCTGGGCAGAAAGACCTCGTAACAATCCTTGCCGATCACTTCGGTCGCAGCCAGCCCGGTCATCTTTTCGGCCCCCCGGCTGAAAAAAAAGATGCGCCGGTTGAGGTCGTGGGCCATGACCCCTTCGCTGAGATTATCAATAATGCGCTCGTTGTTTCGTTTTTGATTCAGAAAAGCGGAGAAATAACCTCTTTCAAACAGGTCGTTTACCAGTTGCCGAATGGTTCTGGCGGTTTTATAAAAAGCGTCACGAATGGTTTTTTCATCACCTGTTACAGTGCCGGGATCTTCGACATTCCAATGCACCACCGCCGGAGATCCGGCAATTGCCGGGCATCCCTGGCGGGCGGTTTCGCATAAGGTTATGGCCAGGTCGAACCGGACGACCTTGAGGTCTTCAATGGTTTTGGGCGATCCGTCAAGATCGATGCCGAATTCTTCTTTCATTACCGCCGCGGCAACGGGATGAACCTCTTTGGCCGGTTCAGTCCCGGCGCTGAAGATAACCACATCAGCCGGGGCCATGGCTTTTGCGAAGGCTTCGGCCATCTGGCTCCTTGCTGCATTTTCCGCGCATATAAATAATATGGAACCGCTATTCATGATCATATACCTGTTCCGGACAACATTCCTGTAGCCGTTCTTTCAGGTCACAGAAATCCATGTCCGCCCGAATGCCGAAACGTGTCAGTGTAAAATCATATTTTACCGGGTCATCGGGCACCAGGCGCCTGAACCCGTCTGTTATTTCAATGGCGGTCTTCCAGTTGGCCTGTTGCCGCCCGGTCAGGCCGAGTTGAATGCCGATGCAATGCATGTGTGTATCCAGCGGGATCATCAGCCTTTCCGGGCCAATCTTTTCCCAACCACCGGGATCCACGCGATCTGTCCGGACCATCCACCGTAAATAAAGATGCAGGCGTTTGCAGGCGCTCCCTTTTTCCGGGATTGCCAGGAGATGGCCGGGAGCACCGCCACCGGCAATCAGGCAGTTTACAAAAGACGAGAGCGCCGGCATCAGGGTTTCTGCACCGGCCCGGTCGCCTGCAGCAAAACATTCATTCAGGGACCCGTAAGTTTCTATAACATGCTTTATGCCAAGAATCAATGCCGTCACATGGTCAGGGCCGGCAAACCGGTGCCGCGGAAACCCGGCAAGTGTCTGTTGAATATCCCGGGGACGATTGCATTGCAAAAAATAATAAGGTGATTCACCCATTACGTCCAGCAACCAGGAAATGCTCCGCAGTATCTGCACCACCCGGCCATATGCCAGAGCCGATGCAATCAACCCCACAATCTCCCGGTCCTGCAACAGCGGATAATTGTAAAGATGCTCAAGCGGATCGGGGTGTACATACTGCCGCCGGTTATATGCCTGATAAAGCATTTCAAGGTTGTGCCGCATTTGCTCATTATACATGGCGATACAATAAATCGATCCGGAAAAAAATTCAATAAAGATTGCACAGGCGGCGGCACTCGCGCAATCTGACATTGAACCAGCTGCATGACGGCCAGTGGCTGACTGGCATTCCCGGCAAACACGACGGGGCAGATATGGCGGTCTGCCTCTGCCATACATGCGGCACCTCGCATCTGCGGCGAACTCGATTCGTGAAATATCGGGTTAACCACCAAAGAGTTCATCGTCACTCAGCTCGAATTTATCTTTGGGCGCCTGGCAGACAGGGCAGGCCCAGTCATCCGGCAGGCAGGCGAACTCCGTGCCCGGTGGCACATGGTGCTCCGGATCACCCTTTGGGGGGCGATAAACATAACCACATACAAGACATACATGTTTTTTCATGATGCTTCCTCCAATATAACGCCGTGCCGGCCGGGCGGTAAGTTGAAATGATGGGAAGTGCATTACTTTTAACAGTTCTGATGAAAAAGGTCAAAAAAAGATAGTAAAATGGGTAAAAATAATATAAGAAAATGGGTATCATAAATTTCGTGGAGTATCCTGAGGGGTATGAATAACCTGCAAGGGTCGCGTCTGCTTCACCGGGGTCAGCATTTTCTGAAAGTCATCGCCGGGTTTCCGGGGAACAATCAATATCGAGTATGGCGTCTTCCTTTTGTGCCAGGTAACGCTTTTGTTCAATAAGAGGGCAGATATGAAGGATTTGTTTACGTACGGCACCTTGATGTGTGAAGACATAATGGAAGAGGTCTCGGGATGCCGTGTCTCTTGTGCGCCCGGCACAGTGAGGGGCTACAGCCGGCGGTCTGTTAAGGGGGAGCATTATCCGGCGCTTATTCCGGATGAGGGGGGATGTGTGGAAGGTGTTGTTTACATGAACTTGCCCATTTCCGCATGGGGCCGCCTGGATCGTTTTGAGGGAGAGATGTATTTGCGGCAACGTGTAGAGGTTGCGTTGAGCAATGGATCAACCCTGCTTGCTGCGACCTACGTCGTACGCCCGGCGTTTTTCGACTGCCTTGAACCGTCCGGGTGGGATTTTGCGGATTTTCTGCGAAAGGGCAAGGAATGCTTCCGGAAAAACTACAAAGGATACGACGAACTCATTTGACAAATATGTAATTTCCCCAGATTTAAAATTACAAAATTGTAGGTATAAAAATTATCATCAGCATTGCTGAGAGTAATTTTATTCAAATATATCAATTAATTATTAATAGGCAAAGGGATGGCACAGCTATTGCTTAACTTTTATAGATTCAGTTTTACGGATCTCGATGCAGGATGCCGCCACGACAAGGGAATGCATACATGGGGCATGCGGTGAACAGCGTGATCCTATTTTTGAAATAATATGAAGAACGGATTGCAATTCAATTAAAGGAGAACAGATCATGACACCAAAAGAAGCATTAAGTATGGCCAAAGAAAACAATGTAAGGGTTGTGGATATCCGCTTTATGGATTTCCCCGGCATCTGGCAGCATTTTTCTGTTCCCGTCGGTGAGCTTGAAGAGTCCAGCTTTGAAGACGGTTACGGGTTTGACGGGTCCAGTATCCGGGGCTGGCAGGCGATCAATGAGAGTGACATGCTGGTTGTTCCGGATGCCGCCACCGCCAAAATAGACCCCTTCTTCGAAGAGCCCACACTGGTTTTCATCGGCAACATCGTCGACCCGATTACCAGAACGCCATACTCCCGTGACCCCAGAAACATCGCTCAAAAGGCCGAAGCCTATCTGAAGAGCACCGGCATCGGCGACACCGCCTTTATCGGTCCGGAGGCCGAGTTTTTTATTTTTGACGATGTGAAATATGAATCCGGCAGAAACCTCTCTTATTACGAAGTGGACTCCGTTGAAGGTATCTGGAATACCGGCCGGGAAGAAGGACCGAACCAGGGTTATAAACCCCGTCACAAAGAAGGATATTTCCCGGTACCGCCCACAGACAAATTCCAGAACCTGAGAACGGAAATGATGCTGACCCTGGAAGATCTGGGCATTGACGTTGAATGCCAGCATCATGAGGTGGCCACTGCCGGCCAGGCCGAAATTGACATGCGCTTCAAGCCGCTCCTGCAGATGGGCGACCAGTTGGTCTGGTTTAAATATATTTTGAAAAACGTTGCCTACAAATACGGTAATACCGTGACTTTCATGCCCAAACCCTTATTTGAAGACAACGGTACCGGTATGCATACCCATGTCAGTATCTGGAAAGACGGTAACCCCTTATTTGCAGGCGACAAATACGCCGGCGTATCCCAGGAAGCCCTGTACGCCATCGGCGGCATTTTAAAACACTGCAAGGCCCTGTGCGCGTTCACCAACCCCACCACCAACTCCTACAAGCGGTTGGTGCCGGGATTTGAGGCTCCTGTCAACCTGGCTTACTCCAGCAGAAACAGAAGTGCAGCCGTCCGTATTCCCATGTACTCGCCGTCGCCCAAGGCCAAACGTATCGAGTTCCGTACGCCTGATCCTTCCTGCAACGGTTACATGGCCTTCTCCGCTATACTGATGGCGGTCCTCGACGGTATTGAAAATAAGATTGATCCGGGTGATCCGCTTGATAAAAACATTTATGATCTGCCCAAGGAAGAACTGGCCGGTATCGAATCCGCGCCTGGCTCTCTTGATGAATCGCTGGCCGCGCTGGAAGCCGACCACGAATTTTTGACCAAGGGCGATGTCTTTACCAAAGACGTTATCGAAACCTGGATTGACTATAAGACGGACAGCGAAGTCAATGCCGTTAAACTCCGTCCGCATCCCCATGAGTTCTACCTTTACTATGACATATAAGTAACTGCTGGTTTTTTCAGCCCAAAAGGGCCGACGGTTCATGCCTGAACCGTCGGCCCTTTTTTGTTCGCCCCACCCGTGAATGGAACAAAATTCACATTTTTGTCAGAAGTTGGTGCCGGCCGCTAGTACCCGCTGGCACCTATAATTGACAGGCAGGTCCGGCATTGCTATAGATAGGGATCAAACAACAATATCTTATCAGATGATTGCCATTTATGACATCATACATATCGCTCCCGGAAGAACTCGTCGCTGACGGCCGGCAAAAAATGGATGCCCTCCTGCATGCTTTTTCGGAAAAAGAGATCCGGATTGCATTAAATGACAGGCAGGTAGATGAGATAAAAGCCGTATTTGCCTTCAGTGAGTTCATTTGCCGGACGGTGCTGACCCACCCGGATATCCTTATTGATCTGCTTGAAAGCGGTGACCTGGCTAGTGTTTATGACCAGTCGGCCTATGACACGCGCATCGGCCGGGCTCTTTCGACGGCTGAAGATGACGACGCCATCGGCGCCACGTTGCGGCGCATCCGGCAGCGGGAAATGGTCAGAATCGCCTGGCGCGACCTCTGTCAACACGCCGATCTTTCCGAAACCCTCAACGACCTTTCGAGGTTTGCGGATGCCTGCATACACCACACGGTTGCCAGGCTGCATACCTTTCTGGCCAACGCCTTCGGCATCCCCCTTTCCCCGGACGGTACGCCGTCCCGATTGATCACACTGGGAATGGGCAAGCTGGGCGCCCATGAGCTCAATTTTTCGTCAGATATCGATCTGGTCTTTGTTTATCCCGATGTGGGGGAAACACGGACATCCCTGGCGGATAACGGTGGCGCGCCGTTCAAAGGACCAATCCCCAATGACGATTTTTTCACCCGTCTGGCCCGGCGGGCGACGAAAATTCTGGGGCATATCACAGCCGACGGCTTTGTCTTCCGGGTGGACCTGCGCCTCCGGCCCTACGGCGATTCCGGGCCAATGGTGTTGAGCATCGATGCCATGGAGGATTATCTGGCTGCCCAGGGCAGAGAGTGGGAGCGGTATGCCTATATCAAAGCCCGCGCCATCACCGGCCATCCCCGCGACATTGCCCGGCTGACAGACATCCTGCACGCCTTTGTCTATCGCAGATATCTTGATTACGCCAGTTTTGATGCTTTACGGGAAATGAAGCAAAGCATTGTTGCCGAGGTGAATAGAAAGGGCGTTAAAAACAATATCAAGATCGGCGCCGGGGGCATCCGTGAAATTGAATTTTTCGGTCAGATTTTTCAACTTATCCGCGGCGGCGTGGAGCCGATGTTGCGGGAGCGAAAAATTCTTACCATTCTGGATCTGCTGGTGACCGGAAACCATATTCCCGGGGCCGCTACCCTGGAATTAAAAGAGGCCTATGCCTTTCTCAGAAACACGGAACACCGGCTGCAAGAATATGCGGACGCCCAAACCCACACCCTTCCCGAAGATGGGACCGGTCAGCTGCGGCTGGCAACAACCATGGGGTTCGCCGACTGGACCGCCTTCCGTCAGGCCCTTGACCGCCACATGAACAGGGTCCATTACCACTTTACCCAGATTCTGGGGGATGTCGAGACCCCGGCCCGGGCCGATGAGACAGGCCGGTTGCTGAAAAATACCTGGACAAACCTGACACACCCCGGGTTTGAAGATCAGGCCATCAGTGATCTCGGACAGGCAGGATTTGAGTCGCCCGACCGGATTTACCGGTTCCTGGACGATTTGAAAAATCATCCGCAAACCCGGTCACTGAGCCGCGACGGCTGGGAAAGGGTCGATAAGCTGATGCCGGTTGTTTTGAAAAAACTGTTGCCCCTGGATGACGCGGAAACCCTGCTCGGCAAGCTTGTTTCCCTGGTCCTCACCGTTGAAAAACGCACCTGCTACATTGCGCTGCTCAATGAAAATCCATCCGTGATTGATCACCTGATAACGCTGGCCCGGGAAAGCGCGTGGATTATCTCATATTTAACCAGGCACCCGGTGCTGCTGGATGAACTCTTGGATATTCAGGCGCTTGCCGTGCCGCCGGAGAAAAAAGCAATAGCGGCGGACCTTGAGACACGGCTTCAAAAAATATCGCTGACCGACCTTGAAGATATGATTATTGAATCCTGTATCTTCAAACAGATCAATACACTGCGGGTCGCCGTTTCCGACATCAGCGGCGCCTTTCCGCTAATGAAAGTCAGTGACTACCTTACCGACATCGCTGAGGTGATCATCGATAACGTTTGCCGCGTTACCTGGGCGGCGCTGACAAAAGAATACGGATTTCCGTCAAAGGACGGGACCGGGACCGGCGATAATACCGGTTTTGCCGTTATCGGGTTCGGCAAATTGGGCGGGATTGAACTGGGCTATGGCAGCGATCTGGACCTGGTATTTATTCATGCCGGCGACGCCGGTCAGACCACCGGGCCCCGCTCGACCTACAACAGCCATTTTTACTACCGGCTGGGCCAGAAAATCATCCATTTTTTAACCACCCGTACCACCGCCGGACTGCTCTATGAAGTGGACATGCGGTTGCGGCCCAGCGGCGATGCGGGCATGATTGTCAGCCATATATCGTCAATCAGCGAATACTACGAGAAAGACGCCTGGACATGGGAGCATCAGGCCCTGGTCCGGGCCCGCCCGATCTGCGGCGATAAAGCGCTGTTTGACCGGTTCAACGCCATTCGCAAAGAAATTCTCTGCAAGCAGCGGGACCGGGCCACGCTGTTGGCCGAGATTACCGACATGCGCGAAAAGATGCGCGCCGAACACGGCAATACCGACCCCGAGCTGTTTCATCTGAAGCAGGATGGAGGGGGGATTATTGATATCGAATTTCTGGTCCAGTATCTTGTTCTGGCCAATGCCCATGCGCATCCGGAGATCACCCAATGGACCGATAATGTCCGGCTTCTTGAAACCATGGCCGGACACGGGATTATCGACGTCGAATCCGCCGGCCGCCTGAAAGACGCCTATATCGCCCTGCGGACAAAAATTCATAAACTGAACCTTCAGGAAAAACCTGCCCTTGTGCCGGCGGACGCATTTGCCGACCAGCGTGCCGCTGTATCGGCCATTCGGAAGAAGTATCTGGTGGCGGGATAAGAGAGAGGGGTATAAACAACAACTTGGCCGGTTATTGTTCCGCTTGCGGGGCGGTATGCGCCGCCATGGCATCGTCCGGTGGTGTGGTATGGGGCGTTTCGATTTGCGATTTCGGCGCCGGCTTTTCCGTCTGTCTGTCTGCCTGTTCCCGAACTTCCATGTTATCTTCTGCCTTGGCATCAACGCGGTGCTTGAGAGCGGCATAGGCTTCCTGGACCGATTTTTTCATCACCACCGCTTCGCCTTCACTCATAATAATACGTTGAAGCTGGGGGATTTTCACCCGGGAAGTGGCTTTGAGGTAAACCGGCTGAATAAACAGAACGCTGTTTTCCAGCAGGAGGATGAGCATTTTTCCTCGGACAACCGAGGAACCGGCCTGATCCCAGAGCGTGAACTGTTCGGCGATACCCGGATCCTGATTGATCAGCGCATCGATCTGTGCCGGTCCGTAAATCAGCTGGCCTTTGGGAAAGTTATAAACAATAATCTTGCCGTAACTGCCCGGATCGCAACCGGCCACGGCTACGGCGCGAAGGTTGTCCCGTTTTTTTGGGAACATGGGCTGAAGCAACAGAAATTCCATACGGCCGTTCCGGATCAGGTCCAGGGTAACATAATAAGGATGTACCGGGAGTATGACGTTTTCACTGGCTGTATCGGCAAACGTCCACAGATCTTCCTGCTGGTAAAAAACATGGGGGTCTGTCTGATGATAGGCGGCATAGATTTTCATCTGAACGTCGAAAAAATCCTTCGGGTAACGGATATGCTTTTTCAGCGCCGACGGGAGTTTTTTTTCTGATTTGAAGAGTCCGGGATAGATGACATTATAGGCCCGGATAATGGGATCGGTCTCATCGAACACATACAGATCAACGGACCCGTTGTAAGCGTCCACCACAATCTTTACCGAATTACGGATATAATTAAAGGTGTCGCCGTTTAAAGATCGGGGTGCGGATGCGGGGTACCGGTCGGAGGTGGTATACGCATCAATAATCCAGTAAATGCCCTTGGATGTAACCGTCAGGTAAGGGGTTTTGTCGAGTTTCAGAAAAGGTACCAGGTGCTGGACCCGGTCGATGATATTCCGCCGGAACAGCACCCGGCTTTCTCTTGTAATCTGTGTTGAAAAAAATATTTTTTTGTTTTTAAAGGCATATGCCAGCAGGGCCTTTCGCATCAGTGAGGAAACCGGCACGCCGCCCCGGCCCTCGTAATTGTTCTGCTTATTGGTATTGCCGTCCGGATAATCCATTTCACCGGTTTTATTGGGCGCGATGCTGTAGGTGTATTTCCCCAGGCCATAATAGATCCTGGGCTGGGTGGTGGGCAGGTCAAACCGGGATTCAGGCGGTATGTTGTTCAGATACCAGGTGATGGGCTCTCCGCCTTTCTGGCTGGCCGGGGTCATGACCGCCCCGTAGCCATGGGTATAGGTCAGGTGTTTGTTGATCCAGTTAATGGCTTCGCCGGGCAGATTGTCGAACTCGATCTCCCGGGGCGCCAGAAACACCTGCTGCTGTCGGCCCTCCACCTGATAACGCCCCACGCTGACTGTGGGGAAGATATAATAAGTCCGCAATTCCTGAAGCTGTTCAAATACGTCAACCAGGGTTTCCGCATCCCACACCGGAATATTGCGCAAAATATCGTCCATGCCGGATGTTGCGGTTCGGGTGGGCAGCCGCTCATGCTTGAATTCTCTTACTTCAACATCCGACAGTTTATAGGCATCCAGCGTGGCCTTAACATGATCGGCGATGAAAGGGCTTTCCTTCTCCAGTTGGTTCGGCTTAACCACGTACGTTTCAACCATTTGCGGCAGGTATCGGGTATGCCGCAGGGCCAGGGCGCCCAGAAAGACAAGAATCAGTATCGGTCCGAACAGATACCCTTTATGTCGATAAAAAATAATAATCAACCCCAGGGCGGCCACGGCCAGCGTGATGATGCAGGCCCAGATCAGGGGAAGGATGACCTTCATCTGCGCATAGCCGGGACCGTAAAACAGCGGCGTATGGGCGTTATCATAGACGAGTGCGTACCGCTGCAGCAGAAATTCCCAGATACCCGCACCGGTCAGCAGTAAAATGGCGATTATGATGTGCCAGCGGTCACTCCGGGAAAAGTCGTGCCAGGCGCGCTGTCGGCGATGGTTTTTAATGACATACAGCAGGAGAACGCCCGCCAGCAGAATCACCATTGCAATCAGCAGACGGGATTGAATCAGGGTGTACAGGGGGAATCGAAAAAGATAAAAACCGGCGTCCCGGCCGAAATACGGATCGACCGTGCCGGTCTGCTGGCCGAAAATATAAAACAGGAAGGTTTGCCAGTTACGGAAAATGGGTAATGTCAGCGGAATACTTAAGGCTATGGCCAATATGCCGGCCCAGAATGACGGAGCGCCTGGCAATGCCTTTAAACGACTATCGGTGTCATCACCTGCTTTGCGATTATTGTCGGGCGCTTTTTGAAAAGAACGGACAGCAAAACGGAAATTGAAAAAAAAGAAAAGAAAGAAGATCAGAAAAACCGCGGCAAATACGGTATAGCTGTACAGCAGCCGCTGCCAGTAATAAAACCCGTATCCCAGGGCGGAAAACCACCATACATCGACCAGGTAATCAATACTCAGAACCGTCGCGGCAATACCGATGGCGACAAGCACAATGAAGGCGATCAATAATACAATCAGCCGCCCTTTCCACCCGTTTTTTTCTTTTTGCGATTTCGGCATAGCAGTCTGATTTTAACTTTCGGAACAGGCCGGTTGCGGCGAAGGCGTTTGCTCAGACAAAAGGGGGATTGACAGTCCGCCGGCCTCAAGCCCCTCTTCTGTTGAAAGATTTTGGGAAAACTGTTCGTTTTCAATAATCGCCTCGATCATCTGGAATGTATGACGATCAAGTTCAAATTCATGCCAGCCCAGCGTGGCCAGTCGCTGATTCAGCGCTTTAAAGTCTGAATGAAAAAACGTGCCGGCATTTGCCACATCCCGGATAAAAGACGGAATGACATCACTATCCATTCCCCTTTCGTTTAATCTTTTGATAACACATCGTTTTAATGTTTCCATCGTAATTGTCCATTCATTAGGTTGTTTTAACCCGGTAACATGATATCTGTTCAATGTTCGGGCTCATTAAAACAACTCCGCAGAATGAGATAAATACGCAAAAGAATGTATTTTGCACAAAAAATCGATTTATATCTGCAGGGGGTGTGCGAATCGCGGTTTTTCCCCGGATCAACGGTCTTATTTTTTTGCCGCCGGGCGCACGTTGAATTTTTGTTGAATCCGTTCCAGGGAAACCAGTTTGTCGGCACGGGCAGAGGGAGTTAAGAAAGACTTGAGCTTGTTTTCAAGCGCCCTTGGGTGAAGATTGCCGGCAATGGCGATGACCCCTTCGGTGATGATGTGCTGCAGCAGAACCTCCCGGTCGGTTCGTTCCTGAATATGGGCCGCCAGGGGCAGGAACAGGAAGTTGGCAAACAGGACGCCATACAGGGTCGAGGTCAGGGCCACCGGGATCGTGGCCAGAATCACCGAAGAATCGCCGACCCCGGCCAGCATGCTCATCAGGCCCACTACGCTGCCGATAAGGCCGAAAGAGGGGCAGATCTCCGCCAGGGTCCGCAGTACCCGTTCGGTTTCTTCCCGCCGCATCTGAAAAAAGCGGGTCTCGGTTGTCAGGAAGTCACGGATCTGCCGGGTGTCATACCCGTCCACCAGATAGCCCAATGCGTGCCGAAGAAACATTACCGTGGCCTCCTGCTCGTCCTCCTGGAGGGACAACAGCCCTCGCAGCTTGCTTTTCAGGGAAAGATCCACCAGGGTTTCAACAATTTCCTCAGGCGCGATTTCCCTGCTCCGGTATGAGCGTTTAAGGACCAGATAGAGGATTTTCAGGCGTTCAAATTTAAAGCTGATAAAGGCGACTGCGCAGGTCCCGCCCACGACGATCAGAAAGCCGGACAGGTTGAAATATAGGCCCGCATGGCCGAACATGAAAAATCCGATCAGAAAAACGAGTGAAAAACAGCAGACTCCCACAAGATTTCGGTAATTGCTGATAAATACTCTGACCGGCGAAAGGTCGATGTTCAGATTCGGTCGTTTTATAGAAAAATAATCCTTGAACATTTTGATCTCCTTCTGACAGTTGCGTTATTGTGTGAATCTGTTGACTGTTTGTGATGCGGGCGCTTGCTGCGTCAAGACAAGTTCCACCCGCCGGTTGGCCGACCGGTTTGCCGGGGTGTTGTTCGGGGCCACGGGTTGCAGGTATGCGTGCCCGCTGACATAAAACCGGGACGATGACAGGCCCATCTCCTCTATCAGATATCGCGCAACAGCACAGGCACGCATGGCAGATAGTTCCCAGTTTGTGGCAAATTTTTCCGAGTGTATGGGCACGCTGTCCGTGTGCCCGGCCACGTTCACCCGGTAATCGGTGATGCGAATGGCGCGGGCCACCTGCTGAAGCGTGGCTAGGGCTGACGGTTTTAATGCCGCTTGGCCGGTATCAAACAAAAGGTCCCCGGGCAGCACAATGCGAACCGCCTTGTCCGTTTCCAGTTGAACCTCGGCTATCTCTGAAAGATGGCGAAGTCGAAGGGTGTCAGGGCCTTGCTGTATCATTCGTGAAGACGGCGCATGTATTGATTCAACCACCGTTTCCACGGTAAGCGGGGCTGTTTTGCGGGCCGTTGTTTCCGGAACGGCGGTCGCTTGAGCGTGTTTGCCAAAGGAGAAATCGCGGTTTGCCGCCTGATAGATATAGAGAACAGCAAACAGAATAAACATGGTCATCATCAGATCGGACCACGCAATAGACCACATCGCCCGCCGTGACTGGTGATTTCGGTGGGGCGGTTGGATACCTTGGTTATCTGGGTTTGACGCAAAATATGCGTCCAGAGAGCGCGACATCCGAGGATTGCCGGACGTCGGGGTAAAAGACTTCCAGACCTTTTTTGAAGGGGTGATTTTTTTTAGCGAGTGATCCATGCCTGTTTAGTTAGCAGATTTCATGCCAAGAAAAGGGATGAAAATATTTTGACATCACCGGCAAAACAGTTAACAATGTCGGGTAAGGGGAGGCAATGGAATTTTACATCAAGGAGTGTCATGCGCCGAAAAATGCAGACCCGCTATCGTCGCTTTCCTTATCTGTCCGATCTGGGAGGGATGAAAAGTGCCCTGGGCGAAATGCGGGGGATCGGCCATCCCCGGCAGCCGACTCTCAATAAAACGGTATCTGACAGGTTCGGCGATGTCCGGGAATTTGACAAGGCGTGGTTTGTAGAGGCCATTTCTGAAAAAATAGCATCCCATCCGGCCAATACCCTGGAATACCCCTATGCAGGGGACCGGATCTTCGATGCCCCGCTGGTGGGGTTTGTGCGGGGAGATGATCCCATATTTGAAGCTTTAAAAGAGATCATCGGCCCGCACCACATGACGCCGCAGGAGATCATGGCCTGGCAGGCAAAACAGAACAGCGTGTCACCCCTGCCGGCAGCGGAATTGTCTGTTGTGGTCTATGTCATGCCCATTGCCCGGCTCACGCGGGTTCAGAACGCATCGCAGGACCGCTGGCCATCGGAACGATGGGCCCAGACCCGGCTCTCCGGTGAAATCTTCAGCCAGGTGGTATGTCGGGAGATTGTTGCCTACCTGATGGGCCAGGGGGTGCTGGCCATTGTCCCTGATGCCACGCCGATGTTCAATAAAAAGCGATATCCCGGGGTGGGCTGGGCGTCGCCCTGGTCGCACCGCCACATGGCGTATGCCGCTGGCCTGGGGACCTTCGGCATGCACGATTTTCTGATAACCGAAAAAGGATGCGCCCACCGGCTGGGCAGTTTTGTGGTTCACCGGCCATTGACACCGGACCGGGAACGGCCTCAGGACATCCATGCCCATTGCCTTCAGTATCAGGGGAAGCAGTGTAGGGCCTGCCTGCGCCGGTGTCCCGTGGACGCCATTACTGAAAAAGATGCCCATGACAAGGAAGCCTGCTACAGGCACGTGGCAAAATCATTGAAATACTGCCTCCGGCAGTATCGCATATTTATCTACGGATGCGGGCTCTGTGCCACCAATGTGCCCTGCGAGTCAGGAATCCCAAAGGGCATTGGCCAATGAAAGGAGTAAACCCATGAAGCAACTCTTTGAATCCTTGAATCTTGCCGGCATTCCGATCAGGAACCGGTTTGTACGGTCGGCCACATGGGAGGGCATGGCCACGGATAAGGGCGAAGTGACAGACGATCTGGTAAGCCTGATGGTGGCGCTGGCCAACGGCGGCGTCGGGCTGATTGTCTCCAGCCATGCCTATGTCAGCTGCGAAGGCCAGGCCAGTCCATGGCAGGTGGGTATCTATGAAGACGGGCTGATTCCCGGGCTTGAGAAAATGGCAACGGCGGTCCATGATGCGGGCGGGCGCATCATCCTGCAACTGGCCCATGGCGGTTATTATGCCAGTGCCAAATTGAGCGGAGCGGTACCCTTTGCAGCGTCGGATATTGCCGGCAATGAAAAGACGAAGCGCCGGGTAATGAGCGAGCAGGATATTGCCGATACGGTCTCGGCATTTGCCGAAGGCGCCCGGCGTGCAAAGGAAGCTGGGTTTGACGGGGTTCAGATCCATGCAGCTCATGGGTATCTGCTGTCCCAGTTTTTATCCCCTGCGTTTAACCGGCGGACGGATGCCTATGGCGGTGATATTACCAACCGGTCCCGGTTTCTGATGGAGGTTTTTCAGCGTATCAGGGAGACTGTGGGCAATGATTATCCCGTGCTGATCAAGATGAACGGTGCGGATTATATCGATGACGGTCTGGTTGTGGGCGATTCAGTTCAGGTGGCGCAGCAGCTTTCCGACGTCGGCATTGATGCCATTGAACTGAGTGGCGGCGTTCTGACCTCCCCCAAATTGAGCCCCAGTCGCGTCAAGATCGACTCAGAAGAAAAGGAAGCCTATTTTAAGGCAGAAGCCGCCCGATTCAAGTCCGCTGTCGATGTGCCGCTCATCCTGGTGGGTGGGATTCGCTCCCTGCCGGTGGCCGAACGATTGCTGACCGAAGGAACGGCCGACTACTTTTCCATGAGCCGGCCCTTGATAAAAGAGCCCGGACTGATCAACCGCTGGGCAGACGGGGATACGACAAGGGCTGAATGTATTTCCGATAACCGCTGTTTCATGCCCGCCATGCATGGCAAAGGGGTGTGCTGCAACGTACAGACAAAGACCGGATAAAGGGGCTTGCATGATGGCGGTAAATTTTCTATGATGCCCGCAATGTTGATGGTCTCGTGAAAAGTCGAAAAAGGAAAATGTAAAATGAGTACTATTGTAACGCGATTTCCGCCCAGTCCCACCGGGCACTTGCATATCGGCGGCGCCCGCACCGCCATTTTTAACTGGCTCTATGCCCGTCATACAAAGGGAAGGTTTATTCTGCGCATAGAAGACACGGATGTGGAACGCTCCACGGAACAGTCGGCTGCCGGCATACTTGAATCCCTTGAGTGGCTGGGCATTGACTGGGATGAAGGGCCGTATTACCAGTCCGAACGGTTCGATATATACAGGGAATATGTGGAAAAACTGGTGGATGCCGGGCATGCCTACTATTGTACCTGCTCGCCGGAAGCACTTGAGGAGAAGCGGAAGCAGGCCATTGCCCAGGGGCGGAACCCTTTATATGACGGTACCTGCCGGAACAAGGGGGTCCTCCGAAGCAATGATGCGGTGGTGCGCTTCCGGACACCGGATACGGGAAAAACCGTGCTTGAAGACATGGTCAAGGGCGGAATCGCCTTTGACAATTCGGAAACCGGGGATTTTATTATTCAGCGCAGTGACGGCACGCCCACTTACCATTTTGCCGTGGTGATCGACGACATTACCATGGGGGTCAACACCATCATTCGCGGGGATGACCATGTGACCAATACGCCCCGCCAGATGTTTATTTATCAAGCCCTGGAATGTGATCTGCCGCAGTATGCCCATGTGCCCATGGTGCTGGGCAGTGACCGGGCCCGCCTGAGCAAGCGCCACGGCGCCATGTCGGTGCTTGAATACCGGGACATGGGGTATCTGCCGGACGGCGTGATAAACTACCTGGTACGATTGGGCTGGTCCCACGGGGATCAGGAGTTTTTTACCCGGGATGAGCTGATTGAAAAGTTTTCCATTGATCATATTGGTAAATCCGCGGGCGTCTTCAATCCCGAAAAAATGCAGGCCATTAATGCCGACCATATTAAAAACAGCAGCCCTGAGACCCTGATCCTCCAACTGTTGCCCTTTCTTGCCGAAAAAGGGTATGGTGCAAAGCCGAATGATTACCTTAAGGCGGTGATTGAAACCCTGACCGTGCGCAGCAAGACCCTTCAGGAGATGGCGGACAAGGCCGGGTTTTATTATGAGACCGAGATTGTTTATGACGAAAAGGCGGCTGCCAAATTTTTGAAAAAAGACCATCAGCCTGTTCTGGAACAACTGGCAACGGAACTGGCCGCCTTGGACGGTCTGACCCAGGAGCAGCAGGAACCGGCATTTAAGGCGGTAATGGAGACCACGGGCCTGAAGTTCGGCAAGATCGCCCAGCCGGTGAGGGTGGCACTCACCGGCGGAACCGAAAGCCCTGGCATTTTTGAAGTCATCGAAACCCTGGGCCGGGATGTTGTGCTGGACCGGCTGGGAAAGGCGGTTGCGTATATTCAGAGGAACGCATAGACGATGGCTATAAATAAGTATGACCAAAACGATCCAAACCATAAAATCTGAACTCCGTCGCCATGTGGAGCCGGGTCGGGCGGAAAACAGCCTCCGGTTTTTTCAGTGCGGCCCCGGCCAGTACGGGGAAGGGGATCAATTCCTCGGTATCCGGGTCCCATTTATACGGGGCGTGGTCAAGGATTTCTGCGGGTTGTCCATTGCCGACACAACGGCTCTGCTCAAATCCCCCTGGCACGAGGAACGGCTCTTTGCGCTGCTCATGCTGGTGGATACCTTTAAAAGAGCAGATGATGCAGCAAGGCGGGAAATATTTGATCTCTACATGACCCATACCGCGTGGATCAATAACTGGGACCTGGTGGATCTTTCCGCCCCGCATATCCCCGGTTCCTGGCTGTTTTCGCGTAACCGGAATCCGTTGTTCGCATTTGCCGTGTCCGAAAGTTTATGGGAACGGCGCATTGCCATTCTGGCAGCCTTCTATTTTATACGTAATAAAGATTTTGAGGACGTCCTGAAGATTGCGGAAATCCTCCTGCATGACGAACACGACCTGATTCACAAGGCCGTGGGATGGATGCTCCGGGAAACGGGAAAGCGCGACCCGGCCACAGAGGAACGATTCCTGCGGGCACATTACAGGGCGATGCCCCGCACAATGCTCCGCTATGCCATCGAGAAATTCCCTGAAAACCGGCGGCAGCAATACCTGCAAGGGCTTGTGGATTGACCCGCCTGCAAGCGGGCTCCCGGATATTTCCCGACCGGCACGATTCCACGGACATCCTTCTTTATATACAGAAAAAAAGATCATTTAACAAACAGCAGCTAACGCTGGGACAGGGGCGTTGCCATGGGATTCAACAAAAAAGCGTTTGTGCGCCGGTATGCCGGATATATTAACTTCAGAAACCAGGTCCGGCTGCTGATGCACTGGATGCCCCGAGCAAACCGCGTGTTTGTTCTGTTTGAGGGCAGGGCGTATACCTATAAGGAAGTCTATGAACAGTCCGTGAATTACGCCACACTGTTTCTGGCGGAACGCAACCGCCGGGTCAGCCGGGGGCTTCAGGCGAAAGATCAGCGGCTTTGCGTGGGCATTTACCAGGAAAATACGCCGGAATATATTTTCGCCATACTGGGGGCGGGCCTCAGCAATTCGATTTTGTTCGCCGTTAACACCGGTTTCAGGGGAAGCACCCTTGCCAATGTTATCAATCAGGCCGGGATATCCCTGATGCTGACAAATCCCGCAGCGCTCCCGCAACTGGAACGGGCCCTGCCTGAAATCCATGTGCCCGCCCGGGACAATATTCTTATAACCGAGGCGCACAAAAGCAGCCGGGAAACCGGGTACATGTCCATTGAAGCGCGCATAGAGGGGCTTTCAGGCAAATCGCGAAAGGCCGCCCGGAAGTCAAGCCCCCCCATAGACAACACAACGCCTGTCATGGTGATCTATACGTCAGGCACCACCGGACTTCCCAAAGGCGTGCCCTGTACGCACCTGAAACTGTTTGGCGCGGGCATGGTGGTTCAAAACGCCGCCCACCTGAAAAAAACCGACCGGGGGTATATCTGCATGCCCCTGTTCCATTCCAATGCCCTGTTTGTGGGCCTCTTGCCCATTATGATCGCCGGCGGAAGTTTTGTCCTCAAACGCAAATTCAGCGCCACCGCCTTTGCAGAAGACATCTTCACCCATGGCATTACCTATATGAACTATGTGGGCCAGCCGCTCCATTACATTCTGGCCGCGCTGGAGAAACAATACGGCAGCGGGGATGCGGTTGAAAAAGCCCTAGGCGCACATCCGGACAATAAATTCAGAATCGCCTACGGGAACGGCGCGTCCGCTGTTGACCGGGGAAAGATGATGCGCTACCTGAACATGGAACATATCTACGAGTTGTACGGTTCCACCGAGGCGGTCATTACCACCGTGAACAAACCCGGGGATCCCGTCGAAAGCCTGGGAAGGGTGGGCCGGTCTGTCATTATCATAGACGAGGAAAACAACGAATGCGAACCGGGAATCGTCAATGAAGACGGCCAGCTGATCAACTACGAAAAAGCCGTCGGAGAAATTTCCAAGCGGATCGATGCGAACGATCTGCGGTTTGACGGTTATTACGGCAATGAAAAAGCAACATGCAGCAAGGTTTGCGGCGGATTTTACCATTCCGGCGATATCGGTCACATTCGTATCGTGAACGGCAGACGGTATCTCTTTTTTAATGGAAGAACAGACGACTGGATACGCAAGGACGGTGAGAACTTCTCCGCTGAAAATGTCCTGGCATATGCCGCCGGCATCCCCGGTGTCAAGCTCGCCATCGCCTACGGCGTGCCCTGCGAAGTGTCTGACGAAAAGGTCATGGCGGCTGTCCAGCTCCAGGCGGGCGAGACCTTTGCCCCCCGAAAAACCTTTGACTGGCTGATGGCGCAGCAGGCGGCCGGCGGTATGGACCCCAAATGGATGCCCGATTATATCCGTATTGTTGACGCGTTTACCCTTACCAACACGCAGAAAATTCTGATCCGTCCCTTCAAGCACGACCATTTCAATATCGAAGCCAATCCGGACATGAATATCTACTTCCGGCAGCGGGGCGACACCACCTACCATCAACTGACGCCGGAAGCATACCAGGCCATTAAACAGCGCTTTGTCGAGACAGGGCGGGAAGCGTTGCTTTATCACGCCTGATAGCCCCGTAAAGCGCCCCCGATTCCATAAGTGTGACTGAAAAGGCGCTTGCGGGGACAGCGTTTCTGGTTCTTCTGCAGAAAAATTTCTTGACCTGGATCGGATATTTCTGGTAATCTTATCAGATTAAAGCACACCATTGAGGGATCGTCTAATGGCAGGACGACGGGTTCTGGCCCCGTTAATCCAGGTTCGAATCCTGGTCCCTCAGCCAAAACTGACAAGGGTTTATGGAAACTGTCCATAAACCCTTTTTTATTCTCCCGATCCGAAACACAAAATCTATTGAATTTAAACTGTTTTGTTATATCATGGGCGACGATAAGGGAGGTCAATCAGAATACCCATTTTTCGTTAATGAAAAAGGAGGGCGTTGTGCATGAATCAAATGATTTGCGGCTGTGGCAACGGATGTCTGTGGATAGCAATGATATTTTACCAAAACTTCTTTCAATAATCTGTCTGGTCTGTATTTCCCTGATTATTGGTTCATGCTCATTAAAGCAGGTACAGCAGATCCCGCCCGATGCCGGGAAATGGGACGTTGTGATTATCGGGGCCGGCGCGGGCGGCCTGTCCGCCGGCGCCACACTGACAAAGGCCGGTGTGAAAACACTGGTCCTGGAGCAGCACGATAAACCCGGGGGTTACATGACCGCTTTTGACAGAGGGGATTACCGGTTTGAGGTTTCCCTGCATATGATGGACGGTCTCGGCCCGGGCGGCATGACCCGGGACCTGTTTGAACGGCTCGGTATAGACACCCGTGTCAAACCGGTAAAGCTGGCCCCGCTATACCGGCTGGAAACCCCTGAAAGTGTTCTTGACGTTCCTGCAGAACTTGATCTTTACATCAAAAAGCTTCAGGCGGAATTCCCTCACGAGGCCGAAGGCATCGCCGGCCTGTTTGAGGAATTTCAAAACATTTATGACGACATGGCCGATTTAAACAATCTTCAGCACCGGTCCAGGCTGGCGCGGATTTATAAATATTCCCTTTTTCCATTCTATTATTCATCGCTTCTCAGAAACCGCAATGCAACCACGGCAGAAATCGTGGATCGCCATATATCGGATATAAGATTAAAGGCCCGGATTCTGGCATTAACGACATTTCTCGGCCTGCCCGCCAGTAAATTGATCGGCCCGTATTATGCCGCTATGTTGATCAGTTATTACAAATACGGCGGATATCACTTTGTCGGCGGATCCCAGGCGGTTTCCGACGCGCTGGCAGCAGTGATAGAGGAAAACGGCGGCGAGTTGCGTCTCAATACCCTTGTGGAAAAGATATTGATTGAGGACGGAAAGGCCGTTGGTGTTCAAACGGCGGACGGTGAAAAGATACTTGCCGATTATGTTATCTCCAATGCCGATGGATACAACACCTATCTGAAACTGGTCGGGGAGGAACATCTCAAACCCGGATTTGTGAAACACGTGAAAAATATGGAACCGGGGATGTCTGCTGTGGTGGTTTATATCGGTGCCGACATGGACCTGGCGTCGATGGGTATAAGTGACGACGTGACGGAAATCTTCTATTCGCGCCTTAAGGAATCCGTTTTGGCATCAATGCCCGGAAACGCGATAGATACTATATGGGAAAAGATGCTGGCAATGGATTTGGAGGAAACGGTCATGTCCATACAACTCTATTCCAATATTGACCCCACCTGTGCGCCTGAAGGGAAATCGGTGATTATCTTAACGGCACTTGCGCCGTATGAGTGGCAGAACCGCTGGCGGATTGATGACGGCTATGACGCTTACAGCGAACTTAAGGAGGAAATCGGCGACCGGATGATCAGGATGGCGGAAGATGTCATCCCCGGGCTGAGCAACGTCATTGAGGTAAAAGAGATCGGCACCCCTCTCACCATGGAGCGGTATACCCTGAACCATAAAGGCTCGTTTTTAGGGTGGGCGCACACGCCCGAACAGACCATGCTCAAGCGGATGAAGCAGAAGACCCCCATCAAAAACCTCTACCTTGCCGGGGCCTGGACCTTCCCCGGCGGCGGCCAGTCCATCTGCCTCAACTCCGGTAACCTGACCGCCAATATGATACTGAAGAAAATCCGGTGATCGAATAAAAGCAAAATAGCATAACCGGTTCCCACGCAGGAATGTGGGAACCGGAGGGTAAAATGTATAATATCAATTTTAGACTGGATTCCGGCTCACGTTCCGCTTCGCTCCACTGGCCGGAATGACAGGTTGAGAGACAGCTGCGAAAGGCTTCTGCTCCATAGGCCGGAGCATGTGCCCGGAATCCGGGGTGTTTGCCGCAGCTTGTGTAACGGAATATTGGGTTTCGTTTTGTTCTACCCAACCATGCTGCCACAAAAATCGTTTTGCGCCTTTGCCTTTCGTTGTCCTTGTCGTGATCGTAGTCGGCTGCCGTTCGATCACGAAAACCAATCAAGCTCCCATGAAGTCCGGGTAAAAGAATGCTCTATGGAGTTGATGATTGATGGAAGAAATGAACAGCAACACGGGCTTGAGCCCCTTGCAGCGTAGCCAAGCTGCGGGGCATGTTTCTTTTGGCCCTTTTCTTTGCGCCAAAGAAAAGGGCGGGGAAAAAGATGGGCTCGTAAAAAGTTTAAGCCTCGCTTATGAATCGGGATCGCAATCAGGATCGACAAGTTATGATGTCGATCCCGATTTCGATTCCGATTTCGAAGGCATGAGGGTCGCCACTTCCCATAAAAAAAGCCGCAGGCTTTTATGCCTGCGGCTTTTTCAGGAGTGAGGGGGAATGAAAACTACTTATCTGCTTCTTCGTAGTCTGCGTCAATCACATCATCGTCTTCAGCGGTGGTCGATCCGCCGCCGGCATCGCCACCGGCCGCATCCGCACCGGCCTGCTGGCCTTCCTGGGAGGCCTGCTGGTACATGTGCTCGGCCAGCTTATGCGCTGCCTGGGAGACTTCTTCGCAGAGCTGCTTGATCTTATCTGCATCATCGCCTTCTTTGGCCTTTTTGAGCTCTTCCAGTTTGCCTTCGATGGTGGCTTTTGTTTCCGCATCCAGCTTGTCTTCGCCGATATCTTTCATGGATTTCTCGGTCTGGTAGATCAGCGAGTCGGCTGTATTCTGGGCTTCCACAAGATCGCGTTTCTTCTTGTCTTCTTCTGCGTGGGCCTCGGCCTCTTTCACCAGACTGTCGATCTCCTCTTTTGACAGACCACTGGAGGCCGTAATCTTGATGGACTGTTCCTTGCCTGTGCCCAGATCCTTGGCGGATACGTGCACGATGCCGTTGGCGTCGATATCAAAGGTTACCTCAATCTGGGGAACGCCCCGCGGTGCCGGGGGAATGTCCGTCAGCTCGAACCGGCCGAGGGTTTTGTTGTCCTGGGCCATCTCCCGTTCGCCCTGCAGCACGTGAATGGACACGGCCGGCTGGTTGTCCGCAGCGGTTGAGAACACCTGGCTCTTTTTTGTTGGAATGGTGGTGTTTTTTTCAATCAGCTTGGTCATGACCCCGCCCAGTGTTTCAATGCCCAGGGAGAGGGGCGTGACATCCAGGAGCAGCACATCTTCCACATCGCCCTGGAGGACCCCGCCCTGAATGGCCGCGCCAACCGCCACCACTTCGTCGGGATTAACGCCTTTGTTGGGGGCCTTGCCGAATATTTTCTGCACCCGTTCCTGAACCGCAGGCATACGGGTCATGCCGCCCACAAGGATGATTTCGTTGATCTGATCCTTGCTGTAGCCGGAATCCTTAAGCGCCATGTTGCACGGCTGATCCAGCTTGTCCAGCAGGTCGCTGACAAGTTCTTCCAGTTTGGCCCGGGACAGCTTGATGTTCAGATGTTTGGGGCCGCTGGAATCGGCTGTGATAAACGGGAGGTTGATATCCGTCTGGGAAGCCGAGGAAAGCTCCATCTTTGCCTTTTCCGCGGCTTCTTTAAGGCGCTGAAGGGCCATTTTGTCCTGGCGCAGATCAATGCCCTGGTCTTTCTTGAATTCACTGGCCAGGTAATCCACAACGCGCAGGTCAAAGTCTTCGCCGCCCAGGTGGGTGTCGCCGTTGGTGGATTTGACTTCAAAGACCCCGTCGCCCAGTTCAAGAATGGATATATCAAACGTTCCGCCGCCCAGGTCGAACACGGCGATTTTTTCGTCTTTTTTCTTGTCAAGGCCATAGGCCAGGGATGCGGCTGTGGGTTCGTTAATGATCCGTTGAACATTCAACCCCGCGATTTTACCTGCATCTTTGGTGGCCTGGCGCTGGCTGTCATTAAAATAGGCGGGAACGGTGATCACCGCATCGGTGACCTTTTCGCCAAGATATTCCTCTGCCGTATGCTTGATATCGGCCAGAATAAACGAAGATATCTCCGCCGGGCTGTGCTGCTTGTCCCGAAGCGCAATCCGGACATCCCCGTTACTGGACTTTTCAATTTTATACGGCAGGATGGTAACGTCCCGCTGTACCTCGGGCGACTCAAATTTCCGCCCGATCAGGCGTTTGACGCCGAAAATTGTATGTTCCGGGTTGGTGATGGCCTGGCGTTTTGCCACCTGGCCCACCAGCCGCTCTTTGTCTTCATTCACGGCCACAATGGAAGGGGTGGTGCGCCCGCCTTCGGGATTGGTGATGACTTTTGCTTCACCGCCCTCCATGACCGCCACACAAGAATTTGTTGTGCCAAGATCGATGCCGATTATTTTACCCATTTTGTAATCCTCCTTGCCCTGTATAATATATTTTGAAACGCATATGTTGTATTATTCTTTACTCTCTTCTTTTCCGGCCGATACAACCACCATGGCCGGTCGAAGCAGACGGTCGTGGATCATATAGCCTTTCTGGAATTCTTCCAGCACAATATTTTCCGCCACTGTATCGGATGCCTGCCGTGCCACTGCCTGGTGATAATTGGGATTAAACGGTTTGCCCACGGAATCAAGCCGGGTAACACCGAATTTTTCGAAAATTTTAAAAATTTCGTCAACGGTCATGGAGATGCCGTCACAGAGTCCCCGGGTCTGGGAATCATTCCCATCCACGGCGCAAAGCGCCCGTTCCAGATTATCCACCACCGTCAGCAGCTCTTTGATGAGCGATTCATTGGCATACTTCTTAAAATCCGTCCATTGCCGGTCCAGTCGTTTTTTGTAATTATCAAATTCTGCGGCTGCCCGCATAAAACGATCATTGATGTCGGCTTTCTCTTTTTTAACCGTTTCCAGTTCCTGTTTTAGTGCATCAATTTCATCACTGGTGCCGATGTCATCATTTTCCGGTTCCACTGTCTGATCATCCATTGATGCTTCTTCGGCGGCTGCCTGTTCATCCGTTTCAGCCGTTCGGACTTTCACTTTGATGGACCGCCCCTTTTTGCCAGCCTCAGTATCCCCTTTATCGGTTGCCGCTGCTTCCGTATTTTTCTCCATTGTTTCGTTCTGGCTCACCGTCATGAATTTCCCTCACCGCTTCCTGGTTTTATTGCATATATTTTGTTTGTTATGGTTGTTGTCTCACCGATAATTGGAAAAATAAGAACGAATAAGATAATGTCAAGAATACTAAATAGTTTCCATCCATAAATGGTCTTTTCCCGTAATATCTGCGTCAAACTGCGGGGGCGTTTGTGCGGTGTACATCGGGTATACCTCCAAACAACCCATTGTTTTCCTTGATCTTGCGGAAAAATTTTCCATTCCCGGATGGGAAACATCAGATAGCGCCACCACCGGGAAATTTTGTACGAGTGCCCATGTGATGAAAGGATGCAGGTGAATGTGATAAAAATGCCCATTCCGACCGGGAACGATTCATGACACCAACCGCACCGGTTATCGCTGCTTCCTTCCGGACCTGACGAGGTTCCCGGCCGTTGGTTGCATGACGGCCGGCCGGAATGGACAAAATTCAATATAAAACAGGTGTAAGGCGCTTGCAACCCATAAAGTTTGAAAAAAACAACGGGCCATGGCAAGATGCCGATAATAGACAAAAATATATGGAAAGATGAGATGAGCGCTTCTCCACAGGGAAATATAAACCAGATTGTTGAAAAGAGCGTCTCCCAAACCATGACGCATCATGCCATGGTATCGCCAGGGAGCCGGATGCTTGTGGGGGTCTCTGGCGGAGTGGATTCTGTGGCGTTACTCTTTTGCCTGAAAAATCTGATCAATTCATTGAAGATCGGGGCAATCGGGGTGGCGCACCTGAATCATGGATTGCGGGGGGGGGCGGCGGACAGAGACGCGGCGTTTGTGGAAGCCCTTGCCCGGGATTGGGGGTGTCCTTTTTTTGGGGAAAAAAGAGATCTTGCGGCCCTGGCCGCGGCGGCATCTCTGTCCACTGAAGAGGCGGCCAGAAATGAACGGTACGGGTTTTTCCGGCGGGTTGCAGCGGCGAACGGCTATGACTGCATTGCCACGGCACATCATGCAGACGACAATGCCGAGCTGGTGATGATGAATCTGATGCGGGGAAGCGGACCGGACGGATTGGCCGGGATTCCGCCGAAAAGAGAGGGAAAGCCGGCCATTATCCGGCCTTTTATCAACATACCCCGGAAACAGATTGCGTTATATGCCGATGCCAACAATCTGGGGCATGTGGAGGATGAGACCAACAATGACATTCATTTTTTAAGAAACCGGGTCCGGCAACACTTGATTCCCCTGCTGCAGGCCGACTATAATCCCCGGATGACGGATAGCCTGAACCGGCTTGCCAGGGTTTTTACAGCAGAAAAATCATGGCTGGATGAAATTGTGGTGGACCTGCTTGCCGGGGCGGTTACTGCAGAATCGTCGGATGCCGTCACCCTTTCCGCGGCTTGTCTTCAGCAATACCATTCAGCGGCCCGGCGGCGGGTGATACGAAAGGCCATCAGCCGGATAAAAGGCGACCTGCGGCGCATCGAATTTGATCATATTGAAACAGTTGAAGCACACCTGCAAGATCCGCATGACTTCAGTCTTCACCTGCCCGATGATATACGGGTGACAAAGGCCGGCGATGAAATGGTGGTTTCAAGAGGTGAAAGCCGGAAATCGCGCCGGGAGTTTTCATATACGGTTTTGGATCAGATCGGCGAAGCAGCGCAGGTTTTGCCAACAGTACTGAATATTCCTGAAGCCGGCATGCGGCTGATGTTTGGGGAAATTGACAGGCCGTCTGCCCGTGACCTGAAAGCCTGCGATCCCGGCATCGGCCTGTTTGACATGGACGCCCTGACCCTCCCCCTGGTTGTCCGCAGCATTCAGCCGGGCGACCGGTTTACCCCCCTTGGCATGAACGGCACCCAGAAGATCAAGGACTATTTCATCAACCAGAAGGTGCCCAAACCAATCCGGGCCAATTGCCCTGTCATTGAATCCGCCGGCGCCATTATCTGGCTGGTGGGCCACCGCATTGCCGATACCGTGAAGGTGACCGCAGAGACCCAAAGGGTGCTGAAAGTCGAGGCTTCAGAAGGGGAATTGAATATGGAGTAGAAGCCTGTGAAAGCTTCCGCTACATGGGCCGGGGTATTTACCAACGCCGTTGGCAACTGCCAGGGCCTGTGTAGCGGAGGTCTTTAGACCTCCATAGAAAATCTGAACGTTACATTATTCCTAAAATACCCTCAGAGCGGGGTTGGAAGCTTTTTACGAAGCTTGGGACGGGGAAAGAAAAGTATGCATAAGAATGGTGGATAGGGAAGGATATTTCTAGCCGGTTGGCAAGAGTAAGCGGGGGTTCCCCACGGGCAGGCCACGGTCAAGAAATGTCCACACCGCCAACGATGGGGCTTTGTCATCCCAACTGATCAAAGAAGTCATTCCCCTTATCATCCGTTACAATAACCGCCGGTAAATCCTTGACCGTGATCAATCGTACCGCCTCCATGCCCAGCTCGGGGAAATCGATGGTCTCAACACCGGTAATGCATTCCTTGCCGAAGGTGGCGGCCACGCCGCCGATGGTGCCCAGGTAAAAGCCGCCGTGGGTCTTGCAGGATTCAATGACCGATGCGGAGCGGTTGCCCTTGCCAAGAGTGACCAAGGCGGCACCCTGTTCCTGGAATATTGGTATGTATGGGTCCATGCGGGCCGATGTGGTGGGACCGAAGCTGCCGGACGGGTATCCCGCCGGTGTCTTGGCCGGGCCGGCATAGAGGATGATATGATCGCGCAGATAAGCGGGCATGGGCGCGCCTTTATCCACGGCTTCTTTGATTTTTGCGTGGGCAATATCCCTGGCCACCACAATTTTGCCGCTGAGCAGCACCCGGGTGGCAACCGGATAGCGGGACAGGGCCTCGCGGATCTCGTCCATGGACTGGTTTAAATCCACGGAAACGGTCTTTTGGGCTTCGCTTTTCAGATCTGGCAGAAATCGGGCGGGATCGGTCTCCAGTTGTTCAAGGTATATGCCCGAGGCGGTAATCTTCGCTTTGATATTGCGGTCCGCACTGCAGCTCACCCCGAGCCCCACCGGGCATGAAGCCCCGTGCCGGGGCAGCCGGATTACACGGACGTCATGGCAGAGATATTTACCGCCAAACTGGGCGCCAAGCCCGGTGTCGCAGGCGGCTTTAAACAACGCTGCCTCCAGTGTCTTATCCCTGAAGGCATGGCCGGTTTTGTCGCCCTTGTCCGGCAGGGTGTCCAGGTATCCGGCAGATGCCAGCTTGACGGTTTTCAGGTTGGCTTCCGCGGAAGTGCCGCCTACCACAACGGCCAGGTGATAGGGCGGACAGGCCGCCGTGCCCAGGTTGCGTATCTCCCGGCTTAAGAATGAAACCAGGGCATCCGGGTTGAGGATCGCCTTGGTCTTTTGAAACAGATATGTTTTGTTGGCCGAGCCCCCGCCTTTGGCAATAAATAAAAAGGTGTATTCACTGCCCGGTATGGCGTAAAGGTCAATCTGGGCGGGCAGGTTGGTGCCGGTATTGGCCTCCTCATACATGGTGAGGGGCGCCACCTGGGAATATCGCAGATTGCGGGTGGCATAGGCATTGAATACGCCGCGGGAGAGGGCGTCTTCATCGTCAGCACCGGTCCAGACGGCCTGGCCCTTTTTCCCGATAATAACCGCTGTGCCGGTGTCCTGGCAGAGGGGAAAGACAAAGCCCGATGCCGTGACCGCGTTTTTCAGCATTTCAAGGGCCACATACCGGTCGTTCGTCGAGCTTTCCGGATCATCGAGAATGGCGGCAATCTTTGCCAGATGGCCGGGACGCAGCAGATGGGCCACATCCGAGAAAGCCGTCTCCGCCAGCAGGGTCAGGCCCGCGGGATCAACCACAGTGACCGGCGTGTTTTTAAACGTACCGGTGGAGACATAATCATCCGTGAGAAGCCGGTACGGAGTGGTGTCGCCGCCAAGCGGGAACATGGGCTGGTATGTGAAATCTAGATCCACTTATTTACTCCACTATTAAAGCCTGGTCCTCAGGGCCAGGCTTTTTTACTTTACGTATACTTCTTGGCCGGGATAAATCGTGCTCCGGGAATGGAGATTGTTGATCTGCAGAAATTGACGCAGTGACATGCCGTGGCTCAGGGCGATGGTGAAAGGGCTGTCGCCGCGTTTCACCTTGTAAGTCTTCACCCCCTCGGGCGGGCTCGCCCCCGGCATTTTAAGAACCTGCCCCACCCGCAACGTGGTGCCCTTCAGGTCGTTCAACTGCATGATGGTCCGGACAGTCGTACCGTATCGCCGGGCCAGGATCCACAGCGACTCGCCGCTTCTGACAACATGTTTGCCGGTACTGCTGCCGGCTTTTGAATAATGCTGCGTTTTTGTGCTGACCCAGCTGGCGGACAGGGGAATTTTGAGCAATTTGCCGGCCACAATATAGTTGTGCCGGTAGATGTTGTTTGCCCGGGCAATGCTCCCGACGGTGGTGCGATAACGCCTGGCAATGGTGGAAAGGGCTTCGCCGCGCCGTACCCGGTGGTAGACAAATTGCCGCTGGGGCGGGGAAGATACGGAGATGGCGTCGATTTTGGCAAGGATAATATCGCCTTTTGTCTTTGGAACTTTCAGCTCATAAGGTTCGTTGGGCAGAATATTGTGCCGGAGGTCCGGGTTCAGGGTTATAAGCGTGTCACAGGGGATGTCCGTGGCATTGGCGATTGATTTCAGGCTGACACTCCGGTTGACTTTAATTTTGTCATACGCCAATGGCGGGTCGGGCTGGATATCGGCCATTCCGTATTTTTCCATGTTTTCAATGATATGAAGTGTTGCCAGAAATCTGGGCACATACCGGGCGGTTTCACGGGGCAGGCGCTGGTAGAGATCCCAGAAGTCGTCCAGGTAATTGATCTGCTGCTGACGGATAATCCGGAGCACCCTGGCGGTGCCGCAGTTGTAGGCGGCAAGCACCGTGGCCCAGTCCCCGAAGATATTGTGCATGGCCGTGAGGTATTCAATGGCGGCCTGAGTCGCTTTTTCAGGATCAAGGCGTTCATCGACATACATGTTGCGTTCCAGGCCGAATTTATATCCCGTTGACGGGATAAACTGCCACAGGCCCAGCGCCCGCGCCCGGGACAGCGCTTTTGACTTAAAGCCGCTTTCAATCAGTGGCAGCCAGGAAATTTCCGGCGGCAGGCCGGCTTCTTCCAGTTTTTTCAGAATATAAGGGCGATAACGGCCGGAGCGTTTGTAAGACTCGATAAAAAAGTCCCGTTCGCGGCCCTTGGTGAACAGATCGATCTCAGCTTGAACATCTTTATTAATGGTGACCGGGATGGCATTGTGGTCGCCGTTGACCACGATATTCCGGGAGGCATAAATTTCCAGAATGCGCTTGGATATCAGGCTGCGGATATCCTCTTTCTGCTGCATAAGTTTGGCGTCGTTTCCGGTACTGCTCTTCAGCAGCAGGGCATATGCCTGATCCAGGGCCTGAATGGCGTTATCAAAATCCCCCTTCTGCCAGAATTCCTGGGATGCCTCGCAAAAACTCAGTGCTTCATCCAGTGCCTCCTGCATCAGGGCGGCCTGTGCCGAAGTCTCCGGTGATGTATCATCATAGGCCTCATCGAAGGCCGGCTCATTGCCGCTGACCTCAAGCGGACACGGCGCCGAAACACCATTATCAGCATTGGTGTTATCGGTCGTTTCATTGGTGGCGGCCTGGTGGGTTTCCGACGATAAAACCTGGTTGGCGGCGTCTCCGGCGGTGTCGTCCGTGATGGCGGAATCGCTGGAATTAGCCGTTTTTTTTGTAAATTTAAACCATCCCGTGTTGGCCAGACCGGATGTACACCCTGTGGAAACGGTCACGATCAGGCTAAACGCTAAAAAATATAAAAAAAATTTTTTCATTATATACATTGGTCCTGTTTTTTGATATTATCCGCATTTTTGCAGCACGACATGCGCGGCTCTTCTGTGTTTCTGTACTATTTCTAAATTCCATGACGCCGGATGTCAAGGAAAAGCGACATCTATCTTTTGCGTCAATGCCGAAGCATGCCATGTAAAGTAATATTAACAAAAAATTAAAAAAGTTTCGACTAAAAAATGCTTGACAAGGCCCGGCCGCTTAAATAAACTTTAAAGATTTAAGAATAGGCGCGGGCCGAAAGGCAGGCCAGCGTAGCTCAGTTGGTAGAGCTACTGATTTGTAATCAGTTGGTCGGGGGTTCGAGTCCCTCCGCTGGCTCCATGAATGTAGCGTGTCTGGTGGGGTTCCCGAGTGGCCAAAGGGAACAGACTGTAAATCTGTCGGCATTCGCCTTCGGAGGTTCAAATCCTCCCCCCACCACCATTCGGGTAAGCGGGAGTAGCTCAGTTGGTAGAGCTTCAGCCTTCCAAGCTGAATGTCGCGAGTTCGAGCCTCGTCTCCCGCTCCATTAAGGCTTTAGCAAGCAGGTGCTGCCCACGTAGCTCAGTCGGTAGAGCGCTTCCTTGGTAAGGAAGAGGTTCAACGGTTCAAGTCCGTTCGTGGGCTCCAGCTTGACTGGTTTGATGATGGCAGATGGTGACCGTCTCAGAATAAGTCACAATTTATGGTAACGCTTCACTGACCCAGAGAAATGAAATACAGGGAGGCAGGACGATGTCAAAACAGAAATTTGAGCGAACCAAGCCGCATGTAAATGTTGGTACGATCGGGCATATCGACCATGGCAAGACGACACTGACGGCGGCGATAACCAAGCACAGTGGATTGAAGGGACTGGCGGAATACGTGGCGTTTGACAAGATCGACAAGGCGCCGGAAGAGCGCGAGCGGGGCATCACCATCGCCACGGCCCACGTTGAATACCAGACAACAAACCGCCATTACGCGCATGTGGACTGCCCGGGCCATGCGGACTATATCAAGAACATGATCACCGGCGCAGCGCAGATGGACGGCGCGATCCTGGTGGTGGGTGCGGATGACGGCCCGATGCCCCAGACCCGTGAGCACATTCTGCTGGCGCGTCAGGTGGGTGTTCCCAAGATTGTGGTGTTTCTGAACAAGTGCGATATGGTGGATGACGAAGAGTTGATCGAGCTGGTGGAACTGGAGCTTCGGGAGCTGCTGGACAAGTATGAATTTCCGGGCGACGATACGCCGATTATTCGGGGCAGCGCACTGAAGGCGCTGGAGAGTGACGATCCGGAGGGCGAGGAAGCCAAGCCGATATTCGAGCTTCTGGAAGCGCTGGACTCTTATATTCCCGAGCCCGAGCGCGACGTTGACAAGCCTTTCCTGATGCCCATCGAAGACGTTTTCAGTATTTCCGGCCGTGGTACGGTTGTAACGGGCCGTATCGAGCGCGGTATTATAAAGGTGGGTGAAGAGATTGAGCTGGTGGGGATTCGTCCCACGGCCAAGACGGTGTGTACGGGCGTTGAGATGTTCCGTAAGCTGCTGGACGAAGGTCAGGCCGGCGACAATGTGGGCCTGCTGCTTCGGGGGACCAAGCGGGATGAAGTGGAACGGGGCCAGGTTGTGGCCAAGCCCAAGTCAATTACGCCGCACACCAAGTTCAAGGCCGAAGTGTATGTCCTGAGCAAGGAAGAAGGTGGTCGTCATACCCCGTTCTTCTCGGGTTACCGTCCCCAGTTTTATTTCCGGACAACGGACGTGACCGGTATCCTGACCCTGCCGGAAGATGTAGAGATGGTAATGCCCGGCGACAACGTAACGATAACCGGTGAACTGATCACCCCGATTGCGATGGAGAAGGAACTGCGGTTTGCGGTCCGGGAAGGCGGCCGCACCGTCGGCGCCGGCGTTGTCAGTGAAATTATTGAATAGTGGCCGTCGTTTCAGGGCACGTATTATTAAAAAGGAAGGGCGCGATCAGCGCAGGATTGGATTGATATAGTGTCCATCCGGAAATCGGACAGAATGGCCATTTCCGGGTGTACACGAGAAGAGGAGCATTCTCGTGAGAGTAAACGTATCGCTTGCATGCAGTGAATGCAAACGCAAGAACTATTCGACAACCAAGAATAAACGCACAACACCTGATAAGCTGTCGTTGAAAAAATACTGCCGGTTCTGCCGGCAGCATACCATGCATAAAGAGACCAAATAATGGGCGACCCGAAGGTTTTCGGGACGATTCTCGGTGCAGGCCAGTAGCTCTAACGGCAGAGCGTCGGACTCCAAATCCGGGGGTTGGGGGTTCAAATCCCTCCTGGCCTGCCATTTTTATGCGGCGTTAGACAGGCAATCAGACACAGTGTTTTGGTGTTTTATGGAACTGACATAATGGGGCGGCAGCAAAAAAAGAAAGATCCGAATAAAAAGAAGAAGCAGGGGAAATCAGCCCAACTGCAGATGGTGCAGGATGATAAGAACCGGGCCGATGCTCTGCCGAATAAGCCGAAAAATAATGTTCTGGCAAAGGTAACATCCGGTATTTCCAATAAATCCAACGGGAAGCCATCCGCCGGGGCACCAAAGATGGCCAGGAAGGCACCGGCTGGTTCCCAAACCGACAATGTTATTGGCAAAAGCATTCAGTTTTTAAGGGAGGTCCGGGTTGAACTGAAAAAGGTTACCTGGCCGTCCCGAAAACAGACTATCGGGTCAACTGCCGTGGTGCTGCTGTTGGTGTTTGTGGTCGGGTTTTTTCTGGGAATTGTTGATATGGGTCTTTCCGGTCTGGTTAAGATGATTCTGAATTAATATTCTGATTTTCAATGGTTTAGGGAGTTATTGTGTCGCTAAAATGGTACGTGGTGCATGTTTATTCAGGGTTTGAGAACAAAGTGCAAAAATCCCTGGAAGAACGCATAGCCGCTTCCGGTTGTGCCGACAAGTTCGGCCAGATCGTCGTCCCCACGGAGCAGGTGGTTGAACTTGTAAAGGGCAAAAAGAAACAGACATCACGAAAATTCTATCCCGGTTATATTCTTGTCCAGATGCTACTGGACAATGAAACCTGGCATGTGGTGGTTAACACCGCCAAGGTAACGGGATTTCTGGGCGGAAAAAGTAAACCGGCCCCGATCAGCGATGAAGAGGCCGAAAAAATACTGGAACGGATAGAGGCCGGAAAGCTCAAACCGCAACCCAAGTACTCCTTTGAGGTGGGTGATGAGGTCCGGGTCACCGAGGGGCCGTTTGCCACATTTAACGGCGTAGTGGAAAATGTGAACCATGAGAAAGGCAAGTTGCGGGTCCTGGTGAGTATCTTCGGCCGATCCACACCGGTCGAGCTGGATTTTATGCAGGTGGCAAAATTATAGAAAGAAGGAAGATCTAAAATGGCAAAGAAAGTTACAGGACAGATTAAATTACAAGTCACGGCCGGCAAGGCCAACCCGTCGCCGCCCATCGGTCCGGCGCTGGGACAGCACGGCGTTAATATAATGGATTTCTGCAAAGCGTTTAATGCAAGAACCGCGGAACAGGAAGGCATGATTATTCCGGTTGTCATTACCGTATACGCAGACAAATCGTTTTCTTTTATCACAAAAACCCCGCCCGCTGCCGTTCTTCTGAAAAAAGCCGCCAAAGTCGCCAAGGGGTCGGGTGTTCCCAACCTGGAAAAGGTGGGCAAAGTGACGATGAGCGATGTGGAAGAAATTGCCAAGCTGAAAATGCCGGATTTAAATGCAATGGACTTGAAGGCTGCCTGTAAAATTATTCAGGGGACGGCCCGCAGTATGGGAATTGAAGTCACTTAATAAATTAACCGCTGAACAACCGGGTTGGCAACGGAAGGTATCATCACGGCAGACAACACATTGATCTGCCAGCGGATGCCGCTATGAAAAGGAGAGGTAGAAAATGGCCAAGCGAGGTAAAAAAACTGTTGAAGCCAGGCAGAAGGTAGATGCCGAAAAACGGTATGATTTTGATGAAGGCCTTTCTCTGGCACTGGAGACGCGATTTGCAAAATTTGACGAAAGTGTGGATATCGCGATAAAGCTGGGGGTTGACCCCCGGCATGCCGACCAGATGGTTCGGGGATCCGTGGTTTTGCCCAACGGAATCGGCAAAGAAGTGAAGGTGCTTGTGTTCGCCAAGGGCGAAAAAGAAAAGGAGGCACTGGATGCGGGGGCCGATTTTGTGGGTAACGATGATCTGATTGAGGATATCAAAGGAGGCTGGTTCGGATTTGACAAGGCCGTGGCGACACCGGACATGATGAGTTCGGTCGGGAAGATCGGTAAAATGTTGGGGCCAAGGGGGCTGATGCCCAATGCCAAAACCGGTACCGTGACTTTTGAGGTGGCCAAGGCCGTGAATGAATTAAAGGCGGGCAAGATCGATTTCAGGGTGGACAAGACCGGAATTGTCCACGCTACTTTCGGTAAAACCTCATTCGGCGCGGAAAAGCTAAAGGAAAACCTGGCGGCTTTTTTGAAGATGGTCGTGTCGTTAAAACCGGCTGCCAGCAAAGGGACCTACATAAAAGGCCTTTCCCTGTCAACATCCATGGGGCCCGGCATTAAGCTGGAACCGGCAGCTGTCAAGGATTTTATCCGATAGCGGGGAACGAATCACCAAACTGAAATATGACCGTTTTCATTGCACGGAATGTGCAGTGTTTTTGCTGTTGCATATAACAAATGGCAATAGCGTGTATAAATGTCGGTTGCCGGCCCGGCCGATTCGGCCGGATGTGATGCAAAAAAGGCCGTCCGACATTTCAATTATAAAAAATAGTCTGTCAAAGACCGCCGGTGCAAGCCGAGGGCATGCTTAAAAGGGATTTCCTGCCTGCCGAGACAGTGACGATTCGTATTTGACACATGGGGTTGACCCATTGTGGCAGATCGACTATCGCTGGTTTTGTGCCTCCGGTGTTTGTGACATGTGAAAGGAGGTGTATAGGGTTTTGCTGAAACTTTCCGAAAAAAAAGAACTGGTTGAAGATCTCCAAAGTTGTTTCCAAAAAGCCGCTATTCTGATTCTGACCGACTACAAAGGCCTGACCGTAGAAAGTGTTAATGAGTTGCGCCGTAAGCTCAAGGACGCCGGTGTGGAATACAGGGTGGTGAAAAACACCCTGCTTCGCAGGGCTGTTGCCGATACGGATATGGCGGTGGTAACGGACGATTTTATCGGCCCCATGGCCATTGCCATCGGGTACGATGATCCGGTCGAACCGGCCAAAGTGCTGGCCAATTTTGCCAAGGACAACGAAAAGCTTGAGATCAAAGCCGGTGTAATGAATGGCAGCAGGTTGGCAGTAGACAATATTATCGCCCTTTCCAAGCTGCCCAGCCGGGAAGTACTGCTGTCACAGTTCCTTTCGGTCCTGAACGGGGTACCCACGTCTTTTGTCAGGGTCCTCAATGGTGTGCCGCAAAAGCTGGTGTACGCGCTTTCGGCCATTCGGGATCAGAAGGATGCCGCATAAGATGCACATATTCGGTGTGGCGGCAATGAAGATAAAGAATGAACATTTACCATATTGTATGGAGGTACAAAGATAATGGCTGATATTACCAAAGATGATGTTATTGAATTTATAGCAAATATGTCCGTTCTCGAGCTTTCGGAACTGGTTTCCGAGCTTGAAGAGAAATTCGGTGTTTCCGCGGCGGCGCCGGTTGCTGTTGCGGCCGGTGGTGCGCCTGCAGCCGGTGGCGGCGAGGCAGCCGAAGAAAAAACCGAGTTCGACGTCGTGCTGACTGCGGCCGGTGACAAGAAGATTCAGGTGATCAAGGAAGTTCGGGCGATCACAGGGCTGGGTCTGAAGGAAGCCAAGGCGCTGGTGGAAGAAGCGCCCAAGGCTGTAAAAGAAGGTATGCCCAAGGAAGATGCCGAGAAGTTGAAAGAGCAGCTCGAAGGGGCCGGCGCGCAGGTGGAAATCAAGTAGCGCGCGTCATTGCTGTTGTTGCAAGCAAAAAGGTGAAGCCGACTGTGCCGGTAAAACGGCCAGGGTCGGCTTCCCCTCTTTTTTTATACGGTGTTATCAATCAACGGAGATTGTAAAAACCGTGGCGCAGGTCAATTGCCTTTGCCCTCTTGTTTTTGCGATTCCATCAAACATTTCGGAGATGCCATGTCAGGCGAATCTATTTTAAACAAGCGCATTAGAAAAAATTTCGGGAAACTTGAGAAAATTGTTGAGATCCCCGACCTTATCGGCATGCAGAAAGAGTCGTATGGCCGGTTTCTGCAATTGGGGATCGCGCCGGATAAGCGAGAGGATATCGGGTTGCAGGCCATTTTCAAGTCTGTCTTTCCCATCAAGGATTTTACCGAAAGCGCTTCGCTGGAGTTCGTTGCCTATGCGTTCGGCAGTGTCAAGCATTCTGTTCAGGAATGTATTCAGCGGGGGATGACCTATGAAATCCCTGTCCGCATAAGGGTTCGGCTTGTGGTGTATGATGTGGACGCAGATTCGGGCACATCCAGTATTCGTGATATCAAAGAGCAGGAGATCTATTTCGGCGCCATTCCGCTGATGACCAATAACGGCACGTTCATCATCAACGGCACCGAACGGGTGGTGGTCAGCCAGCTCCACCGGTCATCGGGTATCTTTTTTGATCATGACCAGGGAAAAACCCATTCCAGCGGCAAGGTCGTCTATAGCACGCGGATTATTCCGGTTCGCGGGTCCTGGATCGACATGGAGATAGATCCCAAAGATGTGGTCTATGTCCGGATCGACCGCCGTAGAAAATTTCCGGCAACGATTCTTTTCAAGGCCCTGGGATACGCCAGTCAGGATATTCTGGACTATTTTTATAAAAAAGAGCGTATCTTTCTGCAGGGCAAGAAGGTATTCAAGGCGTTCAACGAAGAGTCACTGCGGGGGCAGCGGGCCAGCACCCGGGTTAAACATCCGGAAACCGGCGACATCATCGTGGATAAAGGGCGGATCTTTACCAAGCGGGTGATCCGGGACCTGAAATCCGCCAAGGTGGACATGGTACCCATCAAACCCGAGGACATACTCGAAAGCGTTATCGGGTCGCCGGTAATCGATCCCCAGGCCGGCGATGTTCTGGCCGCCGCGGGCGAGTATATATCGGAGGATATGCTGGGCCGTATCAGAGACGCAGGCATTAAAGAATTTGATATTCTTTTCATCGACGGGGTGAAGAGCACCGACTCAATGGTTAAAACCCTGCTGCTGGACAAGGTGGATACCAAGGAGGAATCCCTGATCGATATCTACAAGCGGGTGCGGCCGGGCAACCCGGCAACGCCCGAAGTGGCCCAGGATTTTATTGATCATCTCTTTTTCAAACCGGACTATTACGATCTTTCCACTGTCGGCCGGCTGAAACTCAACCACCGGCTGGATACCAACGCGTCGGTGCATTTGCGGACCCTTCGGAAAGAAGATCTGTTGCTGGCTGTTAAAACACTGATCAACCTGAAAAACACCCAGGGCGCCGTGGATGATATCGATCATCTCGGCAACCGCCGGGTGCGTGCCGTGGGCGAATTGCTGGAAAATCAGTATCGCATCGGCCTTGTCCGGATGGAACGGGCTATTAAGGAGCGCATGAGCCTTCAGGAGGTGGATGCCCTGATGCCCCATGACCTGGTGAACCCCAAACCGGTTTCCGCCGTTGTCCGGGAATTTTTCGGCACCAGCCAGCTCTCACAGTTTATGGATCAGACCAATCCGCTTTCCGAAACCACCCATAAACGCCGGCTCAGCGCGCTGGGACCGGGCGGGCTGACACGGGAACGGGCGGGGTTTGAGGTGCGGGACGTGCACCCCTCCCATTACGGCAGAATATGCCCCATTGAAACCCCTGAAGGTCCCAATATCGGCCTGATTGTTTCCCTGAGCACATACGCACGGGTGAACGATTACGGGTTTATCGAAACGCCTTATCGTGTGGTGGCGGACGCAACCGTTTCCAGGGAAATAAAAATGCTGCCCGCCTTTGAAGAAGGCGAACATCCCATCGCCCAGGCCAATGCGCCTGTGGATAACAAGGGGCGGTATGTAAATCCCGTGGTTATCGCCCGGGTTGAAGGTGAATTCAGCATGATCAACGCAGGGGATGTCGAGCTGATGGATGTTTCGCCCAACCAGCTCGTGAGTGTTTCCGCATCCCTGATTCCGTTTCTGGAGAATGATGACGCCAACCGGGCATTGATGGGATCGAACATGCAGCGTCAGTCGGTTCCCCTTGCCAAGCCCAGTGCACCGCTGGTGGGTACGGGCGTGGAGCGGGTCGTTGCCAGGGATTCCGGTGTGGCCGTAGTGGCGGAAAAAAGCGGCCGGGTAATGGAAGTGGATGCTGCCCGCATCGTGATCAAGCATGATGAGAGCGAAAGCGGCAAGCCGGTGACGGTTTATAATCTGTCCAAGTTTATCCGTTCCAACCAGAACACCTGTTTCAACCATCGCCCTATTGTCAAAAAAGGGCAGCATGTCAAACCCGGCGATGTGATCGCCGACGGACCGGCCACCGAACGGGGCGAGCTTGCCCTGGGCAAAAATGTCACTGTGGCATTCATGCCCTGGGGCGGTTACAACTTTGAGGACTCGATTCTGGTGGGTGAGCCCCTGGTACGGGACGGGGTTTTTACTTCTGTGCATATCGAAGAGTTTGAGGTGGTGGCCCGGGATACCAAGCTCGGGAAGGAAGAGATCACCTGCGATATCCCCAACGTGGGCGAGGAAAACCTCAGGGACCTGGATGAAAGCGGTATTGTCCGGCTGGGCGCCGAGGTCAAACCCGGCGATATTCTTGTGGGAAAAATCACGCCCAAGGGTGAAACCCAGTTGTCCCCCGAAGAAAAACTGCTGCGGGCCATCTTCGGCGAAAAGGGCGGCAATGTCAAAGACACCTCCCTGCGGGTGCCGCCGGGCGTGAACGGAACGGTTATTGATGCAAAGGTCTTTACCCGTCGCGGTGTTGACAAGGACGAGCGGACACAGCAGATCGAAAATGAAGAGATTGAAGTGCTGCGGCGGAACCGGGATGATGAACTGGCGGTGATCGAGGAAGTGGCCCAGGAGAAAGTCGCCGATCTGCTGGTCGGCGAAAAATGTGCGGCACCGGTGAAAAAGGGCAAGAAAGTGGCCATTGCCAAGGGCGATAAGATCACCCAGGAAGCCCTGGCCGACATCCCCATGGCCCAGCTTGAAAAAGTGGCCGTGGAATCCGATGCGGTCAACGAAAAACTGAACCGGATCTTTGAATGGTACCGCGATCAGAAAGAAGACTGCCGGGAAGCCTTTGAAACACGGGTAAGCCGTTACGGCGCCGGCGAAGAACTGCCGCCGGGCGTTATCAAAATGGTGAAAATATATGTGGCCATGAAGCGGGTCCTGTCTACCGGTGATAAAATGGCAGGCCGGCACGGAAACAAGGGCGTTGTCTCCCGCATTCTGCCACAGGAAGATCTTCCCTACTTTGAAGACGGCACCACCGTGGATATGGTACTCAACCCCCTGGGTGTCCCCTCCCGTATGAACGTGGGCCAGATCCTGGAAATCCATCTCGGCCGGGCAGCCAAGTCGCTTGGGGACCAGGTCGAAAAGATGATCGAGGAGAACAACCACAAGGCGCTGAAGCAGAAATTCAAGGCGGTATTTGACCGGGATATTCCGTCGTCCGCCATTGACGGCATGGATGACGATACGTTGATGGCATTTGCAAAGTCTTACCGGCACGGCGTCCATATGGAAACCCCGGTGTTTGACGGTGCAAAAGAGGCCGAGATCAAGGCGCTGCTGAAAGAGGGCGGCGTGTCTGAAACGGGCCAGGCCGTTCTCTATGACGGGCGGACCGGCGAGCCCTTTGATGAAAAGATCACCGTGGGTATCATGTACATGTTGAAGCTTCACCATCTGGTGGATGACAAGCTCCATGCCAGATCCATCGGGCCATACTCACTGGTAACGCAGCAACCGCTGGGCGGTAAGGCCCAGTTTGGCGGCCAGCGGCTCGGGGAGATGGAGGTCTGGGCCATGGAAGCTTATGGCGCGGCCTATGCGTTGCAGGAATTTTTAACGGTCAAGTCGGACGATATTGCCGGCCGGACGCGTATGTATGAAAAGATTGTGAAGGGCCAGAATGTTCTGGATCCGGGTTTGCCCGAATCTTTCAAGGTGTTGACCAAGGAGATGAAGGGCCTGGGCCTGGATGTGACCCTTATCGAAAATAAAGACGAGGAGTAGCCATTGGAAACTGTATATGATTTTTTTGCAAAACCGGTTAATCCGCGGTCGTTCTCAGGTGTAAAAATTGCCCTGGCCTCATCCGAGCAGATACTGCAATGGTCGTTCGGTGAGATCAGCAAGCCTGAAACCATCAATTATCGGACATTCAGGCCAGAGCGGGACGGCCTCTTCTGTGCCAAGATTTTCGGTCCCACAAAGGATTATGAATGTAACTGCGGTAAATACAAGCGGATGAAGCACCGGGGGGTGACCTGTGAAAAGTGCGGCGTGGAGGTGATTCAATCCAAAGTTCGCCGGGAACGCATGGCACATATTAAGCTGGCCTCGCCGGTTTCCCATATATGGTTTTTGAAGAGTCTGCCCAGCAAAATCGGTAATGTGCTGGACCTGACACTAAAGGAGCTTGAACGGGTCCTCTATTTTGACAGCTATATTGTGGTGGACCCCAAGGAGACGGACCTTACGTTCAAACAGCTTCTCACCGAAGAGGCGTACCAGGAAGCCAGGGAAAAGTACGGCCCCGCGGCCTTCAAGGCGGAGATGGGGGCAGAAGCCATCAAAGAGCTGTTGGATGGGATTGAACTTGAATCCCTGAGCGTGGAGTTGCGGGATGAATTGAAATCCACCGCCGTGGAGGCCAAGCGGAAGAAGCTTTCCAAGCGGCTGAGAATCGTGGATGCCTTCAGGAAATCCGGTGTCTCCCCTTCGTGGATGATTATTGACGTGATCCCCGTACTGCCCCCGGATTTGCGGCCGCTGGTGCCGCTGGAAGGCGGCCGGTTTGCCACCTCCGACCTGAACGACCTCTATCGCCGGGTGATCAACCGGAATAACCGGCTGAAGCGGCTCATGGACCTCAAGGCCCCTGACATTATCGTGCGCAACGAAAAACGTATGCTTCAGGAAGCCGTGGATGTGCTGTTTGACAATGGCCGTCATGGCCGTGCCGTCACCGGTAGCAATAAGCGGCCGTTGAAGTCGCTCACCGATACCCTGAAGGGCAAGCAGGGCCGCTTTCGGCAGAACCTACTGGGAAAGCGGGTGGACTACTCCGGTCGAACCGTTATCACCATCGGCCCGAATCTGCGGCTTCACCAGTGCGGTCTTCCCAAGCAGATGGCCCTCGAACTTTTCAAGCCTTTTATTTATTACCGGCTTGAACAGAAAGGCTATGTGTCAACGGTGAAAAGCGCCAAAAAAATGGTGGAGCGGGAAACCCCCGAAGTGTGGGATACCCTTGAAGAGGTCGTCAAAGAATATCCGGTCATGCTCAACCGCGCGCCGACGCTTCACCGTCTCGGCATTCAGGCGTTTGAGCCGGTGCTGATCGAAGGGAAGGCCATCCAGCTTCATCCGCTGGTCTGTACCGCTTTTAACGCCGACTTTGACGGCGACCAGATGGCCGTTCATATTCCGCTTTCCGTGGAGGCCCAGATCGAAGCCCGGGTGCTGATGCTGTCCACCAACAACATTCTTTCACCGGCCAACGGCAGTCCTATTATTGTGCCCACCCAGGATATCGTGCTGGGAACCTATTATATGACCAAGATTATTGACGGGACTAAGGGGGAGGGCTGCGTGTTTGCCGGCCCCGAAGAGGTCGTGGCCGCCTATGATGCCGACGTGGTGGGGCTTCATGCTGCAGTCAATGTAAGGATCAACGGCAAACGCTATGACACGTCGGTGGGCCGGGTAATCGTATGGGAGGTCATTCCCCAGGAATTTACGCCGGTTTTCCGCAGCATTGCGTTTTCCACTAAGAAGGACGCCAATGCCGCACTGGCGGAAATTAAGAAAGGGACTTCATTTGCGGAAATAGCGGAAAAATACGACGACACCGGCGTCGGCCAGCTCTATAAAAAGGACGATATCATTTCACTGTGGGGCGTGGATGAAGCGGATGCCGACTATCTGGCATCACAGAAGACCGGTGAATGCAGCGATATTATTGAGACCGAAGAAGGATACCGTCTGTTTGAAAAGGCAGGCGAGCAGAGTGAGATCCCCTTTGAGATGGTCAACAAACCGCTGGGCAAAAAGGCGGTCCGTGAACTGGTGGATTCTGCTTACCGGTTTATCGGGCTCAAGTCTACAGTGATTCTGGCGGACCGGCTCAAGGATATCGGATACAAATATTCTACCCTGGGCGGCCTGTCCATCTCCATCGACGCCATGGTCGTTCCGGAGAAAAAGTGGGACATCATTAACGATGCCGAGGCAAAGGTTGATGAGATCGGCAGCCAGTACAAAGAGGGATTGATCACTCAGGGCGAAAAATACAACAAGGTCGTGGATATCTGGTCCAAGGCCACGGACGATATCGCCAATGAAATGATGGAATCCATGCGTACCGACGCGGGCACGGAAGGCGGCCGCTTTAACCCGGTCTTTATGATGGCGGACTCGGGCGCCCGGGGCAGCAAGGACCAGATGCGTCAGCTCGCCGGGATGCGCGGTCTGATGGCCAAACCGTCGGGCGAAATCATTGAAACCCCGATTATTGCCAATTTCCGTGAAGGCTTGAGTGTGTTGCAGTATTTTATTTCCACTCATGGTGCCCGGAAAGGGCTGGCAGATACCGCTTTGAAAACAGCAAACTCGGGGTATCTCACCCGGCGGCTGGCCGATGTTGCCCAGGATTGTGTCATTATGGAAGATGACTGCGGAACGGTCACCGGCGTGGAAGTGGAAGCGTTGATAGAGGGCGGCGAAATCATTGAGCGCCTTGTGGATCGTGTCATCGGTCGTATTACTCTGGAAGACATCTATGACCCCTTTACGGACAAACGGATCGTGCGTGGCGGCGAAGAAATTTCCGAGCGTCATGTGGATGCCATCGAAAATTCCGGTATCACCAAAATAAAGATCCGGTCTGTTCTGACCTGCAAAAGCGAGCGGGGGATCTGTGCCAAGTGCTATGGCCGCGATTTCGCTCATGGCCGACTGGTGGAGCTCGGCCAGGCAGTGGGGATTCTGGCGGCCCAGTCTATTGGCGAACCCGGCACTCAGTTGACCATGCGGACATTCCATATCGGCGGTACCGCGAGCCGGAAGGTGGAACGGGCGGAAATCCGTGCCCGCGTGGACGGGTTTGTAAAGCTCGGTAATCTCAACGTGGTACGGAATGCTGAAGACCGCTTGGTGGTTATGAACCGCCGGGGAGGCGAATTTACCATTAACAGCAAGGCCGGCCGCGAGATCGAAAGATGTCCGGTAATTTACGGGGCGACCATTGTTGTCAAGGACGCTCAGGCAGTAAAAGCCGGCGATGTGCTGGCGATGTGGGATCCCTTTACCACGCCCATTGTGGCAGAGGTGGGTGGTTCAGTTAAATTTGGCGATATCGTCAAAGGCAAGACCATGCAGGAAATGGTGGACCCGGTCACCGGAAAATCCAGTCAGACCATCATTGATGAAAGCAAGGCCCAGGACGTCAGGCCGCGAATCTCCATCAAGGATGAGAGCAACAAGACCGCATCCTTGCCGGACGGCAAGGGCAGGGCCCGATACTTCCTGCCGGTGGACGCGGTCCTGCTGGTGGAAGAAAACGATGTAATCCGGGCGGGCGACGTGATTGCCAAGCTCCCCCGGGCTACTACCAAGACAAAGGATATCACCGGTGGTCTGCCGCGTGTGGCTGAACTCTTTGAGGTACGAAAACCCAAGGAGGCGGCGGTGCTCAGTGAGATCAACGGATATGTCTCCATTGCCAAGGCAGCTACCAAAAAAGGTAAACAAAAGGTTACCGTCACCCCCGTGGATGGTGGTGAACCCAGAGAATACCTGATTCCCCGCGGTAAACACATCAATGTTTATGAAGGCGACTACGTAAAAGCCGGTGAGGAGATTGTCGCCGGTTCGGCCAACCCCCAGGATGTTATGAACATCAAGGGTGATGTTGCACTTGCCCGTTACCTGGTGGATGAGGTTCAGGAGGTTTACCGTCTTCAGGGCGTGGCCATCAACGACAAGCATATCGAAGTGATCGTCCGCCAGATGATGCGACGGGTCAAGATCAAGGAGATCGGGGATACGGAATTTATTGATGACGAGCAGGTGGATAAGCTCAAGTTTGAAGATGCCAACCGGCAGGTTGTGGAGGCAGGCGGCAAGCCCGCTGTCGGCGAACCGCTGATCCTCGGGATTACCAAGGCGTCGCTTGCCACCGACAGTTTTATCTCCGCCGCCTCTTTCCAGGAGACCACCAAGGTGCTGACCGATGCCAGCATCGCCGGTCGCACCGATTATCTCAAGGGACTTAAGGAAAACGTCATCATGGGGCGGCTGATCCCTGCGGGAACCGGTTATGTAGAATACAGCAAAGACCAGGAAGCAGCAGAGGCAGCCGGCGGATAACAGCGTTAGAATGACCCTGTTTCGGCCGGATGTTTTCCGGCAGGAATGGGGGACAGATAAAAATATAATTTTTCCAATAAGTTGTGATTATTCTGGGGCCGAAAGGGCAGGGGGTATTTTTGTGCGAAAAATGAGGTCCTGCCGGACAAAAATACTTGACAAGTATAATGTTTAGGGATAACATTCGTTATTTTATCAATTCAGGTATTAACAGGTCTTCAAAAAAGGAGATAAGGCGTAAAGAATGCCAACAATTAACCAACTGGTAAATAAGGGCAGGAAGCGGATCAAGAAAAAAGCGACCACCCCGGCGCTCAAGGGGGGACCGCAGAAAAGAGGGGTGTGCGTCCGTGTTTACACCTCCACCCCGAAAAAACCGAATTCCGCCTTACGTAAAGTGGCAAGGGTGCGATTGACCACCGGCATTGAGGTGACGGCATATATCCCCGGCATCGGGCACAATCTGCAGGAGCATTCGGTTGTTCTGGTCCGGGGGGGGCGTGTAAAAGACCTGCCGGGTGTCCGCTACCATATTGTCCGGGGTACACTGGACACCCTGGGAGTGGACGACAGGAAGCAGGGCCGGTCCAAATACGGAACGAAAAAACCGAAATAGCGGCCCGGCAGCACAGATTTGGATTTAATGAACTCAATGGTAATGATGGTGTAACATATGCCCAGAAAAAGAGAAGTTCCAGTTCGTCCGGTAATGCCGGACGCAAAATACAACAGCAAACTGGTGGCCATGTTTGTGCGCAAAATCATGCGTGACGGTAAGAAAAGCACGGCCGAGTCTATTTTGTACAAGGCGTTTGATGTCATTGAAGAAAAAACCGGCAAAACGCCGCTGGAAGTCTTTGAAGCCGCAATCGCCAATGTCAAACCAAAGGTCGAGGTCAAATCCCGGCGCGTGGGCGGGTCTACCTATCAGGTTCCCACGGAGATCCGGGATGCCAGGCGCGTGGCTCTGGCGATCCGGTGGTTGATCAGTTATGCCAAAGGACGGCCGGAAAAGGCGATGCATGCCAAGCTGGCCGCCGAATTGATGGACGCTGCCAATGAGCGCGGGTCCTCTGTGAAGAAGAAGGAAGATACCCATAAAATGGCCGAAGCCAACAAGGCATTTGCCCATTACCGATGGTAATGACTGGTGATGTGACACCATTTTAATAAAATTTTGATAACAAGTTCCTGTAAAAGGGGGAGACGATGTCAAAACAGAAATTTGAGCGAACCAAGCCGCATGTAAATGTTGGTACGATCGGGCATATCGACCATGGCAAGACGACACTGACGGCGGCGATAACCAAGCACAGTGGATTGAAGGGACTGGCGGAATACGTGGCGTTTGACAAGATCGACAAGGCGCCGGAAGAGCGCGAGCGGGGCATCACCATCGCCACGGCCCACGTTGAATACCAGACAACAAACCGCCATTACGCGCATGTGGACTGCCCGGGCCATGCGGACTATATCAAGAACATGATCACCGGCGCAGCGCAGATGGACGGCGCGATCCTGGTGGTGGGTGCGGATGACGGCCCGATGCCCCAGACCCGTGAGCACATTCTGCTGGCGCGTCAGGTGGGTGTTCCCAAGATTGTGGTGTTTCTGAACAAGTGCGATATGGTGGATGACGAAGAGTTGATCGAGCTGGTGGAACTGGAGCTTCGGGAGCTGCTGGACAAGTATGAATTTCCGGGCGACGATACGCCGATTATTCGGGGCAGCGCACTGAAGGCGCTGGAGAGTGACGATCCGGAGGGCGAGGAAGCCAAGCCGATATTCGAGCTTCTGGAAGCGCTGGACTCTTATATTCCCGAGCCCGAGCGCGACGTTGACAAGCCTTTCCTGATGCCCATCGAAGACGTTTTCAGTATTTCCGGCCGTGGTACGGTTGTAACGGGCCGTATCGAGCGCGGTATTATAAAGGTGGGTGAAGAGATTGAGCTGGTGGGGATTCGTCCCACGGCCAAGACGGTGTGTACGGGCGTTGAGATGTTCCGTAAGCTGCTGGACGAAGGTCAGGCCGGCGACAATGTGGGCCTGCTGCTTCGGGGGACCAAGCGGGATGAAGTGGAACGGGGCCAGGTTGTGGCCAAGCCCAAGTCAATTACGCCGCACACCAAGTTCAAGGCCGAAGTGTATGTCCTGAGCAAGGAAGAAGGTGGTCGTCATACCCCGTTCTTCTCGGGTTACCGTCCCCAGTTTTATTTCCGGACAACGGACGTGACCGGTATCCTGACCCTGCCGGAAGATGTAGAGATGGTAATGCCTGGCGACAACGTAACGATAACCGGTGAACTGATCACCCCGATCGCGATGGAGAAGGAACTGCGGTTTGCGGTCCGGGAAGGCGGCCGCACCGTCGGCGCCGGCGTTGTCAGTGAAATTATTGAATAATACCAAACAAGCAGTTGTTGCTGTGTGGGAAAGCACAAGGGAACTATGAATACAAAAATCAGGATAAAACTGAAAGCTTATGATCACCGGCTTTTGGACCAGTCAGCACTGGATATTGTGGATACCGCAAGAAAGACAGGTGCCAAAATTGTGGGGCCCATTCCGCTTCCCACAACGATTAACAAGTTCTGTGTGCTGCGGTCCCCCCATGTGAACAAGAAATCACGGGAACAGTTCGAAATGCGGACCCACAAGCGGCTGCTGGACATCATGGAGCCGACACAGCAGACCGTTGATGCGTTGATGAAACTGGATCTTTCGCCGGGTGTGGATGTGGCAATCAAATTATAGCTTGAGTGCAGCAAGGGAGTCTGAACGATCATGTGCAAAGGAATTATAGGACGAAAACTTGGAATGACGGGGGTTTTTACCGACAACGGCCAGTACGTGCCCGTTACGGTAATTGAGGCCGGTCCATGCGTGGTGACCCAGATCAAGTCCACTGAAACAGATGGATACAACGCCCTTCAGGTTGGCTTCCAGGAAAAAAGTCTGGAAAAAGTGAATAAACCCATGGCCGGGCATTTCAAGAAAAGCAACAGCACGGGCTTTGCACATGTAAGGGAATTCCCGGTTGATGACCCCGCCGAATACAGTCCCGGTCAGACCCTGAATACGGATCTGTTCGAGGTCGGGGAAACCGTGAATGTCAGCGGTCTGATCAAGGGACGCGGATTTTCGGGTGTTGTCAAACGACATGGCTTTCGCGGCGGCAAAAAGACACACGGCAGCCGGAGCCACCGGGTGCCGGGCTCCATCGGTAACAGCGCCTGGCCCGGCAGAGTCATAAAAGGAAAGAAGCTTCCCGGCCGATACGGCAATACCCGTCAGACCGTGAAGAATCTCAAGATTGTGGATATCCGGGAAAAGGACAATCTGCTGCTGATAAAGGGGGCCATCCCCGGCACCCGCAACGGCCTGGTGCAGATTTACAAGACGAATGCTTCGAAATAGCCGCCCCGAACAGCGGCCCGGCGGTTTTTTAATGAGGGTATTATGGCTGTAACAGACGTAAAAAACATGAATGGCGAAAAGGTTTCCCAGGCAGAACTGCCGGACAGTGTGTTTAATGTGGAAATCAAGTCGTGTGTGTTGAATGAGGTGGTAAAGATGCAGCGGGCAAAACGCCGGTCCGGCACCGCTGCTGTTAAAACCCGTTCCGCTATAAAAGGCAGCACCGGCAAACTGTTTCGCCAGAAGGGAACCGGCAGGGCCCGGCGCGGCGATATCAAGTCGCCGCTGCTCAAGGGCGGTGGTGTGGTTTTTGGCCCGGTGCCCCGGTCCTATGCGCAAAATGTTCCAAAGAAGGTGAGAAAACTGGCTCTGAAGATGGCGCTCTCCAGCAAGTTCCAGGCAGATGCATTGACCGTGATTGACACGCTGCAGCTGGAAGAGGTCAAGACCAAGGCCTTTGCAAAGATGATGGATGCGCTGGGAACGGACAATGTGCTGTTTGTTACGGATAAGAAAGATGAGACGCTTGAGATGTCGGCGCGCAATATCCCCCGTGTAAAGGTGCTCCGATGTGAAGGACTGAATGTGTACGACATTCTGAAATACAAGAATCTCGTTCTGGTTGAGTCCACCATCTCGGCCATAGAGGGAAGGGTGTCATAATGTTTCAGCATGATTTGATCATACGGCCCGTAACCACGGAAAAAACCACCCTGCAGAAGGAAATGTACAACCAGGTGACGTTTGAGGTGGACAGACGGGCCAATCGCATCGAAATTGCACGAGCGATTGAAACCATTTTTAATGCAAGAGTGGCGTCTGTCAAAACTGCATTTGTAAAGGGCAAGACCAAACGGATGGGCAGGCACATCGGCAAACGCAGGGACTGGAAAAAGGCCGTTGTGACATTGATGCCCGGTGAACGGATCGATTTTTTTGACGGCGTGTAACCGGAGGCGGATGATAAAATGGGAATAAGGAAAGTAAAAGCGACATCACCGGGTCGGCGGTTTCAGGAATACTCGACATTTGAAGAGTTGACCACCAACAAGCCGACTGCCAAAAGCCTTATTAAGCCGCTGAAAAAGAGCGGCGGCCGTAACACAAACGGACGGATTACGTGCCGGCACCGGGGCGGCGGCCATAAGCGGCACTACCGGGTGATCGACTTTAAACGGAACAAGGACAATATACCGGCAAAAGTGGCGGCCATCGAATACGACCCCAACCGGTCGGCACGGATTGCCCTGCTCTATTATGCCGACGGTGAAAAACGATATATTCTTGCACCGGTTAACCTGAAGGTGGGAGACACCGTAATGAGCGGGTCCGAGGCGGAAGTCAAGCCCGGCCATGCCATGCCCCTTTCCGATATGCCGCTGGGAACGGAAATCCACAATATTGAGTTACGGTACGGTAAGGGCGGTCAGGTAGTCCGGAGCGCCGGCGCTTATGCCAAGCTCATTGCCAAAGAATCCCGGTATGTGCTGATCCGCATGCCTTCCAGCGAAGTGCGGAAAGTGCTGGCCACCTGCAGGGCTACGATCGGCCGGGTGGGCAACGTGGAACACGAAGACATGTCTCTGGGGAAAGCCGGCCGGAAACGCTGGCTCGGCAAAAGACCCCGAGTCCGGGGCGTCGTCATGAACCCGGTGGACCACCCCATGGGCGGTGGTGAAGGCCGGTCTTCGGGCGGGCGGCATCCCTGTTCTCCCTGGGGCAAACCCACCAAGGGGGTCCGCACACGAAAGAACAAACAGACGCAACCCTATATCGTCAAACGGCGCACTAAGTAATAAGGAGAACAAAGAGCTATGCCACGGTCGTTAAAAAAAGGGCCATTTATTGAAGAAAAGCTGGAAAAGAAAATTTCAATGGCGCGCGGCACGAAAAGCAGCCAGATCATTAAGACGTGGTCCCGGCGTTCGACGATTATTCCCGAAATGGTGGGATTGACATTTGCCGTCCATAACGGAAAGAAATTCATTCCCGTGTTTGTGACGGAAAACATGGTGGGCCACAAGCTGGGCGAATTCTCCCCCACACGGACATTTTACGGCCATGCGGGTTCGAAAAAGAGTAAAGTCAAGTAAAACTTAATGACGGTTTCAGCGGATAAGGAATGATCGAGATGGACGAGTCAAGGGCAGTTACAAAATATGTACGGATATCCCCGCGAAAAGTCCGCAGCCTGGTGGATTGCGTCAAGGGGAAAAGCGTTGAAAGTGGCCTCAACATGCTGAAGTTCATGCCGAACAAAGGGGCGGGGCTGCTTGAAAAAACGATCCGCTCGGCCGTGGCCAACGCGGAAGAAAAGGATATGGATGTGGATTCCCTGGTGATTCGAAATATTATGATTGATCCGGGGCCGACATTAAAACGCTTCAGACCGAGAGCGCGGGGCCGCGCAACCCGGATCCTGAAACGCACCAGTCATATAACGGTTGTATTGACGGAAGAAGCTGCATAAAGGCATAAGGAGGTTGACTTGGGTCAGAAAGTAAACCCGGATGGACTGCGATTGGGCATCGTTAAGACTTGGCAGTCCCGCTGGTACGCGGATAAAGAATATGCTGATTTTATATTTGAGGATTTCAGGCTCCGTGAGTTTGTAAAGAAAAAACTCCAGCATGCCGGCATTGCCAGGGTCGAGATTGAACGGTCCCTGAACCGTATCCGGTTGAGAATTTTTGCCGCCAGACCCGGTATCGTTATCGGTAAAAAAGGGTATGAGATCGAGCAGCTCAAAAATGAGATCAAACGGAAAGTCGTGCCGGGCAAGGACCTGGCAATCGATATCCAGGAGGTCAAGAAACCGGAAACCGTTGCCCAGCTCGTTGCGGAGAATGTGGCCAGTCAGCTTGAACGGCGCGTGGCATTCCGGCGGGCCATGAAGCGGGGCGTCTCCTCCTCCATGCGATTCGGTGTCAAGGGAATCAAGATTATCTGTTCCGGGCGCCTTGGCGGTGCGGAAATGGCCAGAACAGAGTGGTACCGCGAAGGCCGTGTTCCCCTTCATACCCTGCGGGCAGACATCGACTACGGGTTTGTGGAAGCCCGGACCCCTTATGGCCCCATCGGTGTAAAGGTCTTTATATTTAAAGGCGAGTTGTTGAAACAGGAGCGGAAAAAGCTCGGATTAAACAGGTAGCAGGAGCGGATTGATATTATGCTGAGCCCGAAAAAAGTAAAATTCAGAAAACAGCAGCGGGGACGCCGGAAAGGCACCCGGCAGGCCGGCAGCACCCTGAACTTCGGCGAGTTCGGGTTGCAGGCCACAGAGTGTGGAATGATCACCTCGCGACAGATAGAAGCCGCCCGTATTGCCATGACCCGGCACATCAAGCGGGCCGGAAAGACCTGGATTCGGATTTTTCCGGATAAACCGTTTACCAAGAAACCTGCTGAAGTGAGAATGGGAAAAGGTAAGGGGGCGCCCGAAGGCTGGGCCGCCGTGATACGTCCGGGACGGATTCTCTATGAGATGGACGGGGTTCCGGATGAACTGGCCGAGGAAGCATTGCGGCTGGCCGCCCATAAACTTCCTGTAAAAACCAAGTTTGTAAAGAGGGAAGAGTTGTGATGAAGATAGCGGAACTCAAAGAAATGGGAACAGACGAACTCGCGCAGAAGCTTGCGGAGCTTAAAACGGCATACTTCAACCTTCGCTTTCGGCATGAAACCGGTCAGCTTGAGAACACGAGCATGTTAAAGCGTACCCGGCAGGACATCGCCCGGGTGAAGACGGTGATGAACGCGGGCACCGGGAATTAACGCCATATACAGGGAAAATATCGGATATTATGGAAAATCGTGGGAATAAAAAACGCTTTGAAGGTATCGTTATCAGTGATAAGCGGGATAAAACCGTCACTGTCAGGGTAGAGCGGCTTGTCAAGCACAAGGTTTATAAGAAATACATCCGCCGGCGCACCAAATTCACGGCGCACGACGAAGCAAACCGTTGCGGCGTGGGCGACAAGGTGACCATTATTGAATCCCGGCCCCTGAGCCGGACAAAACGGTGGCGGGTGACCGATATTATTGAAAAAGCGGTTTAACGCAGAAGCTCTTTTCATACGTTTGCATAAAAGGACAAAGACAAGATGATCCAGGCTGAGACAAGATTAAAAGTTGCTGATAATTCCGGCGCCAAGGTGGTGTACTGCATCAAGGTGCTTGGCGGGTCCCGGCGCAGATATGCATCCATCGGGGATATCATCGTGGTCTCCGTGAAAGAGGCAATCCCCAATTCCAAAGTCAAGAAAGGGGATGTGCTCAAGGCGGTTGTTGTCAGGACCAAAAAGGAGCTTCGTCGTGCCGATGGTTCCTATATCCGGTTTGGTGAGAATTCCGCTGTTTTGATCGGTGGCAATAATGAGCCGCTGGGAACCCGTATTTTCGGCCCCGTGGCAAGAGAGCTTCGGGCAAAACGGTTTATGAAAATCATATCGCTGGCACCCGAGGTGTTGTAACGAAGATTCGCGCAGGGATTGGACCTATGCAGAACGCAAAAATGAATATCAAGAAGAATGACAAGGTCAAAGTCGTTACCGGCAAGGATAAGGGCAAAATCGGCAAGGTATTGTCGGTTGACCGGGAAAAAGAACGGCTTGTGATTGAGAATGTCAATATGATGAAGCACCATGTGCGGCCCAACGTACACAACCGGCAGGGCGGGATCGTTGAAAAGGAGAACCCGGTGCGCCGGTCCAATGTGATGTTGATGTGCGGTAAGTGCGTAAAACCAACGAGGATTAAAATCAAAGTCCTGGAAGACGGGCGAAAGGCCCGGATGTGTGGCAAATGTAACGAGTTGATCGACTGATACGCCACGGGCTGTTGAGCGGCCCGGCCAGTTCACCGACCGGTCAACCGTATTTTTGTGTTACAGGGAGAAACAATGTCGCGTTTTAAAGAATTTTATGAAACTGATGTCATTCCCAAGCTCAAAGAGGGGTTCGGGTATGCCAATCCCATGCAGGTCCCCAAGCTGGACAAGATTGTACTGAACATGGGGGTGGGCGAGGCCATCAATAATATAAAGATCCTTGACTCCGCCGTGGAAGAACTGAAGGCCATTTCCGGCCAGCAGCCGGTCGTCAAACGGGCGCGAAAGTCCATCGCGGCGTTCAAGCTTCGTAAAGGCATGCCCGTGGGCTGCATGGTGACATTGCGAAGAAGCCGCATGTACGACTTCTACAATAAGCTGGTAAACATTGCCCTGCCCCGCGTCCGCGACTTCCGGGGGGTGCCGGGAAATGCATTCGACGGACAGGGGAATTATACCCTGGGCATCAAGGAACAGATTATTTTCCCCGAGATCGATTACGATAAAATCGACAAAATCAAGGGGTTGAATGTGACTATCGTTACGACGGCGAAAACCGATGAGGAGGCAAAGGCCCTGTTGAAAGAGATGGGCATGCCCTTTCGAAACTGATATTCCGGTTATACGAAACAACTTTAATAGACCGATACGGAGGATTGATTTTGGCAAAAAAGGCTTTAATGATGAAGGCGAGTAAAAAGCCTAAGTTCAGTGTAAGGGGTTATAACCGCTGTCCGATCTGCGGTCGTCCCAGGGGCTTTATCCGAAAGTTCGGTATCTGTCGTATCTGTTTCCGGGAACTTGCATCCATTGGAAGACTTCCCGGTGTGACCAAATCGAGCTGGTAGAAAGAGATTAAGCAACAAGACGAAATAACTGACGTTAAGGAAAGACGGAGAAACGATAATGACCATGACCGATCCCATAGCGGATATGCTGACGCGCATACGGAATGCCGGCAAGGCAAGGCATCACCGGGTGGAAATTCCGGGTTCCAAGCTGAAGGTGGAGATTGCCAAAATTCTGAAGCAGCAGGGATACATCAAAAATTACAAGTTTATCAAAGATAACAAGCAGGGGATTCTGCGGGTCTACCTGAAATACGACAAGACCCAGCAGCACGTGATATACGGCATCGAACGGGTCAGCAAAGCCGGTCGGCGGGTGTATGCCAAAAACAAGGATGTCGTTCCTGTCTTGAATGGCATGGGCATTGCGATTCTTTCCACCTCCAAAGGGGTGATGACCGATAAACAAGCAATGCAGGAAAAGGTCGGGGGCGAAGTCCTCTGCAATGTCTGGTAAAAACAACGAGGTGTAACGCATGGCGCGAGTAGGAAAACAACCGATTCAGATCCCGGACAATGTCGAAGTGACATACGCGGATAAGTGTATCACGGTAAAAAGCAAAAAAGGGACCCTGACCCGGACGGTTCACAAGGATATCGACCTGGAAATCAAGGATGGCGTGATCAATGTCATCGCCGGGTCTGAAGATCGGAAACAACTGGCGTTTCAGGGCCTGATGCGTTCCCTGATCAACAATATGGTCCAGGGCGTGGACAAAGGATTTGAGCGGAGCCTTGAAATCAACGGCATTGGCTACCGGGCGGATATCAAGGGAAAGTCCATCGAGTTCCATATCGGCTATTCCCATCCCATTGATTTCCCGCTTCCGGAAGGCATTTCCGCATCCATGGAAAAGAACGTACTGACCCTCTCCGGTATTGACAAGGAGTTGGTCGGCCAGACCGCGGCTTCCATTCGGGATCTGCGGCCGCCGGAACCTTACAAAGGCAGAGGAATCAAGTACACGGACGAATATATCCAACGCAAGGCCGGCAAGACCGGTTAACGGAAATCAGAGGTTGGGCAAACATGAGTGCAAGTAACAGTAAGTATCAACTGCGGCAGAAACGTCGGACACGGATCAGAAAGAAGATCCAGGGCACGGCGGAACGGCCCAGGCTGAGCATTTTCAAAAGTGCCAGGCACATTTACGCGCAGGTCATTGACGACAGCAAGGGCGTGACCTTTGCCACTGCTTCCACGGCTGAGAAGGAGATAAAGGATAATACAGCGCTGGCCGGGAAGAAAAAAGCGGAACTGGCGACCGAGGTGGGCACGCTCGTCGGGAGTCGGGCCATTGAAAAAGGGATCAAGCAGGTTGTATTTGACCGGGGCGGTTTCCTTTATCACGGACGCGTGAAAGCCGTTTCCGAAGGTGCCCGTAAAGCGGGTCTTGAGTTCTAGAAAAGTGAAATCCGAGGCGCCGTCAGGGGCTTATCCACTGTGACGGACGCACCGGGTCATGGCAACAGCCGGCAACAGCCGGACGACCAGGAGGCAGACTTTTGTTAAAACAGGATAATAAAGAAGATAGCCAGTATATTGACAATGTGGTCCACATCAAGCGGGTGGCCAAAGTGGTGAAGGGTGGACGAAAGTTCAGCTTCAGCGCGGTTGTGGTTGTCGGCGATGGAAACGGAAATGTGGGTTGCGGTCTCGGAAAGGCGGCGGAAGTGCCCGAAGCGATCCGAAAGGGCGCGGAAAAGGCCAAGCGATCAATGATCAGCGTGGCGCTGAAAGACGGCACCATCCCGTATACCATCATCGGTCATTTCGGTGCCGGCCGGGTGATGCTCAAACCGGCCTCCAAAGGAACCGGCCTGATCGCCGGCGGTGCGGTGCGCGCTGTTCTGGAAGCAGCCGGTGTCCGCGACATATTGACAAAATGCATGGGTACCCATAATTCTCACAATGTTGTCAAGGCCACCATAATGGGGCTGAAACAGCTTCAAAGCAAGGAACAGATCGCTGCCAGGCGGGGCATTCCTGTGGAGGACATGTAAAGGACAGTGACGATGGCGAACGTAATAACCGTTAGATTGGTCAAGAGCATGATCGGAAGGCCGGAAAAACATCGAAAGGTGCTACGGGCCATGGGATTGACAAAGGTCAACAAAGCCGTCCGTCTTGCGGACAGCCCGTCGGTACATGGCATGATCAGAAAAGTATCGCATCTTGTGAAAGTGGAGGAAAATACTGATGGATCTTAGTCAACTCTCACCCGCCGACGGATCAAGGAAAGCCAAGCGAAGACTGGGGCGCGGACCCGGTTCCGGCCGGGGCACAACAGCCGGCCGGGGCACAAAGGGCCACAACAGCCGTTCGGGCGGCGGTGTCCGGCCCGGTTTTGAAGGCGGCCAGATGCCCCTTCACCGGCGGCTCCCCAAACGCGGGTTTACCAATATATTTGCCAGACCGCTCACCGCGGTTAATATCCGTGATCTTGGCAAATTTGAAAGCGGCAGTGTGGTGGATGCACAGGCATTGAAGGAAAATGGTATCGTTAAAAACATTGTCAACGGCATCAAGCTGCTCGGCCAGGGCGATATTGACCGGCCGCTGACCATCAAGGTGGACAAGATCAGCCAGAGTGCCCGGTCAAAAATTGAAGCCGCCGGCGGCACCGTGGAGGTGAGCAGCTAATGTTTGGCAGCGGTTATCAGAATATTTTCAAGATTGCAGAGCTCAAGCGCCGTATATTTTTCACGCTGGCGCTGCTGGCCGTCTACCGGGTGGGGGTGCACATTCCCACGCCCGGCATCGACAGTGTGGCCCTGGCAAAGATTTTCGAGGCCCACAAGGGCGGCATGCTGGGGATGTTCAACCTGTTTTCCGGCGGTGCCTTGGAGCGCTTGTCCGTGTTTGCCTTGGGAATCATGCCCTATATCAGCGCGGCAATTATCCTGGAACTGATGACCGTTGCGGTCCCCTATCTGGAACAGCTCAAAAAAGAAGGGGAGCAGGGCCGGAAGAAGATCACCCAGTACACCCGGTACGGTACAGTTGCCCTGAGTATTGTTCAGGGCTTTCTCATTGCCGTGGGTATCGAAAAGATGGGCGCCGTGATTGATCCGGGTTGGTCGTTTCGTATTATGACAGTGATCACCCTGACCGCGGGCACGGCATTTATCATGTGGCTGGGCGAGCAGATCACGGAGCGGGGCATCGGGAACGGGATCTCCCTGATTATCTGCGCCGGTATTATCGCCCGTCTGCCGGCTGCTATTGCCAACACCTTCCGCCTGTTGTCCACCGATGAAATGGGTATTTTTACCGTTGTGGTGCTGGCGGTATTCATGGTGGCGGTTGTGGCGTTTATTATTTTTATGGAACAGGGGCAGCGACGGATTCCAATTCAGTACGCCAAACGGGTGGTGGGCCGGAAGATGTACGGTGGCCAGAGCACACACCTGCCGCTGAAAATCAACACCTCGGGTGTTATTCCGCCGATTTTTGCTTCGTCAATCATGATGTTCCCGGCTACCATGGGCGGCTTTATTGATGTGCCGATCATTCAGGCCATTTCAGAGGCATTAATGCCCGGGCGGCTGCTGCATGGCATTCTGTTTGTGGCCCTGATTTTCTTTTTCTGCTATTTCTATACGGCCGTAACTTTCAAGCCGGACGATGTGGCGGATAACATGAAGAAACAGGGTGGCTACATCCCCGGGATCCGGCCGGGCAAACGAACGGCTGACTACATTGACAAGGTCCTGACCCGGATTACCCTTGGCGGGGCCGTTTATGTATCGGCGGTCTGTATTCTGCCCACCATATTGATGACACAGTTTAACGTGCCGTTTTATTTCGGCGGTACCGCTCTGCTGATCGTGGTCGGTGTTGCGATTGATACCACGGCGCAGATGGAATCTCATATGATTCAGAGAAGCTATGAAGGATTTCTGAAAAAGGGTGTGGCAAGAAGACGATAACCATTCCATTTGGCGGAGGTTTGAAGATAGATGGCTAAAGAAGAGGCGATAAAAGTTGAGGGCACGGTGCTGGAAACACTGCCCAACGCCATGTTCAAGGTGGAACTTGAGAACAAACACCAGGTACTGGCCCATATTTCGGGAAAAATGCGCATGCATTTCATCAAGATTCTGCCCGGTGACAAGGTTACCGTCGAATTGTCGCCTTATGATTTATCACGTGGACGGATTACCTATCGATCAAAATAGGATGCGCCGTCAAGCAGGGGGTATACAATGAAGGTAAGGGCTTCGGTTAAGAAAATATGCCGTAATTGTAAAGTGGTCAGGCGTAAAGGCCAGGTTCGGGTGATCTGCGTCAACAAACGACATAATCAGCGGCAAGGATAGACGATACATAACAGGAGGATCGTGTTTTGGCAAGAATTGCAGGTGTAGATTTACCAAAGCGGAAACGGGTTGAGATAGGTCTCACCTATATCTACGGTATCGGCCGCTCCATGTCCAGGGAGATACTGGACAAGGTGAAGGTGGATTATGATACCAAGGTTGACCAGTTGACCGAATCTGAGGTCAATGCCATACGAAACGCCATCACCAACGAATACAAGGTTGAAGGTGAACTGCGGACGGAAGTCTCAATGAACATTAAACGGCTCATGGATCTTGGCTGCTACCGGGGGCTCCGGCACAGAAAATCGTTGCCCTGCCACGGTCAGCGGACAAGTACCAATGCCCGTACGCGCAAAGGACCGAAGCGGACCGCCGTGAAGAAAAAAGGCGGAGCAAAGAAGAAATAATTCATTGACATCATAACAGGTAGGACTGAAATACATGGCTAAACGGGTTCAGGGCAGGAAAAAGGTAAGAAAGAACATCGCCAGTGGTGTAGTGCACATCCAGTCTACATTCAATAACACCATTATCTCCATCACGGATGTGGCCGGCAATGTGATTGCCTGGTCGTCCGCGGGAACACGCGGGTTCAAGGGGTCTCGAAAGAGCACTCCCTTTGCGGCCCAGCTGGCGTCCGAGGATGCCGCCAAAAAGGCGATGGTACACGGCATGAAAAGCGTTGAAGTTTATGTGAAGGGGCCGGGACCGGGCCGTGAATCCGCCCTCAGGGCTTTACAGGCTGCAGGGTTTACCGTTACCCTGATCAAGGATGTGACGCCTGTCCCCCACAACGGCTGCCGTCCCCCCAAGCGGCGCCGCGTATAAAGAAAACAAATTGCCCCAGCCGGGCAATCAAACATTTTTTTGCTTCGTAAAGGAGGAAGTGATTTGGGTAGATATCGAGAATCGGTTTGCAGACTCTGCCGCCGCGAAAACTTGAAACTCTTTTTGAAGGGAGACCGCTGCTACACGGATAAATGCGCATTTGACCGACGCGGTTATCCACCCGGAGAGCACGGGCAGATGCGTCCAAAGTTCTCGGGATACGGGGTGCAGCTTCGGGAAAAACAAAAAGTAAAACGCATGTATGGCCTCTCTGAAAAACAGTTCCGACGCATATTTTTCAGAGCGGACCGTCAAAAAGGCATCACCGGCACAAATCTCCTTACGCTGCTTGAAAGACGTTTTGACAACACCCTATACCGTCTCGGCTTTGTGGCCTCCCGGACCCAGGGACGGATCCTGATCCGGCACAATCACTTTCTGGTCAACGGCAAAAAGGTGAATATTCCCTCTTACATCCTGAAACCCGGCGATGTAATCGAAGTCAGGGAGAAAAGTAAAAACGTGCAGGCCATTACGGATGCATTGGCCTCGGTGGAACGCCGGGGTGTGCCTCAGTGGCTGACACTGGAAAAAGACAACCTGAAGGGGGTGGTCCAGAATCTGCCGGTTCGGGAAGACATCACCATACCCATCCAGGAACAGCTTATCGTTGAGCTTTACTCCAAGTAACATGGTGCAGCGAAACAATAATCGTACGTCGGTATAAAGTCCAGACGCCCGAAAGACAACCTCTTTGCGAAACCCATGGTGGAGAAAAATATGGAAAACGAATTGATGTACATGAACTGGCAGGAGATGATTACGCCTGACAGTATTCAGGTTGAGGCGGCGACTCCTTTTTACGGCAAATTCGTATGTGAGCCCCTGGCCCGGGGCTTCGGGACAACCATAGGTAATGCACTCCGGCGGATTATTATCTCTTCGCTGCACGGCGCGGCCATTACCGATGTGAAGATCGACAGTGTCATGCATGAATATTCGGTCATCGAAGGCGTGCAGGAAGATGTATCCGAGATTATTCTTAATCTGAAAGAAGTCCGGCTTAAGGTCAGCGATGCCGAGCCCAGAAAAATAACAGTGGAAAAGCAGGGTGAGGGGGTTGTGACAGCCGCCGATCTTGTCAGTGGCGACGGGCATGTGGAAATACTGAACCCGGAAGCACACATCGCCACCCTTTCGGAAGGCGCCGGTCTGAAGATGGAAATGACCGTCAATGTGGGCAAAGGCTATTCCCTGGCGGAAAGCAACAAAGATGAGGACGCGCCTGCCGGCACGATCCCCATCGACGCAATTTTTTCGCCCATCCGCCGCGTCAACTACGTGGTGGGTAATTCACGGGTCAAGCAGAAGACCGACTATGATAAGCTGACCCTGGAGGTGTGGACCGACGGCAGTGTACTGCCGGAAGACGCCATCGCGTTTGCCGCCAAAATTTTGAAAGAACAGATGAACGTGTTCATCAATTTTGACGAAAGTGCGGAACCCGAGCATAGCCGCAGAAAAGACGATTCACAGGGCAAGGATTTCAACGAAAACCTGTACCGCAGCGTCAACGAGCTTGAACTCTCCGTGCGGAGTTCAAACTGCCTCAAAAACGCGGAGATCGATAAAATCTATCAACTGGTCCAGAAGACCGAAGCGGAAATGCTCAAGACCAAGAACTTCGGCAGAAAGTCCCTTAACGAAATCAAGGAACTGTTGTCAGAAATGGGGCTTTCGCTGGGAATGGACCTTGAGGGATTTGTGCCGCCCGAAGAAGACAATAACGACAAAGACGAATAGGGTTGTACCATGAGACATCGTAAAACCGGAAAAAAGCTTGGCAGAACAGGCAGCCATCGAAACGCCATGTTTCGCAACATGGTTACCTCCCTGCTCAAGCACGGGAAAATAAAGACCACCGATACCAAGGCCAAGGAACTGCGGCGTTGGGCCGACCATATTATTACCCTGGCCAAACGGGGCGACCTGCATGCTCGACGCCAGGCCCTGGCCATTGTGCGGGAAAAGAACGTGGTCCACAAGCTTTTTGAAGATGCCGGCCAGCAGTTTGGCGCCAGAAACGGCGGCTATACCCGGCTCACCAAGATCGGTGTGCGCCCCGGCGATGCCGCGCCCATGACCCTTGTGGAACTCATCACCGGCGAAGGCGCCGGGAAAAAGAAGAAAAAGACCAAAAAGCAGCAGCCTGCCGCAAAACCGGCAACTGAATCCGCTGCCGCTCCGGAAGCTGAAGCCCCGGCAGCAGAAACCGCTGAAGAAGCCACAGCCGAGGCAGAAGAAGCTGCATCTGAAGTGGCTGACGAAGAAGCATCCGATTCAACTGATGCATCAGCCGAAGATGCGTCTGCCGAGGCCGCCGAAGAAGCTCCGGAAGAACCTGCTGCTGAAGCTGCGGAAGAGACAAAAGCAGAAGATGCAACAGAAGCACCTGAGGCGCCGGCTGAAGATGAAGAAGACGCCGGGGATGCCAAGGACGAAGAAGAGCCCAAAGAATAGAGATATCGGCGTATTTGCCGGAATAATACAAAAAAAGCCGCATGTGTCGTCAACGCATGCGGCTTTTTTTTGTTCAACGCAGAGACGCGGAGGACGCAGAGAGAGTTGGGGGTATCTGGTATATGTCTCGGCCTGTGTAGCGGAAGCCTTTCGCGGCTGTCTCGCAATCCGTCATTCCGGCCAGTGGAGCGAAGCGGAACGTGAGCCGGAATCCAGTATAAAGTTGATACGATACATTTTTTATTCATACTTTTCTTTGCTCGTCCAAAGAAAAGTATGCAAAAGAAAGGACGCCCCGGCGCTTGGCCTTCGGCTTCCCTCGCAGGGACGATTTTTTCGGCGCGGGCAGAAACTCGCCTGTCCATTCATGCAGATGCGTTAAATATCCTCTGCTCACACAGTCTGCCCGCGTCCTCCGAAAAAATCGTCCCTGCTCGGCTACGCTGCAAGGGGCTGGGCACGTGTTGCTGTTCATTCATTTCTTCAAACTTCAGCCGCAATGATCATTGCCGAGTGAATGTAAATTTTCAAATAATTTCAGAATTTTTTGCAGTTAAACTCAGAAAAGTCAAAAGTTATTCTAAATGCCTCTCATCTTGTAACGCCTTGCTATTGGCATCAGAAGCCGATCGATCGTCTGTATTTGATTGATTGTCATGCTGCAATTTATCTATTAAGGCAAGCACAGGGAAAGGGCGCTTATTACTTAATATGTCAGCCAAACCTGACAAAACCTCATGTTGTTTAACTTGAACCTGCATATGGTATGAAGGCTTATAGATATCACGTTTGAGATGAACTTCATCAAAATCATAACCGAGTGCCTGAGCCATCGCATAAAGAAGCTTGGTGAAATATTCGTCTCCCACCTCCTTCCAATTTGGCGTTTCTGACGAGTTGCGTATTAAATGGTCCTTGTATTTATTCCAAGCAGTTGTAACTGATTTTTCTTTGGGTAACTGAAACTTAATATTTAAAATTTTCCTTCCATAGAATTCTATATCAATCATATTTAAGGCCCGAACATGCTCTATGTAAAGGCGATCTGCCCTCGTTGACATTAGAGTTTTAAATATTTGTAACCGGCGCTCTTTCTTGTCGCGTTCTTTCTCTAATAGTTTTTGAATCTGGATAGAAAGTATTGGTCCGACTATAATAGCGCCAACCATAACCCACGACTCAGCCGATAAATTTTGGAAAAATGACATTTGCTGATCCCCTATATTATTTTGAAAGATATGGGTTGTTTACAAAAAACTCAGCAAAATGTCAAGATTATGGGGGAACTTGGGATCCCTTCATATTTAACAAGTTCTGTGTGGGACTTGAGGGCAATGTTCCTGCACTGCTCTCTTCTCGGGCAGTGATGCATGGGTGGTTGGCAATGCACCGTGCATTGCGATCGATTTTATTCCTGGTGCAGGACATGCTGAAGTCCGGTAATTACAGTGGGGACAGTGTCTTTTCCATATTTTCCCTGAACATGTACATGTCGTGTTATATTATATGGGCATATTCAGGGGAAGGGTGTTGGTACGGTCATAATGCAGACAATCCTGGAGCGACTCCAGAACTGCAATATCATTCTTTATGCAAATCCCGGAATGGAAGGCTTTTGTCGCAAATTCGGTTTTGGGTTATTGAAAACAGGAATGGCGCTGTTCACGTCTCCGCAGGCAATGGGTAAGTTCAAAAAATGACCGGTCGGGTGTTGCGTGGACTTTTGAAGACAGCGCCCCAAAGGGAAATGCCCGAAAAAGATGAAAACAAGAGCGCCCTGCTGCTAAGGCAGCTTTTCAGGTGCTATCTTTACAAACATAAAGCCGAGATCGTATTCTTTTTTTGTCCTGAGGTGACCGTTGACCTTGTCCCATTCGCCGGATTCTAGATCGCGGCGCAATAAGTTGAGCCCATTTTCAACTTCGGCCGGGTCGGCCATGGCAAACCCCGACATGCCCCTGCGTATGGCTGAGTTGAAATATATTTCCGGGCGATTCCACCCGGTATGCATGTTGAGGTCGGAAAGATCTCCCGGTAGCGGAAAGGCATGGATACCTGCCGCAGCATCGCGGTCCCCGGTAAAGATAGCAATGAGTTCTTCCACCGGCACAAACGCTTCAAATAATCGCTGATAAATACCGGGAAAATAGTTTTTAAACCAGAAGGATTCGCCTTTTCTTGGATCAATGGTGAACAACACAATGGGGCCGGAGCCGGTCACCCGCCACATCTCTTTTGCGGCAGGCGTCAGATCGGGGAAATGATGGACCGCAAGGATGGAAACCACACCGTCAACGGAGGCGTCCGGCAACGGGATGGACGCTGCAGTCCCGGAGAACCATTCAACGTTCCGATTGGACACAGCCTGTCCCAGCATGATATTGGATGGCTCCACCGCTTTCATTTTAAATCCTGATGCGGCAAGCGCATTCGTGTAGTTGCCGGTCCCGGCCCCCAAATCGAGGATGGTCGCGTCCCGGGGCAATGCAAGGAGTTGTTTCAGGATGTTGACGATCCGTTCGTCCGCATTCCGGTATGCATTGTACATATGCCCGATGGTGTTGTATCTTGTATGCATTGTTCTATCGATAAACAATCGTCCGTTCTTTTCGTTGCGGGACCCGGGCGTAGGTGTACCGGGGATACCCCGCCATAATCGCCCCGCCGATTTCACGGTCCAAAGGCATTTGCAATAATTTATGGATTTTCCTGCGCTGCTTCATGGCGGCGGACATCAACCATCCGGACCAGCAGGTGCCCAGGCCGTGGGGCAGGGCCATAATTTCCATGTTACGGAGCGCGATAGCGCAGTTGGCATGACCCATGGGATTTCCCTGAATATCATGGGCAACGATGATCACCGGTGCATTACGAAAAATCATGCCCGGCAGTTGCTTATCGGTGCGGCGATTTTTGATAATATCATGATAACTGGCGAATTGATGAGCAATAACCGGTCCCAGTTTTTTGCGCAGAAGCTGTTCCACCCGGCCATGGGATTTGACCAGCATCAGCCCGCTGCGCCAGACGCTCCGGATAACCTGTTGTTCAAGCTGCCCGATAAGTGTTGTATCCCGGATAACCATAAATTCAGTTGTCTGGGTGTTGCCGCCCGTGCCGGCATTTGCGGCAGCGGTCATCAGCGATGCCATCACCGTTTCCGGAATTGCTTCGGGTTTATATTGCCGGATTGAGCGGCGCGACAACAGCAGGTGCTCCATCATATCAGGGCTTATAACATCGCCCGGCTGTTTGTCGATGGCCTTTTGCGGATGAGAAAGACCGGTTATGGCGTTTTGCGGACAGATGGCCGCACAATGACCGCATTCACAGCACAGCGCCGGGTGGCGGACATCAATCATGCCGGTTTGGCTGATTTTGTGAAGCACATAATCCGGGCACACGTCCGCACACATGCCGCAGCCATTACAAATTGCCGTGTCGATTGAAATCATGGCGATTCCCTGAAATTTTTTATTGTCCTGACAGGAAAAGATATATAGAATAATGTTTACAATGTCAACATAAAACCGGAAAAGAGCCAATCTTCGATACAGTACTTTTTTTCATCAGTGGTTTGATGTAGGCTGATATGTATGACGAATGCATACCACCACGGCGATCTCAAAAATGCCCTGATACGAACAGGCCTTGAGATCATTGAGACAGAAGGGGTTGCGGCACTGACCCTGAGGCGGGTTGCCCGGGAAACCCGCGTCAGCCATGCCGCCCCTTACCGGCATTATAAAAACAAGGAGACCCTTCTGGTGGATCTGGCCATTGCCGGGTTCGAACGGTTATCGGAAACATTCGACAAATCCCTCGCCGGCTTTACCGGCAGTGCCGCTGAACAGATTGCCTGCATGGGAAAGGCATACATCCGTTTTGCCATGGATCACCCCGATCTTTACCGCCTTATGTTCGGCGACCGCATAAAAACCAAAACGCAATACGCCGGCTTTTTCCGGGCATATGACAGTATGTATAAAATGCTTCTGGAAATGGTACAGAATGCCGGGCCCAGGGCGGCAGGGGATGCCGCGATTACTGTAATCACCATGTGGGCCACGGTGCACGGGTATGTGACCTTTATTCTCGACAACAGCCCGGACCCCTATGTGGGGTCACCCGGGCAGATCGACAGGCTGATGGATAAGGTTGCCAGCTTTTTGTAGCCACGGTGGCGTACAGGGGCCGGATAAAAAAGGCGCATGAAGCGGTATGCCTCATGCGCCTTTGTTTATTCATGCCGGTACCGCCGTTATTCGACTGCCGGCTCTTCCTGCATCTTGTCGTCGGCTTTGTTGTCCATCACTTCCAGCAGTTCCACCTCGAAGATTAATGTTTCGTTGGGGCCGATCTTCTGGCCGGCGCCCCGTTCCCCGTAGGCGAGTCTGGCGGGGATGAACAGTTTATACTTGCCACCTTCTTTCATGAGCTGGATGCCTTCGGTCCATCCCCTGATTACCTGATCAGCCTGGAATACGGCCGGCTGGCCCCGGTCATAGGAACTGTCAAACACCGTTCCGTCAATGGTTGTGCCTTTATAATGCACCTTGACCCTGTCTGTTGCGGTGGGAGACGCGCCGTCGCCTTCCTTCAGCACCTTGTATTGAAGGCCGGTTTCCGTAGTAATGATCCCTTCCTTGTTTTTGTTTTCTTCAAGAAAGGCTTTGCCTGCTTTGAGGTTCTCGTCTTTGGTGCGGTCCATTTCTTCCTGCTGTTTGGCCTTGATGGTTTCCGCAAATGCCTGGAGCAGGGGCTGGGCCTCTTCAGCTGTCACCAGCAATTCCCGGCCCTCGATCTGGTCGGACATGCCTTTTTGCAGCATGGGAATATCGATTTCTTCGCTGATGTTGCCAATGGACTGGCCCATGTTTGTACCGATTATATAGCTCACCTTTTCCTTATCTGTCTTGGGCTCAGGCGTGGCGGTCTGTTGCGTCTTGTTTTGACACCCCGTGGCAAAGATCAACAGCACGGCCCACAGTATTGCTTGTCTGGAAAGTTTCACAGAAGCTCCTTTCGTTTATTGGCAGGTTAATCATTTTTGTTGCCACTGACAGTATCAGATTACAGGGCGGGTTTCAACCCGATTCCGGTATAACGCGCAGTGGTTCGTAAACGGGCAAAAACAATATCGGTTATTGATCATGGTATCGGAGAAAACGGGTTTTCAGGGTGAGAATACGATCAACCGCATCCTGAAACCGTTTGCGAATGTCCGGTGCTGCTCCGGCATGCCGGCAAAAAGATTCAAATGCATCTTCTCTGCCCGGCCCCTTGTGACAGATCAGGGCCACGTCAATATCCGCTGCAACCACCCGGTCTATGACCGTCTCAAGGTCATAGTGCTTTTTGATGGCGCCCATATCCAGGTCGTCTGTGAACACCACGCCGTTAAATTTCATTTGTTCCCTTAGCAGGGTTTTGGCAATGGCCACGGAGAGGCTGGCCGGCCAGTCCGGATCAATGCCGGCGTAAACGATGTGGGAGAGCATGATCCCGGCAACATTACGGGTAACAGCCGCCTGAAACGGGAGGAGATCGGTTTTCTGCAGAATGTCTGCAGCCGTGTCCAGCACCGGCCGGTCAATGTGAGAGTCTGTGGTGGTGCGGCCAATGCCGGGGAAGTGCTTGCCCACGGCCATGATGGTGTTTGCCTGCATTTCATCAATGACGGTGCAGCCCAGCTCTGCGACCCTGTCCGGCCCTCCGGGAAACACCCTTTTTCCCATGATGCTGTTTTCAATGGCGTCTCCCACGTCCAGGACCGGCGCCATGTTCATGTTGATACCCACCCGGTTCAGCTCCGAAGCAGTGACAGCGGCAAAATGTCTGGCATCAGCGTGATTGTGAATGACGGGATTTCCGGCAAATTGGATAAATGGTGCTTTCAACCGGGCCACCTGGCCCCCTTCCTGATCTACGGCGATGAAAAGCGGGGGCAGGCCGCAGTCCGCCGCATATGCCTGGGCATCCCGGCACAAGGCGGCTATTTCTTCCGGCGTACCCAGGTTTCGGGCAAAAAGGATAATGCCACCCACATGGAGGGTGTCGATCAGAAACCGGAGATCCTGGTTTAAGCCGATGCCGTCAAAGCCGGCCATGAGCCGCTGGCCGGCCATGAATGTGTATTTATAAGGATTCTCAGGCATAGTCTACCTGCTCTGTTCAGGGTTTACAGACGCCGCTTCGGAAACGGTCCCGAATGGCTTCAATCCGCTTTCGGTTAACACCGAAATCCGAGTATCCCACCCGCGCGGCGGATCGGACATGGACCACCGGTTCATCGGGAAAAAAGAATTCCACATCGTCAACAAACCGCATGATCCGGGAGGTGAATTCAGCCCGGAGATAATCGGTTTTTTCAGCGGTTATTTCGGCCCGCGGCATAACCTGAATTATCTGCCTGAGCCGTTTTAGCGCCTCTTGTTTTGTCCCTTCATAGGAGAGGGGCGCAACGTAATGTTTTTCATCCGGTGACTGACTGTTGACACAATTGGGTTTATCCGGGCAAGGCGCAAGATGGCCGTCTTCAACCCCCAGATTAGCGGGCGGTGCCCCCGCGCATCCGCCAAACAGCAATGCGCCGGCAATAAGAAAAGCGAGTTTTTGCATCGTGTTCCCCCTTGTTTATGAAGCGTGTTATTAACGGGGCTATTGTATACCAATTGATGGACATACCAAAGAAGTTTTCCACGATAACCGGGCAGGCCCTGTTATAAGCCATTGACAGGAACGGCCGGTTTTATTATAATGGCCCTGTTAATGACAAACCTGCTCATCTTATTCAGAAGCATCCAAATGGACTCGTGACATATCGGGTTATGACTTTTTTTGTTTTTCGGTTTGCTATCAATCCCCCCATAAGCAAAGGAGGTACCCATGGCCGATCGTCTGATTGAAAGAACCCCGTCAGCCTATTCATTCCCCCTGTTGATCAAGAACCTTCTGGAACCGCCATTGATCTATTATCCGGACCGGGAGATTGTTTACAGGGACCAGTTCAAATACACATACCGGGATTTTGCCAAACGGGTGCACCAGCTTGCCAACATGCTGACGGAGCTCGGTGTAAGGACCGGTGATGTGGTGGCTGTCATGGACTGGGACAGTCATCGGTATCTGGAGTGCTTTTTCGCCATTCCCATGATTGGCGCGGTGATGCATACCATTAATATCCGGCTCTCGCCGGAGCAGTTGATATACACCATAAACCATGCCGACGATGCGGTGATTCTGGCCCATTCAGATTTTATTCCCATGCTGGACGCTGTAAAAGAACAGTTTGAAACCGGCCCGAAGATAGTACTGATAAGCGACGGTGCTGAACCGCCTGCAACCGGTCTGGATCTTGCCGGTGATTATGAGCCCATGATTACCGCGGCCCAGGAGAGTTTTGACTTCCCTGAGTTTGATGAAAACACCATGGCCACGCTTTTTTATACCACCGGCACCACAGGACTGCCCAAGGGGGTTTATTTCAGTCACCGCCAATTGGTGCTGCACACATACGGCCTGATTTCTTCCCTGACCACAACACCCACTTTCAGTGTGGACTCAACCGACGTCTATATGCCCCTGACCCCGATGTTCCACGTACATGCCTGGGGCATGCCCTACATGTTCACCATGATGGGCAACAAGCAGGTCTATCCCGGCCGGTATGAGCCGGAAATGCTTCTCAAGCTGGTGGTGGGCCAGCAGGTTACCTATTCTCATTGCGTCCCCACCATCATTCACATGCTGGTGTCAAGCCCGGTGATCAACGATCTGGACCTTTCCCGATGGAAGGTGGTAATCGGCGGGTCAGCGCTGCCCAAGGGCCTGTGCAAGGAGGCGTTGAAACACAACATCAACATCACCAGCGCCTATGGCATGTCGGAGACCTGCCCGCTGCTTACATCGGCCATGCTGAAACCGGAGATGGCTGAATGGTCTATGGAAGAACAGATCCCCATCCGCTGCAAGACCGGTCTGCCCGCGCCCAATGTGTTGCTGAAGATTATCGATCCGACCGGCAAACCGCTTCCCCACGACGGCAAGACCACCGGCGAGGTCGTGGTACGCGCGCCCTGGCTGACCCAGGGGTATCTCAAGGATCCGGAAAAGAGCGAACAACTCTGGGAAAACGGCTGGTTGCACACCGGGGATGTTGGGTTTATTGATGAGCAGGGATATCTTCAGATTACCGACCGGATCAAGGACGTGATTAAAACCGGCGGCGAATGGTTGTCGTCCCTGGAGCTTGAAGACATTATCAGTCAGCATGAAGGGGTCAGCGAAGCCGCGGTGGTCGGGGTCGCCGATGAAAAGTGGGGCGAGCGCCCCGTGGCCATGGTTGTCCTCCGGGATTCCCACAAAGGCAGCGTAACAGAAGACGAGTTAAAACAGTTTTTTTCAAGTTATGTGGACAAGGGGGTGATTCCCAAATACGGCGTGCCCAACCGGATTGATATTGTGGATGAAATTCCCAAAACCAGTGTGGGCAAAATCAACAAAAAGGAGATTCGAAAGAAGTACGCCGGCTGACCGGATCACACTATTCGTTTAATACCAGAAGCCGGGGGCAAATGCTCCCGGCTTTTTGTTTCAAAGGACCGAAAACAGTTATCACCGCAGGGAGGAAGCATACCGTTGCGCCTCTGCGGTATGATTTTTTGCGATCATGCCTATTAGGCGTTTTACAAAGCCATCACAAAAGGTTGGAGGCGATTTCGGCGAGCGCCGACCGCTCCCCCTTTTCCATGGTAATGTGGGCATACATTTCCTGGCCTTTCATCTTGTCGATCAGATAGGTCAGGCCGTTGCTCCTGGAGTCCAGGTAGGGGGTGTCAATCTGGTGGGGGTCACCGGTGAAGACAATCTTGGTGCCTTCGCCGGCCCGGGTGATGATGGTTTTGACTTCATGGGGGGTCAGGTTCTGAGCTTCATCCACGATAAAATAAATGGAGGGCAGGCTCCGACCCCGGATATAAGCAAGGGCGGTGATCAGCAGTTTCCGTTTGCTGATCATTTCGTCGATACGGTTATATTCCGCAGCGGTCTCTGCGTACTGGTTTTGAATGACCGACAGGTTATCAAACAGCGGTTGCATGTAGGGATCGATTTTCTCTTCCACATCGCCCGGCAGGTAACCGATATCCCGGTTGCCCAGCGGAATAACAGGCCGGGCCAGAAAAACCTGCTTGTAATGTTTCCGGATTTCAAGAGAGGCGGCCAGCGCCATCAGGGTTTTGCCGGTGCCGGCCTTGCCCGAAAGGGTGACCAGGGATATCCGTGTATCCATGAGCGCGTTTAATGCGAATATCTGCTCGGCATTCCGGGGCATGATGCCGTATGCCCGCTTTTTTTCCACAAGGTTTAACATGCCCTTGTCTTTGTGGCAGGTGGTCAGAATACTCTGCTTGCAGTTACGGAGAATAAAATTTTCATTTGGCATGGGATCACACATCAGGCCGGTCTCTTCAAGGGGGATACCGCCCTCTTTATAAATACGGTCAATGACTTCGTGGGGCACTTCCTCGATGAGGTTTTTACCGGTATACAGATCATCCAGATTTTTGATTTTGCCGGTTTCGTAATCCTTTGCGTAAAGGGCGATGCTTTTAGCCTTCATCCGCAGATTGATATCCTTGGAGACCAGCACAACACGGTCATGGCCGTATTCTTTGGCCAGATTGTAAGCAATGGAGAGGATACGATGGTCGGGCTTGTCTTCCCAGAACAGACTCTTAAAGTAGTCGTCTTTCTTCAAATCCGCCTTGACAATGATCGTCCCGCCGGATTGGAGCAATACCCCCTCATGCAGCAGGTTGTCGCCGATAAGGGTGTCAAGCTCCCGGGAGAACTCCCGGGCATTGTAGTTAATGGTCTCATTGCCCCGCTTGAAGCGATCGATTTCTTCCAGAAGGGTGATGGGAATGACCACATGGTGGTCCTTAAAGGAATAAATGCACTGGTAATCGTAAAGGATAACGTTGGTGTCAAGGACGAAGATTTTTTTTTGGTTGGATGCAAGCATTAACGGTCTTTAATAACCGGCTATAAGGGTACAGGAAAATGTCCGTTACCGATCAATGTATTCACACTGTGTCAGGAAAATGTTTTGATTTTTTTCAGACTCCGTTAGAAACAGTGTTTTGTCTATTGTACGGGAAAGCCGGCAACGTGTCAAGACTATGGTGATATTTGTGGTAACTTGGCTGAAAGTGTTGACATTTAAGGATCGAATCCATTATAAGGGGGGCAGATACTGATTTGAAGACGGATACCGGCACGACATTCAAAAGGAGCGGATCAGATGGGAATGCGCAGAGGATCAATTTTGTTTGCAGGACTTTTGTCTCTTGTTTTGATTGTTCCCGCGTTCGGCGCAATTGTGGAACATTATCAGTATATCAGGGAGGAATCCGGCGAACAGGTTCCTGTCAAATGGCTGCTGGAAAAAGAGGACGGGTACAAGCTGAATTATCAGGCAGCTGATGTGAAAACCGTTACAGAAACGGACTGCGACCTTGCCACGCTCCGCTGGTTCTGTGAAAATCCCCCGGAAGGCACGGATATCCGGGCGGAACGATATAATAACACCATTCGCCTGACCGGGATGCTGGAAGGCAAGCCTTTGAACCGGGTGGTCAGTATAGATGATGCCCCCTGGTTCCAGGCCACCACCCTTTCGCTGCGGTCATTTGTGTTGTCCGGAAAAACGGAGATGCCATTCTGGATATTGCGGCCGCACAGCCTCAAACCCTATAAACTGATAGCGAAAAAAGAAACGGTGGAATACCGCGATGTTTTGGGACAGTCTGTTGAGGCCCAGAAGGTAAGGATTTCAGCGGGTGGTGTACTGGCGGCATTGTGGAGTTGTGAGTACTGGTTCAAGAAAGACGACGGCATGCTCATTCAATGCGAAACTCCCAAAGGACCGCCCGGTAGTCCGGAAGTGGTGATACGGTTGACCGCCATCGTTCGCTAGTTGCCATCTTTGCCAAATTCCAGGATACAGATCTGGTCCCGGCCGCTGTTTTTGACATTGTAAAGGGCTTCATCGGCCAGTTTGATGAGGGGGTTGCAGTCGTTGCATTCGCCGGGTTGGCTGAGAACGGCAGCGCCGATACTGGCCGTGATCTTGATGTCCGGATAGTCTTCGATGCGGGCCGATATGATATTGTCCCGCAGTCTTGTCAGTATGGCGTCTGTTTCGTCATAACCGCAATAGGGGAGGATAAGAATAAATTCGTCGCCACCGTATCGACCGGCCACACCCGCCTCGTCGATATTCTGTGGTGTTGCCGCTTTCTCCGATTCTGTTTCCGGGGACACGGGTTTGACTTCCGTGAAGCGAAGCTTGACATCGTATTGCCGCAGGTTAATCTGCAGCAGCGACGCCACTTTTTTGATGATTTCGTCCCCCAGCTGATGGCCGTAATAATCGTTGAACTGCTTGAAATGGTCAATATCGATCATCACCACACTCAGGGGAAAGTGATATCGTCTGGCCTCGCTGATCGTACAGCGCAGTCGCTCGTTCAAAGCCACATGGTTGAACAGGCCGGTCAACCCGTCCCGCTGGGCCACTTCTTCCAGCAATTTGTTCTTTTCCTCGAGCACCCGGTTGGCCACCTCGAGTTCAATGTAAAGATCCTCAAGCTGTTGGGTCCGGGCCTTTACCTCCTGTTCCAGGTTCTCGATCAGGTGCCGGTTCTGATGATTGAGATTCCATTTAATGACGAGAGAGTGGGCCATCTGTTTGACTTCAACCGGGGTAAAGGGTTTTTTGAGAAAGAGCAGCCGGTCCGTGTTGCCCAGTTTTTGAACGATTTCATCCCATGAATAATCGGAGTAGGCGGAACAGATAACCACTTCAATGTGGGGATTAATGTCCCATATTTTGCTGATGGCCTTGATGCCGTTTATCCCCGGAGGCATGCGGACATCCATAAAAATAAGGGCGTAAGGGGTGTTGTCCTGTTCTCCCTGCCGCACCAGTTCAACTGCTTCTTCCCCCTGGTAGGCATCTGTTATTTTATAGTTCAAACGGGTCAAGTCAACCGCTTCAGCTTGTATCTCCTTTTCTTCATCTTCAAAGAGCATGGCCTCAATATCTTTGACATTCAGGCTCTTTTCATTCACGGTATCGGCAAGTGTTTTCCGGAAATCGTCGTGGATGGACTGATTATCGTCCACGACGAGTACACGGGTGTTGAGACCGTTTTTCAGTTCAAGTTTCATGATTTTTAAGGGATTCGGTGTCTGGATTGAAGTGGCTGCTTTAGAATACGATGTCTGATTTATAATACAGTTTTTATTATACTCGAAATCGGTCGCGATTTCAAGGTGAATTTCCGGCAGGTGAATTGCCGGCCGGGATCTCACCGGTCGTGCAGCAAAAATGTTTGGGGCTGCTGTTGCGCTTCCCTATTGGGTGGCCAGGCGGATATCGGAAGGGGCTTTTTCGCCTGCAGTTACCCGGTTCCGTCCGGTATTTTTTGATTCATAAAGCGCTTTGTCGGCACTTTCGATGAGACTGACCGCTGTTTGTGCATGAAAAGGGAAGGTGGCCACGCCCAGACTGATGGTGACGTGGAGTTGCCGGGTCTGGAATGGAATATTGAGTGCTTCAACGGCCCGGCGAAGTTTTTCCGCTGCCTCCATGGCGCCGTTTATGTCGGTTTCCGGAAGCAGCAGAAGAAACTCTTCCCCGCCGAAACGGGCGGCCACATCGTTTTCCCGGCAATTGCGCCGGATCGTTTTTGCCACGCGCTGCAAGACCTCATCGCCCAGTTGATGGCCGTAATTGTCGTTGAATTGTTTAAAATGATCGATATCCATCATGACGAGGGAGAATATCCGGTTGTGGCGTCCGGCCCGTTCGATCTCTTTATCGAGCAGGAGGTGAAAATACCGGCGGACAAAGAGCCGGGTCAGGCCGTCAATGGTGGCCTGTTCGAAAAGCCGGGCGTTTTCAATGGAGATGGCGGCCTGGGCGGCAATAACCTGCAGTATTTCGATCCGTTCCGTGGTAAAGGCATTGGCGCTTAAATTGTTTTCCATGTAAAGGAGACCGGACGTCTCTCCCTTGTGACGAATGGGAATGGCCAGAATGGATTTGCTTTGGTTGCGCAGAATGTGGGGGTCGTTCTTAAAGACGCCTTCCCGGGTTGCATCATCCAGAATGACGTTTTCCCCGCTCCGGTGAACATAATGAACGATGGCGATGGAGATGTCGTTGCATGCATCAACATCAACAGATTCCATCATTTGTACCTCTTCCTGATCTTCTTTTTGTACAGCTTCAACGGTAAGCCGGCCGTCGGTGTCGAGAAGAAAAAATCCCTTTCCGGCACCGGCATACATAACGGCAATTTTCATAATGCGGCCGAGCAGTTTGTCCAGCATGATTTCACTGGAAATGGCCTGGGAAACCTTCATGACAGTGGAAAAATCAAGAACATCGGACGTGATGCCGCTCCCTGAAGAAGCTGTTTGGGTATCAAGATAATTACCGGTTTTTGTCTCCTTTTCCATCAAAAAGGGGTGGCTTTTTTCCATTTGCCGCGACTTGCCGTCTGCTCCCCATTTGTAAAAGGTGTTGTATGCCTCCCGCAGGTAAAGCGCGCTGATTTCCGTAAGCCCTCTGTCCATATAAAAGCGGGCCGCCTGTTCATTGGCCAGGGCGTCATAAAACAGATATCCGTTTTCCCGGGCCGACTGGATGGCCTGGCGGTATAATGTTGCAGCCTGAAAATCGTGTCCCCATACGGCGGATTCTTCAGCCTTGACCAGCAGGTGCATGTGCCGATAGTTGGATGGCGCGCTTTGCCCCCATTTTTTCAGGTCTTTTTTCATGCGCTTCACCTGTTTCACGATGCGGCGTTGTTCAGACGCTGGTTTGTCCGGATAAACAGCCAGCATGCTCAGGCACCGGAAATAAAAGTGCTGGGGCAGATAATAAGATCCCCTGGGGAATTCAAGCAGCGGGTCCATCTCAAATCCGATACGATAAGCCTCCTCATAATTGCCGTGAAGATAATTGACATTTTCCCTCAGCAAAAGCATGTAAAAGACATTAAGCATATTGTTTTGCCGGCGCATTTCCTTAATCGCAGCGTCATGGTTATAATCCGGTGTGTTGAGAGAATCGGGATTCTCGGTAAGTCCCTTGAGGTTCAGGCAGAACTGTTTATACTGTTTGAATTGATTGATAGCAAAGGGATCTTGGACGTTTTCCTGAAAATCCCTGAACCGTTCATGACTTGCCAGCACCTCATCCACATAACTGCCCGTCAGCAAAGGAATCATCATCATTTCATTGATGCAGTGGCCGCAATAAACCAGGTCTCCATTTTCAAGGCCCAGTTCATAGGCCTTTCGGCAATCCTCATAAGATTCTTTTAAGGGCCTTATCCAGTGCCGGACAAAAAAACCGAATACAAAGTGGACTTTGGCCGCATGGCGCTTGTCTGTCATCTTTTCATTCAGCTTGATGGCGGTCTCGCCCAGGTGGTAAGCGGTTTGAAAGTCTCCGAAAATGGAACCGACAATGGGGGCAATGCCCATGATGCCGAATGCCGAGGTGTGGGTAAGGCCGTGGCACAGGTCTCCGGTAACGCCTTTCAGAATGGTCATGACAAAAAGGTTGGGGTTGGTAAGATAGGCGGGCAGGCCGATTCCGCCGTATAACTCGTTTTGCCAGATGCGTTCCGGGTCATTGGATTCGGGAATTTTCAGAATGCTATCGATACCGGTCTGTTTGAGCTTCTGGCGGAAACGGATGTAGGCCAGCAGCACGGCCCCCTTGCCGCATTTTTTTGAAAGTCTTACCCCGAACATCCTGATACTTTCAATGCCCAGGTCGATGGCTTCGTTAAGGCGGCCAACATTGGTGTATAGCACGACCATTGCATGGCAGGCCTTGGCCCGGTCCACCCTGTTTTCGACATTCCGGTTGATCGCCTCAAAAAGGGCTGCTGCGGTCTCAAAGTTCTGGTTCAAATATTCACATGTCATCCGTTCCGTATGCAGGGTATAGGTGAGTTCGTAAGCATTTTCCCATGCATTGTCCGGCAGGAACCCCATGCCCGCGCCAAGATAGTCCGCAGCCGCTGCATAGGCATTGGCTTCCTTTGCCCTGATGCCGGCTTTACAATTCAGGTCGGCAAGCCTTTCTTTTTCTTCATCGGTCTTGATCAATCCGCTGGCCTGATTGAACTGATCGGTAATATAATAGATCTGGCTGTAAAGTTTTTCCGGAGGTGTCCGGTTCAGCATGTATTCGCCGATGTGGTAATGGAGGGCTTCCCTGTTTTCATCGGGGACAAGGGCATAGGCGGCCTCCTGAATCCGGTCATGATGAAAGCGGTATTGGCCGTCGCTGGAACTGATAAATCCCAGGGCGGTCAGGTCGTCAATCGTGGTGATGACGGCCTCCAGTGAAAGGCCCAGGACGGTCGACAGGGATTCGATATCAAAGCGGTTGCCAATACAGGCGCAGGTCGTGAGGATGTCCAGGGATGACGCGGGAAGCCTGGCCAGCTTGGCTGTCATGAATTCTACAACGTTATCGGTCACCTGCATCTTCCGGATGGCGTTGATGTCCCATACCCATCCGGAGTCCGCATCAATTGTCAGATAGCCTTCTTCATAAAGGGTTTTTAAAAACTGGATCACAAAGAACGGGTTGCCCAGGGATTTTGCGTGGATAACGGCTGCCAGCGGCGCGGCCGTATCCGTATCGCATCGCAGAAAATTGACAATCAGCTCCTGGACACTGGCAACATCCAGAAGCCCCAGGGAAAGGATTTCTACGGTTATCCCTTTTTTCTGAATCTCTTCGACACAGAGCATCAGGGGGTGGTGCTCGGCAATTTCATTGTTACGGTAGGCGCCGATTAGAAAAAAGTGGGAAAGGCTTTTATCTGTTACAATTTCCTGGATCAGATTCAAGCTCGCTGTGCCGACCCATTGCAGATCGTCCAGAAACAGCACAAGCGGATGCGCCGGATCAGCAAACACCTTGACAAAATTTTTGAAAACAAGGTTAAACCGGTTGCGGGCTTCTTCAGTCCCCAGTTCGGGAATATCGGGTTGGGGGCCAATGATCAGGGCCACTTCCGGGATGGCATCCGTTATGATTCTGCCGTTGGGCTCAAGCGCCCGGGCAATCCGTTCACGCCACTGATCAAGCCGCTGTTCATTTTCAGACAGAAGGTGCCGGACAAGGGATTGAAAGGCCTGAATGATGGCGCTGTAAGGCACATGCCGGCGCAACTGGTCGTATTTACCGGCAATGAAATAACCTTTTTTGCCGGTGATCGATTTTTGCAGTTCATTGACCAGTGTGGATTTGCCGGCCCCGGGTTCGCCGGCGACCAGAAAGGCTTCCGCTGTTCCGGCGGCGGTTCGGTCAAGCGCCCGTTGAAGCGCATCGATTTCAGCATTTCTTCCCACGAGAACCTGAGGAATATGAAATTTCAACGAAATGTCACGGGTGCCCAGCTCGAACGGTATGATGTTGCCCTTATCCAGGAGCTGCCGGCGGCAGGCCTCAAGATCTGCCATGAGCCCGAAGCTGTTCTGATAGCGTTCTTCTGCTGTTTTGGACAGCAGTTTCATGATGATGCCGGAAATGATTTCCGGTATGGATGGATTGATCACGTGGGGCGGGGTGGGCGGTTTTGCGATGTGGGCGTAAATAATCTCCATGGGGTCTTCACCCATGAATGGCACCCCCCTGACCAATATTTCATAGAAGGTAATCCCCAGAGAGTAGAGATCGCTCCGGTGGTCCACGGCCCGGTTCATCCGGCCGGTCTGTTCCGGCGACATGTAGGCAAGGGTACCTTCCATTGTTTCCGGATGATACAGTTCCTCCTCAATGCGGTCGAGTTCCGCAGCAAGACCAAAGTCCGTAATTTTCAGAACGTTCCTGTCTGCATTATAGAGAATATTACTGGGTTTGATGTCCCTGTGAATGATATTGTTTTTGTGAAGGTTGCCGATGGTTTCAGCCAGGCGGATGGCAAGATCAAGAAACCGTTCAAGATCAAGCCGTTCTCTCATAAGAAGGGACTTGAGGGAGATGCCGAAGAAATCTTCCATGACCAGGGCGACACCGGTTTCGGCATCAATGATGTCAAAGATCTGAACAATGCCGTCTACATTGGCGTGTTGGATCAGTTTGAATTCGTGCCGCAGGCGGGCCAGGTCGGCCGGGGAAGGCCGAAGGGACTTGAATGTTTTGATGGCAACCGTATGGGAGGCCCCGGTCGGTTGTGCCCGGTAAATAACTGAATGCCGGGTCTCGCCGATCTTTTGTTGAATTTCGTACCCTGGAAAATGTTTCATGGGCAGGTTCGTCCCGGGGTGATGATTATCGATTGATTTTCTGGCGCGTCCGAAAAGCTCACAAAAAGGGCCGGTTTTGATAAATATGGGAATACCATATTAAATAATTATGTCATATGTTGGGGAAAAGATCAATAACAGCTGACGGTAAGGGGGACAGATAATCACCGTCCGGCTTGTCTTTGCGGGCTGTATGATCGGCTTTTGGGGTAACCGGGGTCCAGGGATTTCAGTGACGGACTGACGGTGCGGCTTGACAAAAACGCTTAAAATGCGGACAATCAGAGAATCATTGTAATCAGGATGATAGATGACTCACATGAACGCAAAACACCTTAAAACAATTATTGCGATGCAAACGGCGATTCTGCTGATGGCGGGATTTCTGTTTATCGATTTCTTCATTCTTGCCGGTAACCAGCGCCGGTTTGTCGCGGCAAGGCAGTCGGAAAGCTGGATGCTGTCCCTTTTTGTCGCCCGGAGCTTGGAATATAACAACAGAAACATGCTGGCCATAGCGCCATCCGTAGCGGAAAGATTGGGGAGTGTCTTTGAGTCGGCCGGTATTCATGCCACTGTTATTATGGATCATCAGGGCCGGCTGATTTATGTCGACAGTTCGGACAGTGAACTCAAATCACGGCTCGTGATATTTGCCAAACAGGGTATTGAAGCAGGCGCTGAAACAACGGAACGCTTCGGCTCCACCTGGGGAGTGTTTCTGCCAGCCAAGCGCTACCTGGCCATCAACAGCCCGATTACCGGGACCAATGGCGATGTCCAGGCGTCAGTGAGTTCGGTCATTGATTTAAGGCAGTTCTACGCGGCACAGCGCCGGGGGCAGGTGACGCTGATTCTCGTTGCGCTGGCCATTGTTGTGGTGTTGACGCTGGCGGGGGCTTATGCCATGAACCGGCGTCTTGCCGACCCTTTGCAAATGCTGATCCGGGAAGTGGACCGCCAAAAACCGGGAGAGCGAGTGACAACACCAACGGGCCGGCCCTTTGCTGAGTTGATTCAGCTTGTTGATGTATTCAACCGGCTGTTGAGCCGAATTGAAAAAGAGAACTTAAAGGGGGCTGCTCCGTCACCGTCACCGTTGCCGCCTCCCCAAACGGTGGATACAGTGGAAAGGCCGGTTGAGGAGAAGGTCGTTGAAGAAAAGGTCGTTGAAGAAAAGATCAGGGTGACCTGCGACGGCTGCGGCAAATCTTACCGGATTGCCGCCTCAAAGCTGGGGGGCAGAGCGTCCGTGGTAATCCCTTGCCCGGCATGCAGCCACAAGATCAAGGTTGTCCGAAACACGTCCCCCGACGCTGAAAAGAACAGTCCGCCATCCCCGGCGCCACAAGCGTCCACGCCCTCAAAAGAAAGGAAAAAACCGGCCGATCCGGCGGATTATACGTTTATTGATGAACGTTTTGTCGCACCGGCGGACGGTGAGGCCCTGCGCCGGAAAATTCTTGAAAGTTCAACCTATCTGCCGCCCATGCCCCAGGTGGTATATAAGGCCCGGCAGGTGTTTGCCAGCCCGGATTCCAGCTTCAAGGATATCAGTGAGACACTCGAGATGGACCAGGCCATTGCATCACGGGTGCTGAGAATGGCGAATTCCGCTTACTACGGCATGCAGGGGCAGGTTTCATCCATCCATCAGGCCTCTGTGCTGCTTGGAATCCGTACGCTGGGGGAACTGATTACGGTTGCCGGTGCGGCTCAGTTGCTGGAAAAAAAGCTTAACGGTTACGATTTCAGTTCCGGGTTGCTGTGGCGTCATTCACTGGCCGTTGCACACAGCGCAGAAAAGATCGCGGAAAAGATCGCGCCGGAGATCAAGGACGATGCCTTTTTTGCCGGGCTGATCCATGATGCCGGTAAGCTTGTCCTTGATCCCTATATGCTGGAACAGAAGGAAGCGGTCGAGAATTTTCTCGAGTATAAAGAAAAAACATTCCTGGCCGCGGAACGTCAGGTCCTGGGGCTGGACCATGCCCAGGTGGGTTACGACCTCTGCCTGCAATGGAACATTCCTGATGTCCAGGCCGGGGGTATTAAATACCACCACAATCCGGTCGAGTCTGACGACAACACACTCGCCTATATCCTTCACATGTCGGACTGGATTGCCATGGCTGCCGGTTTTGGCGCTGACTTTCAGGCGCTGATGCATCAGATGGACAGTCAGGCCATGGACATTCTCGGTCTGGCAAAAGAAGATACCGACGACATTCAGGAAAAGGTCAAGGCGTATGTCGCCTCGGTGTCAAAGGAGATGCAGGCGGGATAACCAGCCGCCCCGGTACTTACTTCGATTCCAGTTGCTCCAGATTTCTGGCCACGTCGATAATCAGGCTTGCCGTCAGCTGTGTGCGGTCCACCATACCTGTGTAACGCCTGTCGGATGTCACAACCGGCAGGGTATTGCGTTTCAGGGTTTCCATCTTTTCCAGAACGGTCCGCTTGTTTGCATCCGCCATTACCGCAAATTCACCCGGAATGAATCCCGGCAGATCCCTGAGTCGCTCAAGTGATTGTTGATCCGGATGATTAAGAGACGCCGCAAAACGGTGATACGCATCCTCGCCCTCCTGTCTGAAGTAATGGAGCAGGTCTCTGGCCTCAAAAACCCCGAAGAGGGTGCCATTCTGATGGTGGATAATGGTATAGCGGAGAAAGGAATAGGCATCCAGCGACTCAAAATATTGTTGAATCGCCGGCCCCCAGTACCCGCCGTGCCCCAGCCGGAACTCCAGCGCCTCGGTCTTTTGTTTGATCAGTCTCGGTATCTGGGCCACAGACGTTTTTGCGCCCCGTTCAGGGGTCTGCACCACATCTTCGATACTTAATGGTGAACTCAGTGCCACCTGGGATTTTATTTCTTTTTCTGAAGCACCGATAAATGCCTGGGCAGTTTCAACCTCAAAACCGCCGAATGCAAATTTTTTTATTTTGCCGGTGCCGATCAGCCAGAATAGAAGCGGTATCAACGCAAGTGCCAGATCGCTCATCTTGATTTCATATTTTCCGCCGGTCTTTGCCCGCAGGAAGACGGCAACGATAAATAAACCACCCCCCACTGTCAGTAAAATACCGATTTCAAAGTTACTCATGGGTTCCCCCCCCTGGTTGATTTTTTTTATGTTGATGAATCTGGAGTTTCGTCCGACAATCGCCCCTCAAGCAGTTTTATAATGACGATATTGCAATCGTCGTGTCAACACTAAAGTTGATGTGACTTCAGGGCAACCAGGAGCACGGAGAGAGCCGCCGGGGTGATGCCGTCAATGCGGGACGCCTGGCCAAGGGAAGCGGGCGCAATACGGGCAAGCTTTTCCTTGAGTTCGTTGGAAAGACCATGAACGGCATTATAGTCAAATCCCGGGGGGATTGCCATATGTTCCAGATTTTTAAATTTGGCGATTTCCCGTTCCTGTTTGTCGATATACCCTTCATACTTAAAGCCGATTTCCACCTGCTGACCGACGCGGTCTGATACCGGTGTTTCCGGCGGTGCCAGCGCCATGACATCGTCATAGGTGATACCGGCGCGTTTTAAAAGCTGAGAAAGGTGAAGGCCGGATGTCAGCGGTTTCTGGCCGCGGCTTTCAAGGTAGGCATTGACATCCGGCGCCGGTTTGAGGACGGTTTTCTGAATGCGGCGGGTTTCATCGGCAATCCGGCGTTTGTAGTCCCTGACGTGTTCCACGGTTTCCTTGTTGACAAGGCCAAGTTCGTATGCTCTTTCAGAAAGCCGCAGGTCGGCATTGTCTTCCCGGAGCATGAGCCGGTATTCGGCCCTGGATGTGAACATTCTGTATGGCTCTTTTGTGCCGCGGGTGATCAGATCATCGATCATGACCCCGATGTAGGCATCGGCCCGGGTAAGAATAAAGGGCGGGCGTCCCTGAAGCTTGCAGGCGGCATTGATGCCGGCCCAGAGCCCCTGAGCGGCGGCCTCCTCATACCCGGACGTACCGTTCACCTGACCGGCCAGGTAAAGTCCGGCAATACGTTTGGTTTCCAGGGTGGGCCGTATCTGCAGAGGGCTGATATAATCGTATTCTATGGCATAGGCCGCCCGCATGAGTTCGGCCTGTTCAAGGCCCTCGATAGAGCGAACAAAAGCGATCTGGGTTTCCAGTGGCAGGCTGTTGCCCAGGCCGCTGGCGTAGATCTCTTCTGTGTCCAGCCCTTCCTGTTCAAGGATGACCTGATGGGTGGTGCGGTCCGGAAACCGCACGACCTTGTCTTCAAAGGACGGACAATACCGGGCCGGTGTGCCGGTGATGCTGCCGCCGTAAAGCGCCGATCGGGAAAGGTTTTTCTGAACAATGGCGATGCTTTCCGGCCGGGTGTGACCGATATAGGTCGGCACCTGCGGCAGTACTATGCCCGGTCCGGAAAAAGAGAACGGCCGGGGCGATTTGTCGGCGACCTGCTCCTGAAATTTCGAAAAATCAATGGATGCCCTGTCCAGGCGCGGGGGGGTGCCGGTTTTCATGCGGCCGGTTTCAAACCCCATCGACCGGAGCTGGTCTGCAAGTTCCGTGGCGGCAAATTCACCGGCCCGGCCGGCTTCGTATGACTTGTCACCGATGTGGACCCGTCCCCCCAGAAATGTGCCGGCGGCAATGATGACAGCGTCCGCATAAAAGCAGAACCCGGTACGGTCGATAATGCCTTTGACGGTATCGGCTTCGATAAGAAGCCCGGTGATCAGTCCCTCCTTGAGGTCAATCCCGGGCTGCCGCTCCAGTATGGCTTTCATGGCTATGTGGTAGCGGATTTTGTCGTTCTGGGTGCGGGAGGAGTGAACCGCCGGGCCTTTTTTGGTGTTCAGGGTTTTATACTGAATAGCGGTCTGGTCGGTGATTTTGGCCATTTCCCCGCCCAGGGCGTCGATCTCCCGGACGAGCTGCCCCTTGGCCATTCCGCCGATTGAGGGGCTGCAAGGCATGGCCGCCACCTTGTCCAGATCAATGGCCATGATAAGCACGGTGCACCCCATTCGGGCCGCGGCCAGTGCGGCTTCACACCCGGCATGACCGGCGCCGATCACGATGATGTCGTATTTCTTGTCATATGCGGCCATTGGTTTTGTTTTTTCCTGTTTCCTGTGGTATCTCAAAGTATATAGGGGGTTTGCCACTCAGGTCAAGCGGGAGTATAAATGAACCGTTATTATGATTTAAATACATATTTCCAGTCGGTTTTCGGGTGCCGGGTGCACAAGATTACCGTGGATGCGGGGTTCACCTGCCCGAACCGGGACGGCACCATTTCGCGGAACGGCTGCATCTTCTGCAACAGCCGCGGGTCCGGCACGGGCGCTTATGCCCGGGGCGAATCGATTGCCCGGCAGCTCGAGGCCGGCAAGCAGACCCTTGCCCGCCGGTTTAAGGCAAAAAAGTTTATCGCCTATTTTCAGGCCCACACCAATACCTATGCGCCGGTGGACCGGCTGAAGGGATTATATGACGAGGCGCTGGCCGTGGCGGATGTGGCAGGCATATCCGTCGGTACCCGGCCGGACTGCGTGAATGATGATGTGCTGGATCTGTTGCAGTCATATACAAACGACCATATGGTCTGGGTGGAATACGGGGTTCAGAGCGCCAGGGATGAGACCCTGGCATTGATCAACCGGGGGCATGATTTTGCCTGTGTCCGGGATGCGGTGAAAAGAACCCGTAACCGGGGGATTTTAACCTGTGCTCATATGATTCTGGGGCTCCCCGGAGAGGAGCGGGCCGACATGGTCAATACGGCGCGGCAGATCGCCGATCTGGGATTTGACGGCATCAAGCTGCATCTGCAGTATGTGGTGGCGGGCACGGCCCTGGCCCGGATGTATCACAGGGGAGGGTATCAGTGCCTGGCCCGGGATGAATATGCGGACCTGGTGTGCGATGTGCTGGCCCAGTTGCCACCGCATATGGTGGTGCAGCGGCTGACCGGAGACCCGCACCCGGATGAGCTGGTGGCGCCCATGTGGGCCCTGTACAAGCAGAAGGCGCTGGCCGCGATCAAGGCGCGCCTGGAGGAGCGGGATATCCGGCAGGGTCAATATACTGGGGGTTGAGACGCCCGGTTCTTAATATATTCACCGCATAGACGCAGATAGGTTGCGGCCCCTCTGCGCGCCCTTTGCGTCTCTGCGGTGAACCATCAAAATATGAGCGATACGGGGTAAAAATGGTACCATTGACGGATGTTGCAGAATGGATCAGAGAGTCCCGCAAAATTGTCGGGTTCACCGGCGCGGGGATTTCCACCAATTCGGGTATTCCGGACTTTCGAAGCCCCGGCGGTGTCTGGGCAAAGAACAAGACCATTATGTTCCAGGATTTTGTGGATAATTATGAAGACCGGGTGACATATTGGCAGCAAAAAGCTGCCATCTGGCCGGATATGCGGGACGCCAGCCCCAATAATGCCCATCTCTTTTTTGCGGAGCTGGACCGGGCGGGCAACCTCATGGGCCTTATTACGCAGAACATTGACGGTCTTCACGAACGGTCCGGCGTGGACATGGAAAAGATAGTCCGGCTTCACGGGTGGATGGGCGAGGCCGTGTGCCTGTCCTGCGGGGCGGGCATCTCCATGGATGAGGCATGTGACCGGGTCAGGCATGAGCCGGCACCGGTGTGCGATCAGTGTGGCGGGTTGCTCAAACCGGCCACAATTTCTTTTGGTCAGCGTTTGCGGGAGTCGGATTTGAACCGGGCCGCAGCCCTTTCCGCCAAATGCGATTTGTTCATTGTGGTGGGGTCGTCGCTGGTGGTACAGCCGGCGGCCGGATTTCCTGAGATTGCAAAGAAGAACAAGGCCCGGCTGGTTATTGTCAACAATGCCGCCACCCCGCTGGACAGTCTGGCCGATGCGGTCATACGGGAAGATATCGGTGTTGCATTTGAAAGACTGATGGCATCGTGAAATATCAGGGCTGAGGCCCCATGCGCAGGGCTGGGTAAGGTTGGCGCCGGGGCTGAAAATATTTTGCTTAAAAAGTATCGATATGGTATAATAATTTTTGGATATATATGAAATTATAAAGAAAAATCGACGTTTTTGTCTTCAGCTTTCTATGCAGATGCAGTTTTCGTGATTTGGGAGCGGGGAGGCGGCATTGGCACACATACTTATTATTGATGATGAAGACCAGATACGCATGATGTTGCGGCACTGGTTTGAGAATGAAGGTTACACCGTGACGGTGGCGGCCAACGGGGAAGAGGGACTTGAACGTCAGAGGGAGAACCCGGCGGATTTGATTATTACGGATCTGATTATGCCGGAAAAAGAGGGGATTGAAACCATTATCGAGTTAAAGGATGCCAACCCGAACATTAAAATCATCGCCATGTCCGGCGGCGGCAGAAGTAATCCGCATGGGTACCTGGATATGGCCAGAGAGCTGGGTGCCGTTCAGACCTTCCATAAGCCCATCAGAAAGGCCGAGTTGCTGGCCGCAGTGAATCAGTTCCTGTCACCGTCCGCATAATCGGGCCCGGGAATTGTTTTTACGTCTTCCCCGTGCATGACCGCTTTTGCGGTATCAGTCGTCTCTACACCGTTTCGAACCTTGAAAAATGCCAGCAGTTCCCTGACCCGGGCGGCGCGGGCCGATAAATCCTCCATGGCGTCCAGTGTCTCCTGAGCATTGGCGGCGTTTTCCTGCGTAACCGTATCCACCTGGGAGACCCCGTGGCCGACCTGTTCGATACCTTTGGCCTGTTCGTCGCTGGCAGCGGCGATTTCAGCGATCAGGTCCGAAACAGTACCCACGCCGGTACTGATTTTCTCAAGTGCCTGGCCGGTGTTTTCGGCGATGGCATTGCCGTCTTTTACTCTCTCGACGGCGGCTTCGATTAACGCAGCCGTTTCCTGGGCGGCCTTTGCGCTTCTGGCTGCCAGGCTTCTGACCTCCTGGGCCACTACTGCAAACCCCTTCCCGTGTTTGCCTGCTCTGGCCGCTTCGACAGCTGCATTCAACGCCAGAAGATTGGTCTGAAAAGCGATGTCATCAATCGTTTTTATAATTGACGAAATTTCATTGCTGGAGTCGCTGATCGCATTAATGGCGGTCAGCATCTCCTTCATGTATGCCATTCCCTCGCTGGAATCCTGCCTGGCCGTGTTGGCGATTTTGTCGGCCTGCTGGGTATTATCGGCATTGACTTTGGTTCTGGCGCTGATTTCGGTAATGGCGCTTGATATCTCTTCAAACGATGATGCCTGACGGGTGGCATTTTCGGAAAGCATCCGGTTGGCGTTTGATATCCGTTTGGTTCCGCCATCCACTGCATCGGCTGTTTCCTGGATGTTGATGATGATATCATTCATATGGTCAACCATGGTGGCAAGGGCCTTCCCCAGATCATCCAGCGAGGAGGCCACGTTCACCTGCTGTCGCAAGTCGCCCTGAGAAACGGCCATGGCCACATCGGTCTTGCGTTTGAGCTCCTCCACAACCGCATTCAGGGCAGCGCCCATTTTACCGATTTCATCTTTTCCCGTCGGCAGTCGCTGGGAAAGATCGCCCTTCTCAAGGGCGCCGGCAAACGCCTCCACCCTGAGAATCGGTTTGGCAAAGGCAATGGCGATTAAATAGGCCACCGGCAGAAAAAATAGAACACAAATGATGGATATCAGAAATAACATTTTGATCATCTGTACGGTGTTGGCTCTGGTAATGGCTCTGGAATACAGTGATGACAGGGCGGCAACCTGTTCTGTGTTGGAGAACAGCGGAATGACCCCCTGGTAATAGTCCTGCCCGCTGTCTTCAATGCTGATTTCGGAATATACCGGCTCGGCGCCGTCGGTGGTGTTCATGTCAAACAGGTTGGTTGCCGGTGTAATATATGACGCCAGCGTGCCCGAACTCAGCCCCTTGGGAGTGAAAATGTTGATCTCGGTGTCGGTTAATTCGGCGATTGATTCGGCAAAGTCTTTCGTCAGGGTTTTTTCCGTGATAATGCATCCTACCTGAACGGATTTCAGGCTGTCGGTTGCAGCATCATAGGCCTGTGCGGTGGCCGGGGCGGTCGCCACCAGAGCAAGGTCCCCCTTGATAACCTTAAAATAGGCATCTGACCGGTCGGGCACTTTGCCGTCAAGTTTCAGGGCAACACCGTGAGCGGCGGCAGTATTGCCCCAGCCGTCGGAATCGGGCTGCTCCCCGGTTTTTGCTGTTGCGATCTGAAGCGTGGCATTGTTGAGGCCATACTTGTTGAAACCCATCAGGGTTGTTTTGTCCTCAATTCTGACAAACGCCACCAGATCACCGTCGGTATCATATGCGCGGATCCGGTTCACCTTGCTTGAAAGGCCGACATTATAGAGGGCACGGGTGATTTCAACAAAGGAGTTTTCAAACATCTCTACGGATGAACTGCCTTTTTCGCCGGCAACAAAGCTTATTTTCGTGCCCATGTCGTCCACGGTGGCCATCTGTCTGACATCTTCCAGCAGTTTGGATTGGACGGAGTCGATGCGTTCATGAACAATTTTAAAGGAACGGTGCAAGTGGTCCCGCGCGGCTTTCTGGTTTTGTTTGGTGATCAAAAATGAAACCGCAATAGTAGAGATCAGCATGACCACGATGACCATGCCGGCTGCCATGAGTATGATTTTATTTCTGAGTTTCATTGTTTGCCTTTGCAAAAAAGTACTGTTCGGCAGCAGGCATAACAATAAAATGCCTGCAAAGGGCGTAGGCGGGTATATTCCATTGTAGGTTTTTTCTAAAAAACGGGCAAATAAAGAGTTAATTTAAACTATAAAGAATAATGACATTTTTGTCAAGTTTTCCGGGGCGGGGTGTGCTGGCGGATGGCCTGGCAGGCAGATAGAAAAAAACGGGCCGGCAGTACTGCCGGCCCGTGGAATGAAGATTCTTGTTGGCTCTTACCAGCCGATATTAATACTCTTCAGCCGGCTGAGATCCTGTGCCTGGAACATGGTGTTGACGAGTCCGGACATTTCCTCTCTGTCAGCTGTCCTGATCAGCGGAAAGTCCTTGCCATCGCTGACAGCCCTGAGGTAGTCCTGTTCTGCCTGAGTAAACATATTGTTTTCCAGGATGTTTTCAGACTTCTCTGCGACGGTATTTACAGGGGTAAAATCATGTCCCTGGTCAACCTTTTGCAGATACGCTTTTTCCTGGGCAGTCAGGATATTGTTTGCCGGTACGTCAGCGTTGACAATGCCAGCGATTCCCATTACGATGAATGCCAATGTCGCGCTTATAATTGTTGTCCGGTTCATGATGTCCTCCTTGGTTTCTTTGGTTGTTGGTTAATGCGTTTAATTTTATCTTCTATCAATGCAGAGAGTGTGCCAATTTTATATTTATATATATTTCAGTTATTTATGATTATGCCCCAATTTTATATGTCATATTTGACAATTTAGCTTGCAAATATGACAATTTCCCGTATAATCTATCATATATGACAATTCGTTTTCAGGTGTTACACCAGGCAAAAAGAGATACAGCCAATGAAAGTTGATGAAAAAGAGTTTTTTCGACAGGCGACAATCCGTATCTGCGGTACGTTGGAATTGGAGCGCGCCCTGGGCAATTGCTTTGAATATCTGAAAGAATTTATCGCGCTCGATGCCATTTACCTCCACTATTTTGATTCAAAAAAGGATTCGGCGGTGGTGCTTGCCGAGGCGGGAGAGCATGGAGGCAGAAAGCGGGATGCCCCCATGATGCTCTCTCCCTATTTAATGAAGGTCATCAAAAACCGGGAAATGCCTGAACTGCAATTGATGAACCGGGCCAATGAGCACCATGTCGGCAAGCTGATTCTCGAATCGGCGGGGGTTGTGGAGCCGTGTTCCATTATCCTCATGCGGCTGGTGATAGGTGAGGAATGGGTGGGCGGCGTAACCATTGCGGCCGGAGGATGTGATCAGTTTACCCAGGAAGATCTTTCCCTGATGCGTCACCTGAAAGTGCCTTTTGGCATTGCCCTTTCCAACGGCCGCCGGTATCAGGAATTGCTGCGGCTGCAGCAGCAGTTGACAGACGACAAGGAGTATCTTCGGCAGGAGCTGGAAAAACAGTCCGGCAATGAGGTTATCGGTCAGGACGGCGGCCTGAAAATGGTGATGGAGCAGGTGAAACGGGTGGCCCCCCTTTCCACACCGGTACTGCTCCTGGGAGAGACAGGGGTGGGCAAGGAGATTATTGCCAATGTTATTCACCGGTTGTCCGGCCGGCGCGACAACAACCTGATAAAAGTCAATTGCGGTGCCATTCCGGAAAACTTGATTGACAGCGAATTGTTCGGCCATGAAAAAGGTGCATTCACCGGTGCGGTAGAAAGAAAGCGGGGGCGGTTTGAGCGGGCCCATAACGGCTCTATTTTTCTTGATGAAATCGGAGAGCTCTCACTGGACTTGCAGGTCCGGCTCCTCCGGGTGCTTCAGGAAAAAGAGTTCGATCCTGTGGGCGCGACCCAAAGCCTTAAAGTGGATGTCCGGGTCATCGCGGCCACACACCAGGACCTTGAGGCAATGGTCAGCAGTCGTACATTCAGAGAAGACCTCTATTTCCGGCTGGCGGTTTTCCCGATCTATGTTCCCCCGCTTCGGGAGCGCAAAGGGGATATACCGGCCCTGATTCAGTATTTTATCCGGGAAAAATATAAGCAGCTGGACGCACGAACCTATCCGACCCTGGCCCCCGGCGCTCTGGAAAGACTTCAGGCTTATGACTGGCCGGGAAATGTGCGGGAACTTGAAAACGCGGTTGAGCGGGAGATTATTATTTCCGGCGATGCACCCCTGACATTCAGTCAGCTGCATATGCCGACGGTGGAAAACCCGCCAGCCGGCGCAACGGATCATACCGGCGCCCAGGGATTAACAAGGCTGGACGATGTGCTGTATCATCATATCACCAGGGTGCTGAAGCAGGCGGGGGGGAAGGTGGACGGAAAAGACGGTGCCGCCGCCCTGCTGGGGATCCACCCGTCTACCTTGCGTCACAGAATGAGGAAACTGGGGATACCCTTTGGCAGAAATAACAATTAATCTTTTTTGATAATTCTGGCCTCAATCCCTTGAGCGGTGATTTCCAGTATACCCAGTGATACGGGTTTGCCAGGGCGGCGATGGCCGGCACTGCCGGGATTGAAGTAAAGAACGCCATTTTTTATTTTTTTTCCCGGCATATGGGTATGGCCGCTGATCACGCCATCAAATTGGCCGGCCGGTTCAATATCCAGATCTTCTACGTCATGGACCATATAGAAATAACGGCCTTCGATTTCAACAGCCTCGGTTAGATTGTAGTGATAGGACCACGAGCCTTTGTCCATGTTTCCACGGACTGCCGTCACCGGAGCGATGGTTTCCAGAGTGCTGATAACATCCGGGCTGCCGATATCTCCCGCGTGCAGGATCATGTGGGTTTTGTGCAAAATTTCCAGGGCCCACTGACGAACGCGGCCATGGGTATCTGAGATGACGCCGATACGTTTCATTCTATCGTCAGTATCACAATCCCGCGAAAATTGCAAAAAATGGGTTTGCCTAATTCCGTTTATTATGGTTAAGTATTAAAATTGACGTGTTAAGGTATGATCATAATGTCTGCAGTAGATTTTTTACGCGTTTGTCTTCTATGATCGCCAATACAAACTGTTCGGTTCATTTACCATATATTTGAGGATGCCTATGGAAGCGTCCATACGGGATGATCTGATTGCCATCCGGTGGCATGGCCGGGGCGGCCAGGGTGCCATTACCGCGGCCCGTCTTGTGGCCGAGTCGGCATTCGCCTCGGGTTACGGCGGGGCTGTAATGACCCCGACCTTCGGCACGGAACGCAGAGGTGCGCCGGTAATGACCTCGCTGAAAATTGCCAGACAGAAGATATATGACCTGTCACCCATCAGTAAACCGGATATGGTGGTGGTGCTGGATCATCTGCTCATGGAAGAAGCGGATGTGACCGGCGGGCTGAAACCCGGCGGCCTCGTGCTTATTAATTCGCCCAACCCGCCGGAAGCTTATGAAAAAATATCGGACATGACCGTTGCCACGGCTGATGTGACGGCTATTGCCGTTAAAGCGGGACTGCCCATGGGAATCGTAAATACCGGTATTATCGGGGCGTTCGCAAAGGCATCGGGGGTAGTTACACTGGATTCGCTGATTGGCCCTATTGAGCGTGCGTTCCAGGGCAAACGGCCGAACCGGAATGTGGCCGCTGCCAAAATGGCATATGAACAGACGCGCATGACGAAGGGATTGCTACATGGACCGCATACACCATAAATGCCGGATATCACATTCAGTGCCGGGGCCGGGGGATGGCGGTCGTACCGGGTCGTGGCGAATCGTCAGGCCGGTTATCGACCTGGGAAAGTGCATTCCCGCTCAAAAAGGCAAGCCCGCCTGTTTTACGTGCTGGCTTTATTGCCCGGACGGGGTGATTTCCAAAACCGTCCCCCCGGCCATCGATTATACCTATTGCAAGGGATGTGCGATCTGCGCCGAGGAGTGCCCTGCCGGCGCAATCGAAATGGTTTCTGAGGCAGAAGTTATAGCAGATCAGGCCCAAAAGGAGAAATAACGGCATGCACATTATTGAATCCGGTAATGTGGCTGCGGCAACCGGTGTGAAACTGGCCCGCACCCAGGTAATTGCCGCCTATCCGATAACACCGCAGACCCCTCTGACCGAAAAGCTGTCCGAATTTGTCGATGCCGGAGAAATGGATGCCCAATATATCCCTGTGGAAAGTGAGCACAGCGCCATGGCGGTTTGTATTGCCGCGTCGAGCGCCGGTTCACGCTCATTTACGGCGACAAGCGCCAATGGCCTGCTGTACATGAGTGAACAGCTTCACTGGGCTGCGGGCGCCCGCCTGCCGATTGTTATGTGCGTTGTCAACCGGGGACTGGGTGCGCCATGGACCGTATGGAACGACCACCAGGATGCCATCTCCCAGCGGGATACCGGCTGGATACAGATGCACGCCTGCGATCATCAGCAGATCATCGATTCGGTCATAAAGGCCTTCCGTCTGGCTGAAACCGTGAATGTACCGGTCATGGTCTGCTATGACGGATACATTCTTTCCCATACCTATATGCCGTTCGAGGTTCCGGACATGGCTGCGGTGGATGCATTTCTTCCGCCTTATTCGCCGGTTTATGCCCTTGAGCCGGCTGATCCGGCCAACTTGAACACCGTGACACTGCCCGATCCCCGGATCGATGTACATGGTGAAACAGCGCCGGGGTATATGGAGATCCGGCACGATCTTCACACGGGCATTCGCAGGGCCATGGATGTTCTGGAGGAAGTCGACCGTGATTTTGAGGCCGCCGTCGGCCGGGCATGCGACGCCCATATTGAACCCTATAAGTGTGATGATGCTACGTTTGTGGCGGTCTGCATGGGGTCGCTTTCATACCAGCTTCGCGACGTCGTAGACCGCCTCCGAACGGACGGTATGGCCGTAGGCGTTGCCGGAATCCGTCTGTACCGGCCATTTCCGGAACAATCGGTGATTGACATGCTGGCCGGTCGAAAAGTGGTGATGGTGTTTGAAAAGGCCTTGAGCTACGGTTATGAAGGTGCGCTTTATGCGGACATTAAAGCCGCTCTATATGATTGCAGTGACCGGCCGTTGATGCATAACTATATTCTGGGGCTGGGCGGCAGGGGTATCAACACCCGGGATCTTGTCGATGCCGTTCGCACATCCTGCACCCGGCCGGAGACGGTGGGGCCGTTGCCCCAATGGATCGGTCTGAGCCCGGAGATTACATGAAAACAGGAAATGATATGACCCGGAAAACAACCATATTGCGCCTGCCGGCTGAAGAGCTGGTTCATTCGGGTAACCGGGCCTGTGCCGGCTGCGGGCTGAGCATTGTTTACCGGACCGGCCTCAAAGCCCTGGGCCGGGATACGATTCTGGTGGTGCCGCCGAGTTGCCTCACGGTCATGCAAGGCCTTTACCCCATTGCCGCCACCCAACTGCCTTGTCTGAATGTCACATTTGCGTCCACGGCCGCGGCCGCCACCGGTGTTCTTGCGGCACTGAGGGCAAATGACCGGACGGCAACCACTGTTGCGGCGTGGGCCGGGGACGGAGGAACCAGCGACATCGGTATTCAGGCACTGTCCGGCGCCTGCGAACGTGGCGAAGATTTTATTTTTATCTGTTATGACAATGAAGCCTATATGAATACCGGCATTCAGCGGTCCGGTACAACCCCTCAGGGGGTTATTACCACGACAACGCCCATTACCGGCAAACCCCAGCATAAAAAGGATATGCCCGCGATCATGGCGGCCCACGGCCTGGATTACGTGGCAACGGCGTCCGCTGCATACCCGCTGGATCTGTACGATAAAATTATCAAGGCCAAAACCATCTCCGGCCCCCGGTATATCCATGTTCATACACCCTGTCCCCCGGGGTGGGGGTTTGAAACCCGCTATACCGTAAAAATCGGAAAGCTCGCGATAAAGACGGGTCTGTTTGATCTGTATGAAACGGTGAATGGCGCATTCCGGCTTACCGGCGCCTCGAAAAAGCTCCTGGGCAAAAAGAGACTGCCGGTGGCGGATTATCTGGCCACCCAAACCCGGTTTGCGGCCATGACGCCGGCTCAGCGGACCAATATTCAGGATGCAGTGGATACCAAGTGGGCCACCTATGCAAACAACGCTTGTTAAAAGCAACGGCACCATTGATTACGGTCTGATCCGGTCCCCGGTGGACTGTATCAATTTTACGGCCTTTGATCTGCAGACTCCCATGGGCCGGCCCCGGTCCGCTTTTTTAAAACGATTCTTGTTCAAGCAGTTTGTATTTATGGGGATCAATGCGCCCGGGATTTCAGCCGGACTTGCCGTAGTGGACCTGAAATATGCGGCCAATGGTTTTTTTTATGTATATGATCGCCAGTCCGGTGCGCTGGTGGAGACAAAAAAAACCACGGTGCCGTATGCGGCTTCCATAAAGCCCTGCCCAGAAAACATTGATGCGGTTTTCAATACCCGGGCGCTGCGTATTCACGTCAGCGGCGACCAGATCCGGGCAGAAAGCCGTGACATGGTTCTGGATGCGGCCATGACCCGGGAAACGGAACCGTTGCGGGTCTGTACAAAAGCGGGATGCAGTGGCTGGACCTATACCCAGAAAACCGCACCCATCGGCTTGGCTGGCACACTTCGTTGTAACGGCCGTCAATTTGATCTTTTCCCGGACACCTGCAAGGGCATCACCGACTGGACGGCCGGGTATCTCAGACGCGAGACATTCTGGAACTGGGCATCCGCTGCCGGTGTGCTGGCGGATGGCCGGCCATTCGGTATGAACCTGGCGTGCGGGGTCAATGAAACCGGTGTTACGGAAAACTGTTTCTGGCTGGACGGTGTTCAGACAAAGGTGGACACCGTGCAATTTCAGTTCAATCCCCGCGCCACGGAAGAACAATGGCGGGTGCGTTCGGCCGATGGCAAGGTCGATCTTATGTTTTCGCCCAATGCCCATCGCTCCGAACATTTGAACATCATGGTAGTGGCTTCCCGGTTTGTCCAGTTCATGGGGACGTTTTCCGGTAAGGTTGTGTGTGATCGACACGGAGAGACAGATATCACCGCCATGCCTGGCTGGACGGAGGATCATTTTGCCAGATGGTAGCCGGTTGCCACAATTCACATTTATGAATTGGCAACGCTGGAAGGTGGCATCCATTTCAAATAAAAGGCTGTGTCTGTTTAATCGGAACAGCATGGTGGTGTTTTTGATCGGGAAACGGTATACTGCCATGCGAAATTGAATCTTGAAGTGGAAGCGGGAAAAATGGAAGACGGAAACAGAGATTTTCAACGCTACAAGATAAACCGCCGTGTGCTGGAGGACCTGGCATACCGGTCCATGCCGGGGATGTATTTCTACATTGTGGGCACAGTAGTGGTGTTGACTGTGGACGGATTCTATAAACGTCATGTGAAGTTTTCAATCATCTTTCTGGTTGCCATGCTGCTAATTTCTGTATTCCGGCTCGGGCAATTTTATTTTTTCAACCGGCTGAATCGACTGAACCGGAAGTTGAGCACCCGGGCTTTTTATATCAGCGTCTGCGCCACGGCCATGATCTGGGGGCTGAGCTTTGCATACTATATGGCGCATCCCGAAGAGACAGCGTCTAATGTCATTATGGTAACGTCAACGGTGGGCCTGACCGCGGGGGCAGTCGTGGCCTTTAACCCGGCCTGGTATATTGCCGTGACCTATAATATACTGATGCTGTTGCCGGCGGTGATTGTCATGAATGTGCTTGGCATCAATCTGCCCCTTGTCTGCCTCATTCTGCTCTATGCATTGTACATGACCATTATTGCATCGCGGGGAAACCGGGAGTACTGGCATGCCCTGGAAAATGAGCACCTGCTCTGGCTGAAAAATGAGGAAATACGGAAAATCAGCCGTATTGACGGCCTGACCGGCCTGTATAACCGGCGCTATCTGGATGAGATTTTCAATAAAGGCTGGAAGGCCGCGGAGCGGTCCGGGACCTCCATTTCATTGATTATCTGTGATATCGACCATTTCAAACGGATCAATGACACATACGGCCATCCCGCGGGCGATCTTTTTTTAAAGCAGATAGCCCGCCTGCTGGGTCATATTGTCAAACGGGAGACCGACTTTATCGCCCGCTACGGGGGGGAAGAGTTTGTTGTTCTGATGATCAACGTGGAAAAAGACGATACCCGGCAGATTGCCGAAATGATTCATTCGGAAGTCCGTAAAATGCGGGTAACCTATGAGAATCAGGAGATGGCGGTGACAATCAGTCTTGGGGTCGTGGTGGGGGTGCCGGGCCGGGGAGAAACTACGGAAACGTTTCTTAAGAAAGCCGATGACGCCCTTTACCAGGCCAAGAAAGCAGGACGGGACCGGGTGGTTTTTTACGGGGAACAGGACGCGACCCGATCGACCGGTTAAAGAAGAGAGGAGATATTGTATGCCCCTGTCCAATAACAGCGGCGCACTAGCGGCGGATATCATTGCACGGCCCTTGACCCTTCCCTGCGGTCAGATCATTAAAAACAGGCTGATGAAATCGGCCATGTCCGAGGCGTTGGGCACTACGGATAACCATGTGACCAGCGGGCTTGCGACCTTATTTGACCGGTGGGCAAGGGGGGGAGCGGGGTTGCTGGTGACCGGCAATGTCATGGTGGACCGGAAAGCCCTGGGCGAGCCCAATAATGTGGCCGTGGAAGATGAGCAGGATATGGCGCTGCTTAAGGCCTGGGCCGGGGCAGGCACGCAGCATGACACGCAATTGTGGATGCAGTTGAACCATCCCGGCAAGCAGGCGCCGAAAGGTCTGAATACCGAGACAGTGGCGCCGTCGCCGATTCCTTTCAGCAAGCCCATGCAGCGTTACTTTCCTACCCCCCGCGAACTCACCGGCAATGAAATCCATGGCCTGATCGAGCGTTTTGGCAAAAGCGCGGAAATCGCAAAAAAGGCGGGGTTTACCGGCGTTCAGATTCACGGGGCGCACGGCTATCTGGTGAGCCAGTTTCTGTCGCCGCACCATAACCGGCGCACAGATGAGTGGGGGGGCAGCCCGGAAAACCGGCAGCGGTTTGTCCTGGGGATATACCACCGCATTCGGGAAGGGGTCGGTGCGGACTTTCCAGTGGGGATTAAGCTGAATTCCGCGGATTTTCAGCGCGGCGGTTTTACCGAGGAAGAGTCCATGGCGGTGATTTCCGCCCTGGCGGCTGAAGGTATTGATCTGGTGGAGGTTTCAGGCGGCACCTACGAAGCACCGGCCATGAGTGGCCGAAAAATGTCTCAAAGCACCCGGGAGCGGGAAGCCTACTTTCTGACATTTGGGGAAAAAGTGCGCCAGCAGGTGGATGTCCCCCTGGCCGTCACCGGCGGGTTTCGAACCGCGACGGTAATGGCAGATGCCCTTGCCGACAACAGCCTGGACATGATCGGCATGGCCCGTCCCCTGGCCGTGGACCCCGAATATGCCGCAAGACTCCTGCGAAATGAGACGCCCGCCGTGACTATCAGGCCCATTACCACCGGTATCGGGTTCGTGGACAAGATGGCGATGATGGAGGTTTCCTGGTATACCCGCCAGCTGGCGCGAATGGCAAAAGGCAATGATCCCAGACCCGATGAAAGCGCCCTGATCTCGTTTATCAAGGTGATGGCCAGCACTGTTTACCGGATCAGGCAGACAAACCGGCTGCGGGCCTGATCCGTGTCTGAACACCACTTTTATTTTTCATAGGGAAGTTTTTGCTGTTCCGACGGCCTCTTATTCTTTTCTCAGCCCTATGCTACGGATCTGGCTGCCCAAATCGACTCGCCCGAAGGGTGGAATTTTTTGATATAAAATCGACCTGATTCCTTAAAGTAAGAATTACAGTTTGCATTTTGTAAAAATGGACAAAATATGTCATAACACTCTAAAATATAATCAGAATGAAACAATTATCAAAAAATTTCATGAAATATCCGGGGTAGCAAAACGGCTAAATGTGTCTCGCAGTGAGCTTTATACGCAGGCAATACGACGATATGTTGTCCAGTACCGCCATATGGGCGTTAAAGAAAAACTTGACGAAGTGTATGCATCTGAAAATTCTTCCATTGATCCGGCACTTTTGAATGCTCAAGCATTATCCATTCCTGAGGAGGAATGGTAATGCAACGTGGGGAAATTTGGTGGGCAACACTTAAACCCCCGACAAAATCTGAACCGGGCTATCGTCGTCCTGTGCTTATCATCCAAAGCGATGATTTTAACAAAAGTCGGATTAATACGGTTGTTATTGCCGTATTAACCACTAATCTGCACCTTAAGGCAGCTCCAGGCAATGTGTTCCTGCCGAAACGAAGTATCAAGCTTCCAAAAGATTCAGTTGTGAATGTTTCTCAAGTTATCATTTTGGACAAATCGTTTTTGACAGAACATATCGGCAGTCTTCCATCAGATAAAATGAAGCATGTGGATGAGGGGCTCCGTCTCGTCCTCAACTTGTAAATATTACCGCCGAACAAAAAAAGGATTAGTTCCGAGGCCAGCGAAAGCGGGTGTTCGGAGCTAATCCATGGTTCAAGCAGCTGCGGGCTACAGGGGAAAAGGTCGGTGGGTTTCGGGGTAATTTTTTTCTCAGAAGAACCGGGGCGCACCAGTTATTTTCAAATCGGCGGTCAGCCGTCATTTTCATTATTTAGTGTCCATCCATTTCACATGGATGGCACAATCTGGGGTTTCCAATCCAGAAATGTGAATTTTTCCGCAAGATCAAGGAAAACAAGGGGTTGCGCGGAGGCGTACTGGACGTACGCCGCACAAGCAAGCCCGCAGTTTGACGCAGATATTGCGGAAAAAGGCCATTTATGGATGGAAACTATTTATCTTCCATCAAAGACGGCTTCGTAAAAAGTCCAATTTCTTTGTTGCGCTGCATCTTTCGTCATGTCACGTACTGCTAAGTACGCTCCATTCCTCAAGATTTGCGCGCCTCGAACTTGAACTTTTTACTTTGCCGTTCCAAATTTGACTTTTTACGAGACCATCATCAAAAGCACTGGCATATCAGGTTCAAACCGGCGTTTGGGCATAGCGATTTTGATTATTGTCGTGTTGTGGAAACAATCTGATTTTTTTGCAGTTGAATGCGCCTTTAACTTTTGCCGGATCTGGTTTATATTTGGATGATGTATTTTAAAGAAGACGCTTTTTTGAAGAAATTAAGGACACACCATGATCAAAGAAACACCATTGGAAAAATCAGTGGATCTGGGTGATGCCACCCTGGAATATCTGTTGTATGAACCGTCTGAAAAGGCCGGGGCGGATGCGCCGACGATGATTTTTATGCATGCCACCGGTTTCATGCCCTGGTTATGGCATCCCGTCTGCCGGCATTTCAGGGATAGCGCTCGAATTATCACACCCTATTTTTGTGATCACCGGGAGGCAGACCCCGAAGACGGAGGATTGAGCTGGTTGCTGCTGGGGCAGGATGTGGCCCGGTTGTGCGAAGTTCTGGGGCTTGAGCATCCTTACATGGTCGGGCACTCCATGGGCGGCGCGGTGTTGACCATTGCGGCCGGCAAGTTCGGCGTGGCCCCGAAAGGCCTGATTCTTTTTGAGCCGATTTTCCTGCCCTCGCCTGTCTATACTGTTCAATTACGGGTCGAAGACCATCCCCTGGCGGGAAAATCCATCAAACGCCGCAATGCCTGGGATGACAGGGAATCGGCACGGGAATACCTGCGCGCCAAACCCCTTTTTGCGAGATGGGACGATGAGATGCTGGACATGTATCTGGATTACGGGTTTGTCGAAGCCGATACCGGCGGATTGACCCTTGCCTGCCATCCCCGCAAAGAGGCTGCCATGTTCATGGGGTCTATGGCTTACGATCCCTGGCCCATCATTCCCAATGTCACCTGCCCGGTAATGGTTCTGGAAGGGGAGAACACCGAGAATAAGGGGTTCATCAATTTTCAGCAGGCTGCGGAAAAGTTCCCCAACGGTACCTATCGCATGGTGGAGGATGCCGGTCATCTGATTCCCATGGAAAAACCGGGTGAGACAGTGTCTATAATTAAGAATTTTTTTGAGACACTTTGACGGCAGCTCGGGATTAAGCCCTCTGGTTGTGTCGATTTCATTAACTAAATCAAAAAGTTGAATATTTTATTGCAAGCCGCAGGTTCTGGCATGGTTATTGATTTAATAAAAAGATGATTGCACTGAGCCATCAAACAACTGTTTTCACTTTTTACAAGGTATTTGACCATGAGCCAGATAACGACAGAACGGCCGGCCAACCGGCTGATCAATGAAAGCAGCCCCTATCTCCGGCAGCATGCCGGTAACCCTGTTGACTGGTATCCCTGGTCGGATACGGCGGTACAAAAGGCTCGACAGGAAGATAAGCCCCTGCTGTTGTCCATCGGATATTCAACCTGCCACTGGTGTCATGTGATGGCGGATGAGTCGTTTTCAGATCCGGCAACAGCAGCGATCATGAACCGTGATTTTGTGTGTGTGAAGGTGGACCGGGAGGAGCGGCCGGACCTTGATACCGTTTTTGTGAATGCCGTGACCGCCATGACCGGATCGGCGGGCTGGCCGCTTCATGTGTTTCTCGAACCGCAGACATTGAACCCGTTTTTCGGGGGGACCTACTTTCCGCCGCAAAGCCGCCTGGGTATGGCGTCATGGACCGAACTGCTGGAAAGAATTACAGCCGCCTGGCAAAGCCCCGATGACCGGGAAAAACTGGGAAATACCGCCAGGGCTGTCGAAGTGTTTTTGGAAGAACGCCTTGGCAGCAAACGGCCGGAAAGTGTTCCGGCCGGCTCTGTTGTATCGTTGATTGATAAGGCCACGGCAACATTCACGCAAAAGTATGATACCGAAAAGGGGGGCTTCGGCAAGGCCCCCAAATTTCCCATGCCGTCCATTCTCCATTTTCTGCTGGCCTTTGCCCATGCAAAGGGCCCCGAAGCGGAAACCGCAGGAAAGATGGCAATACATACATTACAATCAATGGCATCCGGTGGTATTTATGATCAGATCGGGGGTGGTTTTCATCGTTATTCAACCGATGGCAATTGGCATCTCCCCCATTTTGAAAAAATGCTTTACGATAACGCCCAGCTCGTGTCTGTGCTGGTGGATGCCTACCGGCTGACCAATAATCCGGCGCTGTTGCGTGTGGCTGAAGAGACGGCCGACTATATTCTTCGGGACATGGTCCATCCGGACGGCGGGTTTTATTCGGCCGAGGACGCGGACAGCCCCCTTCCGGAAGATCCTTCAAAACATGCTGAAGGAGCGTTTTATGTATGGACAACCGATGAGATAAATGGGCTGCTTGATCCGGTGGCGGCTCAGCTCGTGACCCGTCGGTTCGGGATCCGGCCGGAAGGCAATGTCGCCGGCGACCCCCATGGGGAATTTACGGGAAAGAACGTGCTGTTTCAGGCCCTTTCAAATGACGTGCTGGCAGATGTGATGAAGATGCAACCCTCCGAGGCGGATGATTTACTGGCGGAAAGTGTGAAAAGCATGATGGCCCATCGGGAAACCCGTCCCCGCCCGCATCTGGATGACAAGATCATCACCGCATGGAATGGATTGATGATATCCGGGCTTGCAAAACTTTACCAGGTCTCGTCGAAATACCAATATCTGGCGGCTGCGGAAAAGGCGGCCAGGTTTATGCTGGAAAATCTTGTTAACGAAAACGGGGACAATGTAAAGCAGTTAAACCGCATATGGCGTGCCGGCATCTCCCGTATCCCCGGTCTGGCTGAAGATTATGCCTTTCTGGCACAGGGGCTGCTGGATCTGTATGAAGCCCGGTTTGATGTAAAATGGCTGGACGCAGCCATAGAGATGACTGAGACGATGGTGTCACTCTTTCTGGATGCCGAAACCGGTTCGGTTTATCAGACCCGGGAAGGGCATGACCCCCATCTCAGATTCCGGGTCCGGGAGGAGATTGACAATGTGCTGCCGGCGCCGGGCTCCATTCTGGCAGGCAACCTGATTCGCCTGCATCGCTACAAAAAAAGGGGGAAGTATATCGCGGTGGCGGAAAAAATCGTTCAATCTGTTGTGCCCCTGATAAACCAGCATCCGGCAGCGGCGCCGGTGTTGCTGGCAGCTGCGATGGCCCTTGAAAAGGACTGATGGCTTCGTAAAAAGTTTTTGAAAAGGAGGAAATCATGGATTTCAAAGAGCTTGTGCATGCGCGGCGTGCGGTTAATTTTTTTGATCCGGACAGGGAAGTCCCCGCTACGCTGCTTAAAGAGATGGTGGAACTGGCGGCCCAAACCCCGTCAAGCTTTAACCTGCAGCCGTGGAGCCTGATGGTGCTGCGGGATGCGGACGAAAAGCAGCGCCTTCAGAAGCTGGCCATGAACCAGGAAAAGGTCAGCCAGGCGCCGGTTACCCTGATCGTCCTGGGGGACCGGGAAGGGTGGAAAGCGGAAAATCCGTTTGTGGAAAAGGTGTTTCAGGAAAATATAAAGGCCGGCATCATGTCCGAGGCGCAACGGGACTGGTTCGACAGCACACGGGAAAAGATATACGGATACAGTGATGAGGCGGCCCAGGCATTTGCCTGCAAGAATGCCGGTTTTTTTGCCATGTCTCTTATGCTGGCCGGGAAGGCTCTGGGGCTGGACACCCACCCCATGGACGGATTTGATCATCACGGGGTCCGCAGGGAATTCAATATTCCGGAAAATTATTGGGTCCCCCTGTTGCTGGCAGTGGGGTATTTTGATAAAACAAAGACACTGGCCCCGCCGAAGTGGCGCAAGGGGTATGAGGATATCGTGGTAAGCTTCGACAAATGACGGTGTCACACGAATATTGGATTTTTTGACAATCATAGGGGTTTCAGTGGCGCTCGCCATGGACGCGTTTGCCGTATCCATCGCGTCCGGGGTTTATTTGTGCAATGTCACGCCACGGCAGTTTTTTCGATTGTCCTGGCATTTCGGTCTGTTTCAGGGGATGATGCCGGTCATCGGCTGGTATGCGGGGGGCGCGGTTCGTGGCTGGATTGAACAATATGATCACTGGGTGGCGTTTACACTGCTGACCCTGGTAAGCGGCGATATGCTCTGGCAGTCGTTTGAAAAAGCCGCGACAGACTGCGTTCTCAAGGATCCGAGCAAAGGGTTCCGCCTGGTCATGCTGTCGGTTGCCACCAGCATTGACGCCCTTGCCGTGGGTCTGAGTTTTTCGGTGCTGAATGTCTCCATCTGGTTGCCGGCGCTGGTCATCGGCATCACGGCGGCCGGTTTTACCCTGGCAGGGTTGCTGATTGGCAGCAGGGCTGAACATGTGGCAGCGCTGCGGCGGTATTCGGCAATGACGGGTGCGCTGGTGCTTTTTGTTATCGGCGTGCGGATACTGTATGCGCACGGTGTTTTTTAACTAAGGAGGTCAATCATGACAAAGAAAATTCGTCAAACCTGCATGTGTGAGAAATGCGGCAATGAATCTGAAATGGAGATTGTCTGTTCCCTGCATGAATACGAAAAAGCCGGGGAGAAAAAGAAGGCGGCAAAAGACGACGCCTCTGCCGCTGATACCAGGGTAAAGGGAACCGGGGTATGCACAACCTGCGGAAATGAGGCGGATATGTGGATTGATATATAGAGGAGCGATCAATGCGGAAATGGAAATGCAAGGTTTGCGGCTATATCCACGAGGGGGATGATCCGCCCGAAAAGTGTCCGGTCTGCGGCGCGGATAAAAGCCAGTTTGTTGAAGTAACAGAAGAACAGGCCGATGCGACCGGCACTCGGGAACCGGCTGCATCAAAACAGGCGGAGGCACCGCAGCAGGCCGATGACGGTGAGACGCCGCTGCCACCCCACCTTGATACCCTGATGAACCTGATCACCCGGCACCATATCCATCCGATATCGGTCCATATCCCCAACGGTGTGATACCGGTTGCTGTTCTGTTTTTCTTTTTGGCCATGCTCTTCGATGCCGGATCGGTCTCCCGGGCCGGTGCCTTTAATCTGATTGTGGTCTTTCTTGCCATGCCGGTGGTGCTGTTTACCGGCTGGGCGGAATGGCGAAAAAAGTACAACATGGCCCGGACCCCTTATTTCATGATCAAGATCGCCTGCGGTATTGTGGTGGCGGTATTGACCTTTGTGCTGGCGGCCTGGGCCACGTTTAACCCTGAGGTTATGGTGTCTGGCAAAAAATGGTTTTTTCTCCTGTTGAACCTGATCCTTCTGGGTGCGGCCGGTATTGCCGGGTTTATCGGCGGAAAGCTGGTATTCAAGGATTGACGGCCCGGTAATGCAACGCGTCGACGCTGGCAACACGGCCGGCATCCAGCATCATGGCCAGGTTTTTTGCCACCATGCCGGTTTCAAAGGTTTCCTGAAAGACCTTGTCCGGCATTAAGTCCCGGTAAAGGGGGGATTGCGCCACGATTTCGGGTATGGTCCGCGGCACGTCCAGGTGTGCCAGTATGGCCTCGCTGTGGCGGGTGAACCCGTCAAGAAAGTTGTTGAAAAGCCTTGTGATATCACCCTCTACCGGTGGCTTGTGAGCGGGACAGACCCTTTTGTAAGGCAGATCCATGACCCGTTGAATGCTTGCGATAAATTGTCTGATGTCGCATTCCGGTTGACCATAAAAGGGCCCGAATCCGGAAAAATCGATGTCACCGGTGAATAAGGTTTGCGTGTTTTCTTCAAAAAAACAGTAATGGTCCGCCAGATGGCCGGGGGCATGGATCGCGCGCAGACGGAATCGGCCCGTATCAATGATATCGCCGTCTCCAAATCGGCCGTCCGGCTCCCGGAACGGCTTTAATCCATGTCTGCCGCCGATTTCCGCTACCCAGTATTCGGCTTTCCCCCTGTCCCCCATGAACCGGTAGCCCAGTTGATGAAGGTCTGTGACGGATGGCGGTGTTTCCTCCGGTATCAAGATGCGGCGGTCATTGAAAAGGTGCCAGTTCAGCACGTGATCCGGATGTGAGTGGGTGAATATAACCGTGTCAACCCGGCTGATCGCATCCACGGCCTTCAGGGTTTCATGCCCCACACCCGTATCCATCAGTATGGTTTCTTCCCCCAGAAAGAGAAAGCTCATACAAAAGGGAAAACGGGAACTGTTCGGCCCGGTCAGGCAGAACATATCGCTCCCCAGCGGTATGACCTTGTATTTCAGGTCTGAGAACATGATGTTTTGTAACACAGGCAAGGGGGGTCTTCAACCGGTTTCCTGCCTCCTATCGGCATAAATGAATTGTCAACTTATTAAGAATATGCCATAATATTAATTAATTATTTGTTTTTAACACCACTATTTTATCCCGAAAAACGCAAAACAGGTAAGATGATGTTTGTTATCAAAGGAGGCCGAGATGTTTCAGACGACCACACTTCCCACCGATCCTGTCAGAATCGGTGACTGCCTGGTCCAGGAGGGATTTGCAACACCCCGGGATATCCTGGATGCCTTGCATATTCAGCAAAAAGAAAAAAAGCGACTCAGATTTTCTCAGGAATCGGTTCTTCCGCCCATAAACGGCATGTCCAAAAATCAGCGCAAGGAGCTTTTGTCGCATCCGCCTCTGGGCAACCATGTGGGACGGATATGCCTGGAAAGGGGCCTTATCGATAAGAAGCAGCTTCAGCGAATCCTCAGAAAAAAGAAATCCAGTGAGCTCACCGGTGAAGTTCTGGTGCGGGAGGGGATTTTGACCACTGAAATCATTGAAGAGGTTCTGTGTGATCAACTGGGTATCGATGGTTTTGGGGAACTGGCGGTTAAGTTGAATTTCCTGAGTCCCTCGGATATTCAAAAGGATCCCGCCGCATCCAGGCCCCCGCGGACTGTCGGGGAGATCCTTTGCGAAGCCGGCGTGATAAACCCCGTTGATCTTGACTATGTATTGAAAAAATACGGGAAGCAGCTGAAATTTGGTGAAATACTTGTGAAACAGGGGGTTATCGATTACCCTCAGCTGCGGTCCGCGCTTCAGGCACAGTTTCACCAGGACAAGCCCCTTGGCATGTTGTTGCTGGAAGAGGACATCATCACGGAAGACCAGTTGTACAATGCCCTGGCGACACAATACCATATCCCTTTCCGGAAAATACAGCAACTGGACTTTAACGGCGGGCAGTGCAGTGATGTGACCCGCATTGTGGGGCCACGATATGCCGTAAAAAACAAGGTCCTGCCCATTGCCATGGATGGCGACAGAATGACCCTGGCCGTTTATAATCCCGAATTCATCTGGACCGCTGAAGACATTCAAAAGGTCCATCCGAATCTGATCATAAAAGTTGTTTTTATAACCCATCAGAATTTTCTGAGTTTGTTCGAGATGCTTTATCAGCGTTGCCTGACAGATGCCACAGCCGGGAAAGATACGAAGAAAGTGAAAATCGATGTTAACACCCTGCAGATTCGGCTGGATGAAACAGCGCAAATGGCGGATACCGCCAGTAAGGCCGATTATGGCTTGTCTAATCTCGAAGTCCTTGATCTGGTAAACTATATAATTAAATACGGCATTGGCAATAACGCCAGTGATATTCACATCGAGCAGGATCGTCGCAAGCCGCGGCTTCGATACCGGATTGACGGGATTTTGCATACCCTCCAGATGAATTGGCTGGAAGAGAAGCTGACAGAGCAGATAAACGCCGTGATTTCCAGGATCAAGATCATATCGCGACTGGATATTGCCGAAAAACGGATTCCCCAGGACGGCGTGTTCCGCGTGAACTATTATGATCCGGCGAATAATGAGCAGGTGGATATGGATTTCCGTGTTGCCACCTGCCCCGGCATCATCGGGGAAAATGTCACCATCCGGATTCTTGATCCCCGTGAGGCAAAGGTGGACATTGAGACCCTGAACCATTCCCCCCATGTGTTAAGGCCGCTGAAAAAACTATTGAAAAGCCCTGCGGGGATGATTCTCGTGACAGGCCCCACCGGCAGTGGCAAAACATCAACGCTTTACAGTGCACTGCAATACATTTATTCGCCTACCATCAAAATCATCACCGCCGAAGATCCGATTGAGTATAGTTTCCCCGGGATTATGCAGACCCAGACGAATACCAAGATCGATCTGACATTCCCAAAGTTGTTGCGGTCTTTTCTCCGTCTGGATCCGGATGTTGTACTGGTTGGCGAGATCCGGGATCCTGAAACCGCCAGGATGAGCTTTGACGCCGCCCAGACAGGCCACCTCCTGCTGAGCACCTTGCATACAAACGATTCGGCCGGGGCCATTCCCCGGCTGCAGGATCTCGGTATTGATACGCATCAGATGGCGTCATGCCTCATGGGGGTGCTTGCCCAGCGCCTGCTTCGCAAGAATTGCCCGGCATGTTCGGTGCGATATCCGCCTGCCGAAAAAGAGTGGACCCCTTTATTCGACGATTACCCGGACCATTTGCAGTTTTATCGCGGGGAGGGGTGCCCGTCCTGCAATTATACCGGCTTTCAGGGACGAACCCTTATTTCGGAATTTCTGGTCATCACACCGGACATCGCGCTGGCGCTGAATCGCGGCGCAAGTATCAGGGAAATAAAAGAGATGGCACTGGCCGGCGGGATGAGAACCATGCTGGACGATGGGATCGCAAAGCTGGAGAAAACAACGCTGCAGGAGCTGCTGCGTGTTATCCCCAGTGAGATGCTGCAATCGTTCCGCAGCCGGCAAAAGGATTGACAATGCATGGTTAACTAGTGTCCATCCATTTCACATGGATGGCACAATCTGGGGTTTCCAATCCAGAAATGTGAATTTTTCCGCAAGATTAAGGAAAACAAGGGGTTGCGCGGAGGCGTACTGGCGTACGCCGCACAAGCAAGCCCGCAGTTTGACGCAGATATTGCGGAAAAAGGCCATTTATGGATGGAAACTAACTACCACGGTTGTCCGGGCCCGCCTCCGTTTGCACTTTAAAAAATGGTCGATATATGGAATAATAAATTATTAATTTTATGTCAAAAAAGCCATGAAATGTCCGCGTAAGGGAGATGGCCGGTATGGTAGATGCTGCCAAGCGAATTCTTATTGTTGATGATAATCACGCCATACATGAGGATTTGCGGCAGATACTGACATGGGGGAATCCGTCACCCATGGTGATCAAGGCCAGCACTTTTGAAAAAGAGCTCTTCGGCGGTATCTTGACGGAAGCGCACGCGCAGAGTCTTACGCCTCCGGTCCAATATGTCATTGATGATGCGTATCAGGGCAGGGAAGCCATTGAAAAGGCCGATGCCGCCGAATCCGAAGGCACCCCCTATTCCCTGATATTCATGGACGTCCGCATGCCGCCGGGAATTGACGGTATCGAGACGGTAAAAACGATATGGGACAATCATCCCTACATGGAAGTCGTCATCTGCACGGCATATGCCGACTATTCGTGGGATAATATTGTTGATGAACTGGGGACCACCGACCGCCTTTTATTTATGCGTAAGCCCTTTGACAGTGTGGCTGTCAAACAGACCGCCCTGTCGTTGACAAAAAAGTGGGAGCTGGGGCAAAAGGAACGGGCATATCGAAAGAACCTGGAGCAGGAAATCCATCTTCGCACGCGGCAACTGAACGATATGGTGCTTCATTTAAAGAAGATGAAGGAGCAGGCGGAAGCCGCGGCCGTTGCCAAATCCAACTTTTTATCCAATATGAGCCATGAGATCCGGACGCCCCTCAATGGCATTCTCGGCATGACCGATCTGCTTCTCGATACAGGACTCAATGAGGAGCAGATGGATTATGCCAATTCCATCAAGATATCCGGCGATTCGTTGATCACCGTGATTAATGATATTCTGGATTTTTCGAAGATTGAAGCCGGTAAAGTGGCCATCGAGCAGATCGATTTCAACCTGCGGGAAGTGGTTGAAAGTGCCGCCGATATAGTGGCGGTGCAGGCTCACGAAAAAGGGCTTGAACTGACGGTTGGGGTGCATCCCGATGTGCCGGCCTGCCTCAAAGGGGATCCCAATCGGTTGCGTCAGGTGTTGCTGAACCTGGCGGCCAATGCCGTCAAGTTCACCGATGACGGGGAGGTGATGATCCACGTCCGCCGCGCCGTTCCTGTTAGGGAATACCGGGCAGTGCCCGACCCCGATGCGGTGTACTTGTTTGCCGAGGTGTCGGATACGGGCATCGGATTGACGCAGGAAAAACAGAAAAAGCTGTTTGTCCCGTTTTCCCAGGCCGATGTTTCCACCAGCCGGAAGTATGGCGGTACCGGCCTGGGGCTTGCCATTTCAAAGCAGCTCGTGGATCTGATGGACGGGGAAATTCATGTGAAAAGCCGGGCCGGGCAGGGATCGGTGTTCTGGTTTACCGCCGGTTTTCACCATGCATCGGAGGCGGCGGATGCCCAGCAAGCGTCATCCCGGCATCTGCATGGTCTGCGCTGTCTGTTGGTAGGGGACAATATAAAAGGGCACGATGTGTTGGCAATGTATATCACTCATTGGGGCGGACGCTGCGAGAGAACGACAACCGTAGAAGACGCATTGCCGGTGCTAGACAGCGCCCTTCACGCCGATCCTTTTGACCTGGTGATTGCGGATGTAAAGGGGAGTGATCTGGCTGTTTACCGGCATGTCGCCAACACCCTGCAGCAGCGCCACAATCTGGCCGGGACACCCATGATCTGTCTTACCTCCAGAATCAGAAAAAAGGAAAACGGCCATCTGGATACCAGCGGTTATCAGGCACATCTCAGCAAACCTGTTAAACTGCGCCATCTGTATAACTATTTGACCGGTTTACGGGAGAAGTCGGAAAAAGTACGATCGGAAAAATTGTCAGTAGCCCGCTTGTCATCGTCTTCTGCCACAAAGCCGCAAAAAACGGCGGATAAGAATGGCGGCGGGTCTAGAGTGCTGGTGGTGGATGATAATCCCGTAAACCGGAAGGTTCTTGTCACCATGCTCGGCAAGCTCAACCTGGCCTGTGATATGGTGGAGAACGGAAAACAGGCGGTGGCAGCCATCCGGGAAAAACACTATGACCTGATTTTTATGGACTGCCTCATGCCCATCATGGACGGTTATCAGGCCACCAGAAGAATTCGAGACGGGGATGCAACAAGCGCATCCCCTCCGATAGTGGCCATCACAGCGGATGCCTATGCTGAAACCCGGGATCGCTGTTTACAGGCAGGCATGGACGGTTATGTTACCAAGCCGTTTAACATGAAAACGATTGCGGAAACCGTTGCGCAGTATCTGGATGATGTGGCGTTCGATTGAGGGCTTACTGCTTTCTTCGAAATCGACATCGTGATCGGGATTGAAATCCATTTCATCAAATTAACAGGCCGCGGCGTCTTCTTTCGATGTCGATTATCCCGGGCATTCTCTATGTTACGAAGCCGTCAGGCTTGACATTACCTTTTCCGCCGCTGCCACGGTTTTGTCGATATGATCGTCTGTATGGGCCGTGGAGACGAAAACCGCCTCAAACTGGGAGGGGGCCAGGTAAATACCGTTTTCAAGCATGCCCCTGTAATAGGCGGCAAACCGCTCCAGATCACTGGTTTTTGCGGTTTCAAAATCCGTTACCGATGTCTCCGTAAAGAACAATCCCAGCATGGCGCCGACAGCCTGCGCTTGAACAGGTATATCCGCTGCTGAAGCGGCATTTTTCAGCCCTTCAACAAGGCGGTTGGCAGTGGTTTCCAGCGATTCATAAACGCCGGGCCTGTTGAGAAGATCCAGTGTGGCAATGCCCGCGGCCATGGCCACGGGATTCCCGGAGAGGGTGCCGGCCTGGTAAATATCGCCTTCAGGGGCCACATGCCGCATGATATCCGCCGATCCGCCGTAAGCCCCAACGGGCATACCGCCCCCGATTACCTTGCCAAGGCACGTCATGTCTGGGATGATTCCGTAGCGTGCCTGTGCCCCGCCGTAAGCCACCCGGAAACCGGTCATGACCTCGTCAAAGATCAGAATACTGCCGTGTTGCCGGGTTTCCTCCCGCAGTGTCTTGAGGAAATTGACGTCCGGGGCCACCATTCCCATGTTGCCGGCCACCGGCTCTACAATCACACCGGCAATCTTGCCGCCGCATTCAGCAAACAGATTCTGAACCGCCGTTATATCGTTATACGGCAGGGAGAGCGTATTCCGAATCACATCTGCCGGCACGCCCGGGCTGCCGGGGATGCCCTGGGTGGCAACGCCGGATCCGGCACTGACCAATAGCGTATCGGCATGGCCGTGATAACAGCCGTCAAACTTCACCACCAGATCCCGTTGGGTGACGCCCCGGGCAACGCGAAGCGCACTCATGGTCGCTTCGGTCCCGGAGTTCACCATGCGAACCATTTCAATAGAGGGCACTGCATCGGCAACCATCCCGGCCAACTCGATTTCCAGGTCAATAGAAGCGCCGAAACTCACCCCCCTCTGCAAAACTGATGAAACCGCATTAATGACCGCCGGATTGCTGTGGCCGACAATCATGGGGCCCCAGGAGCCCACATAATCGATGTACCGGTTATGGTCGGCATCGATGATTTCGGCGCCTTTGGCGCTTTCAATAAAAATCGGCGACATGTTTACGGATTTGCCGGATCGCACCGGGCTGTTAACGCCGCCGGGAATAAGGTTTTTTGCTTTTTCAAACAGCGCTGTGGATTGTTCGCGGTTCATGGTATCACCTCAAAATTGATATTTTGTTTTTAGGAAACAGAAAAATATCAGATTTGACGGGCAAAGGTCAAGACATGTGGGGTCAAGTCTGCTCTTGACTCATTGTGTCTTTAATTAAAACCACTATAGCAAGTCAAGGCAAATAATATTTTATAAAATTATCGGGGATCAATAGCATATCATTGTGTAAATGAGTCAAGAGCAGACTTGACCCCATCTTGCTTGACCCCATCTTGACCCCATCTCACCCTTTTTTAATTTGACAGGGACTTGACGATGATGAAAAATATCAACCGAACATCATTTACAGGAGCAGCCGACAGTCCATGTCAACATCAAAAGCAAACAAGAAGCTGGCAAAGTTTATCGGCACCATGCTGGGCCGGGCTCCCTGGGAGTTCGGGCTGGTGCCGGATGAAAGCGGGTATGTCAAAATCAGGGAATTCCTGAAGGCATTGAACGAAGAACCGGTGTGGCGGCATGTACGGGAAGCCATGCTCAATGAGGTTTTGATGACGGTCCCCGGCGCACCTTTTGAAATAAGCGGGGGGTATATCCGGGCAACGGATCGGGAGCGTCTGACAGAACCGGTGGCTTGCAGCCATCCACCTGCCCTTCTTTATGTATGTGTCCGGGGAAAGGCATATCCCCATGCCCTGGAAAAAGGCATTGCCCCTTCTTTTGCCGATGATGTGGTTCTTGCCGATGATCGGGAGATGGCGGAAAAGATCGGCCGACGACGGGATGCAGCGCCGGTCACATTAACTGTACAGACGGCCACGGCCACGGCAGACGGGGTGGTGTTCCGCCAGGCAGGCGAAGGGCTGTTTCTGGCCGATTTTGTGCCGCCGGGGTGTTTTACGGGGCCGGCCCTGCCCAGAGAGAGATACGAACGCAAGTCAGTCCCGGCTGAAAAACCTCAAAAACAGCCCCCCAAAGGGACCCAGAACCGGGCCGGGACATTCACCCCGGCCCTGGAATCGTCCACCGGCAGAGCGGATAAGAAGAAAACCGGTAAAAAGAAAGATCCGGACTGGAAAAAAGACCGGAAGCGGATTCGCCGGGAAAAGCAAAAGGGCAGCTGGCCTTGATTCCTCACTGCATGGACCGGTACATTGCCATCCGTTTGGTCACGCGTTCCAGGTAATCCCGGGTTTCCTGATAGGGCAGGTTCCGCTGCAGATGATAATACACGTCCGTGGGGGACATCTGATTGATGACCCGGGCGGCCCGGTTAATATTACTGGTACCCGTAAACGCCCTTGCAACGTTGCCTGCCCCGGTATTATAAGCGGCAATGGTGCAGTAAATCCGGCTGGTTGGATTCTTAATTGCTTTCAGGTAGCGGTTGTAAAGGAGGTAAAGATAGGCGGTCCCGATATTGATATTGTTCTGTTCGGTGTAAAGATACGACGGGGAGAGCAGTGTCTGTTGGCCATACAACAGCTTGGTGGCGTCCTTTCCCGCAGACCGGGGGACAATCTGCATCAGTCCGTATGCCGGAACAGGGGACCGGGCCATGGGGTTGAAGGCGCTTTCCGTGTGCATGATGGCAAACACCAGAGATCTGTTCAGGCCCCGTTCGGCTGCATACGCATCCACGTAAGGTTTATATTCCATGGCTTTCTGCTGCAAGGTATTGGGCGGCAGCGATACCCTGAGACTCACCACGCTGCCCGTTTTTGCCGTGTCATCACTCCGGGTGATTCGGGCCTGTTCCTTGAGCCGTGCCACTGCTTCGTCGATTTCCTGATCTGTGGGATCTGCTTTTCCCGTGATGGCTTTCAGCAACACGGGCCTGTCCCCCACCTGGCCGGTTTTAAGGTCGCTGGTCGTATCTTTGAGTCGGTTTTCAACATTCTGTGCCACGGGATCGCGTTGAAAAGCGGTGTTCTGGTCTTCCGTGATGGCATCCCGCAGGCGCTGACGAAGAACTTCGTCAATCCGTCTCTCAATTTCAGCCTCTGTAATAATATCCAGTTGAATATAGCCTTCTTCAAAATCCACGATCTGGCGGGACTGATAGTCGGAACTGTACTCTACCCATTTTTTTTCCGTGCTCATCTCGGCGATCACCCATGTGCGCAATATTTTCCGCTCACAGGCCTTGTATTCCTCCTCAATGATCTGCCGGTATTTTTCATATTCCTGTTCGATATCGGTTTCATAGGCGCTGTACTGATCTTCGATGGCCTTTTGATATTTCTCAAATTCATCAGCTGCGGCATCGATCTCAATGTCGCCGCCGGTTTCCTGGGCAATCGTCTGACCTGAAAACGCGAGAGATATTGCCGTGAAGATAAAACAGGTAATTACAAAAAAGAACCTTGGGTGACGAAATGTTTTCATGCTGGCGTCCTTATGCCTTGTCTTTCAGAATATTGTATATCTCTTCCACCTGTGTTTCAGTTTGTTCAATGGTGCCGCTGTTGTCAATAACGAAGTCGGCCATCTGCCGTTTTTGTTCCACCGGCATCTGGGAATTGATACGGGCACGGGCATCCGCCTCATTGATGCTGTCCCGGCGCATCAGTCTTTCCAGTTGTATGTCCGGCAGTGCATAAACCACGATAATATCGGTCATGTCCCGGTTCATATTGGTTTCAAACAACAATGGGACGTCAAGGATAACCACCGCATCTTTTTGGCCGGCGTCGTTTCCGATGGCTGACAACTGCTCGCTGATTTCCGCAAATACCCGTGGGTGAACGATCCGGTTCAGTTGCTGTTTCCGGGCCGGATCGTTGAAAATAATCCGGCCAAGCGCCTTCCGGTCGATTTCTCCATCCGGCTGCAGAATGGCGCGGCCAAAGGTGTCGACAATGTCCTGCCAGGCGGGATGTCCCTGTTTAACCACGTCATGGGCGATGATATCCGCATCGATAATCATAGCGCCCAGGCGGCTGAAAAATCCGGTGGCAAGGGATTTGCCCGTGGCAACACTGCCGGTGAGCCCCGCAATAATCATATCAACCTCCAAGAAAAGGCAGGGATATTGTTTTCAATACATTTGTCCATTCTAGCATAAAGGCGGTTATACCGGAAGCGGAAAGACTCGGGGGCAGGGAAGCAGCATTTATGTAAGGAAATTACTTGGCGACAGAAGGGGAGGCCACCATAGTAATGTTCGGCGTGGAACGGACACTTTCAAAGGGCCGGACAATTTTTTTACCGGGGTTGTTTTTGTCGCACCACTTGAGGAAGAGGTCTACACAGTCCGGGCAGAGCTGGGTGCCCCGGGCGTCATAGATGATCTGCAGGGAGCGATCGTGACTGGTGGCGGTACGGTAGGGACGGTCGCTGTTCAAGGCGTGATAAGTGTCGGCCACGGCAGTCATCCGGGCCAGCAGGGGGATCTGATTGCCTTTCAGTCCTTCGGGATAACCATGGCCGTCCATGCGTTCATGGTGATGGCGGACAATGGAGACAATATCGCTCAGGCTGGGGATATTTTTGATAATTTCCGCGCCTTTTATCGGGTGTTCCATGATGTGGGAGAGCTCGATATCGGTGAGGGGGCCGCTTTTCAACAGAACACTGTCCCGGACGCCGATTTTGCCGATGTCATGCAGCCGGCCGCCGATATGGGCAGTATTGATTTCCTGCTTGCTGGCGCCGGTCAGGGTAATCATACCGGATACGATGGTGCCCACGACCTCTGAGTGACCTTTGGTATAGGGGTCCCGGGCTTCGAGGGCGGAGATAAGGCTTGAAATACTGGCAATGACCATATTGCGTTCCGTTTCGAGTCGTTCCCGTTCTTTGAGTAACAGCAGAAAGTGATTGGAGAGAATTTCTTCGATCTGTATAACCAGGGCATCCAGATTAAACGGTTTGCAGACATAGGAAGCCGCGCCGTGCTGCAACATCCGGTTCATATGGCCGCGATCATTTTTTGCGCTCATGACGACAAACGGGATGCCCGAAAGCTCCGGATCGGCATAAACGGTTTCACAGAACTCAAACCCGTTCATTTCCGGCATGTCGATGTCGCTCAGGATGAGGTCCGGCGTACGTACTTCCAGCAACTCCAGGGCTTTTTTACCGTTTTCCGCTGTAATTACCCTGAACCCGGCGGTTTCCAGGCCTTTTTTCACAATCTGCCGTATGGTGGGCGAGTCGTCAACCACCATGATGAGCTGATTGCTGTTGCGTTTGGTTCGGGAGAGAATTTCCTGGACCACGTTGAAAAGGTCGGTGTAGACATCGTTTTTGGCGATGTAATAGGTGGCCCCAACCTCAAAGCCCTTTTCAATGTCTTCGTCAGAGTCCAGGGAACTGACAACCACAACCGGAATTCCGCGGGTCTGGTGGTTTTGCTTCAGCCGCCGGCAGAATTCGATGCCGTTCATTTGCGGCATATCGATGTCAGTGAGGATGATATCAAAGGGGGTGGTGGTGGCACAGTCCCATGCCTGCTGCCCGTTTTCCACCTCTTTAAAGGATGCATTCAGGGGTTCCAGCAGTTTGATGAGACGTCGCCGGATGGCGGCGCTGTCATCAGCAATAAGAATATTGGGGGTCGCTTCTGTCAAACAAACCTCGGCGCTTTGTGTTTCTTCCCTGTTGGGGCTTGCACCATCTGAGCGATCTTTGTTCTGCATATAAGATTATTATCATTAAATTGGATGGTTGTCAAAATAATAATATTTTTTTAATTTCCTGAGAATATCAAATAGTGTTGCAGGTCGGCGGATTCAATCCAATGGCGGCCGTGAAGCGCCCTGTTTTACCCTCTTTACGGTAAGAAAAAAAGCGGTCTGAACGACATTTCGTGCAAATTCGGGCTGTTTGGATATTGTCTATCGGTAATCCGGCCCCAATCAACTGGTCTCTGCTGATCTGCCAGAAGTCAAACCGGTCTTTATCGTCTTTATACTGCCAGAATGGCTCCGGAATCTCTTTTTTGTAATGAACAAATTCCGCGCAGCAGGGACCGAGAGACGGTCCGATCCCCGCAATCATCCGGGCCGGATCGCAATCAAATGCGTTTTTCATCACGGCGACGGTTTTTCCGATAATGTCGGCAATGCTGCCCCGCCATCCCGAGTGGAGGTTGGCAATGACACGCCGGGCCGGGTCATACAGCAATACCGCCTGGCAGTCGGCCAGTTTTATACAGAGCAGGACATCCGGTTGATCTGTTACCATTGCATCCGCTTCAATAGCGTTTGCCGCCTGAATATCTGTAATGGTTTTCAGTGGCAGGACCGTTGTGCCATGGACCTGATGCACAAATGCGGTCTTCTTGAAGCCGAGACTTTCTGCCATGATGTTCCGGTTCCGGGTCACATTCCGGGATGTGTCACCCTGGCTGGTGCTCATGTTCAGGTTGTTAAACGGGGGCGGGCTGACCCCGCCCTGCCGGGTAAATATCCCGTGCACCAGTTCCGGATAGGGCTTGAATATTTCAAACCGGAAATATGTCAGGTTTCCCTGCTTTACCTCAATCATAATTGCCCTGCAATACTCCCCCGTTCCTCACAACTTTAAGCCACCACGATTTTGTTCTCCGGATCAGCGATACCGGCGGTGGCGTTTCGCACATCGATCACCAGGTTGGCGTGGCGAACGACCATCTCCATATCAAAATCACTGTGGTCGGTGAGAATCAGGACCGCATCCGCCTTTTCAAGGATCTTTGCATCCAGGTTCACCGATTTAAGGCTGAAAGTGTATTTCCGGGTGGGTTTGAGCCGGGGTATCCAGGGGTCGTGGTACATCAGCGATGCTCCCTGTTGCTGGAGTTTATCCATAATAGTGTAGGCAGGGGACTCCCGGTCATCATCCACATCTTTTTTGTATGCCACCCCCATGATTAAAAGACTGCTTTTATTGATACACTTTTCCCGTTTATTGAGAGCGTCAATGGTCCGCTGCACCACGTAATCCGGCATCATGGTATTGATTTCGCCGGCAAGCTCGATAAATTTGGTGGTAAAGTCGTATTCCTTGGCCTTCCAGGTGAGGTAGAACGGATCAATGGGAATGCAGTGCCCCCCCAGGCCGGGGCCCGGGTAAAACGGCGAGTACCCGAAGGGCTTGGTGGCGGCAGCGTTAATGACTTCAAAAATATCAATGTCCATTCTGTGGGCCAGGAGTTTGAGTTCGTTGACCAGGGCGATATTTACCGATCGATAGGTGTTTTCAAGAATTTTGACAAATTCGGCGACCCGGGTGGATGAGACCGGTACAGTCCGGGTGATATTGTCATACAACATCAGAGCAGCCTGAAGGCATGCCGGTGTGACACCCCCGACAATCTTTGGAATATTGGTGACGGAAAATTTTTTGTTGCCCGGGTCTTCGCGTTCCGGTGAGAAAGCCAGAAAAAAATCAACGCCCGGTCTCATGGTTTCAGACGCAAACCGGGTGAGCAGTTCCTCCTCGGTGGTTTCCGGATAAGTGGTGCTTTCAAGAATAATCAGTTGCCCTTTTTGCAGATAATGGGAAATAGTATCCGCCGTGCTGATCAGGGCCGACAGGTCGGGTACCCGCTTATCCCCCAGCGGGGTGGGCACGCAGATGATAATAGCGTCCACATCACTTAACCGGGCAAAATCGGTGGTGGCCGTAAACGTCTCTTTTTGAATGTATTTTTTCACCGGATCCAACGGGATATGGCGGATATAGGTCTTGCAGTTAAGAATGCTCTCACATTTGTGTTGATCCGTGTCAAATCCGGTGACCGGAAAGCCTTTTTGGGCAAACGTGATGGCCAAGGGAAGGCCCACATATCCCATACCGATAATGCCGATATGGGCTTTTTTCTCTTCGATTTTTTTAATCAATTGTGCATTGTAGTCGGTTGCCATGATTTTCAGTCTCCGTCGGTTGTTTATCGCCGTCGTGTCACCCCGATGGCCGGACATTGCGCCTGAACCGGGCATTGGCTGCAGAAGGGTGATATCGGAACGCAGATTGTCTGTCCAAACATAACCAGAAGTTCATTATAGGTTTTCCAGTGTGCTTTTGGAAGGGTTTTTTGGAGGGCAAATTCGGTCTGCTCCGGGGTTTTGGTGGTGACAAGGCCGATGCGGTTGCTGACCCGGTGAACATGGGTGTCAACGCAGATAGCCGCTTTTCCGAATCCTTCTATCAGCACGAGGTTGGCTGTTTTGCGGCCCACACCGGGCAATGCCAGCAATGCATCCAGCGTATCCGGCACCTTGCCCCCGTATTGATCCAGGAGAATTCGGCTGACCTCTTTTAAGCGTTTGGCCTTGGTATGGTAAAATCCCACCGGGTAGATCAGTTTTTCGATGGTTTTGTCCGTCAGCGCCACCATCTTTTCCGGTGTTCCGGCTTTTTTCAGCAGCCGTTCCGATGCTTTGTAGGTCACCTCATCCTTGGTGCGCAACGACAGCAGGGTGGATACAAGAATGTTATACGGGTCTGCGCCGCGGTTGGCGATCAGGGTAATGACCGGCGCCCGGCTGGTTTTTTTCAGTTTTTTTAATTCAGAAATAAATGGTTTAATATCAACCTGTTTTGAGCCCATATGGTTCCCTTTTTCGGCTTAACGTTGATGAAGCCACAACAAGTCGTTGTGGGTGGCAACGCAGAAATCGGGCTTTTTTCGTTGCCACCCAAAAAATATAATGTATTTCTTGACACAAGTCGATGCGTTTGTTTATAATGAATGATTATTCATTCAGTGATTCGGGCTGATTTTGAATGAGCACTCATTCAGTCCGTGATGCCTGGGTGTATGTATATGATATAATATAATTTCTATACAAAGGAGATTTTTTATGGCGGGAACAATTACCAATCGCAGGGACATTGATTTCGTCCTGCACGAAATGCTCAATGTGGAGGAATTGTCAAAGAACGAGAAATACGCTGATTTTAACCGCAAAACCATCGACATGGTGATTTCTGAAGCGCGGAATCTCGCTGTAAAAGAGATGCTGCCCACCAATGAAGAAGGTGATAAGGGCTGTGTTTTTGAAAACGGCCAGGTGACCACCCCGGAATGCTACAAGCGGCTTTTTGAACTCTACTGTGAAGGTGAATGGATCGGCGCATCCGAGGATCCGGAATTCGGCGGCCAAGGGATGCCCAGTGTGGTCAACGTGGCGGCGGCGGAGTTCTTTTCAGGGGCCAATATGGCCTTTATGATGTTTTCCGGTCTTACCCACGGGGCTGCCAAGATGATCGAGACCCTGGGAACGGAAGAGCAGAAGAAGACATACGTTGAAAACATGTACCAGGGCAAATGGACCGGCACCATGCTGCTCACCGAACCCGAAGCCGGAACAGACGTTGGCGCTCTGACCACCACGGCCAAGAAGAACGATGATGGCACCTATTCAATTACCGGCAACAAGATCTTCATCTCCGGCGGCGAGCACGATCTGGCCGAAAATATTATTCATCCGGTCCTGGCCCGTATCGAAGGGGCGCCGGCCGGCACAAGAGGAATTTCCCTGTTTGTCGTTCCCAAGTACCGAGTGAACGAAGACGGCAGCCTGGGCGAGTTTAACGATGTGGTATGTACGGGCATTGAAGAGAAGATGGGGATTCATGGCAACCCCACCTGTTCCCTGACTCTGGGCGGGAAGGGCAATTGTATTGGAACGCTTCTGGGCGAAGAGAACAAGGGCATGAAAGCCATGTTCCTGATGATGAATGAAGCCCGGTTCAGCGTGGGCGTGCAGGGTCTCTCTCTGGCCTCCACGTCGTACGCCAATGCGGTGAACTATGCAAAAGAGCGTATTCAGGGCCGGGATCTGCTGGAGTTCATGAATGCGGACGCACCTGCCGTCAATATTATCAAGCATCCGGATGTGCGTCGTCAACTGCTGTGGATGAAATCCTATGTGGAAGGCCTTCGTGCGTTTATTTACTTTGTGGCCAAGTGTTTCGATATTGTTGAGACCACGGACGACGAAGAGGTCAAGGAGAAATATCACGGACTGATTGAGCTGCTGATTCCGGTGGTAAAGGCCTATGGCACGGACAAAGGGTTTGAGGTGTGCGTATACGGTGTGCAGGTTTACGGTGGTTACGGATTTATCAAGGAATATCCTCAGGAACAGCTCATTCGGGATTGCAAGATCACAAGTCTGTACGAAGGGACCAACGGCGTCCAGGCTATGGACTTGCTGGGCAGAAAGCTGGGCATGAAGGGCAGCAAGCCCTTTATGGATTTTCTTGGTGAAGTCAACGGCGTTGTGGCCACGGCCAAGAACAAGGAAAACCTCAAGTCAATGGCAGAATCTGTGGAAAAAGCCGTTAACCGTCTCGGTGAAGTCGCCATGGCCCTGGGTAAAACCGCCATGTCCGACCGGGTGCGGGATGCATTCGGTTCAGCCACACCTTTCCAGGAAGCTGTCGGTGATGTGTGTATGGCGTGGATGCACCTGTGGCGGGCCACCGTGGCTCAGGAAGCCCTTGAGGGCGGCAAAGCCAAGAAAAAGGATGAGGCTTTTTACAAAGGTCAGGTTTATACGGCGGAATTTTTCATCAACTCGCTGCTGCCCGTGACAATGGGCAAAATGGACGGTGTGGCCGCACTGACCTCATCCGTCATGGAGATCCCGGAAGAGGCATTTATCTAGTTTCCATCCATAAATGGCCTTTTTGCGCAATATCTGCGTCAAACTTCGGGCTTGCTTGTGCGGCGTATGTCCAGTACGCCTCCGCGCAATCCCTCGTTTCCCTTGATCTTACGCAAAAATCCGCATTTATGAATTGGAAACTTAAAAATGTGTCTTTCCATAAAAATGGATGGACACTATCTAGTGTTTCTCCAACGGTTTCAACCAACCGTATGTATATATAAAAAAGACGCAACCGCCACGGCGGTTGCGTCTTTTTTGTTTTACTGAAAAAGGTTGTACTTGAGAATACACCACAAGGCCCAGGCCCCGTCCTTCCAGTTGATCTTTTTCCCTTCTTTGTATGTCCGGCCGTAATATGAGATCGGCACTTCATAAATGCGAATGCCTTTTTTCCGGGCAAGTTTGGCGGTGATCTCCGGCTCAAACCCGAACCGCTCTTCCATTATCTCAATGCCGGCAATGGCGTGGCGGGAAAAGACCTTGTAGCCGGTTTCCATGTCCGTGAGATTCAGGTCTGTGAAAATGTTGGATAAAAGCGTCAACAGCTTATTGCCGGCATAGTGCCAGAAATAGAGAACCCGGTGTGCCCCGAATCCTGCAAACCGGCTGCCGAACACAACATCCGCCCGGCCGTTCAGAATGGGCGTCAGCAGGATCGTATAGTCCTGGGGATCATACTCCAGATCGGCATCCTGTATGATGATAATCTCGCCACCGGCATGGGACAGCCCGGTGCGAATGGCCGCTCCCTTGCCGCGGTTGGTTTCATGACGGAACACGGTGACCTCGGAATATGGAACGGATTTCAAGTGCTCACCGGTGTTGTCGGTGGAGCCGTCGTCCACCACAATAATCTCTTTTTCATAGGGCGCGGCCATTACCGCGTCGATCACTCCCAGCACGGTATTTGCTTCATTATAAACCGGTATGATGATGCTCAGGGTGGGGGTCGGCATGGGGTTGAACTATTCCGTTTTATGTTTTATTGTTTGTATTCAAAACCATATCATTTCGAAATTGAAATCGCCATCGAAATCGGGGTCGATAAGTTTTGACGCCATTGCGATCTTGATCCTGATACAATGACTCAAGTTGTTTTATGAATATACGCCACGCAGGGTGGGTATTTTTAAGAAGCTGTTTATTTTACAAAGGAGTGTTACATGAAGATTGTCTGCCTGCTGGCAAGTCCCAGGCCAAAGGGGAACAGTGCCACCATTGCGGGATGGGTTTGTGATGAAGCCGAAGCGCGCGGTGCCGAGGTGCAGGTTTTTGAATTGAACAAAATGAATTACCGGGGGTGTCAGGCCTGCATGGCCTGCAAAACAAACGCGGATCGCTGTGTGCTCGAGGATGACCTCACCGGCGTGCTGGATGCGGTCCGGGAAGCCGATGCCGTGGTGGTGGCCACGCCGGTTTATTTCGGGGATGTCACCGCCCAGCTGAAAGGGTTTATCGACCGGACCTACTCCTATTTTGTACCCGATTTTTTGACCACCCCCACCCCCAGCCGGCTTAAACCCGGGAAGCGGCTGGTGTTTATTCAGGCCCAGGCCCAGCCCGATGAACAGTTATTTGCCGACATTTATCCCAAGTACGGGCTTTTTTTCAAATTTAACGGCTTTCAGGACAATATATTGATCCGTGCCTGCGGGGTCCAGGCCCCGGACGATGCCGCGGCCAAACCCGCGCTGCAGGAGCAGGCAAAGCAGGCCGCGGGTGCGATCATGGGTGGGTAAAGGCCCTCCATTCCTTTCTCCGGGCCGGTGAAATAGAATCGTGTCTCTGCCAGATCTTTTTTATGATGTCAATGAAATGCATTTTCATCACTTGACATTTTCCAATTAATCCTCATTGTTATCTTTTAATCCATAACAGACAAAAGCTTGGTAAACCATAACAGAGGAGCGGACATATGGCGGAAGGCAAAAAAGAGACATTTGAATTCAAAACCGAAGTACAGCAACTGTTAAACCTGATTATCAATTCCCTCTATTCCAACCAGGAAATCTTTTTGCGTGAACTGATTTCCAATGCATCGGACGCCATTGACCGGCTGCGGTTCAAGGCCCAGACCGAACCGGATTTGTTAGGGGACGATTCGGAATTCAAAATCCAGATCATTCCGGATACGGAGAAAAAAACCCTGGAAATCCGTGATAACGGCATTGGCATGACCCGGGACGAAGTGGTGGACAATATCGGCACCATCGCCCAGAGCGGCACGGCCGCGTTTGCAGCGGCACTTGAAAAGTCAAAAGAAGAGGGCACGCTTTCGCCGGAACTGATCGGGCAGTTCGGTGTGGGGTTCTACAGCGCGTTTATTGTGGCGGGAAAGGTGACCCTGATTACCCGAGCAGCCGGCGCTCAGGAAGCAGTCAAATGGGAATCGGCAGGAGACGGGTCTTATACCATTGAGGCGGCGGAAAAAGCGGATCGCGGTACCCGTGTGATCCTGGAGCTTCGGGAAGAGAGCGAGAAAGAAGGGCATTTCACCGAGGAATATGCAATTCGCCGGATTGTGAAAAAGCATTCGGATTTTGTGGCCTATCCCATTGTTATGGATGTGGAGCGTGAAGAGCCCCTGGACGATGAAGAGGCCCTGGTGGACAAGGATGGTAAGAAAATCGAGGGCCAGACCCAAAAGGTGATAAAGGAAGAGACCCTCAATTCCATGAAAGCCATCTGGATCCGGGATAAGAATGAGATTACGGATGAGGAGTATGAAGAATTTTACAAACATGTAAGCCATGACTGGAATCCGCCCCTTGAACGGCTTCATCTGAAGCTGGAAGGGGTAACCGAATATGTGGCCCTGTTGTATATCCCGTCTCAGGCCCCCTTCGATCTGTTCCAGTCGGAACGCAAGCACGGTATCTCCCTTTACTGTAAGCGGGTGTTTATCATGGATGACTGCCGGGAACTGTTCCCGGAATATCTGCGGTTTGTAAAAGGTGTGGTGGATGCACCGGACCTGAATCTCAATGTCAGCCGTGAGATCCTGCAGCAGGATGCCGTGGTTCGTAATATCCGGAAGAACCTGGTCAAGCGTGTTCTGAGCCTGATCGGTGACATGGACAGTGAGAAATTTGAAACCTTCTACAATAACTTCGGCAGTGTTCTGAAGGAGGGTGTTTACACGGACTTTGAAAACCGGGACAAGCTGGCCGATCTGCTGAAGTACAAAACTACCAAATCCGACGGTAAACTGATCAGCCTTAAGGACTATGTGGCCAACATGAAGCCGGACCAGGAAGAGATTTACTATATAACCGGCGACAACCTGACCTCTCTGTTGAATCATCCCCATCTGGAACAGCTCAAGGACAAGGATTTTGAAGTGCTGCTCATGACCGATCCGGTGGATGAATGGGTGGTGCAGGCACTGTCCGAGTATGAAGGGAAAAAGCTCAAGAGTGCGGAAAAGGGGGATCTGGATCTGGCGGATGTGGATGAAAAGAAAACCGAGGCATACAAGGCCCTGTTTGAGCACATGAAGTCCGTACTTGACGAAAATATCAAGGAGGTAAAGCCGTCGCCCCGCCTCAAGGACTCCGTGGCATGTCTCTCCGGTGACGACTATGACATGAGCGCCTATATGGAAAAGATACTCAAGGCATCGGGGCAGGACCTCCCGTCAACCAAGCGGGTGCTTGAGGTAAATACGGAGCATCCGGCCATTCAGAAGCTCAAGGAAATGTTTGACGCCGACAGCGAAAATACGCAGCTGGCGGACTACATCGGACTGATATACGATGTTGCCTTGATTGGTGAAGGCGGGCGGGTGGAAAATCCTTCCAGGTTTTCAAAAATGGTTGGGGACTTGATGGCCACGGGCTGAACCGGTGGTGTGTATATATGATAAAAAAAGAGCGGCGTCACTGTTGAGTGATGCCGCTCTTTTTTTAAGACCGTTTTATTCCGGGCGAGTCGTCTCGGGCACATCTGCTGTGTTGCAGGCCGTTCGCAGTAGATTGACGGCAGCTTCATGCCCTGCATCTTGCATATGGGCCTAGTTGTCGGACAACCAGCCGGTCAGTCTTTCCGCCTTTCCGCCCTCCAAACATTTCTGTATATACACAACATTGTTGATCTGCCGGCAGGCGGGGTCGTCAGGATTGAATTTACCAAAACTCATAACCGGGCCGAGTCTCTGGACATCTTGAATGGATTCCAGCGCCTCAATGAGTTTTTCACGGGTAAGATCACGGCCGGCTTTTTTCAGGGCCATCACCAGCATATCACCATTGCCAACGCCGGCCGCGTATGGAATATTCCAGCCCCCATGCTGCGGCGTAAGGCGCATCATCTCTGTTTTGTAATAGTTAATCAGTTCCGGGTCGTCAAAGCGCAGGTAGTTGGTGGTAATCATTCCCTTGATCAACCCCTTACTCAGGGGGTAGAGCTGGTCAAAAGCGGACAGTGTGCTGCCGGCCATCCACTGGGGGGTGTAATTCATTTTATTGGCCAGCACAATGATACGTAAGGCCGAAAAGGGGGTCAGCCAGAACAGCACCGTATCCGCCTCAGCCTCATATAACTGGGTAACAACCGGTTTCATATTTGAACTGGTGGGTTCAACCGGAATCGCGGCAACAAGGTCCGTATTGTGCCCGGCCAGGGCTTTTTGAGCACCGGTTAATCCGCTCTTGCCGAATCCGTCATTCTGATAAACAATGGCAACCTTTTTCCTGCCCATTTCTTCAACAGCATACCGGGTCAGTACACTGGCCTCGGTTGTATAAAGCGGAGCCATCATGAAAATGGTTTTTTGAGGGGGATGGGTCCAGCTCTCAGCGCCGGAATAGGGGCCGATCCAGGGGGCCCCCTTGGCCATGAGATAATCCTTTACCGCCAGGCAGCAGGAGGTCCCCACACCGCCGACCCAGGCAAAGATATGCTGGGATTCCTGCAGACGCTTGACACCGGCCCGGGTCTTGGCAGGGTTGTAAGAATCGTCAAAATAGTGGTAGATGATTTTGCGACCGTGAATGCCGCCCTTTTCATTGGCCATCTCAAATACCAGTTCCGGACCCATTACAAACCCGCTCCATGGTTTGGCCGGTCCGGTCAAAGGGCCGAAACCGCCGATATGGATTTCCGTGTCAGTGACGCCTTCTTCTGCAAAGGCGGCCCCTGTTGCCAGGAGCAGCAGCAACAGGCAGGTGATACATCGTCTAATAGTCGATTTTTTCATAATCTCTTTCCTGTTGTTTAAGGTTAAATCGGTTTATCAGGCTGCGGACGTGAGACGCCTGGGTGGAAAGCTCTGAAGCGGCCGCAGATGTTTCCTCGGCATTGGCCGTGTTCTGTTGTGTAACTTCGTCGATCTGGGTCAACCCGTGGCTGATCTGGGAAATCCCTTCGGCCTGTTCATTGCTGGCCTTGGCGATATCCGCAACCAGGGAGGATACATTGGTGATTTTTTCGTTGATCTGGATCAGGGATTGATTGGTCTGTTCGCTGATCGTCGATCCATTGGCAAGCTTGTTGATGGTTTCGGTGATCAATTGCGCTGTCTCCTGAGCGGATCTGGCGCTTCGGGCTGCCAGACTCCGGACTTCCTGGGCCACCACGGCAAATCCCTTGCCGTGCTTCCCCGCCCTTGCCGCTTCCACCGATGCGTTCAATGCCAGAAGATTGGTCTGAAAGGCGATATCATCAATAACCTTTACGATTTTTTCAATTTCCCGCCCGGATTCGGTGATATCGTTCATGGCGGTGATCATCTGCTGCATCTGGTCCACTCCCTGGTCCGATGCCGATGCCGCCGAGGTGGCAAACTGATTTGCCTGAGCGGCATTGTCGGCATTCGTCCGTGTCTGCGCTTTTATAGCCGTCATCGAGCCGTTGATTTCCTGAATGGAGGCCGCCTGCTTGCTGGCGCCGTCGGAAAGGTATCGGCTGGAGTCCGATACCTGCGTGGACCCGGCATCCACCTGATCGGCTGCGCTGTGGAGTTCCGCCATGATGGTGTTCAGTGATGCCAGCATTTCCCGCAATGCTTTGCCCAGAATATCCAGTTCGGATGCCTCGTGGACCTCCTGGTTCAGATCGCCCTGGGCAATGGCATTTGCCACTTCAGCCTTGTGTCTGAGTTCCTTTACCACGATATTGAGGGCAGCGCCCATTTCACCGATTTCATCTTTCCGGTGCGGCAGTTCCACGGAAAGATCGCCCTTTTGAAGTTGTGCGGCAAAATCCTTGACCCTGAGGATCGGCCTGGATATGGAACTGGCAAACGCGTATGTGGCGGGCAGGACAAACGCAATGCCAAGGAAGGTAATCAGCAGCAGCAGTCTGAGCATTTCGTTGGTATTCTTCCGGGCAATCGATTTGGAGAGCAGGGCAACGATGGCCGCGTCGCACGTTCCATCTCCTGACACGTAAATAGGCAGTATGCTTTGAAAATAATCCTGTCCCTGGATCTCGGCATCTTCAAAGAAAAGCGGCTGATCGGTCATTTCCCAGTTCTGGCCGTTTTCAGGATTCTGAAAACGGGTCAGATCGATGTTTTTACTGTCGGCAGCAGTGCCGGCACTCAACCCGTTCCGGGTGAAAATGTTGATCTGTGTATTGCTCAGGTCGGCGATTCGCCGGGCAAAGGCGGCGTCAATCGGCAGTTCCGCCACCACGGTTCCCACACGGGCGTTTTCAAATTCGGCAGTGGCTGTATTGAAAACCTCGGCCATGGAGGGCAGATAAGCCACAAGCCAGACCCTGTCCTTTTTAACACGGATGTGGATGCCGCTGGCACTGTTGTTATCCAGCCGCGTCTTTACGGGTTCCGGTTTCGGGACCTGCCGCCAGGATTCAAGATCCGGCTTCTGTCCGTCCATCATCCGCGCAATCTGAAACACATTCTCGCCCACCGTGTTGGGAAATCCCATTACCGCGGTTTCGCCGTCTTTGTAAACAAATACGCCCAGATCCCCGTCTTTGTCATAGGTCTGAACCTTGCGGATTTTGCTGGCCAGAATGGCATTGTAAAGCGAGGTGACCGCCTCCCGGTAAGTGATGGTGGCCATCTCCCCGCCCCCGCCTTTTTCTTCAGCAAAGAACTGTATTTTTGTCCCCATGTCATTGACGGCAGCCATATGACTGCCATCGGTCCTGAGCTCCGTTTTCAGGGAGACAATCTCCGATTGGATGATCTTAAAGGCATTGTTCAGGCGTTCCCTTGATGCATCGCGGTTCTGCCGTGTCACCAGCAGGGAGACCGCAATCATGGACGCGATCATGACAAGAAAGATGATCCCGCAGGCATTGACCATAATTTTGGGTTTGATTTTCACGGGTCTAGATCCTTGTTGGTTATCCTTATCTTAAGGCGAACCATATCATTTTTTTTCGATTTTACCCAACAGGCCGCCGAGCCAGTCCTTAAAGGATTCACCCATGGACGCATCTTCCACAATTAAACGGGACTGGGCCGTCTGGTCGGATTTCATGCATTCGGCATGGACGGTATAAATACCGGCAGGGATGGGCGATTTTGACACCACGATAATTTTTTCCATTTCATCGTTCAATCCCAGGTTTGCCCGGAGCAGTTCGTTGATCTTGACGATTTTTTCCACTTCCGTGCTAAAGGTGCCGTCCGGCTGGACCGTGGCGTCTGCAATAAACAAGGGTCCCACCGGTTCGGCGGTTTCGGTTTTCTGGATATTAATGAATACGGCATCACCGGCGGGAAACCCTTTGCCCTTGAAGATAAGTGTCGTGCTGTTCACAAGCGTGGCAATACCTGTGCTGATCACCGGAGGCTCTACAATGATTTGCGGGCCGGCGGCATTTTCCGTAAATTCCATTGGGGCATGGCCGCACCCTGCCGTCACCAGTAAAAAGCCCATAAGGACGGCGACGACGAATTGATACATTGAAGGAAAGGTGTGTTTCATGATGGTATCTCCTTTATTTATAGATTTAACCACCGTCCGCTGCCGGACGGGATGGTCAGGCACGGTTATTCGGCGGTAAGCCAGCCGGTCAGTATTTTTGGCGTTCCGTCGGCCAGGCACTCCTGGAGGTAAACGGTATTGGCGGCCCGGCGGCAATCGGGGTTATCCGGATCAAATTCGCTGAAGTTGATTGCAGGGCCAAGACCGTCATACCCTTTTATGGTTTCCATCGCATCAATCAGTGATTCCCGTGTCAGGTTCCGGCCGGCTTTTTCAAGGGCCAGCACGATGATCCGGGCATTGGCGATGCCGCCAACATAAGAGTTGTTCCACTGATTTTCGGGGTATAATCGTTTCATGGTTTTTGGGTATTCATCATAAAGGTGGGGCCGTTCAAAATCGGCATAATTTGCGGCGATCATCAGGCCAATCAGAAAAGGGGGGCGGATCTTATTTTTTATCATCGCTCTCCTCAAATCGTTTAAGGCAACAGCCGGTCCATTGGATTATGTGTGCCGGTCAGGATGCTCATATCTTGTTTTGCATACCGTCGTATAGGAATGACTGTTTTGATGACACATAAATATACAAATTAAGGGGAGTTTTTCCGGAAACGCTGGGTCTGGATAGATTTGATACATGATCTTGTCTGTCTTTACAGGCGCTCAAGCCCGGCCGATGCACTGAATTTACCGTAGGGCAATTTGCATTCATCGTTTTGGATAAGGTCTTTCATTATCAGAGAGATTGGGTTCGATTATCCGCCATCCCCCCATCGGTCTGGACCATATGTATCATTAAATTAACATTTTGTATTATATATAAGAAATCAGGTCCGGTCAAGGGACTTTCTCTCTTGATTTATTTGAGAAAAATGATGGTGATGGTGTGGAGAGTGCTGAAATCCGGCAGTTCCTTAAAGAGGGGCACGGCTGTTACGCCATGCAGTGGGTGCTGAAAATGGCGGGATGAATAATCAAAATCATACCGGTGCAACCATTAATCCTCTGTGATTGCCCGGGAGGTCCCCCTCCCCTCCTCCCCTGAGATATATGACCGATCAAACTGGTTAATTGCCTGTACAGTGGTAAAATTCCTCGAATGGATGGTTGCCGGGGCGAAGGGTATGACAACAGGGGAGATTACTTTTACCGTTGTTATTACGCCTGCTAAACTGCTTCTACACCCATCTTCAAAATTGTTTCCAGTAACAGTGTTGATAAACCAGAAAATAGAACACTTTTGTTAACATTATTATTTGTGCAGTAACAAATTTATACAAAAAATGCAATAGGGAAAACCCTTATTTTGGTATTCGAAAAACCTTATCTCTATTCAATGTCGACTGGATGCAGGGCTGGTATCGACAACCGGCCATGGTTGCCATCTGGCTTCCGCCATGTTACAATTTCCCAATCTTGCCGCAACACGGCGCTATGACGGCGGATCTGGCAGGAGACTCGGGCGTATTGCACCCGTACATTCCATGAGATATCCGGGGTCGCAGGCAACGACCCGGGCAGGATCAAGAATAATTTCAAAAGCACACCATGCAACCAATAATTATTATCGGGATTATTATCGTCTCGGGATTTATTCTCGGTGTTATTGCCTGCCGTCTGGGGCTGCCCAAAATTACCGGTTACATGGCTGCCGGGGTTTTGTTGAACCCGGAATTGACCCATTTTATTCCTGAAACATTTGTTGACCACACCGCACCGGTGACCAATCTCGCCCTGGCATTCATTACATTTTCCGTTGGTGGAACAGTCGTGTTTGCCACGGTGAGATCGCTGGGGAAGCGGATTGTATCCATTACTATTTTCGAAGCCGAGTTCGCATTCCTGGCGATTCTGAGCGCTTTTATTTTTCTGGGGCCGCTGATAATACCGCAAAATGGGAATGCCGCGTTAACTACGATTTTCATCCCCCTGGCCCTGTTGCTGGCAGCCCTGGCATCTCCCACCGATCCATCGGCTGTGCTGGCTGTGAGCCATGAGTATCATGCAAAAGGGGAGGTGACATCCACCATTATGTCCGTGGCGGCGTTTGATGACATTCTGGGTATAATCAATTACAGTATAAGCGTGTCCGTGGCCGGTATATTTATTTTAAACGAGCCGTTTCGTGCGGCATTGATTGTCGCTCCCCTTTTGGTCATTGCCGGTTCTGTCGCCTTGGGCACAGGGTTTGGTTTACTGCTTAACGGTTTAACCCGGATGGCAAAGAATGATACAGAAGGGGTTCTCATCGTATTGGTTATCGGCATGCTGGCCCTGTGCTACGGTATTGCCGGAATGGTGGGCCTGGAAGCGCTTCTGTCCACCATGACCATGGGTATCATGGTGACCAATTTTAACATACAACGCGACAAGATGTTTCAGATACTGGAACGATATACCGAAGAATTGGTATTTGTGCTTTTTTTTACCATCAGTGTTATGCACCTCGATTTTTCCGTTTTACTGGCCAATTATCAGTTGATTCTCATTTTCGTGGTATGCCGGGCAACGGGAAAAGTGGCCGGTACCATGCTGGGCGCCGCGGTGTCCGGCGCATCCCCGAAAGTTCGCAAATACACGGTCGGCGGGCTGATCCCACAGGGGGGGATCGTTATCGGCCTGGCTCTGGTCATGCAGCAGAATCAGTCTTTCGGTCATGTGACCGATATTGTCATTAACGTCATCATCGGCGCTACCATTATTCATGAACTCACCGGTCCCCTGATCGCCAAAGTCTTTCTTAAAAAGGCGGGGGAACTTGATCCCCAAACGTAAGTGAATGTTTGCATAAGGCCGGAATAATACGAATAAGATTTTTCAATGATTTTGGGAAGGGTGTGAATGAAACGGATATTGTTAACCCACCTGATCTGTCCCGACTGTCTGCCTGAAGAGGTCGGGCTGGAAGAAATGGTGTTCAAGGAAACTGAAGGCGACATTCTGGCGGGCCGATTGTCATGCCCGGCCTGCAAGGCGGATTATCCGGTTGAAGATGGCATTGCCTGTCTCCTGCCCACGGGGGCTGACCAACTGTCGGCAGGTGATAATAAGTATGAATTACCGGAAGTGGTGTCGTCTTATTTGTGGAGTCATTATGCGGACTTGGTGAATGAGGAAAATATTTCAGACGCCTATGCCCAATGGGCGGCGAAAATACATCCGTTCAAGGGGCTGGCCATTGATGCCGGTGCGGCGGTGGGGCGGTTTGCCTTTGATCTGGCCCAGATGGGGGGAATGGCCGTGGGGCTTGACACCTCGCTGGCCTTTATTCGAACCGCGCGGATGTTGATGGCCGAAAGGCGCCTGACGGTGCCGTTAAAGGAAGAGGGGGACATCACCCGTCCCTTTGAGGTTCAACTGCCCGGCCAGTGGCGTTTGGATAACGTCGAATTTATTGTGGCCGACGCGCTGGCCCTGCCGTTTTCGCAATCAAGCGCCGAGGTGGTCAGCTCTCTGAATCTGGTGGACAAGGTATCCGTGCCGTACCGCCATCTTGCCGAGGCAAACCGGGTGGCCCAAGACAGCGGGGCGCAGTTTCTGCTGTCCGACCCCTTTTCCTGGTCCGAGGATGCGGCCGAAAAGGGAAACTGGCTGGGGGGGCACGTCAACGGTCCGTTTACGGGGAGAGGCTTGGACAATATCGCTGCCCTGCTTGGCGACGGCAAGGACGTTTTCGCCCCTCCCTGGGATGTATTGGAAACCGGCAGGGTCTGGTGGAAAATCCGGACCCACGCCAACCATTTTGAACAGATTCAAAGCTGCTGGCTTCTGGCCCGGCGATGAAGAAGGAATCGTCGCAGAGACGCAGCGTAGAATTTATTTGTGAAAATTCGTGCCGATTCGTGGGCGTATTCCCCCCACGAATCGGCACGAATATGGAAACGGGTTAACAATAATAAAAACAGCCACAGGCGCCCACAGGCAGAGAAGGGCTTGCAAGAGGGGCTGTGTGTGTCGGTGAGCGACAAATAACGGGGGATTGATGATTAAACATTCCGTGTGCCGGCTGTGTTCGGCCTGCTGCCCGATTACGGTTGAGGTTGAAAACAACCGGCTGATGTCGGCCGCCAGAAAATCGGTGAGGCCGGAAAACAGACAGATAATCTGTCCCAAGCTGCGGGCAGCAAAGGATATTGTCTATTCGGATCAACGCCTGCAAACCCCGTTGATTCGGGAAGAAGACGGCTTTCGGCCGGCCGGGTGGGACGAGGCCCTGGACCGGGTGGCGGGGAAAATGATCGGGTGCCGGGATCAGCACGGACCGCAATCTGTGTGCTGGTTGCGAGGGATGGCTGCAGACTGGGGGCTGCCATGGGATTACGCCAACCGATTGATGAACGCATTCGGGTCGCCCAACACTATTGGCAACGGATCCATCTGTCATGTCTCCCGGGAGTTTGCCCATACCTATGTGCATGGTGCGCTGGCTCTGCCCGAGATCAGGAATGCCCGTTGCATCGTGGTGTGGGGGAAAAACGACCGGCATACAAACCCCGGGGGGGCCGAGGCCATCTACGAGGCGTGTGAAAACGGGGCCCGCCTGATCGTAATCGATACGGTAAAGACCGCCCTGGCCCGAAAGGCGGATATCTTTCTGCAGATCCATCCCGGCCATGACGGGTTGCTCGCCATGGCCTGGATTCACGAGATCATCTCAAATGATCTGTATGACGTGGATTTTGTGAAGCAATGGACAAAGGGGTTTGATGAACTGAAACGGGCGGCAGCGGCATTCCCTGTGGATGCGGTGGCGTCCCGTTGCGGCCTGGCCCCGGAACTGGTCCGGCAGGCCATTGATCTGTATGCCAAAACCAGACCGGCCTGCATTGTGGATGGCAACGGTCTGGACATGCAGCTTGAGGTGTATGATGCCACCCGGGCGGCTTGCATGCTGCGGGGGTTGACCGGTAATATCGACAAACCGGGCGGGGATTGTATCCCGCAACCATTGACGTTGGCGGATTTTCAATTGCAGGACCGCCTGCCGCCTGCCGTGGCGCCTGTTACAGCAGGCTATCCGCTATATAACACGTTTCACCACAACTGGGGCCGGCAGGTACAGTCCACTGTTGTAGACGCCATTCTGGATGAACGTCCTTATCCCCTGAAGATGCTGATCGTTCAGTCCGGCAATCCCCTTGTCACCATGATGGATGCCCATCGGGCACGGCGGGCCTTTGAAAAACTGGATTTTCTGGTGGTTATTGATCTGTTTATGACCGAAACCGCAAAGATGGCCGATGTGATTCTGCCGGCGTCGAGCTGTTTTGAAAAAACCCAGCTCAACCGGGCGTATATCCGCAACAGCCCGGTGATGCTGCAGGAGGCGGTGATTCCGCCCCTGCATGAAAGTCGGCCTGACTGGGATATTGTGTTTGACCTGGGCAGGCGGCTGGGGTTGACGGCTGAGTTCCCCTGGCAGACTGCTGAAGCGGCCCTGGATGATCAGCTTGCCCCGGCCGGTATTACGGTTGATGATCTGCGCGCCCATCCCCAGGGACTTTATGTCAACCAGCGGGCATATGAGAAATACAAAACCGGGGGGTTTGCCACACCGTCGGGAAAGTTTGAATTCTATTCCGACCGGCTGGCGAATGCCGGTATGCCGGCAATCCCTTTTGAAAACGGGTTTGTGACTGACCCGATCAGTTTTGAAGATCAAAAGGACCAATATCCCCTGATCGGCATCAGCGGTGCCCGGGACATCCGGTTTAACAACTCCCAGTTTCGCCAGATCCCGTCTCTGCTCAAAAACAGGTTCGGGTGTCACATTGATATTAACGCCGAAGATGCCCGTCAGTACGGGGTCGAAAATGGGGACACGGCCCGGGTGTCCACCCCGCGGGGGGACATTGTCATGCCGGTGAAGTTTTCCGCCGTGACCCGGCCCGGCATCATCCGCATAGCCTGGGGCTGGGGCGATCTGGACCCGGCATGCAGCCTCAACCGCCTCACTGACGACCACCGCCGCGCCCCCCTCACCGGCACGCCTGTGGGCCGGAATTTTCATTGCCGGATCGAGAAGGTGGAGGGCTGACGGGTTATTCTGAGGAATATGCGGGTTAGCACTCATGATCCACAGCTTTTTTGTACGTATGAACAGGTGGATTTTCGTTTAGATATTAGCTATGATCAAAGAAGATGGCTTCGTAAAACGTCCAATTTCTTTGTTGCGCTGCATCTCTCGTCATGTCACGTACGATGTCGGGGCGAACACAAGGTTCGCCTCTACAGATCATTCCTTGAGATTTGCGCGCCTCGAACTTGAACTTTTTATTTTGCCATCCCTTTTTCGACTTTTACGAGAGCATCAAAGACTGTTATAAATTGAGCTGGGGAAAACATGCAAATTGCCACCACTCACAAGAATACCGATTTTGACGGGATGGCATCGTTGATTGCGGCCACGCTTTTGTATCCCGATGCCGTGCCGGTGCTGCCAAAAGCGCATAATCCCAATGTCAGGGCCTTCTTGTCCATTCACAAGGATCTTTTCAGCCTGTCCCGGGTGGAGGACATTCCGCTTACAGACGTAAAACGGCTGGTTGTGGTGGATGCCAACCAGTGGTCGCGGCTGGATCGTGTGGATAAACTGAAGGAAAACAACGATCTTGAGATTATTGTCTGGGATCATCACACCAGCGAAAGCGACCTTTCGCCCACATGGATATGCCAGGAACCCATGGGCGCAACCATTACCCTGATGCTTCGGGAGATCCGAAAGCAGGAAATCCCGCTGTCGCCTATCCAGGCTACGCTGTTTTTGTGCGGTCTTTACGAGGATACGGGCAGCCTGATGTTCCCCTCCACCACACCCGAGGATGCCCGTACCGCCGCCTTTCTTCTGGAGCAGAAAGCAGACCTTGCAATCCTTCGCACTTTTTTGCAGCCGGCATACGGCCAGAAGCAGAAGGAGGTGCTTTTTGAGATGTTGAAGACGGCTGACCGGCAGGTAATCAACAACTGGAAGATCAGCATCAATGTCACCAAGATTACCGGACATGTGAACAATCTTTCCCTGGTGGTCCACATGTACCGGGATATTCTGAATGTGGACGTGGCATTCGGCATCTTTATCCGCGATGAAAGCGACAAGTGCATTGTCATCGGCAGGAGCGGCACCCACGAGGTGAATATCGGGTCGGTCATGCGGAGCATGGGCGGGGGCGGTCATCCCGGCGCGGGCTCTGCCATGCTCCAGGCGGTTAATCCGGATGCCCTGAAAGAATGGATTGTGGAACTGCTCAAGGGGAATCAGGAAACTTCCATGTCGATATTCGACCTCATGTCCTATCCGGTCCATTCCATTCCGCCAACCATGCCCATGGCCGAGGTGGCGGATATGCTCGAGGAAAAGGGCTGCACCGGTCTGCCCGTGGTGGATGACGGCAAACTCGTGGGCGTGATTTCACGGCGGGATTTCAAAAAGATTAAAAACAAAAACAAATTCAAGGCCCCGGTAAAGGCATTTATGAGCACCCGCCTGGTCACCATTACCCCGGACAAAAGCCCGCTCTATGCGGCCCGGCTTATGGTCAAGCACGATGTAGGCCGCCTGCCGGTTCTTGAGAATGACCGCGTCATCGGCATTGTTTCCCGCTCCGACGCCATGCGGTTTTTTTACGATACGCTGCCGGAATGAAGGCTGCTTGCAACTCCCCACGAATTTTCACGAATCCGCACGAATTTTAACCCTTCTTCCGGGGCTGTGCAGGGCAGGTCCCTTCAGGAATTGCCGGTTTGGCAATCAAGCGGCAATGTGGTGTCCCACCTTATTCATTCCGGCGTTTGCGGATCGGGGTGCGTTTGTAATCGGTGCGCTGCATAAACAGATTGGGGTCTTCCGCCAATACCTGCATGGGCATAAACAATATCGGGCAGAATGCGGAATGCCACGGTTCCCTGCTGGTCACTTTTAAAGACCAGATCGCATTTTGCTTCCATGGCATTCAATGGCCCGCCGGCCTGTGCCGCATTCACCCGATATATCCCGCCCTGGTGCTGCCATCCCTGTGGCACCAGTATTGAAAAGGCGCCTTCCCGCGGCTCATTAACACGGTGAAAAGAGAGACCGCTGCTTTTTTGTTGAGGAGGGCCCTTAGACCATGCCGCTGTGGAAAAGAGCATAATGCTCATCATCAGCAGGGTGGAGATGCGGTTAGGCTTCATGTTTACACATAATGTTTTGTCTGTCCGAATTGGAAGTCCGCTCGATTTTGATTTGGACGATCCCCATACAGGGGGAAACCAAAGCCTGATTCACGAAGCCGGGATTCTTTTACAAATCCCCGGTAATATCGTCACCCGATACCTCAAGCGGGACATCGTGAACCTGTATGACTTCCGGTATCAATTCACTGGTGTACCCTTTGGTGAAGAAGTGGATCAATCTGAGTTCGATGCGGTCTTCCTCCAGTTCGTCCCACCCTTCGATGAAGTCAAAGCCAATGCCCGGTCGTTCGCCCGGATCGTTTTCGTATTTATCTTCGGCATTCATATCATCGTTGAAGTAAAGAGACGCCCTGGCCGGACAACCGTCCAGCGCCTGCCAGCGGGACCAGAAACTGTTCGTGCCATTTGAAATAACACCCCAGGTCCAGGGTGACAGATTCAGATTTTTGTCTGCCGGCCCCATTTTGCCGTCAATGACAATCCCTTCGGGGTTATTGGAGTTGTATACAGTCCACCCAATGGCGTTTTTAAAGTCATCAATAATGGTTACACGGAATTTACTCGGTTTTAACGGAAAAGAGGCGGCAAATCCGAAGTCCGCTATTGATTGGTAGTAGTAGGTGTACTGTCGCGTGGAGCTGGCCGGAATACCGAGCACCAGTGGCGTCTTGGTATGCACATAACTCACAACCCGCACCGGCCCATCGATATAGCCGAGGGCCTTGACTTTTATGTCATTTTCATTGCGGTGGAGCGTACAGCCCAGAGCCCCCATCATAACCCGGATCTTGGCACGGTCGAGAAAATCCTCACCCGTGCCGCCCAGTGTTTTTTTGAATGCATAGTCAGCCGGTGTTGCCGGATACGCAGGATCAAAGCCGACCATGTAATAGGTGGTTTCAAGCATCCGGGTTTGCGGTGTATAGTTGACATAATCGGTTGTCGATTTGTCCTGAGCGGGACTGTCAAATGCCAGGAGATAAGCCCAACCGCTTTCCCGGGTAAGGGGGTCTTTTATTTCAAGTTCCGCCATAGCCCGGTAGGATGCCGGCAAGATGCTATGGTCGGTGAGCCGGTCGCCCGTATCCTTGGCCATAAAGACCAGTTCGTCGTTTTCGTCAAAATAGCCGTTATCTTTGTCTGTTGATGCCTCCTTGCCTGCGGTAAGCACAAAAAACCCATCTTCATCCCGCTCATCAATCTGAAACGGGATCGGTTTGAGCTGGTTTTCATCAATGGCGTACAGGTTGTAATTGGCAATCGGCGCACCGTCCAGGTCGGTCTGGTCGCCCGTGACAATGACCGGGTCGAATATGCGTGTCAGGTTTTTATTTTCTGATTCTGTTGCCAATGATGTTGCGGCAATTAACATCATCACCATCCATGCCGTGATTATTGTTTTTAATTTCATGCAACTACCTCCGTCTTCATAAAGCATTATCAGCATAAATATATTGCCTTTTTTTTTTAAGTAGGGTATTATAATTGTATGTGTTAAAAAATTCAACCAGTGTTTAATTCCTGAATATTTTCCCTGAAGCTATAAACCCCCAGAGACCTGACAGTTACCCAATTGTTTTATGCCGGTTTAGTTGCTGAGATTTTTCAAGCATTAACAGGCGGCGTGTTTTTCAGTTATTGATCAACCCCCTTCCAGGAGCGTGAAGATGAAACTATTTCGTATGACCAGCATCCAGGCAAAGATCAGTGTTACCTTGATCCTCTTAGTATCGTTTATTTCGATGGTTTTTGCAGTATATGATTATTACGCAGAAAAATCGGCCATGGAAAAGGGGCTCACCAGACTGGCGGAAAATATTGCGGTACAATTGGCCATAAACTTGGCTGCCCCGGTGTATAATTTTGACAATGATCAGGTCAGAGCGGTCATTCAATCCGAGTTCCTTGAAGACCAGGTTCAGGCGGTATTTCTGAAAAGTCCGGATGGCGAAACCGTGACAGGCGGGTTTCAGCGGGATGACCAGTGGGAAATGGTCGACCGTAAAGATGCGGTTACCGATGATGTGATACAGCACTCAAAGCCCATTGTCGAAAATGAAGAGACCATCGGCAATGTTGATGTCTACCTGACCCGGAAGTTCATGCGGGCCAGGCTGAACAAAACCGTTGTGGGGCTTATCATGGTGGTTGTTATTATCAATACCGTGCTTTTTATCGCACTCTTTTTCAGCCTGAGGCGGATTGTCCTCCGGCCGGTTCGGGAAGTGGCAGCACTTGCCGGAAAACTGAAACAGGGGGATTTAACGGTCCGGTTTGCGACAGGTGCCGATGAAGTGGGGATCATGGGGGGAGCTTTAAATGCAGTTGTGGATGAGCTGAACACCAAGGCCGAGATTGCGGAGGCCATTGCCAACGGCAATCTTGATCAGCAGGTCAACCTGGCGTCCGAAAATGACAGGCTTGGCAAATCCCTGTCCGGAATGGTTGAGAGCCTGAATGAGATTATAGGCGAAATCCATAGTGCTGCCGAGCAGGTTGATTCCGGGTCCGGGCAGGTATCTGATTCCAGCAATGCACTCTCCCAGGGCGCCACGGAACAGGCATCCTCCCTGGAGGAAATTTCAAGTTCGGTGACCCAGATCGGCGACCAGACCAAAACCAATGCTGAAAACGCCACTCAGGCAAACCAGTTGTCATCAGACGCCAGAAGTGCGGGAGAGACCGGGGTTGTGCAGATGCAGGAGATGACGTCAGCCATGGCGGACATTAATGACTCCAGTAATGAGATCAGTAAGATTATCAAAACCATCGATGATATTGCCTTCCAGACCAACTTGCTGGCTTTGAATGCGGCTGTGGAGGCGGCCAGGGCCGGCAAGCACGGCAAGGGATTTGCCGTGGTGGCCCAGGAAGTCAGATCCCTGGCGGCAAGAAGCGCCAAGGCCGCGCAGGAGACGGCCCAGTTAATCGAGGGGTCAGTGCAGAAAGTGGCGGCCGGAAATACGGTTGCGGAAAAAACCGGGGAGGCACTGACCCGCATCAACGATATCATCCATAAAGTATCCGATCTGGTGGGGGAAATTGCCGCCGCCAGCAAGGAACAGGCTGAAGGTGTTGCCCAGATCAGCGAGGGCCTTTCGCAGATCGATGCGGTTACCCAGCAGAATGCCGCCAATGCCGAAGAGACCTCTGCCGCAGCCCAGGAGCTTTTTTCCCAGTCTTCTCAGGTTCGGAAAATGGTAGCCCGGTTCCGGCTGAAGCAGTCATCCCGCCCCTCCGGACCGCAATCGGATGCCGATGTCGAATACGCAGCATTACCGCAACTGGAAGATACCGGGGGGATGTATTCTAATGAATCAGACGATATGTGGGGAACGCCGGGGGGATCATCTGTATAATCCCGCTACTACGTGTATCGTTCAAATGCCTGCTACACTCTTCAGCAAATTTTTTCACTTAATATCCACCAAAGGAGGCACCATGAAATTATTTAAATGCCTGATGGTTGCAGTTCTGTTGTCATTCATACTTTTGCCGGTATCGGTGGTTGCCGCAGCGTCCATGACCATTGCCGTGCATGATTATCCGCCGTTTTATAACGTAGAGGGCAAGGGCATGATGATTGATGTTTACACGGCCGCGTGCAAGGCAGCGGATATCGATGTCAGTTTTGAAGTCCTGCCGGTTAAACGGGCTGTGGCCTATCTGTTTCAAAACAAGGTTGATGCATTTTCGCCTGGCCAGTTATTTCTGAGTCCGGAGATGAACGCTCAGGTGACCAATGTCAACACCTTCAATGTGGTCGGGATTTTTTTGTATTATGACCCCGATAACACGAAAAATGTGGTCTTTAATGAAATAACGGACTTTCAGGACAAGAGTATATTGACAACCGCCCATTCACCGATGCTGAAATACTACGAGAAATTAAAAATTGATCACAGGGTCATCCCGTCGCCGGTGAATATGGTGAAAATGCTCCACGCCGGCCGCGCGGATTTCATGGAAGGGACACTCCTGTCGGGCATGAGCCTGGTCCACCAGATGTTCAAGGCGCAGCTGACGGATTTTGATTACGTCCTGAATAAGGCGGCGCCATGTTCCGTGGCATTTCATAATGCCAACCCCAAGGGCAAAACATTGGCAGCGCAATTTGAGGCCGGTTTTAATACGATCAAAGCCAATGGAGAATATATCCGTATTCTGGAAAGTTACTGGGGCAGGAACAATATTCAGAAAGAGGCCCTGCCATTGGACATGGCAGATTATGGGGTTGATAAAGCGGATTTTGAGGTGTTCGGTCAATATACCCGGAACGCATGGGGGCAGATTGTAGAATGACCAGGCGACCTATCCGGGCTTGCACATCTCCAGCAGTGTCTGCCGGTGCCGGTCGACAAATTGATCCACGTCGTCCTGCCAGTTCTGCATGTGGTTGATGCCCTGTTCGGTGAGCCGCTGGTTGGCAAGGATCGAATTGGCCGGCCGGTTCGCCGGTGTGGGGTATTCCGCGGTGGTGCAGGGGGTGATGGCATGGAGAACATCCATTTTTTTTAGAAAGTAAGCGGCAAAATCGTGCCATGAGCAATAGCCTTCGCCTGTTGCGTGGTATATGCCGCTGCCGCCTTTTGCGATCAGTGTGTCAATCTGCCGGGCAAGGGTGTAGGACCACGTGGGTGATCCAAACTGGTCGGCCACGATGGTAATGGGCTTGCAGGGATTCTGCAGGGCCAGCCGCAGCATGGTTTTCAGAAAGTTTTTGCCGTCAGTGCCATAGAGCCAGGCGGTTCGCACGATAGTGCTGGCAGGATCGGCTGCCATAACCGCCTGTTCACCATCGGCTTTGGATTGACCGTATACGGAAACCGGATTTACCGGGTCGGATTCTGTATAGGCCCCGGGCAGGGGTTTGTCTCCCTTGAAGACATAGTCCGTTGAAACATGAATCATGCGGGCACCCGTGGCAACGGCGGCCATGGCCAGATGACGTGCGCCATCAGCATTTACCGCAAAAGCCGTTTCTCTGTCGGTTTCGCATCCGTCCACATTCGTATAGGCGGCGCAATTGATGATATAATCCGGGCGGGCGTCTTGTACTGTCGTCTGCACTGCCTTTGCGTCGGCTATATCCAGTTCATCAATATCCACACCTGTGATGGCATGGCTGTCTGAAAGCACCGCCACGCAGTCACTCCCCAGTTGACCGTTTGCGCCGCATACCAGGATATTCATCTCAATCCTCCTCCCGGTGGCCGTCACGCAGAAGATCAAATACCGTTTTGACAGGATTGAATGTGGAAGAAGGAATTGCCACAAAGACCGTGTTCCAGAACGCCATGGCCCCGTTCCACAAACCGGGGTGTTCCAGGGCTTTCAGAGAGCGGCCCTTGTACGATTTTTCCGTGATGATGCCCGCCTGTGGATCGGCAAATCGCGTAAGATCAAAGGGGCTGCCGGCCGCGTCCCGAACCCCGCACGCGATAATCACCGGGTTGAAATGGGTGGCGCTTTCCCATATTTTTTTCTGTGCCGGGTCATCCATGTTCACCTGTACGGATTCGATGATCTGACCGGATACCATGCCGGTGTTGTCTCTGACAAAGAAAGGGCCGCCGCCCGGTTCGCCCTCGTTTTTGACAACACCGCAGACCCGTGTGGGCCGGTTGAGAATGGAGAGCAGAAAGTCGCGTTGGTTTTTGGGGGATTGGGCGCGTATGGATTCAGGCGGGGTGATGTCGAGCCGGCAGGTCACAAAATCCATGGCCGCGTCAACGGCGGCTGAATCCCATGATTCACTGTTCAGTTGACGCACATGACCGGCAATCCCCTGTTGAAGATCCACCAGCAGGCCGCATATGGCTTTCAGTGCCCAGGCGGTCTTCTCCCGAAGCGTTGGTTTGGCAATGTTGTCGATGTTTTTCAGCAAAAGAATATCGCCGTTCAGTGCGTTCAGGTTGCTCAGCAGTGCACCGTGACCGCCGGGCCGAAATATCATGCGGCCGTCTTCATCCCGAAACGGCCGGTTGTCCATATCTACGGCAATGGTATCGGTGGCGGGATCCTGAATGGAAAAACCGGCCTGAACAGTGATTTGACCGGTCTGTTGCCAGGTATCGCAAGTTTTCCGGACAAGTGATTCAATCTGTGATTGATGGCTCTCGGGAACCGTAAAATGGAGGTGACAGGTGTTGTCGTTGTCCGTGAAACAGGCAACGGCTTCGGCAATATGTTCTTCAAATGCCGTCAACGCCTGTGGCGTCGCAGTATCTGATGCATGCCGGTGAAACGGTATCATGCCTTTGGGACGGCCAGCAAGGTTGAGTCCTTTGTCGGTCAGCAGATAGGCAAGCACGGTCTGATAGTCGCCGTCTTTCACAAGTTGTCCGCAATCCAATCCATCAGCAGCCATTGCATCTGACAGGGCGTTATAAAAAGCGAACTTGTCGAGGCTGTCCATAAAGTCGAGCAGGGCGGTATAATTGTCATCCCCATTTTCCGCCCGCTCTAATGTCGTATCACGGTCGACCGGAGTCGTATCGTGATATACTGCCAGCAGGGCCTTGAACATTCTGGAAGCAGCGCCTGATGCGGGGACGAATTTTGTGATCCGGCCATTTTTTGCCGCTCTGTCGCACTGGCGGATCAAGGCTTGAATTTCGGTGTCGTCGTCCAGCTGCTTGACGCCATTGCCCGCTGTGCAGGGAGCCACCAGCGTGGGAATGGTGACGCCGCTTTTAAACATTGCCAGTTGCCGTTCTACGCGCTCTTTTGACAGTCCGTGCGCCTCAATTTGTTCCATGTCTGTGTCGGTAAAGTCTTGACCGGTCATAAAGCTGTGTTTCCCTCCCTTTATTTTTTATTCATTCTTCAGTACCGGGAATGTGGCCCCACCCTCAGGGAAAACCGCCACGGTGGCCCGCTTCCCGATTTTCCGGATGCCCTGCTGGATCACCGCCTGCGGGTCACTGGTGAATCCCTTGAAAAAGAAGAGGGCCTTTATCTCCTCCGGTGTAAGTGTTGGGACATAAAGATAGACATCGTATTGACGAATTAACTGGAGCGTATAATAATAGAGAAATTTTTCTTCAATATCCACGTTCTTTTTTACCCGGTTCAAAAAACCATACACCCGGGACGGACCGATCAGACGAAGAATCATCTTCACCATACCAAGGGGCAGGGGCGACGATTCGGGCATAGCAATATCGTCCATTCCCTTATCCGCCTGAAGAAAGCCCATTACGGCCCCTCCGGGTTTAAGTGCCGGCAGTGCATTGCCCACACATTTCATGCTCTGTTTGAAATTGGTGGTCATGGGGAAGGCGTTGGTGATAATACCGTCCACCCGTGCCGACAGGTTTAAGCCGAAATTCGCGGCATTGTAAGCCACCCCCTGCCGGTGCGCCTGAACCGGATCACCGGTGAAGCAGGCGGTGATGGTGTGGGCTTTGTCCAGCACAACATTGATGCAAAACACTTCCGCATCAATCATTTCTTTGACTTCTTCCAGATCCCGCCGAAAGGAGTTGTAATCCGGCGGCATACCGACCCGGTTCGCCCGATAGGGCGGTTCTGAGAGAATTTCATGGTGTTTGCCGATGGTTTCGGCAGATGCAAGGCCGGGCAGAATGTTTTTCAGTCCGCCGCCAAAACCGGCCATGAGATGGGGTTCAATCAGCCCCACCAGAACGATATAGTCGGCTGTTTTCAGATGACGGTTGAGATAAACAGGCGTACCACGGCTGGTTTCGCCAAAGAAAGCATTGGCCGTGTCGTCAAAGGCATTGTGGTTTTCCCAGCGCAGGGCGGCCTGGTTTTCTTCCCCTATTTTGCCGGCCATATCCGTTTCCGTCATGGGGGTATGAATCCCGAGTGCCGAAATAATAACGATATTGTCCAAAGTGACACCGGCAGCCTTCAATGCGTCGAGAATAAGGTGGAAGAACCGGTAAGCCGGGGTAGGGCGGGTATTGTCGTCAACCACGATTACAATTTTTTTATTCGCAAGCTGACTCATGTGAATCGGTTTGGTGCCGACCGGTTTTTTCATTGCCGCATCAACAATGGTAACTTCACTTTTCTCCTGCCGGACAGTTACGCGGGCCGGCTCCGGAAAAACCAGGGTCCAGGTATCCGGGACCTTCAGGTCAAGGATGCTGTCTTTCCATGGAAGTTGTATGTTCATTTGCAGTTTTATTGCAGAATCTTGAGATTGTATAAATATTGCTGTCCCGTTTCAATATACTACGAGAAAAGAGATAATATCATGGGGATAGGCCGGTTTCAATGCACACCTGAAAAAAAGCGGGGCAGACAATGCCCCGCTTTCTGTTTCTGTGGCAACGGTCATAAAGGTTAATGCACCTTTATTTTTTTCGGTTTTGCTTGTTCAGATTTGGGAACAGATACGGTCAGAATGCCGTCGTTGTATGTGGCGTCCACTTTTTCAACTGATGCATCTTCCGGGAGCCGCAGGCTTCTGCTGAATGATCCGTAATAGCTTTCCGTTAAGTGATAGTTCTCGTTTTCATCCTTTTTTTCCTGCTTCTTTTCACCCTTTAAGGTTAAAATGCCGTCGGTCATTGAAATATCGATATCTTCCTTGCGTAAACCGGGAAGCTCTGCTTTTACCACGTACTGATTTTCCGTCTCTGAAACATCAATTGACGGCACCCAGTTACTTTCCCACTCTGTTAAGGCAGGTAAACCAAAGCTGTCAAAAAGACGGTCAAATAAATCACCGTTGATATTGTCCCGTCTCCTGAGCCAATTGCTTCTCTGTAATGTCGGCAGTAATGCGTTCATGGCAATCCCTCCTTTCAAAACAACATGTTAAACATAATCAGATTACCATCTTTTAACTATAAAATAATCATTTGGTGAGACGGGTCAAGGGGATGATAAAATGTCATCAATAAAAAATATTTGATCTAAACCGGCCGGTCAGATAAAAGAAAGGAAGAATTGTTTGAGGAGGAAATGACAATGCGCATCGCTCTGGCCATTGCCGGGTCGGATTCGTCCGGCGGCGCCGGTATACAGGCGGACCTGAAGACCTTTCAGGCCCACGGTGTTTTCGGGATGAGCGCCGTGACGGCGGTTACGGTGCAGGATACCCGGAAAGTCTATGATATCCAGGAGATGGATCCGGATATTGTCCGGGGGCAGATTATACATCTGTTTGAGGATATCCCCATTCATGCCGTTAAAATCGGCATGGTATCCAGTACGGCTCTGATTGAAGCGATTGCGTCGGTGTTAACCACCGTTTCCCTGCCCCCGGTGGTGCTGGACCCGGTGATGATTTCCAAAAGCGGATATGCCCTGCTGAAGCCCGACGCCCGGGCCGCATTGGTGAAACGATTGTTCCCCATTGCAGAGGTCGTGACGCCCAATATCCATGAAGCGGAACTGCTTGCCGGTTTCTCCATTGAGACCATGGCCGACATGCAAGAGGCCGCCCGGGCCATGATCGGGCTTGGCGCAGCCCGGGCGGTTATCAAAGGCGGTCATATTCAGGGCGATAATGCGGTTGATGTGTTTTATGACGGTGTAACATTTAAAGAATTGTCCGCCCCCCGGATCAATACGCGGAATACCCATGGTACGGGCTGCACCTTTTCTTCGGCGCTTGCTGCTAACAGGGCGCTGGGAAGGGATTTTTTTGACGCCGCATCCCGTGCAAAAGATTATATTACCCGCGCCATTGCTCAGGCCCCGTCCATCGGGAAGGGTAGCGGGCCACTGAATCATATGGTCCCGGCTTAATCCCGGATGTTCCCCTTGATGGATACAGGCTGCCATTAAAAGAGGCATTGATTTTCAGCCCGGTTTCGGTTATAATATCAGTATAATCAGTTGTCTCTCTGAACTGACATACGTTTCACAATTCCCGGTTAACAGCACGTTATCTCTATCTGGATCTTATTGATATCCGCGTGTTTTTGCGTGGCAGCAGACAGGATACTTTCCATGACAGCACAAAACCATCCCGATATTTACCAGGACCCCATTGTTCAACGGATTCTTCAGCAGATCCCCGAAGAAAGCCGGGAAAGCTTCACCCCGGACCAGCTCACCGCCATGAAGGTTGCCTTTGGTGCCAGGCGTTGGTTTAAGCATCCGCTGGATCTCAGGGGATCGGTCAGGTTCTGGCGGTGGCACTTTTACTACGTGATCCTGGCCGGGCGGGAACGGCGGACGTTAACCCCGGAAGAGCGGATACTGGCCCGCATGGCCAATGTTATTGTCGGGCTGGCGATTGTGCTGATGATCCTCTTCAGCGGATTTATGACCCTTTATCTGGTGAAAAGCGCATTGGGGATTAATATTCTGCCCGATTTCAGTCTGGGGTTGTGGGAATGGTTTAATGCCCCGTGACCGTCTGTTACTTTTTCCCCAGATACTGAAATGCCCTGACAGGATGACCGTTCATGGTGGAGACGTTGATGTGGTGAAAGGCAAGTTGTGTGAACGGCGAGAGCAGATCGGCGATCCATTCCATGGTGTGATGACGGAAAACGGCGCCATCTGAGACTTCAAAAGTACCGTAACGACCGTATATAGATTGATACTTTTGGTATCGCTTTACGTTTCTTTCATCCTTCTGCAGAGGATAGTCGCTGATAAAGAGCACCCCGCCCGGCTTCAGAACCCGGTGAATTTCAGATATCAACAATTGCTGGCCGGTGTTGGTGGGGATGCAGTTCAGGACCGCCACCAGCAAAACCCCGTCAAAACGGTCCGTGCCAAATGGCAGTGCGTCACCCTCCCATACCCGAAGGTCCGCTTCCGGATAAAGGGCTTTTCCCCGTTCGATCATGGCCGGAGATATATCAACGCCCACGGTGTTTGTGTATCCGGCTTCATTCAACACGGCCAGTAACCGGCCGTACCCGCACCCCACATCAAGAACCGCCGCCGATCGATTCACGTGGTTGGCGAACCATTCCCGATTCAGGGGATGGGTAAACACCTTGTCTGTCGCCCTCTGATCCCAGAATCCGGTTTGACGGTCAAGTGTGTTCATGACATGCCGGGACCGGTTTTCTGGAACTGTTTATATACCTCCGGATAATATTGTTTAAACTGGCGGATCGCTTCCGTGCCATCGTTTTTATAAAATTCCATGTCGTAGCTGAATACCGGGCTTTTGTCCCAGGAAACGAGTTGCAGGTTTTTGATCGTGAAAGTGCCAAGGAAGCGAAGTTGATCCGGTGGTATCGTGATGGTAATATCCAGCGGAATGTCCACCCATTCGTTTTTAGCAAGTGAATTCAGAACAAATGGAATGCGTAGCCTGTAGATCTTGTGGTTCCCGGGGATGGCCCTGGCGATGTACAAGCCATCATACAGGGCCGGATCGTCATCTGCCGTCCAGTTTTCATGGGTTGACCGAATTTCGCCGATTTTATATGTCTCAGGGCCCTGAATAAAAAACCGGGGCGATAATTTATGGAAAAGCGACCGCTTCAGGGGCTGGATCGTGTTTTTTTTGGTTCTATCTTCGATCTGAAGGCGCCAGATAACAACGGACTGATATTCGCCTTCGAGGTGTTTGTCTGCCCTGAGGGAGTACATGATTCTTCCTGCACCATAATTCGCCGGGCAACCCGTGAAAAGCAACACTGGCAGTGTACAGCAAATGAATATCAGTCCGATTTGTCGCATGTGATGATATCCCTTTCTCAGGAATAAATCCGTTGTATCCTCAGTTGCCGGCCTGTTCAAGCATCTCTTCTGCATGGGCCAGGGTTTTTGGGGTAATCTCCTCACCGCCGGTCATGCGGGCAATTTCCCGGATACGGCTTTTTTCATCCAGCGGCGTAATGATGGTTGTGGTCCGGCCTTTGGCAACGGATTTTTCGATTTTGCAGTGATGATGCCCGAATTTGGCGATCTGGGGAAGATGGGTAATGCAGATGATCTGGTGATACCCGGCCAGAACGGCCAGTTTTTTGCCCACCATTTCCGCGGTCTGGCCGCCGATGCCGGCATCAACCTCGTCAAATATAACGGTCTCCACCGATTCCCTGTCGGCCAGAACGGCCTTAAGGGCCAGTACAACCCGCGACAACTCCCCGCCCGAAGCAATACCGGCCAACGGCTTCATCGCCTCCCCCACATTCGGGGCGATCTGGAACTCCGCCTTGTCTATTCCCGTCTCACTGATCACCTTTTTGTCAACGGTTAAAAAGGGGTTGGTGTCGCTGCCGGCCGGCGTGCTATCAAGTTGTATGGCAAACCGGGTGTCGGCCATTTTGAGCATGGCAAGCTCGGCTTCAATTTTTTTGGCAAAATTTGCGGCCTGCTTGCGGCGTTTTCGGGATAACGTCTGGGATGCTTCTGAGAGTGCTGCGTGCGCCTCGGCAATGGCAGTCTCAGCTTCTGCAATCCGGTCTTCCAGATTGCCCATGTCGGCCAGCTCGGTATCAATCTCGGTCAGTTTGGTCAGAACATCGTCCAGGGTCTTGCCATATTTGCGTTTCAGCCGGGTAAGCAGATCCAGCCGTTCTTCAATGGTCTCAAGCCCTGCCCCATCTGTTTGAATCGTTTCAAGATAATCTCTCAGTCCGCTGGTGGTATCTTCGGCCCGGACCATGAGGTCTGCCGCAGTTTCCTGCAAGGGGGCAAGCGTCGTATCGATTTCAGCGCCATTATCCAGGTTTTTTTTGATCTGGGCCAGTTGTTCGATCACCGAGCCCTGGGCATCGTAAAGGCCCTCGATGCAGTCGAAGATGAGCGTGTATAGTTCCTGTGCGTTTTTTAGGCGTTTGCGTTCGTTTTCCAGATCTTCATCTTCGCCCGGCGTAATGACGGCGCTTTCGATTTCATTTCTCTGGAATTTCAGCAGTTCGGTCTGGTCGGCTTGCTGCTGTTGTTTTGCCTTCAGGCGGTCCAGTTCCCGCAGCATGGGCAAGAGGGCATTGTACGATTCGAAAACACTGTTGCGGAGCGGCACCAGCCCGGCAAATGCATCCAAAGCCGAGAGATGAGTGTCTTCCCGGAGCAACTGCTGGTGGGCATGCTGGCCGGAGATGCTGGCCAGGTTGGCCGTGATTTCGTTGAGGACCTGGATGGTGGCAAGGCTGCCGTTGATATAGATTTTATGACGATTGGTGTCGGAAATAATCCGTTTGACAATCAGTTCTTCGCCGGCTGAGAATCCGTGATCTTTAAGCTTGTTTGCAGTGGCGCTTTTTTTTTGAATGAGAAAGATTGCTTCGACCTCGGCGCTTTTTTCGCCGGTGCGGATCAGTTTGGCTGATGCGCGGGAGCCGAGCAGGAGGTTGACGGCATTGATAATAATGGACTTGCCTGCGCCGGTTTCACCGCTTAAGATGGTCAGCCCGCCGGCGAAACTGATTCTCAGGTCATCGATAATGGCAAAATTCTTAATGGCAAGTTCATTCAGCATAAGGAGGCTATTGGACCCTTTACGAAGCCATCAAAAGTTGTAGCCCAGACAGTCCGTAATAATCGTCTTCAATTTTTCGTGCAACACCGAATATGAGTAGTGCATTTTGGCCCGTTCGTAGTTATGTTCCACCATTCGGGCTCTGTAAATTTCATCTTGCAATACTTTTTGGGTATGTTCAACGGCTTTTTTAGTCACATACCCGTTCAACTCGATAACGCTGAATCCCTTGGGTTTGATATCAGTGGAATAAATGGAGTAGTGGTTGACCACAATCGGTTTTTTGTAATAAATGGCTTCCAGGAATGCATTGCCGAACCCTTCGAAGTTTGAGGGGTAAGTGACCAGGTCGGCATGGGGATAGATATCGTCAAGGGTGTACTTTTTCCTGCCGTCGGGTGTTACGCCGCGCTTTTCGTTGATGATGTCCGACACAAAGACAGTGTTAACGTTCAGCAGCCGGGAATATTCTTCCACGCGCTGCTTATACTCCATGCCTTCATCGCCGGCTGCATGGGAAATGACCAGCTTGGCCTTCATGCCGAGATGGCTGACCAGTTCAATGGCGTGTTCGATGCCTTTGCGCTGGACCACCCGGGTCGGCTGGAGAATGAACAGCTCATCATCCTCAATGCCCAGAGACTGGCGGACATCCTTTGTATAATCATCCGGCGGCGGGGGCGGATTTTCAAAATCCATAACATTGGGAATGACGGTGGCGGATATACCGGTCCGCAGGCTGAGCTGGTTGTCCGCCGACGAGTTGATGACCACGTCCCGTATCTGGTTCAGGTGGGGCGGGAAGGCCATGTTCAAGTATTCCCATACGGAGTTGGTAAGGAACCGCTGGCGCTCCCAGAAAAAATCGTGGTGGTGAGCGATGGTGGGAATGCCGATTTCCGAAATAAGTTCGCTGAGGGCAATGCCTAGGGGGATATTCAGCGGAATGGCCAGGGCATTTTCCACCACGATGATATCAAGGCTGAACTTTTCGATAAACTTATAAAGGTGGTCCTTGATCTCCTGTTTGACATTGTGGATGAGCTGCGTGATATACCGCCCCCGCACCCGTACACCAAAACAGTTTTCAAAAATATCCACGATCTCCGGGTGGGTGAAATGGGCTTTCTCAAACAGGTAGGAGCATTCCGGCGGGGTATCCAGTTCGCCGGCAAAATAATAGCAGGCAAACCCTTCTTTGCGAAAAACCTCCGCCCATTTCCAGGTTTCCAAAGTAACGCCGTCCGTTCCGGCCAGGCGCGTTGAGATAAAACCGACATTCCGTTTTGGATGAGTCTCCGTTTTCAATGGTCAATTCCCTTCACTTGGGTGGAATCTGGTGATGCCGGTAACAACTGACAACATGATCGTTTACCATACCCGTGGCCTGCATGAATGCATAACAGATCACCGGCCCCATAAAGGTGAACCCATGTTGTTTCAGATTCCGGCTCATTGTCCGGGATACCGGTGTCTCGGCCGGTATCTCGGAAACGGTTTGCCATGAATTTCTGACAGGTTTTCCACCTGCCTGTTCCCAAATAAAAGCATCAAATGTGCCAAATTTTTCCTTGATTTTCAGAAATGCCCGGGCATTGGCAATGGCGGATTCAACCTTTTTCCGGTTACGGATAATACCGGGGTCGGCCAGCAGGCGGGAGATTTTCCGATCATTGTAACAGGCGATTTTTTCGGGGTTGAAATTGTCAAATACGCTTCGGTAATGTTCCCGCTTCTTCAGAATGGTCAGCCAGCTCAATCCGGCCTGGGCGCCCTCCAGCAGAATGAATTCAAACAATTTGTTGTCGTCGTGAACCGGTACGCCCCATTCAGTGTCATGGTAGCGTATGTAATCAGGGTCAGTTCCGGCCCAATCGCATCGTTTTTTCATTTACTTTCAATAAGCCCACGGTTAAGGTTTTCTTGTTTGGAACCCGTGCCGTGAAGGTTTTTATGGCATAAAATAATCGGAAAAGCAAGTCAAGAAACGGTGTTTATGCATGATCCTGAATGTTTAAACTGGATGGAGCTGCTGGCCGGCAGCGTGACAACAGCGCAGGCCCTGCCGCCGGAGCTGCGTTCCATGGAAGACGACATTGCAGCCGTGAGCCGGGTGTATCCCATGCGGATCAATCCCTACTACCTGCGGTTGATAAAAGAGAGAGGGGGGGCTCTTTGGCGCCTGGTGATCCCGGATAAAGCCGAACTTACGGACACGCTGCCGTCGGATGATCCATTGAACGAAACCGTTCAGTCGCCGGTGCCCGGGATTATCCATCGCTATCCCGATCGGGTTATTTTTCTTGTATCCGGTATCTGCCCGGTACTCTGCCGATTCTGCATGCGAAAACGCCTGGCAGGAAAGGCCGCGTCTCTGACGGAACGCCAGATCGCCGATGCCGTGGCGTATATCCAAGCCGATACCAACGTACGGGAGGTGATTTTTTCCGGCGGTGATCCGCTGATGCTGACGGACGATATCCTGGCGGCGGTACTGGACAAAGTGCACTGCATTCCCCATGTGGAGATTCTCCGGATTCATACAAAAGCCCCGGTGGGGCTTCCGCAACGGGTTACGCCGGCACTGGCGGGCCTGTTGCAACGATTTCATCCGCTTTATATCAACATCCATGTTAACCATCCCGATGAATTGAGCCGGCCGGCGGGGGCTGCCTGCGCATTGCTCGCAGATGCGGGCATCCCGCTGGGAAGCCAGACAGTACTTTTGAAAGGCGTCAATGATTCGTCGGAAGTGATGATACGGTTAATGCGGCAACTGCTTCGATACCGGGTGAAACCCTACTACCTGCATCATCCCGATCTGGTTCGGGGTACCGGACACTTCAGAATGCCAGTGACACGGGGGCTGGCCATCATGCGGGAAATGGTCGGGCATATCTCCGGCTCGGCCGTGCCGCGTTATATGATCGATCTGCCCGGCGGTGGCGGAAAGGTGCCGCTATTGCCGGAGTATGTGAGACAGTTGACCCGTATTCAGATGACGGTGGAAAATTATTGCGGTGATATTTATCAATACCCTGTCCCGGACCGTTCATGACATATCCGTTTATTGCCGCCCATCCATATGGTTGAGAAAATATACGTTCAGGCGCTCAGGATGGTCATCGGATTCGAACTCCACACCGATAAGGGATGAGAGCGTGCCGCCAACCATGACCGTATTCTGATAACGGACAAGCACATCCTTTTGAATCAGGGAGTGTTCCCTGTCGTCGAGATGAAATTCAACCCGCAACTTCTGGTCCCGGTCCAGCTTCTGGAACAGGTTGGTTGCCAGCAGCAGGCCGCCCCGCGAGATATTTTTGACGATCATATCGCCGCTGACGTCTGCATCATCGACTTTGTAATAGGTGCCGGGAAACCAGACCGGTTTACGGTAGTATCGGCGCCTTTCAATACAGATCTTGCTTTGCAGGCCGCATGTGGGACACTCCACGGCGATATGTTCCGGTTGTGCGCCTGTTGTCGCTGCCGCCACTGTAAATTCCTGTTTTGTTTTACAGTTAGGGCAGGAAACCGCCGCCTTTTTGCTCTGGGTTGTCAGAAAAATGGTTATTACATGATCATCGGTCATAACTGTCTCTCCTTCACCGGTGAAACGGCTGGCAGAGTGGCATCACAAAACGATGAAAAGCCGTTTTGCCTCAAACACTCCCGGGTTGGGCCGGATAATGATCCGCATCAATGTCTGGGACAGCGCTGTCAGTGGTGCGGTATTATTATAGAAATGTCGTTATGAAAAGGTCGTTCGCAAGCGTTTGGGGAACTCCCCCGGAAAGGGGAAGGCAACTAGCTAGTTTCCATCCATAAATGGCCTTTTTCCGCAATATCTGCGTCAAACTGCGGGCTTGCTTGTGCGGCGTACGTCCAGTACGCCTCCGCGCAACCCCTTGTTTTCCTTGATCTTGCGGAAA
>JAXHTY010000007.1:0-164935 GCA_034189905.1 Thermodesulfobacteriota bacterium
ATAAGGGTATATTTTTTTGAGGGAAAAGTAAAGAATCCCGGCCCGGAGGGGCCGGAATTGGTTTTTCGTGGAAAATGAATCAGATCAATTTTAAACTGGATTCCGGCTCACGTTCCGCTTCACTCCACTGGCCGGAATGACGAGGGGTGTGGCTCACGTTCCGCTTCGCTCCACTGGCCGGAATGACGGGGGGTGTGGCTCACGTTCCGCTTCGCTCCACTGGCCGGAATGACGGGGGGTGTGGCTCACGTTCCGCTTCGCTCCACTGGCCGGAATGACGGATTGTGAGACAGCCTGTAAAGCGGTGGCTAAAACACATTGGGATAGCTTCGGAAGGCAAGGTGAAACTTCAAGTGCAAGGCGTCGGTACACCTCCCAAAATAGAGCGTACGTAATTGTACGTGACATTCCGGGAGGTGTACGCAACGCCTCGGGCGCGTTGCTGCAATTGGGCTTTTTACGAAGCCATTATCAGGATTTTTCCAGGCGGACGGCACACACCTTATACTCCGGAATCTTGGAAACCGGGTCAAGCACGGCATTGGTCAGTTCATTGGCAGCGGCCTCGGCAAAATGGAACGGGATAAACACCGACCCGTCAACGCTCTTTTCCGATACATTGACCTTTGCCGATATTTTCCCCCGCCGGGACTGAATGGAAACACTGGCGCCGTCCTCAAGACCGTATTTCTGGGCATCTTTGGCGGAAATCTCCACAAAGCTGCCTGGTGCACGTTCATTCAGCCCTTCGCTCTTCCGGGTCATGGTTCCGGTATGGTAGTGGTAGATCAGCCGGCCCGTGGTCAAATACAGGGGGAATTCCTCGTCTGTCTGCTCCGCCGGCGGCAGATAGTTGATCGCATGCATAAGGCCCTTGCCCCTCGGGAATTGCCCGACATGCAGAATGGGCGTGCCGGGATGGTCTTTATCCGGGCAGGGCCAGTGCAGCCCGTCCCGGTCAATCCGTTCGTAAGTAATCCCGCCGTAGGAAGGGGTCAGGGCCGCTATTTCCTGCATAATCGCTTCCGGGTTTTCATAGTTCATGGGCAGCCCCATGGCGGTGGAAACAGCCGAGATAATCTCCCAGTCCTGGCGGGCCTCGCCCGGTGGTGACACGGCTTTTCTCACCCGCTGCACCTTACGCTCGGTATTGCTGAAGGTCCCGTCCTTTTCGGCAAAACAGGCGGACGGCAGGACCACGTCGGCAAGCCGGGCGGTTTCGGTCATGAAAATATCCTGGACCACCAGAAAATCCAGCGCCGCTATACTGGCCCGGGCGTGGGCAAGATCCGGGTCCGATACAAGCGGGTTTTCACCGACTATGTAAAGGGCTTTCAAGTCGCCGTCATGGGCCATGGGAATCATTTCCGTTGCGGTCAGGCCCGGTTTGTCGGGCAGTCCGGTAACGCCCCATGCCTGCTCCGCCTTTGCCCTGGCTTCGTCACTGGTGACCGGCTGGTAGGCGGTCAGGACATTGGGCAGGCCGCCCATGTCGCACGCCCCCTGCACGTTGTTCTGGCCGCGAAGGGGGTTGACCCCGCCGCCTTCGATGCCCAGGTTGCCGCACAGCATGGCCAGGTTGGCCAGGGATTTCACATTATCGGTACCGGTTGTATGCTGGGTAATGCCCATACAGTAGATAATGCTGGCGGCTCTGGCATTGGCATACATCCGGGCGATTTCAACGATATCGTCGGCGGCAATGCCGGTCATACTCTCAACAAATTCCGGCGTATACTTCTCCACCGTCTCTTTCAGCGCCTCAAACCCTTCGGTGCGATTTTCCACAAACTCATGGTTATAAAGCCCTTCCTTTATGATCACATGCATGAGCCCGTTGATCCAGATCACATCCGTACCCAGGTGCTGCCGTGCCCATTTTGCGGCAAAATCGACGAGCTTGATCCGCCGGGGATCGACCACAATCAGCTTCGCACCTTGCTTTTCCACGGCCCGCTTGACATAAGAAGACAGTACGGGATGGTTTTCCGTGGTGTTGGTCCCGGTTGCCAGGATAACATCGGCTTTTTCAAGATCGCCGATGGTGTTTGTCATTGCGCCACTTCCGAATGCTGCGGCCAGACCGGCCACGGTGGAGGAATGTCAGAGACGGGCGCAATGGTCAATGTTGTTCGTTTTCAGCGCCCCCCGGGTAAATTTGTGCATGAGGTAATTTTCTTCATTGGTCACCCGCGCCGAGGTCAGCACGCCGATGGTGTCTGCGCCATGCTGCGCCTTTATGGCACCCAGTTTTTCCGCCACCAGCCCGATGGCCTCGTCCCATTGGGCCTCCCGGAATTCGCCGTTTTCCTTTATCAGCGGCCTGGTCAGCCGGTCGGAGGCGTTGATGAAATCAAACCCGAACCGGCCTTTGACGCAAAGACTCCCGTAATTGGGGGCTGCATCTTCAACACCGGTAACCTTGACCACCTTATCGTCCTGGACATGAAGATGCATCTGGCATCCAACGCCGCAGTAGCTGCAGGTGGTTCGAATCTTTTGCGTGTCCCAGGGGCGGGCTTCAAACCGTACCTCCTTTTCCACCAGTGCGCCCACCGGGCAGGCCTGGACACACTCACCGCAGAAAACGCATTCCGAATCGGCAAGGGGTTTGTCGTCGGCGGCAATGATTTTGCTGATCTGGCCGTCCCCCCGGCGGCTGTAATCAATGGCCTTGTTGACCTGGACTTCATTGCAGGCCTTGACGCACCGGCCGCACAGGATACAACGGGAAAAATCCCTTATAATAAACGGATTGACTGTTTCCATGGGAAAGGGCGCCCCGTCATTACCGGGCCGATCACCGGTTACCTGATACCGGTAGGCAAGGTCCTGCAGGCGGCAGTCGCCCCATGCCGGGCAGAGTTCGGCGGCATTGTCATCGGCCTGCACCCGCAGTTGAAACTGGGTCCAGTCCCTGCCGGACGCACCGCTTGTGGCGCAATTATGATTGCCCGAGGAAAGCATTCCGGCTATGGTCTGCCGGCGGGATGCGACAACCGCCGGGCTTTCGGTCCGCACCACCATATTATGCCCGGCCGGCGTCGAACAGGCCGTTACCAGGTCATCCTGACCGTCAACCGCTACAACACAAACCCGGCAGGTTCCTGTCGGGGTGGTTTGCCTGAGATGGCACAGTGTGGGGATCTCGATATTGTTTCTCGCCGCCACTTCCAGTATGGTCTCACCTTCGCTAAACGACAACTCATGGCCGTTTATCACTATCACATTGCCCATTAATGTATGTCTCCTCGGTGCTTAAGTTTTTGTCATCCATTTACAAAATAAATTTTTATTTTACCGTTTTTTGTGTTTATGTCAATGTTTGAGGAACAATGGTGGATTTTCCTTTGAACTCATAAATATTTAATGGTATTATAAACAGGTTTTAATAAATGAGGCGCCTGTTTCCGCCCCACTGAATGGTTGACAGCACAGATAATGCAACGACAGCTTAAATCGGACATTCCTGAGAATATCAACAACCCGGCCACCGATCCATCCGCGCCGAAAGACGATTCAGCCCCCCGATCATGCGGCTCGTCGTCCAGGCTGATTGCCGACTGGGGCGCCCTGATGCGCACCTTTATCCGGCCGGAAGATGAAGCCTGCCGCGCAACACTGGTCAAATACATGGAACAGATTCTCTTCGGCCTGCATGAATTCCTGCAAAAACATGTGGGGATCACCGAAGAGAGCAGCCTGAAAGAACTGGCCACGCATTACAAAAGCACGGTTATCAGCGACAATCCGGAAAAAAAGCTGGCCGAGGTGATCCGGGAACTGATCAAGGATATCTCCCCGCACGGGGTGAATGTGGCGTCACCCTACTTTATCGGCCACATGACCTCCGCCATCCCCTTTTTTATGGTCCATCTAAAGACCATTGCCGCCGCCCTGAACCAGAACGTGGTGAAGCTGGAAACGTCCAAAGTTTTCTCAATCCTGGAAAAACAGGTGCTTGCCAAAATCCATCGCCTGATTTTCAACCGGTCGGAATCGTTTTACTGCGAGCACGTTCAGAACATTCACACCACGCTGGGCAGTTTTGTGGAAGGCGGCACCACCGCCAACCTGACCGCATTGTGGGTTGCCAGAAATATCGCCTTTCCCCCGCAAAACGGCTTCCAGGGGATCGAGGTTGACGGCATTGTGGCGGCTTACAGTGAATACAACATTAAGCGGAGCGTCGTGCTGGTCTCCCGGCGGGGGCACTACTCTTTGCGAAAGGCCGGCGGCCTGCTGGGCATCGGCAACGCCAACATCGTGGCCATCGATGTGGATGACCGGCATCGGCTGGATATTAAATGCCTTGAACAGACCATTCGCGACATCAAAGAAGCGGGCAACACGCGGATTCTGGCGGTGGTGGGCATCGCCGGGGCGACGGAAACCGGCGCCATTGACCCGCTTCGCCAGATCGGCGAGGTGTGCGCCAGAGAAAACCTTTTTTTTCATGTGGATGCTGCCTGGGGCGGCCCCACGCTCCTGTCGGAGAAGCACCGGCACCTGCTGGACGGCATTGAACTGGCCGATTCCGTTACCATTGACGGGCACAAACAGTTCTACATGCCCATGAGCTGCGGCATGGTCTATTTTAAAAACCCGCTGATCATGGACGCCATCTCCTATCACGCCAACTATGTTAACCGTTACGGCTCCGTGGATCTGGGCATCAAGTCCCTGTCCGGGTCGCGGGAGGCCAATTCCCTTGTCCTGGACAGCGCCCTGAAAATCATGGGAAAGAAGGGCTATGCCCTGCTCATTGAACACGGCATCGAAACGGCCCGGAAGTTTGCCGACCTCATTCAAGAACGGGATTTATTTGAACTGACCACCATGCCCCAGTTGAATATCCTCACCTACCGGGTTTGCCCCCCGGATCTCAAACATACCATTTTAAACGGCAATGAGCAGGAAAGAGCCGAGGCGGTCAGCAGCGTCAACGAGATCAACAAAACCGTGCAACGGATTCAGCGGGAGGCGGGCCGCAGCTTTGTCTCCCGGACCACGCTGATGCGGCGGCAGTATGAGCGGGGCATTGTGGTCCTGCGATGCGTGATCATGAATCCCCTGACGGACATGGGTGTGCTCACCGAGATCCTGGATGAGCAGGAAGCGATCTATCGGGAAAACTGCTGACGCGGATATCTCATGGCGTTCCGAGCCGGCATTTCATGACTGCCGATACCCCAGCAATGCCAGCGAGGCGTGATAATAATCGTTCCGTTCAAATGTCTCAAGCATCTTTGGCGGTATTTTGCGGGTATTGGCGGAAACGATCTCACGTTTGTTGCTCATTATCTTTTTATTTATATCGCCAGTCATAAACGCATAATCCATCCAGTAATGACGGTAATCCGGATCAAAGGGGAGGTCCAGCCCCCTGCACAAAATCTGAAGCTTCCCATCCGGGTCGTCAGTAAAATCTTCATACCGTATAAAACCTATCTCCTTTGCCATGTCGGCAAATTTGAAATAACCATATAAAAAATCATCAATTTTCAACCGGTCGGCAATCACTTTCAGCCTGCTGAGGCTGATCCACTGATAGATCGGATGGCGGGCGCTTGCATATCGAATAACCTCAAACCGGTCTTCCAGCACGTCAACAATCGACGGCCGGTACAGCGGTTTTTTAACATACGGAATGCCGGTATAATCGAGGTGTGACCAGTCGCGAAGTACGATGAATTTTTCCTTTCGAATCGCATTTGCAATAAGTTCAATAACATAAGGGAACATTTCCGCGTCAATGACATTCTTATACTGGGCCATCAATTCCTTGTATTCCGCATCGGTAAACAGCTTGAACCAGGTCTGGGCCTGCCAGATAGGATTATGGACCTTCTGGTCCACACTGCTTACCCTGGCCACATTCGGTCCTGTTCCCCTGGGATGCACTTCACTGAGCATGACGGTATCACGCATGGCACCCAGGCAACGGGTCAGAATCGTCCCCCCGGACCGGGCCATGTGATGAATAACGCGAATCTTCCTTTTGGGCCGCATAACCACCTCCTTTTTACAAAGCTGTCAGTTGGGCATCACGATTTTTTTAAGAAACCGTCCCGTATGGGATGCCTTATCTGCCGCAACCGCTTCGGGCGTGCCGCAGGCAACGATCCTGCCGCCCTGGTCGCCGCCCTCGGGCCCCAGGTCCACAATATAGTCGGCGCATTTGATCACATCAAGGTTGTGTTCGATAACGATTACGGTATTGCCGGCATCCACCAGCCGGGCCAGGACCCCGAGCAGGCACCGGATATCGTCCACATGAAGGCCCGTCGTGGGTTCGTCAAGAAAATAGACGGTCTGACCGGTGCTGCGCTTGCTGAGCTCCCGGGCAAGCTTGATGCGCTGTGCCTCGCCCCCTGAGAGGGTTGTTGCGGGCTGCCCCACGTGAATATACCCCAGCCCCACATCAATGAGGGTCTGCAGTTTTGTTTTGATATTGGTGATATTTTTAAAAAACGCCATGGCCTGGTTGACGGTCATGTCCAGCACATCGGCAATGCTTTTGCCCTTGTAAGTCACTTCCAGGGTTTCCCGGTTGTAACGCCGGCCCTTGCAGACATCGCAGGCCACAAAAACATCCGGCAGAAAATGCATCTCGATTTTGATGATCCCGTCGCCCCCGCAGGCTTCACACCGCCCCCCCTTGACATTGAAACTGAAACGCCCGGGCGCGTATCCCCGGGCCCGGGCTTCCGGCGTTCTGGCAAACAACTCCCGGATATAGGTAAACACGCCGGTATAAGTGCCGGGGTTGGAACGGGGCGTCCGGCCGATGGGGGACTGATCAATATTGATCACCTTGTCCACATGATCGGCGCCGATCAATTCATCGTGGCGGCCGGCCGGGGTTTTCGACTGATAGAATTTGTGGGCCAGCGCCCGGTAGAGCGTATCCAGAACCAGGGTGGATTTGCCCGACCCGGACACCCCGGTTACACAGGTAAGCGTGCCCAGAGGAATATCAACATCGATCTTCTGCAGATTGTTCTGCCGGGCGCCTTTGACCCCCAGCGCCTCTCGTTCCGGGGTACGGCGTTTTTCCGGCACGGGAATGGCCTCCCTGCCTGAAAGATACCGGCCGGTCAGGGATGCTTTATCCTTGAGCAGCTTATCCGGCGGGCCGGCAAAGACCACATTGCCGCCCTTCATACCGGCGCCCGGCCCCATATCCACCACATAGTCCGCCGCCAGGATCGTCTCCTCGTCATGCTCCACCACCAGTACGGTATTGCCCAGATCCCGCATCTTCAATAATGACGCCAGCAACCGGCGATTGTCCCGCTGATGAAGGCCGATGCTCGGCTCATCCAGCACATAGAGAACGCCCGTGAGTTTGGAACCGATCTGGGTGGCCAGCCGTATCCGCTGGCTTTCGCCACCGGAAAGAGTGGCGGCACTGCGGTCCAGCGTGAGGTATGAAAGGCCTACATCCGTCAGAAACCCCAGCCGCTCATTGATCTCTTTTAAAATCGGCGCCGCAATGGTTTCTTCCTTGCCGGTAAAGGACAGGTTTTCAAAAAAATGCCGGGTGTCGGCAATGGACAATCCCGTCACTCCGGAGATGGTGCGGTCGCCAATCCGGACCGCGCTGCTGGCCTTGTTCAGCCGGGTGCCGCCGCAGTCGGGGCATGACTGAAAATTCATATACTGCTTGATATCCTCCCGGGACCAGCTCGAACTGGTCTCCAGATACCGGCGCTGAAGATTGGGGATCACGCCCTCAAACCGCTTCTTATAAGTGATGCGCCGGCCGCCCCGCTCGAAAAAGAAGGGGATTTTTTTACCGCCCGAGCCGTAAAGCAGCACCTGCTGAAAATTCTCCGGCAGATCCTTGAAGGGCGTATAAATATCTGCATTATAAAATGATGTCAACGCCTCCAGAAAATCGGCAAACTGGACGGAGTTCCGGTTGGCCCATACGGCGATGGCGCCGTTCCGCAGGGATCGGTCTTTGTCCGGCACGATCAGGTCCGGGTCAAACTCGGTCACCGCCCCCAGACCGTCGCATTTTGGGCAGGCCCCCTGGGGCGAGTTGAACGAAAAGCTGGCCGGTGTCAGTTCCGGGAAACTGATATTGCAGTTGGCACAGGCAGCCTTTTCACTGAACAGGATCGTTTCGGCGACTTTTTTGGTTTTCCCCTCAAGCACATCCACCATTACCAGGCCGTCGGATTTGCCCATGGCCAGTTCCAGGGAGTCGGCCAGCCGGTTTTGAATACCGTCCTTGATGCGGAGCCGGTCCGTGACCACGGCAATGGTGTGCTTCTTGTTTTTATTAAGTTTTTTCACATCTTCGATGGCCAGGGTATCACCATCCACCCGCACCCTTGCGAATCCCTCCTTTTTCAGGCCGGCAAATAATTTCTCATGGCTGCCTTTCTGGTTTGTCACCAGGGGGGCCAGAATGACGATACCCGTACCTTCGGGCAGGGCCATCACCCGGTCGGTAATCTGGTCGATACTCTGGGAAGCAATGGGCTCACCGCATTCAGGGCAATGAGGCCTGCCACACCGGGCGTATAGCAGCCGGAGATAATCGTAGATTTCCGTGACGGTTCCCACGGTGGACCGGGGGTTGTGGCTGGCGGTCTTCTGCTCGATGGCAATGGCCGGGGAAAGCCCCTCAATCATGTCCACATCGGGCTTGTCCATGCGGCCCAGAAACTGGCGGGCATAGGTGGACAGCGATTCCACGTATCGGCGCTGTCCCTCTGCATACAGGGTATCAAAAGCCAGTGAGGACTTGCCCGAGCCGGACAGGCCGGTGATAACGATAAACCGGTTCCGGGGCAGTTCCACATCAATATTCTGCAGATTGTGCTGCCGGGCGCCGCAGATGGTGATAGCGTCTGAATTCATTGTAAATTTTCCACCTGATCCACCGCCAGCCGGAGGGCCGCCAGCAGGCTGCCGGGGGATGCCTTTCCTGTTCCGGCAATGTCATATGCCGTCCCATGATCCACCGATGTCCGGATAATGGGGAGTCCGAGAGTGGTGTTGACCCCGTCCTCAAAGTGCAGCATCTTAAACGGAATCAACCCCTGATCATGGTACATGCAAACCACGGCATCATACATGCCGGCATTGGCTTTGTAAAACACCGTGTCCGGCGGCAACGGGCCGGTAATCTCGGCATTGCTTTCCTGTCGGGCCGCTTCCACGGCCGGCATTATAACCTCCGCCTCCTCTGTGCCGAACATGCCATCCTCGCCGGCATGGGGATTCAGTCCGGCCACGCAGATCCGGGGAACAGCTATATGAAACCGCTCCTTCATGCTGCGAATGGTCAGTTGGATAACGGACAGCACCTTTTCCCGGGTCAGGGTGTCCGGTACGGCCCGCAACGGAATATGAATCGTGACAAGCACCACCCGAAGTTCACCGCCCACAAACATCATGGCATATTGATCGGCGCCGGTCTGTTCGGCCAGCAGTTCCGTGTGACCGGCAAACCGGCTGTCCCCGAGCTTCATGGCCGCCTTGCTGATGGGACAGGTCACCATCGCCTGAATCTCCCCGGCAAGGGCCAGGTCCACCGCCGTTCGAATGTAACCTTCCATATGGCGGCCCGACTCCGGGGTTGGCGCTCCCCAGGCATGCGGCCCGGCGATAGTATTATCGGGGACCAGAACGGCAATCCCCTCCGGATATCCGGGTGGATCGGCCGGGCGGTCCACCGCCACAAAAGCACGCTCAATACCGGTAACCTTACCGGCTTTTGAAAGAACGGCCGGATCACCGATCACCAGGGGCCTGCAGATCTCATAAACCGCTGTATCATTTAACGTTTTTAAAATGATTTCAGGGCCGACACCCACCGGGTCGCCCATGGTGATGCCGATAACGGGTTTCTGATCCATATTATGCCTTCCAAGGAACTCGGTTCGGAATCACTATCGAAACCGGGATCCGGATCGATAGATTATGACCCTGTTTCGATACAAATTAGACCCCGAAGCCATGACGAGCGGCCGTTTTCCAAAAAAAACACCACACAGGCCAAACCGCTTCTCACGAAGCCAACACCATTGGTGCAAATTCTGATCTTACTATCCAGACGTTGGCTTTTCAAATGAAAACGCAGACCAGGGCGCCGGTTCTTCTCCCCCGACATCGTCAGCCTCCGGCAATTGACCGCATACGGCCAGTGCAATCCGGTCAATCATGCCGATCTCTCTGAAAAGAACTGGTTTATCCGCCATGAGCATTCCCCTGCTGCCCTGAAGCATCAGGGTTTCCATATTTTTCCGGGCCATTTGCCGTTCCAGCCGCTCAGTCGCCCGAATCTGCCTGAGGCGTTGCTGCTTTTCACGCCCAAGGGTTTCCAGCAGCGATTCATTGGCCATCTGCCGGTTCAGTATGGACACAAACAACCGCATGGCGGTCATGAGTTTATCCTGTTCTGTTGCCGGATACGATTCAACAAACCGGACAAACGCCGGCAGTTGGTCGTCAGCCATTGGACGGCGGGCATTTCTCAACAAAACACGGGCGGCCCGCACATCCAATCGCCGTGAAAACCGGTTTACCAGCGCGGCCTGCACCTGCGGGGCAATCTGCCGGGGGATCCGCAGTTGATCCAGGAAGCGGGCCGCCGATGCCGAAGATACCGAAAACTTAATCTTTATGTCTTCTTCGGACAGATAAAGCGATGTGTGGATGGCTGACGGGAAAAACTTCAGAATCGCCTCTTTATCGCCTGCCTGAAAAACATGACGTTCAAGGATGGCTTCCAGCCGCTCCTGCATGGCTGTATCCGGAGACACAACCAGATCCACCAGGGGTGCGCCATCCCCGTCTGCCTCCAGAGTAAGAAGGTGTTGCAGATCAGATATCGACGCGCCGCCGAGAACTGAATCGATGTATTGCAGAACCTCCTCACCTGCATGAAATCCATCCCGGAAAAGTGCCAAGATATTGTCGGCAAGGGTTTTGCAGTCTTTATCCATTATTGCCATTCAATCCGTAACCGGTGTTTATTAATTTATTTCAACTTTTTCCTTGATTTTTTGTGTCGTTTTATAATATCATTAAATCACTCGCAGTGTAATTTTTCATAGGTTTTTTCATGAGGGATTCTCGTAGAATCGCAGTTTCGACCATCAGGAAGTGATATAACCCGGACCTGCCAAAACGCATCATAAAGACTTTGGATACCTGCCTGCACGGAAATAAAATCGTGCATAAGGAACCATTATGGCCCCGGATAACTACCTTCTTACGCAAGATCCGCTGGGATTGCTGAGCAAGCTCGTGCCTGATGGCAGCATGCAGCAAAGCACCTGGAATGAATATAAATTTATTCACGGGTTACAGGATCAGTCCACTCTCCCGTCCGCCAGCCATACCATCCCCGTCAACACCCTGATAAACATGTTAAACAAGAAAAACTTTGCCGATGAGCCGATTTCGATTTGCATGACCCAACCTGCTGATGGGGATTCTCCAGTTAACCGGTCTGATCATACCATTTATCGCGAAGCATTGCCAATGCCCTGCGACAAATCTATTCTTGAGTGCCGGTGGGTCAACAGCACCGGTACACCCGCCCACCATTTTGACCTGCTGGTCACCGGCTTTTCCTTCAAAGACGGAAACTACACATACTCCGCCATTATTTCGGCGTTGTCGATCAATGATACGGGCGTTTATTTTGACCTGAACGAAGCATTTTGTTATGCAGAAAAATCCCCGGGAAAACGCGTCCCCGTCTATATTACCATTAGCCAGCCACACGCGATGGCTGCCGGAATGTTGACGTCTGTGCAAGACAAGCGCCTCTATTGCAAAATCGTCCATGGCGCCCCGCATACCTTCTCCGCTATCAGCCCGGGCGCAACGGCATCCATCACCATTGCCAACGCCACCGGCACCATTTTTTATGGAAAATGCAAAATTATCAATGAATATGAATACAACACCTATGAACTGAGATTACACTGTAACGGCCCGCCCCGCTTCCCGGCGAGGCAGTACCGGAGCCCGCGGCGGCAGATGGTTCCCGCGCCCAAGATCTGTTTTTCCCACCCTCTTTCCGGCAGACCGGAAACTCTTGATATCCTCAATCTTTCCGGTTCCGGACTGGCGGCAGTAAGCAAGAATGAGATACTGCTGCCGCCCGGCATGATCATCCCGAAGATGACCCTCTATTTTGCCAATGCTTTTAAAGCGGATATCACGGCCCAGATTATTTACAAAAAAAGGGATGTCGAAGACCATCTCATCAAATACGGCATGGCCATTCTCGATATGGATGCCGATGCCCACAGCCGTTACCTTTCACTGCTAAAAATGGCTGATGGCGGATTTCCCATGGTGGCTGACGTATCCATCGATATGGAAGACCTGTGGTCGTTCTTTTTTGAAACCGGATTTATCTATTCCAAAAAATACCGATTTATAGAAAAGAACAAACAGCGCTTCAAAAAGATGTATCAGCGGCTCTACCAGAAAAACCCGGAATTTTCAAAACACTTTCTGCTCCATGAATGCGGCCATGTCATCGGCCATCTTTCCATGCTGCGTCTTTACAGCCGGTCATGGATGATGCATCATCACGCCAGTCGTGAAGCCGGCCGCATGGGTGGTATCGCCGTCCTCAAAGAAGCGGGGCGATTTATCAACGATAGCTTTTGCATACAATCCATGCACATGGATTATATTATCTGCTACTACCGGCCGGAAAACAAATTCCCCCAAAAGGTCTTTGGGGGGCTCTGCGACAAGACGCCTGCATCAGCATGCTCCGAGGACACCTTCGGGTACTTCATTCACGCCATATATCAATCCGGTTGCCACCGGACACCTCCATGCTGGACGCTTGAGCCGACCACCCCCAAAGCGCTGCAGGCACTTGAACGCCACTACAAATCCACTTCCGGCGGTCTCATGATCGAAGCACTGGACTTATCCACCCGCACACACAATAAAGCAACGCTGTCAGACAAACTGAAGGCCATCGGGCTGAAACGGGAGCAACATCTCTTTTCATTGAAAATGGGCAACACGTTAAAAGCCATTTTCATGATCAACCTCTCCGATCCCTGCCTGAACATGTCCGGCCTGGCCCACTGTGTTCACGTCTTTTTACTGAACCGGCAAGGCGTTACGGAAAATATCCTCAAATCGATGCTGACCCGTCTTTTGAAAAGGTTCGGGCAGAGCGAGATGCCCATTTTGATCACCGCCCGGGATAAAGCCCCGCCGCCGATCCCGCCGGATAAATATTACAATCTGTGGATCCTGAATCTTGACTATGCCGACGCCTATTTCCATCATGTCAATCGTATTATCCGCCTCATCAAAACCGAAACGACCACATCGATCATTTCAATCTGACCCGCATGTTGCGCCCCGCATCTGCGGCAAACCCGACTCGTGAAATATCGGGCCAGGCAGGCGCTTTCCCTAATGACCCGCGAGAAAACAACATTCCCGCATTGTCCATCGCCGCATTACGTCGCCGCATTACGTATTGCTTTTTTACTATCACCAAGGTAAAATTCGCCCAAACAGACTTAGCGATACATGCAAAAAAATTCGGGTCAACAGCCGACAAAATGTTATATGGTGTATATAAATGGAACCGGTACAGGGTATTATTCTGGGCATCATCCAGGGATTGACCGAGTTTCTGCCGGTCAGCAGTTCCGGTCATCTTGTTTTGACCAGATATCTGTTCGGGTTACGGGAGCCGGCGCTCTTTTTTGATATCAGCGTTCATCTGGGCACACTGCTGGCAACAACAATTGTATTCAGAAAAGATATTCTTCAGATTTTCATGGCACTCCTTGCATGGGCACGATCCCGGAGAAACAGCTCATCAGAATCAACACACCATAACAAAGAGGGGTTGCGATTTGCGCTTCTGGTATTGGTGGGGTCTGTTCCCACCGCATTGATCGGCCTTGCTATCGGACGTGCCGAACAATACTTTGCTTCCCTTTACCTGGTGGGCATCATGCTGATCGTAACGGCCGTTCTGCTCTGGCTGACACGCGGTATAGGACAGACCGGTCGCCCAATTACCCGATTTTCAGGCCCAAAGGGATTTCTGGTGGGATGCGCCCAGGGTATTGCAGTGCTGCCCGGCATGTCCCGCTCCGGAACGACCATTGCGGCCGGTCTTTTTCTCGGGCTCACCCGGGAGGATGCAGCCCGGCTCTCATTCCTGATGTCAATCCCGGCCATTGCCGGGGCGGAGCTCCTGTCAGCAAAAGACCTGCTCTCGGGCACCGTCCAACTGGATGCAGCCACGATACTCGGGACGCTGACCGCCTTCGGTGTCGGGTACGCGGCCTTGAAAACACTGATGCGGATTGTCCGCCACGGCCGTTTTTACCTGTTTGCGCCATACTGCCTGGTGGTGGGAGGGACGGCATTGGGTTGTGCATTCTTTATTTGACCATCACCGGAACAGGACTTATTTCTATCTACAATACGAAATTTTAAAAAAATAAAATTGTGAGATGGAAAAGATGCGGTTTGAGGTATGAAAAGGGTAAATATCATTGTCCATTCCTCAGAACCCGCAACGCATCACTCCATACTCACAACTGACAACTCAACACTCACAACTAAGGAGGGACCATGATACATCCCAGCATCTTCAGGGAATATGACATCAGAGGCGTGGCCGGGAAGGACATGGATGAAGCGGATGTGGTGCTGCTTGGCAAGGCGGCCGGCACGTATCTCTTAAACCACGGCAAATCCCACCTGATCGTGGGGCGCGATTGTCGGACGACATCCCCGGCATACGCGGAAAGCATTATCCGGGGACTGACCGCAACGGGCTGCGATGTTGTTGATATCGGTGTCTGCCCCACGCCGGTCTTCTATTTTACCATTAACCACCTCAACGCCGGCGGCGGGGTAATGGTGACGGCCAGCCACAATCCGCCGGAATATAACGGTTTCAAACTCTGCATCGGTCCCGATTCCATTCATGGAAAAGAAATTCTCAAAATACGGGATATTATAAACGATCAGGCATTCAAGGAAGGCAACGGAACCTGCTCCCAGGATGATGGCATCATTCCCTATCATGCGTTTGTTACGCAAAACATATCGCTTTCTCGAAAGCTCAGGGTGGGCATTGATGCGGGCAACGGCACGGCCGGTGTGGTGGCATTGCCGATTCTGAAAGAACTGGGATGTGAGGTCCATGACCTGTACTGCGATATGGATGGTACCTTTCCCAACCATGAAGCCGATCCCACCGTTCTTGAAAACATGCAGGACCTGATCTCCCTGGTGAAAGAGAAAAAACTGGATGTGGGCATCGGGTATGACGGCGACGGTGACCGGATCGGCGTGGTGGACGAAAACGGCAACATCATTTATGGTGACAAGCTCATCATTCTTTTTGCCCGGGAAATCCTTTCCCGCAAGCCGGGTTCGGTCTTTGTATCAGAGGTCAAATGCTCCAAAACCATGTACGACGACATTGAAAAACACGGGGGCAAGGCCATTATGTGGAAAACCGGCCACTCCCTGATCAAGGCCAAGATGAAGGAGGAAAAGGCGGCACTGGCCGGCGAGATGAGCGGCCATATCTTCTTTGAAGACCGGTTTTTCGGATTTGACGACGCGGTTTATGCCTCCTGCCGGCTGCTCGAACTGATCGCAGATGCGGACAAACCGGTCTCCGCCCTGCTTGCCGACATCCCCGAAACCTATACCACGCCGGAAATCCGCGTGGAATGCCCGGACGACAAGAAATTCGGCCTTGTGGAAAAAGTGACCGATTATTTTCGGAAAACCCATAACGTTGTGGACATTGACGGCGTTCGTGTCCTTTTCGATGACGGCTGGGGGCTGGTGCGGGCCTCCAATACGCAGCCCGCTCTGGTGCTCCGATTCGAAGCCCTGTCTGAAGCACGACTCAAAGAAATAAGGGAACTGGTGGAAGGCGCGGTGGAGAAGTTCAAGGAATGATGACCGGTGCCGACAAAAAAATCTTTGCCACGCTGTTTTTCTCCATCTTCAGCGCGGTCATGGGGGTGGGCATTGTTGTCCCCCTCCTGCCCATCTACGCGGAAAATTTAGGCGCCAGCGGTATTTATATCGGCTTGGTATTCGGTTCTTTTTCCCTGTCGCGGACCTTTCTGCTCCCCCTGTTCGGCAGCCTTTCCGACAAAACCGGCCGAAAACCCTATATCTTCACGGGGCTTTTGGGATATACACTGGTCTCCATCGCCTTTATCTATTCATCCACCGTGCCGCAGCTTATCGGCATTCGATTTATACAGGGCATGGTCTCGGCCATGATCATGCCGGTGGCCCACGCTTACATCGGAGATATCACACCGGCAAACAAAGAGGGGCTGACCATGGGCATCTTCAACATGTCCATGTTCATCAGCCTCAGCATCGGTCCCCTTGCCGGCGGCATCATCAACGACACCTTTGGCATGAATGCCGCTTTTTTCGGCATGGGGCTGTTGTCGTTTATCGGCTTTTTAATGAGCTTTCTGTTTCTGCCGCCCACCCGGGAGGAAAGGATTGTGCGTCAGACCGATGCCACCCCGGCCGGTATCAAGACATTAATAACCGACCCCGTGTTATGCGGTTTGTTTTCACTGCGATTTGCATATGTCTTCTGCATCGGGGTCATCTGGTGTTTTCTGCCGGTGATGTCAAATGATTTCGGGCTTTCCGGCTCCGCTATCGGCGTACTGGTCATGCTTGGGGTTTTTGTCAGCGGCATCCTCCAGATTCCCATGGGCATGGTTGCGGACACCATTGACAAACGAAAAATGGCCGCATTCGGGGCCTTTATCGTTGTCGGCGCGATTGTCTCCTATCATTGGGCCGTGGGGTTCTGGAGCCTGTTTTCCGCCAGCGTGGTCTTCGGGCTCGGGGGCGGCCTGTGCATGCCCCCGCTGATGGCGATTGCGGTGATTAAAGGCAGCAACAGCGGCGCCATGGGGTCCGTGATGTCCTTTCTGACCGTGGCGCACAGCATGGGCATGCTGTTCGGTTCGATGAGCGCCGGGATTGTCATGGACATGATGGATCTTCAGAAAGTATTCCCGGTTGCCGGCATCATCATGCTGCTGGGGGCGCTGGTGTTTATCTTCTGCACATATAACCAACAAACCGATTATAAAACCTGATTTGCGTGTGCCAAAAACAATTCACATAAAACCGACGCTTATTGACCGGTATATTATTGCCCAGTGCCTTCCCTACTTCGGCATCAGTGTCGCGGTCTTCACCTTCGTGTTTCTGACCCACCAGCTCCTTGACATCATGAACTTTATTGTCAACTACAACATCGGCTTCAAGCCGGTGATACTGATGATCGGGTTTTCCATTCCCTACTTCCTGGTATTTGTCATTCCCATTTCCACCATGCTGTCGGTGCTGCTTGTGTTTCTTGGCATGACCCACGACAATGAAATTGTTGCATTGAAATCCAGCGGCGTCAGCATGCACCGGCTGCTCTATCCGGCCCTGATCTTCTGTATCTGCACCTGCCTGTTTACCGCTTTCATGAGCATCTGGGCCCTGCCCCGGGGCAAAAGCGCCTTTAAGACGCTGGCCATGCAGATTGTCACCACCAGCCCGGACCTGGGCATTGAAGAACGGGAGTTCAACAGTACATTCCGCGACATGACCCTTTACGTGGGCGAGTTTGACAAAAAGAACCGGGTGCTTTCAGATATCTTCATTGAAGACCAGAGCGGGAGAAGGGGAAAAAAGGGAGCGCCTGTCACCATTTGTGCGCCAACAGGCAGCTTCCGGTTTGACCCGGAAACCCGGATTTTCAGGCTCACCCTGCACAGCGGGGTGATCAACCAGGTTAATTTCAAGGAACGATCCATCCATAACATCCGGTTTGACCGTTACGAAGTCAACATCTACGTCCACTATCCCGTTACGGATGGCCTTTCCGCACTGAAAGACGAAAAAGAGATGACCTTTGCCGAACTCTCTCAATTTATTCAAACCGGCAACAAAAATGACGAGCGCCATCGGGCCGCCCGCCTGGAGTGGCACAAGAAATTCTCCCTGCCATTCGCCTGCATCGTACTGGGACTCCTTGCCGTGCCCCTGGGCATGCGGGCAAAGGGACGCCGGCAATCCTCAGGCATCGGCCTGTCTCTGGGGTTCTTCCTGATCTATTACCTGCTGCTGTCCGGCGGCGAGATCCTCGGCGAATCCGGCCGGCTCCATCCGGTCATCGGCATGTGGATGCCCAATGCGGTTATGGGGGTCCTGGCGGCTTACCTCGCCGTTATTGAGGCCAATGATCGCAGCTTCGATATCCCGATCCCTAAGAGGCTTAACATCTTTAACCGTTTCAAGAAACATCCGGGGTAAGCATATCCATGACCATTTTGTTCCGCCATATCAGCTCGGAAATCGCAAAGGTCTTTGCCATTGTTATTGCCATTGTCACGGTGATTTATATAACAGTGGATTTTTTTGAAAAAATTGACGATTTTATTTCGCAGAAAATCGCCGCCACCACCATCGTCAAATTCTTCCTTTACAAAATCCCCTTTGTAACCGCCCAGGTCATGCCGGTGGCGGTATTGATCGCCGCCCTTGTGGTATTCGGCCTGATGCGCAAAAACAACGAAATCGTGGCAGTCAAAAGCAGCGGCGTGGGTATCGCCGCCCTCCTTAAACCCGCTGCGGCCTGCGGCGTTGGTTTCTGTCTTTTGATATTTGTCCTTTCGGAAGTAATCGTTCCGCAAACCATGAGCCGTGCCAACTTTATCTGGCTTCAGCAGGTCCGGGAAAAAACAGCGGCCATTCAAAAACGCGACGATATCTGGCTGAAAGACGGCAATGTGCTGCTGCACATCAACCACTATAACCCGGACCGGCGAAGCGCCCACGGGGTGACACTGAATTACATGCAGGATAATTTTACCGTCAAAAAACGGATTGATGCCGAATCATGCGTCTATGCCGGCGACACATGGCATCTGCACAATGTCATGGTCAGCCGGTTTGACAACAACAGCGTCATACAGACAACCGAATTTGAAGATACACTGGTGTTCCCCATCGACATTCGCCCGGACGATCTGGGCATGGCCGGAAAAAGCACCCATGAAATGGGCGTTGTCGAACTTTACCACCATATCCGGACCATTGAAGCCGAAGGGTACAACTCCGCCCTCTACCGGGTCGATTTTCACGCCAAATTCGCCTTTCCGGTTGTCTGCCTGCTCATGAGCCTCATCGGCGCCGGCATCGGCATGTCCGGAAAAGCCAAAAGCGGGATGACCGCCAATGTGGCGTTGGGCATAGCCGCGTCATTCGGTTACTGGATATTGCACAGTTTCTGCGTATCACTGGGATACGGCGGCATACTGCCACCGGTTATGGCGGCATGGACGGCCAATCTGGTATTTGCCGGTATCGGCCTGATGGTTTTAAAAAATACGGCATGATCATTCTATACAACATACTGCTCACGGGCCTGATGGCTATCATTACACCGTTTTTTCTGATAGCAACCCCGTTTTTGCGTAAACGGCGGGGAACAGTATGGGCCCGAATGGGATTCAGCGACATGCCGGATGCCAGGCAGCGGATTGGGGGCCGTCCGCCCATCTGGGTGCACGCCCTGTCCGTGGGCGAGGTGACATCCGCCTATCCGCTTGTGAAAAAACTCAAAGCCCTGTTTCCCGATCACCCCATATGGATATCCGCCACCACCAAGACCGGCTTTGAAACCGCATCCCGTATGTTCGGGGAAATGGGAGACCACATTTTCTATTTCGGATATGACTGTCTGTTTACCGTAAAACGGATTGCCGCCAGGGTTAACCCCTGCATGGTCATTGTGGTGGAGTCCGATATCTGGCCCAATTTCTTATATGTAATGAAAAAAAGACAAATTCCCGTGTTTCTGGCAAATGCCCGGCTGTCGGACCGGACCCTGGCAGGCTACCGGCGGCTCGGGTTTTTCATGACCCCCACACTGCGGCGATTTTCCGCTATCTGTGCACAGACCGAAACAGACGCCGAACGGTTTCAATCGCTCGGCATCAGCCCCGACCGTATTGTCACCACCGGCAACATCAAGTTCGACCAGGTCTTCCCGCCGGTCACAGACGCGGAAAAAGCCACCCTGCGCTCCGCGTTCCGGCTCCCGGAAAATACACAGATAATCGTGGCCGGCAGCACCCATAAAGGCGAAGAAGCCATCCTGGCCGAGGCATTTGCCGCCCTGAAACAACGGTTTCCGTCACTGATTTTCATCGATGCCCCCCGGGACCCGGCACGGGCCAAACAGGTGAAATCCATATTCTCCCGAACCGGGATTTCTGCCGCCACCATGGGCCAGATGAAGCCGTCCAGCGCCCGTCCGCCGGATGTAATTGTTATCGATACTATCGGCTTGCTGCAATCTCTGTATGCCCTTTCTGATATCGCCTTTGTCGGCGGCAGCCTGCTTGATTATCGGGGGCATAACCCGCTTGAACCGGCGGCCCATGCCCGACCGGTGCTGTTCGGTCCTTATATGGGCGACTTTAAGGAGATCAGCGAAAAACTGATCGCCGCAGACGGTGCAAAGGAAGTAACCAGTGCATCCGATATCATTGAAACAGCCGGCCTGCTCCTGGAAAACCGGTCAGTGGGCCGAACCATGGGAAAGCACGCCCGTTCCGTGCTGGATGCCAACCAGGGTGCCGTGAAAAAAACCACCGATATCATCCAGCAGACATTTAACCATCACCCGGCATCGCAATATGGCATACCGGTGCAAACCAGCCTGACCCCGCAACTGCTCCGGCCCCTGTCCCTGCTTTACGGAACCGGCGCCCGGCTGAGACGGTGGCTTTACCACGGCCCGCTTTTGACACCAGAACAGCTGCCCTGCCCGGTCATTTCCGTTGGCAACATTACCGCCGGCGGCACTGGTAAAACCCCCATGACCATTTATATTGCCAGGCGACTCAAAGCCATCGGGTATTCTCCGGCCATTATCAGCCGGGGGTACCGGGGAAGCGCGTCCAGGGAGGGGGGCATTGTCAGCGACGGGAAAACCATTTTCATGGATACTGACCAGGCAGGGGACGAACCCCTGATGATGGCCCAGGCACTTCCGGATGTGCCGGTGGTAGTGGGAAAACACAAATACCGGGCCGCACAGACGGCCATTGAAGAATTTTCAGCAAATGTCATTATTCTGGATGACGGTTTCCAGCATTTTCAACTGGCGCGGGATCTCAACATTCTGCTGCTGGACAGTGCCGCGCCCACAGGCAACAACCGGCTCCTGCCCGCAGGGCCATTGCGGGAACCGTTGGCCTGCCTGGCCTACGCAGATGTCTTTGTTTTTACCCGGACACCCGCCAGCGCCCTTACAGTGCCGGAAACGATCACCGGCATGATCGGTGAAAAGCCCGCCTTTAACACCCGCCATCAATCCTTTTTTGCCGTGGTTATGCCCGGCGGCAACAACGCTGTCCGGCTTTTCCGGGACCGGATCAATCCCGACCGTTTCACCGACAAACAGGCCTTTGTCTTTTCCGGCCTGGCAAAAAATGAGGCGTTTTTAAACGGCATCAAAACCCTGATTCCCGGCATCACCATTGTCGGCCATCGGTTTTACAAAGACCATCACCGGTATTCGGCAAATGACCTGCAAACCCTCTCGGAACAGGCCATGGCTGCTCAGGCAAACCTGCTCATCACCAGTGAAAAAGATTTTGTCAAAATCCCGCCCAATACAGACATTCCCCTTGACCTGCTGATTCTGGGCGTAGAAATCAGCTTTACTGACCCGGCGCAGGTTAAGGCATTTGATGCCCTGCTTCAGAAGGCCGCACAATCCAACCCCTGATCATCACCGGATAATACAACTGCATATCGGCAACCAGGCGATCCGCATTTGTTGTATTCACCACATAGGAAAAAACCATGTCCGTGCCGGTCAGCACGGGATGGTGTTTGCCGGCATAGATCAGCAGATCGGGTTCGTCCTGTTCGGGCGGCGAGAAAAAACAGGCCGCCCTTGTCCAGGGGCCGGTCAGGACGGGGGCGGTGGATATACTCAGGCAGGGATTTAAAAAGCTTCGGGTCTGCACCCGGATATACCGCTTTATGTTACTGTGATAGGACACGGAAAACTCCATCTGGCCGTCCTTAAAAACCGGGGCCGGCGGCATCGCAGTCACCTTTATATCCACCCACCCGCCTGCCTTTCCAGTCCACCACCGCGGTGTGGTCAGGTCCCCTTTGCGCACCGCCGCCTCGGGCCAACGCACCAGATAAACCTTTCCGTCACGGCCATTTGCGGCAAACACATGCAGATATCCGTCTTTTAAAACCGGCGTGCCAATGCCCGCCACCAGGCCTTGCTGCTGGGGGCTGATCAGCCAGGTCAGATGCCAGCCATCCGGCCGGGCCTGAATATTGTCAATCCATGCCGCTCTCCAACCGATCGGCTCAAACCCCAGATCATTGTCCGCCGGCTGAATCTTCATCAAAAAAACCAGCAGATGACGGCCCACCACAATGCCCGAGGCCGGCCAGAACCAGGTATCACCCCTGCGCTTAAAAAAAGCAGCCGGCTCGTTTGCATCATTGCCCCAGAAAAACCGCATCTCAGCGCTTGTGGGATCATACCCCTTCTGATCGGCAATGGAGTTACGCACCAGGGTCGCAGATGAACGCTCCCCCCTGCCCGACACATCAACAAAGCTGTCCCCGAACAGCCACAACACCCGGCCATCCCCCAGATCCACCGTTGCCGCCCCATCCCCGCCCAGCCAGTGCGGATCATCACGAAACATTGCCCCGGCTTCGGCCCAGCGCTCCGCCTCGATGCGATATTGCGCTGCCTGCGACCCGCCACTCCCGGCACAAACCCCTGCCGGCAGCAACAGCCGGAAGATAAGCAAAAAGACAATGACTGACAAGGATTTATAAAGTTTCATTGTTATCGTCAGCAGCCAATGGTCGCCAGGGCTTCCACTGACTTGCCTTGAAGGTGGTGCATGTTCAGTTTCCATGAAATTTCAAAACCCTCATTACGGCTTGCTGACCAGCCCCGCCATCATTTTTCATAGCGAGCAAGAAACCCTCCGGGGTCTGGTGGAGCGATTCGCAGTTTTATGTTTTATTAATAAATCTTTTTAGCAGGATGTCTTCAACATTCTGGCTTGAATCAATAACGGATAATACATATACTTTCCGCTGAAAAATTCGGTAAATTAATCTCCAAGGGGAAATGATTAATTCCCTATATTGGACTATCCCTTGGTCTTGAAGTTCTGGAACAATTCTGCCCCTTTCGGGTAGAGTGTATAGATGGGAAGCTTTTTGTCGTATTTTATTTAAAATGCTTAAAGCATTTGGAGGGCTGTCTTCTGCGATATACGCAATAATATTCTTTAAATCATTTTCTGCCGCATTGGCCCAAATGACTTTATACTCTGAAATCATCTCAGCTTTGCATTCAATGAATCTTCAAGGTCTTTGAAAACTTTCTCTTGTGCTTTCACATGACCATTTCTCACATCATTCTCTCCCTGCGAAATCAGTTTCAATAAGCCAATAGCATTACGCATATCTTCATAGCTTTTGGGGTCTTGAAGGACTGCTCTGGGTTCTCCATTCTGAGTTATAATTACAGGTCGATGAGTTTCATTTATTTGATTCAAGAGGTCTGCGGCCCTAGATTTCAAATAAGTGACTGGTCTAATGTCGTTTATCATATTCATTGTGATAACCTCCGGTCCTTTTATAGTACCAAATAAAGACCGATTGTCAAGATTTTTATACTGCGAACGTCCGCCACCACCGGCGAGAAAGGAATGGTGACTTTTTAAAGCCACGTTAACACACACAGAACCACAATACTTAAAAAGCGGTCAATCTTGATGCGTTGTGTCAACCGGTTCCCACGTAGGAGCGTGGGGAGCAGGCAGAGGGGGTGCTTTCTCCGACTGAGAAAAGATGGAAAGAAACCAGGTCATTTTTAATGGAAGCCTGAAGGCTTCCGCTACATGGTCCGGGGAATATAACAAAACCCGGGGCAATTCTCCCGGCTTGTGTAACGACCCCTTCGTTCCACCGGCCGGAATGACGAATTGCGGGACAGCCTGGAAAACGGTGGCTAAAGCACATTGGGGCAGCTTCGTAAAAACCATCAATCCTGCAAGGCTGCACGCCTTACTTCCGGCGGCGGGAGGTAGATCACCTGGTTCTTTCCTTCATTTTTGGCCATATAGAGTGCCTCGTCCGCCCGGCTGAGAAAGCTGTCAATGGGCTCGCCCTGCCTGTAGATCGTCATGCCGATGGAGATTGTGATTTTCACGGAAGAGAGCATCTCGGCAAAGGTCAATTCCTCTGCCAGGGACCGCAGCCGCTCGGCAGACTCCATGCTGTCCTCCACGCTTCGGGGGCCTTTGAATATGATCAGGAACTCCTCACCGCCGTATCTGGCCATATAGTCTTCCCGCCGGATCTTTCTTTTGATGGCAGTGGTCAAATCCTTCAGCACCACATCACCGGCCAGGTGGCCATAGGTATCATTGACCTTTTTAAAATCATCCAGATCGATCAGGCAGATGGTAAACGGCTGCTTGACACGATCGGAAAAGGCTTTTTCCCGGTTCAGGATGGTAAACATATGCCGCCGGTTATAGACGTTGGTCAGTTCGTCATGGATGGCAAGCTGCTGGATGGTATCCAGCGCTTTTTTGAGCTCCACATTGGTGCGGGCCATCTTTTGCCGCAACTGATAGATATAATTCCCCAAAAGGGAAAACCAGCCCAGGGTGGCCAGCAGGATGACGCATCGAATAGCCTCGAGATAAAGATCCACTGCCTCGGGCTGATTGTGGTGCAACAGAAGAATAGAGGCGGCATAAACCGCAATGGCCACGGCCACAAGGGCAAAAAACTCCCGTAATGAGAGACGGAACACACCGAAAATAAAGATAACAAGAAAGAGCGCGATCATGCTGCCGCGAAGCTCGCTGGTGGCAAAATAACTCAGAGCGCCCATCCAGAGAATCGCCACGATGATCTGGGCTGCGGTCAGACTGGGGTCTTTAAACCGCTTATTCAGCCCCGTCCGGATCAGAAAGAAAAAGATCCCGTTACTGGCCAGCATCAGGAGGCAAGCGATTGCCGTTAGTTTCAGCGTGGTCCTGGCCAGCCCCAGATAACCACACCCGATCAATATAACGGCCAGCAACCCATAAGACGACCAGGACATAAAAAACCGCCGCATTCTCAAGGCCTGTCTTGGATCATCGGTCGGTATAATTTTCATGCTAAATTCAGACCACCCCTTCATGGATTAACGTGTCCCCGCTTTCCACCTTTAGCCCCTGCACTGTCCCATCCGACAGGTGGTATGAAAACGGAAAATATAACCGCCAAACAAAAAGTCCCCTTATAATCCCGTAAACAATCTCAACAGTCAAGTATTAGAATCCGGAGCAATAAACAGGATTACAAAAAAACTTGACATGCCTGTGAACCCTTGCTAGGATTGTCCATCATATGATGGAAGCGATAGTTGGACTAACATTTGCGCCCCGCCAGAAAAAGGCCCGGCCGCCCAAACAGGAAAACCAACATGCCCACACCGCTTGAAAAAGTGAAGTCCCAACCGGATTCGATGAAAGCCAGAATTTTTGCGGCTGCCCAGAAACTGTTTGCCCAGTACGGCTATGAAGGCACTACCACTCGCATGATCGCGGCCGAAGTGGGCATCGATATTTCTACACTCTACTACCACTGGGGGGAAAAAAAGGAGCTTTACCTGGCCGTTCTTGAAAACTTTGACAACGAAATCGGCACCAAGCTCAAAGAGATCGAGGCCATCGTCCATGGCAAGTCCCTCCACCACCGGCTGGATGTGGCGATTGAGGAGATGTGCAACTATCTGTTTGAAAATATTGAAGTGACCAGACTGATCCTTTTCAGCTCCTTTCTGAAATCCAAGGACACCACCGATCCGGGCGTCTCCATATCGGAGTACATATCCAATGTGGCCGTGGCCATGGGCATGGCCATGGACAAAAGCAGCATCACGCCCACAGCCAAAGCCCGGGTCATGGCCATGGTACTGTCATTATTCAGCTTTATTTCCGGCGAGACCTTTCTCCGCCCGATCCTTGATGTGGACCCGGACCATTATATTGCAGTGGTGAAAGAGACTTTGAAATTTATCCTGATCCCCGCTTTTACACAGCAGACAGGGGACCTGTCTTTCAACAAAAATGATTCGCAGGCAGATGCAAATAATAGCGCAATAACCGGAAAAAATTAATTTCTTCAACAGGTTTCATTATTATAGTGCGCTTCACGCGGCGCATCAAAACCCTTTCAACCGTAAGGAGGTTTGGCCATGGCGTTAAAACTGGATGCCGTCGGGAAAAAGCTTGGACCGGTCACCCGGGAATACACCTGGAAGGACGCGGTACTGTACGCCCTGGGTGTGGGGGCCGGGTTTGAAAACCTTGAGTATTGCTATGAAAAGGATCTCAAGGTGCTGCCCAGCTTTTCCATCGCGGCGATTTTCGATTTTCTCACCCAGATTGCTCTGGAAACCGAGCTCAACCTGGCGGGGCTGCTCCATGCCGAGCAGGAACTGATTTTCCACCAGCCCATCCCACCGTCCGGAACACTGACAACCGAAGGCCGTATCCCTTATATTTACGATAAAGGCGACAAGGGCGCACTCATTATCGGGGAAAGCGACACCTTTCATGAAAACGGGGAAAAACTCTTTACCAGCATCATTACCCTGTTTGCCCGTTTTGACGGCGGATTCGGCGGCGAGAATGCGCCGAAAAAAACCGTGGCCATTCCGGACCGGGCGCCGGACATGGAGGCCGAGGCGCATCCTTCCCCGGACCAGCCTTTGCTGTACCGGCTTTCCGGCGACATCAATCCGCTGCATGTGGACAAGGACTTTGCCAAAATGGCCGGTTTTGACCAGCCGATCATGCACGGCCTCTGCACCCACGGTTTTGCCTGCCGCATGCTGATCAACAGCCTGATCCCCGGCGAACCGGAAAAAGCCCGGCGCATGGCATGCCGGTTTTCCCGGACACTGGTGCCGGGCGACCCCATCAAGCTCCAGATATGGAAAGAGGAAGACGGAAAGGCCCTGTGGCGCGTGGTCAACCCCAAAACAGGCGACATTGTGATTGACCTGGGCGAGTTTGAGTACGGCGACATTCCAAAAGACGAAATCCGCTTTGACGACCGGGTTGCCATTGTCACAGGCGCCGGCGGCGGCCTGGGCCGGGAATATGCCCTCAAGCTGGCACAGCGCGGCGCAAAAGTCGTGGTCAACGATCTGGGCGGCTCCCGCGACGGCAAGGGCGGATCTGCTTCAGCGGCGGATAAGGTGGTTGAAGAAATAAAGGCCGCAGGCGGCGAGGCCGTAGCCAATTATGACAACGTGGCCACCCCCGAGGGCGGCGAAGCCATTGTAAAAACCGCTTTGGACGCCTTTGGCACGGTGGATATTCTGATCAACAATGCGGGCATCCTTCGGGACAAAAGTTTTCTCAAGATGGAACCGGAAAACTGGGACGCCGTGGTGGCGGTCCATCTCAACGGGGCCTATCACGTATCCCGGCCAGCGTTCAAAGTGATGAAGGAAAAAGGCTATGGCCGGATCATCATGACCACATCGGCGGCCGGCCTTTACGGCAACTTCGGCCAGACCAACTACTCCGCCGCCAAAATGGCGCTGGTGGGATTTATGAACACCCTGAAAATCGAAGGCGCCAAATACGATATCAAGGTCAATACCGTTGCGCCGCTGGCGGCCTCGAGACTTACCGAGGACATTATGCCGCCGGAAATCTTTGAAAAAATGGACCCGGCCTTTGTCAGCGCCATGACCCTGTATCTCTGCTCGGAGCGCTGTCCGGTCAGCGGCAACATCTATAATGCGGGCATGGGCTTTTTCAACCGGGCCGCTGTGGTCACCGGCCCCGGAACCGTCCTTGGCGGAGAAGATGCGTTTCCCTCCATTGAAGATATCCGGGACAACATGCCGGCCATTGATGCCCTGAAAGACGGCAAAGAGTACTGGCAGCTCAACGATCAGGTGGGCGACCTCTTCACCCTGCTAAGCAAATAAAGGAGATATATAATGATAGGTATCACTTCATACGGCGCATTCATTCCGCGCTATCGGCTGAACCGGATGGCCATTTTCCAGACCATGGGCTGGTTCGCACCGGCCGTGATAATGGTGGCCCAGGGAGAACGCTCCATGTGCAACTGGGACGAGGATTCCGTGACCATGGCTGTGGCCGCTGGGCGCGACTGTCTTACCGGAATGGACAAAACCGGTGTGGACGGCCTCTATCTGGCATCCACGAGCCTGCCGTTTACGGACCGGCAAAACGCCGGCATCGTCTCCACGGCACTGAATCTCAGCGAAAACATTTCCACAGCGGACTATACATCATCCCAGCGGGCCGGTACGTCCGCCCTGATCAGCGCCATCGAGTCGGTGAAAAGCAAGGAAAAAAACAACATTGTTGTCACCGCCACCGACGCCAGGGAAACCAAGCCCGCCTATTTCTATGAAATGTGGTACGGCGACGGCGCGGCCAGCGTTGCAGTGGGCAGCAAGGACGTGATCGCCGAATTCAAGGGATCGTATTCGGTGACCCGGGATTTTGTGGACCATTACAAAGGATCGGACCGGCGGTTTGACTACTTCTGGGAAGAGCGGTGGGTCCGGGACGAAGGATTCGCAAAGATTATCCCCGAAGCGGTTACCGGTCTGCTGGATAAAACCGGCATTGCCGGTGACGCGGTCAACCATTTTGTCTTTCCCTGCTTTTTCAAAAAAGACCGGAAAAAGATCGCCTCGCTGTGCGGCATTAACCCGGAAGCCGTCACCGACGCCATGCACGAGGTCTGCGGCGATACCGGCGCGGCCCATGCCATCCTGATGCTGGCATCAGCCCTGGAGACCGCCAAACCCAACGACATCATTGTTGTCGCAGGATTCGGACAGGGCTGCGACGCCCTCTGCTTCCGGGTCACCAAAAACATCAACAACCTTCCCGACCGGAGCGGCGTGGCCGGGGCGCTGGAAAACAAGCTGACCATCGACAACTATGCCAAGTTTCTGGTCTTCCGGCAGCTCATCGAGCCGGACATGGGCATCCGGGCAGAAGCCCCGCTGCAAACGGCCATGACGACCCTCTATCGCAAGCGTCACATGCTGCTCGGCCTTGTGGGCGGAAAGTGTACCAAGTGCGGGACGCCCCAGTTTCCGAAAACCAAGATATGCGTAAACCCCGACTGTGGGGCCATGCACACTCAGGAAGATTATGAGTTTTCCGATCAGCCGGCACGGGTCAAATCCTTTACCGGCGACATGCTGTCGGTGAGTGTGGATCCGCCCAACATTTACGGCATGGTGGAGTTCGAGAACGGCGGCCGGTTCATGGCGGATTTCACGGACTGCACCCTGGATGAGGTCAAGGTGGGGCTGCCCGTGCAGATGGTTTTCCGACGCCGTGTCAAAGACCCGGAACGCGGGTTTTCCTCTTATTTCTGGAAAGCCAAGCCCGTTCCCGGTGCCCAGGAAGAGATGAATAAAATACGGTTTAACGGCCGGGTGGCCGTCATCACCGGTGCGGGCGGCGGCCTGGGCAAGGCCTATGCCCTTGAGCTGGCCAGGCGCGGGGCAAAAATCGTGGTCAATGACCTGGGCGGCGCCCGGGACGGATCGGGCAAGGGATCAAAATCCCCGGCCGATACCGTTGTCAAGGAGATACAGGATCTGGGCGGCGAGGCGGTCGCCAACTTCGATAACGTGGCCACACCCGAAGGCGGGGAAAAGATCGTCCAGACAGCTATTGATGCGTTCGGCCGGGTGGATATCGTCATTAACAACGCAGGGATTCTCCGGGACAAGAGCTTTCTCAAGATGACGCCCGACAACTGGGACGCCGTAGTGGCGGTCCATCTCAAGGGCGCCTATAACGTGACCCGGCCGGCCTTCAAGCATATGAAGGAAAACGGCTACGGCCGCATCATCATGACCACATCGGCAGCCGGGCTTTACGGCAACTTCGGCCAGACCAACTATTCCGCCGCCAAGATGGCCCTGGTGGGATTCATGAACACCCTTAAGATCGAAGGGGCGAAATACAACATCAAGGTGAATACCGTGGCACCTCTGGCCGCATCCCGGCTGACCGAGGACATCATGCCGCCGGAAATCTTTGAAAAGATGAAACCCGAATACATCGTCCCGATGGTGGCCTGGCTCTGCAGCGAGGCCTGCGACAAGACCGGCAGTATTTACAATGCCGGCATGGGATATTACAGCAAGGCGGCCATTCTCACGGGCAAGCCCGTCCAGATCGGCAGCAACGAGCAGCTTCCCACGCCCGAGGACATTCACAAAAACTGGAATGCCATTGACAGCCTCGAGGGCGCAAAGGAACTGGCAGACCTGAACGCCGCCACCATGGATCTGCTCACCGGCGGCGGTGATGACGGCGCCGACGATACCGGCGACGATACCGGAGATGGCAATGTAATTCCGCAGACAGTCTTTGACATGATGCCCGACGCCTTTAAACCGGATGCGGCTGCAGGCGTGGATGTTGTCTTTCAGTACTCCCTGTCCGGCCCCAACGGCGGGGACTGGGTGGTAACGGTCAAGGATCAGACCTGCACGGTGGCAGCCGGGAAGGCGGACAAAGCCACCTGCACGATTAAGATGACCGATGATAATTTCATCAAGCTCGTTACCGGCAAGCTGAACCCCATGAAAGCCTTTTCATCCGGGGACCTTGTCATTGAGGGCGATGTCATGAAATCCCAGCTTATTGAGAAGCTGTTTACCTTACAATAGGAGGTGTCAAATGGCCACAGGCATAAAAGATAAAGTTGCAATCATCGGTATGGGATGCACCAAATTCGGTGAACGCTGGGATGCCGGCGGCGAGGAACTCATGGTGGAAGCCTTTGAAGAGTGCCTTGCCGATTCCGGGCTGGAGAAAAAAGATATTCAGGCCGCCTGGCTGGGCACCTGCCTGGAGGAGGTGAATGTGGGCAAGACCGGCATGCCGCTTGCCGTTACCCTCCGACTGCCCATGATACCGGTCACCCGTGTTGAAAACTACTGCGCCACCGGCACGGAGGCGTTTCGCGGGGCCTGCTACGCGGTCGCCTCGGGCGCATATGATATCTGCCTGGCGCTGGGCGTTGAAAAGCTCAAGGACACCGGCTATGGCGGACTGCCAAACCCGGGCTCCAATGCCGGCTCCCTGCTTTGGCAGTGGTGGCCCAACATTTCGGCGCCGGGATGCTTTGCGCAGCTGGCTGGTGCCTATGCGGCCAAGCACAATGTTTCCGATCAGGACCTGAAACGGGCCATCGCCCATGTATCCGTCAAAAGCCATGCCAACGGCGTGCTTAACCCCAAGGCCCACCTTCGCAAGGAAGTCACCGAGGATCAGGTGATCGCATCACCCATCATCGCGCATCCCCTGGGGCTGTTCGACTGCTGCGGCGTAAGCGACGGTTCGGCCTGCGCCATCGTCACCACCCCGGAGATTGCCAAAAAGATGGGCAAGGACCACGACCTGGTCTCGGTCAAAGCGCTCCAGGTGGCCCTGAGCAGCGGCGAGGAGATCGGTTACAATGACTGGGATGTGGACCATTTCATGACCACGTCCAAGTGCAGCAAGGTGGCATACGAAGAAGCCGGCATCACCAACCCGCGGGAGGAGATCAGCATGATGGAAGTGCATGACTGCTTCTCCATCACCGAGCTTGTCACTTATGAAGACCTGCATATATCGGAACGGGGCAAGGCATGGCGCGACGCCCTGGACGGGGTCTACGACCGGGACGGGGAAGTCCCCTGCCAGGTGGACGGGGGCCTCAAGTGCTTCGGCCACCCCATCGGCGCATCGGGCCTGCGGATGCTTTACGAGATGTATCTCCAGCTCAAGGGCCGGGCCGGAGACCGCCAGATCGAAAACCCGAAGTACGGGCTGACCCACAATCTGGGCGGGTTTCCTTTCCAGAATATATGCTCCATCGGCATTATCGGGAAATATAATCAATGACGGCTTCGTAAAAAAGCATTTTAAAACGTGGCCCCACACAAAGGCGCAAAGATCGCAGAGAATGATTAAAATATTCTTCGCGATCTTGGCGTCTTGGCGGGGAAAAAGAGTGTTTATAAGGACCAGTAAATGATTTTCGATACCATAGTCAATATTGCGCGCTATCCATACGGATCGGCCTGGCAGCGGGCGTTTGCCTTTCTGGCATCGCTGACCCATGAAACCGAGGACAACGAATATTCGATACAGGGGGATAAAATGCTGGCCCGGGTCATGAGCTATCCCACCAAAAATCCGGTGGACGCAGTGCTTGAAACCCATCGGAAGTATATCGACATACAGGCCGTGCTCCGGGGCAATGAAATGATCGAATGGTTCCCGGCAAGCACCCTTCGCGTGGACAAACCCTATCGGGAATCCACCGATGTTGAATTTTATGTGCATCCGGGCCGGCCCCCGGCACAAATGTTCCTGGCACCGGGCAACTTTGCGGTGTTTTTCCCGGAAGATGCCCATATGCCCGGCCTTTCGATAAACGGCAAATCGGAAATCGTAAAAAAAGCAGTGATCAAAATCTCGGTAGACCTGCTGACGGCATAACAGCCTCAGTGGTTATTATCCGGGGCATCCCCGGAAGGCACGCATTCATCCCGGGTAAACAGAAATACCGCCCCGCAGATATGGCGGGGCAGCGGGTATCGCAAGGACTTATTTCTCGAACAGGCTGACGCAATTCTTGCCTCTGTGTTTCGATTTGTAAAGGGCGATATCGGCCGCATGAATAAGCGCTTCCTTTTCTTCGGCATGCACAGGGAACACAGCGACGCCCAGGCTGATGGCCACATGCAGCGTCTCTGACCCATGGGGGGTCTCGAGCGCAGCCACGCGCAAACGAATCCGCTCGGCGGCATCCATGGCCTGTTGCGCATCCGTTTCAGGCAGCAGGGCGATAAACTCTTCACCGCCATAGCGCGCCGCGCTATCCTCGGCACGTAAGGTCTTTTTGACAACATCGGCGACGCCACTCAGAACCTTGTCACCCAGTTGATGACCATAAGTGTCGTTGAATACTTTAAAATTATCGATATCCGTCATGATAACGGCAAGGCAGTTATTGTGCCTGCGGGAACGCCGTATTTCTTTGTCCAGGAGCAGATGGAAATAACGACGCACATAGAGTTTGGTGAGGCCGTCAGTAGTGGCCAGTTCAAAGAGCTTGGCGTTTTCAATGGAAATAGCAGCCTGGGCCGAGAGGATTTTGAGCACCTCGAGCCGTTCGGGGGTGAAGGCGTCAGTGGCCAGATTGTTTTCCAGATAGATAATACCGGAGACCTCCTCCTTGCGTTTGATGGCGGCGCACAAAATTGATTTCGGCCGGTTCCTGCTTACATAAGGATCGCTCATAAATTGTTGATTGGCACCGGCATTGCCAAGCACTACATTCTCGCCGGTTTTCTGAACATAATTAACGATGGATACAGCAAGAGAGGTATTCTGTTCCAACGGGTTGGATTTCATCACTTCGATTGTCGCATCCGCTTTTCCAGCCGCCATGATGGAAAGTTTGCCGTCATCATCATTCGCCAGCATCAGACAACCATATTGTGCACCGGCATTCTCCATGGACAGCTTCATGATATTGACAAGCAGTTTATCGAGTTCGATTTCACTCGAAAGCGCCTGGGATGTTTTTATGACCGTTGTCAAATCAAGATTCCGGCTTGATGTTCCGCCGGAATCCGGTGTTGCTTCAGTCGCTGTATCCATTTCCGATGACAGACCCCTTGCCGGCGACGTTCTGTCTTTAGCGGTGATGAGATCGGAATATTTTTCTTCTATATGTTTTACCTTTGCTGTGGCACCCCATCTGATATAGCCGTAATGGGCTTCTTTCATGTACTGACGCGCCTTTTCCATCTCGCCTGCTTCCCTCATAAAATTTGCCGCCAGCTCGTTTGCAACCGCCTCGTTTTGAGTATATTGATTTTCACGGGCGGATTGAATCGCCCTTTCATAGAAGATCGCAGCTTTCTTGCGGTTTCCCCGCAGACGAAGACGCTCCGCTTCAACCAGCAGATATTTATGCTCAAAATTTTCCGGGCAGTCCCCGGCCCATTTTTTCATCTTCATCTGGTTACGTATGAGGCTTTTTTTGAATTTTATTTTCTTCCATGCACCGACATCCCGATAACCGGCGGTCATGACCAGCGACGCATAAAAAATCGCCTCCGGCACGTGCAGTGCCCCCAGATACACTTTTTTACGGATCAGGTCGTTCAGTTCATCAATCAACGGCAGACAATCGATATAATTTCCGAACAGGTAGCGAATCCTCAGCATGATGAGGGATAGATAAAATATCCCCAGCAGATTATTCCCTTCCCTGTAGAAAGACATATGCACGTGCTCATCAAAATCATCTGCGCTCAACCGTCCCGTTTGCCCGGTAAGGTCCTTCAGGCAGCGATACATCTGCATTGTCTCTTGATAGTTGTGTTCGTTAAAGGGGTCTTTGCTCCCCATCTGAAAATCCCTGTAAGTTTCATATTCTTCCAGGAATTCATCCAGGTTATCGCCAAGCATGATGCGGGTTTCCCCTAGGACCTTTATGCTGTGGCCGCAGAATATAAAGTCTCCCACTTCCAGACCGTTCTTAAAGGCCTGGCGATAGAAATCAAGATCTTTTATTGCATGTTTCTTCCAGTGCTGGATGAACATTGCGAAGGTAAATTCAACTCTGGACCTGTTTTTTGTGTCCGCAATCTTTTCGTTGAGCCTTAACGCCGTTAATCCGAATCGATAGCCATGCTCAGGAAAACCAAGGGAGGACCCGACAATAGAACCGATGCCAAGGTAGGCATACGGGGAGTATTCGAAATTTATGCCCATATCTAACAGCATGCAGAGGCCGTTTATGGCTATATATGCGAACAGATTGACATTAATATAATACGCCACCGTAGCGGTATGTATTGCCAGGAACGCATACGATAACTTTTCGGGCAATTCCACATCAGGGTTCTTCAGCGAACTTGACGGATGCAGCTCCAGATGTAAAGAGACTTCCTGTGCCCACTCCGCTTCATTTTTCGGAACAGCAACATATCGCATATCCATCAGGTCTTCTATCTTTTTCCTGCCGAATTTGAACCTGAGTTTCAGCAGTTCTATCCCTATTCTTACGTCACTGACGGTCCGGGGCAGATTGAAGCCGACCATTTTCATCCCCTGATAACCGACCCTCAGGGCATCTTCGTAATTACCCTGGGTTGTGTATAATATGATCATCAACGAATGGACATTTGCTCTGTCAACGTTCGATTGCGCATTCTTTACGATCGTGTTAAATGTCTTTTCCGCCTCGCTGAAGTGAAGGCTCAGATATTCAGATTCCATCGACTCCTTATGCATCAGATAGGCAAGCTGATAATGGCTTTCCCAGCTGTCATCGGGGAGGAGACTGATGCCCATGCGGGAAAACGCTAGGGCCGGCTCATAAGCAGCAGATGCCTTGGCCTTCCTGGCCGCCTCCAGATTGAGCATGGCGAGTTTTTCCTGTTCGGCGGTGTCTTTGATGATATCGCCACCCAGGTTCAGCTGATTCACGATGTAGAACAGGCTGTTTTGCAGTTCACTTTCAGTGGCCGCATCAAGTGCCAGTTTTCCGATTTGGTAATGAAGCCCTGATTTCTCAACGTCCGGGACCAGAGAATATGCCGCCTCCTGAATCCGGTCATGGTTAAAGGCGTATATGGCCCCTGCCTGACTCACCATCCCTTCATTGATTGCTTCGGTGAGATTATCGAGCACCTGTTCTACGGAGGTTCTTCGCACGGAAGCCAGGGTTTCAAGGTCAAACCGATTGCCGATGCAGGCACATATCCTTAACACGTCCCGCGTATCTGCGGAGAGTCGGCCGATTTTACCGGCCATCATCTCCACAATATTGTCCGTCACCTGCATCCGGTCAATTTTGTCTGCATCCCATTGCCAGCCATGAATGCCTTCGTGAATAATAATTTTTTCATTGTACAGGGTATGCAGGAACTGGTTTACAAAAAAAGGATTGCCGCCTGTCTTCTTCAGCACAAGTTCAGCCAGTTCTATCCCTTTTCCCCTGGAACATCTCAGAAAATGTACGATGAAATCGGTTATGTCGCTGCCGGACAAAACGCCGGGTGTTATCCTGTCAACCGTCACCTTATTCTTTTCGATATCTCTCAAAAAATCCATAACCGGATGGGATTCACCCACCTCGTTATCCCGGTATGACAGTATTAAAAAGAAATAGTCCGGACCCGAACCGGTCAGAATGTTTTTCAGGAGTTCGAGACTTGCCAGGTCGGCCCATTGCAGATCATCAAGCAGCAGGGCGATCGGATGCGCTTTGGCCGGGAAAACGCTGGTGAATTTTTCAAACACAAAATTAAACCGGTTCCTGGATTCCTCGGGGCCCAGTTCAGGAAGGTCCGGCTGTTTCCCCACGATCAGCTCAACTTCCGGAATAACGTCCGTAATGACCTTTCCGGTATTGTCCAAAGCATCCAAAAGCGCCTTTCGCCAGCGGCTGATCCGTTCCTGGCCTTCGGACAATATCTGCTTGACCAGCGATTGAAAAGCCTGAATGATAGCGCTGTAAGGTTTATCTTTTCTGAACTGCTCGTACTTGCCGGCAATGAAATATCCTTTCCTGGCAACGATCGGCCTGTGCAGTTCATTTATTATCGCCGATTTGCCTATGCCCGGGGCGCCGGCAACAACCATGACAGCAGCGGCGTTCTCCCGGGTAGCGACAGCATCAAAACGCGATATCAACTGCCCGATCTCTTTTTTCCGGCCGAAAACCTTTTGCGGTATTATAAATCTGCTGGATATGTCATGCCTGCCCAGTTCGAATGTTTCAATCTTCCGGTTGGCGTTAAACTGTTCTGCGCAGTGCTTGATATCCGCCAACACACCGAAACCGCTCTGATACCTTTCTTCAGGGGTCTTGGCCAGAAGTTTTAGAATGATGGCCGAAATCGCATCAGGAATGCCGGGATCAATCATGTCAGGCGGCGTCGGCATGACGGCAATATGGGAATGGACAAGTTCCATGGGATCGTGAGATTTAAAGGGTCTGTCGCCGGTGAGCATCTCGTACATCGTGACCCCTAACGAATAAAGGTCTGTCCGGTAGTCCACGCGCCGGTTCATCCTTCCGGTCTGTTCGGGAGATGTGTACGCCAGTGTACTGGCGATAAAATCAGGATTGTATATTTCCCGGTCCTCATGGGTCAGAACAGCCGATATCCCGAAGTCTGTCAGCTTCACCGCTCCGGTCTCCCGGTTGATCAAAATATTGTGCGGCTTGATATCCCGGTGGATAACGCCCATTACGTGAAGGCTGCCCACCGTTTCGGCAATTTTTGCCGATATATCCAGGAATGACGGGATATCAAATATCTCTTTTTTATCCAAAAGGCTTTTTATGGAAAGCCCGTTAAAATCCTCTAGGATAAGTGCAAACCGCCCGTCATGGCTGATGATGTCAAAGGTCCGGATAACACCATCAAGATCGATATTTTTAATCAGTTTATATTCCTGCCTGAACCGGGCGATTTCCGAAGGGGTGGGATACTCGGTTTTCAGTAGTTTTATAATAACAGACTGTGATGCATTGTCCTGATAACCGCGGTAAATAATGGAATGTCTTGTTTCGTGGATTTTTTCTTGAAGGTTATAGCTGGCAAATTGCGCCATCATGGGCTATTGCTCCGGAAGCAGAATAAACGTACGTATGAATAACCGCTCTTATAGTTCATTTAGTATAGCAAAATCGGGCTTGTATATCAATATTATTGCGGTTGCCATGTATTGACGGGAGGTTTTGAGAGAAAAAGTACAGACACAAAAAGAATTTGAAGCAGCATGCGAGCTGTTTCAGATCGGCCAGTGCTTTATTGACCGTTGCCGGTGTAATCCCGGTTTTTTCCACCGGCCAGCCGGTATTCCATGAACGTAACATCAAACGGAAGATGGGCGAACGCTTTTGTTTCGCCTTCAACAAAACCGATCCGCTGGTACACCAGTTCGAATCTTCATTGTTCGGGATTTTCCGGCAAAACCACCGGTTCGGCCACCCATTTGAATTCATACCGGTCTGTCACAACAACGCCGTGCAGCATACCGTCGTCCATCAGCTTCGCCTTATGCAGCGGCGCCCACGATTCGGCATGCTTGGTGCCGCAACAAAGGGAAAGCAGCAGTTCCCGGCCGTCATTAATCACCGCGACCTTTTCAAAATCGCTCTCGAAACCATGCTGATCTGTATAGTGACCGGACATGTCACCATTGTTGTTTTCAATGGTGAACCTTTGGGGATACTTTATCTCGCCCATATACGTGTCATTATAAATGGCGGTGACAACTTTCCAGGTGCCCGAAAAATCATCCGCATTGGCAACAACGGCGGCCAGACAGACAAAACAAAGTAGAAATATAATTTTCTTCATCTTTAATCACTTTCAATGTTCGTTTCAGCGGGGGCGGTCAAAGGCCAACAGCATTGTCGCCATTGGCCTTTGACAATGCTATTCTTACTGTTTTTCATCAAATGCCGGAATATACTTCTGAACCGTTTTTTTCACGTCTTCAGACATGGCCGCCTCTTTACTGGTCTTGTTGAAATCAGACGGGTTGATCTGAATGCGATGGGTCTTGGGGTGCTTGATTTTAATATCCGCCAGCTTCTTTTGAAGCGACAGCATGTCCAGTCCTTTCACAGAGGTCAGGATATTGTTTAAGGGCTGCATATCGTCCCGTAACGGCTGGCTCGCTTTTTTCTCGATCCGCGCCATCAGGCCTTGAATCATCTCTGCTGTGGCTGCGTCGATTACCGGCTGGCGGGAAGCCGCCTTTTCCTGAAAAGATTTGTTTTCCGTCAGCGTATAGCCGAGCTTGCTGAAATGATAGATCATGTCCATGACATCGTGCCGCAGGTTCGCATCCTTTAGCAGTATCATGGCCAGCTCGGGACTGTTCTGATAATAGGTATTGATCAGATGCTGGCCGCCGTTGAATCCCTTAAGGGCATGGTCCCGGAACCGGCGTAACCCTTCCAGCACTTCATCCGGCGCAGTGGTATTCAGGGCCACCACCTTGGTGGCCACGCAGGAGATGGGCGGGGGCACATCCATATAGTTGTAATACATAATCTCGTTGGCATCGCCCAGGGTGGCGCCGGACAGCTCACCGGACAAGCTGGCCCAGAATTCTTCAAAATCGTCGTGCCAGCTTCCCCAGAGCGTATCGTTCAGCATGGTCTCGAGGCTGACCCGGTTGGGCGTATTGTCGTCATCCGCCTCGTCCCGGCCCCGGTCGAGGTTGCCGCCGTTATCATCGTTCTGATTGTCGATCATGTCATTGATGGCGGCTGCCACCCGGCCCTCATTACGGTTGCCGTCCCGGTTGCCCCCGTCGCTGAAGTTCTCGATATTTCGTCCCCCGTCGCCTTCGCTCCAGTTATACCGGCCATCCGGACGCAGGGCCAGCATGAAGCCCGTGGCCCATCCCTCACTCCAGGCCAGAGAAGCGTTCTGGCTGTCGTCACCGAAGGAATGGGAACCGCCGGGACTGGGGTTGTCGGAGCCGTATGCATAATACATCACGGCATGGCCGTATTCGTGGGTAACAATATCCGGGGCGTCGTTATCTGAAGCCGGAATATCGATCTCCTCCCAGAACCGGTCCCATTGAGCGCCGCTGCCCTCTGGAAAACATGAATCCACGAACCCGGGATCACGACCGCCCATGCCGACCGCACCGGCCCAGGCCAGGTTCAGCATATTCCATATCTGCATGGAATTGGCATTGCTCCCGCCGGTTTCACTGCCGAAATCCAGCACCGTACCGTCGTCCAGGTCGTCATGGACCGCGGACGACCACTCATAGGTTGAATCGATCCCGTCGCAGTCCTGAACACGGATACGGGTATTTTCAAGCTTGAACGTATAATAAATATCCCGACCGTCGGCCAGCCAGCCATCATCATTATTAACGGTAAACGACCAGTCGCCGTTCCAGTCGGTTCCGGTGGTGCCCAGGTGATCATCAATCCCGACATCCTCGTCATACACATTCACACTCACATTGACCAGGGGCCGCCATACCCCGTCATAATCCAGGTAAACGAGCCGCCCCCGGATTGTCAACGGGTCTTCCGGTGACCAGGCGCCGGCGGTTTTGTCTTCCACATACTGCCGGATGTCATCGGAAGGCCCCACGGGCCGGACCTGAAGCGGTGCTTTGATCCGGTGCGGCCGGACAGTTTTGACAACCTCTTCCGGCACCTTCATGGATTCCTCATACAGAAACCGGACATCCGGCGATTCAGGATGTTTTTTCAGGGCTTCCTTAAAGCGCTTCTCCCGTTCCCGGCGCTGTTCCCCCACAAACTGCTTTGGTGAAATGATACGGTAAGTCATATCTTTTCCCACAATCACATACCGTACGATATTGTCTGAAAACCCGTTGTCATTGTCGATACGGCCCATAACCCGCATCATTAATTCGTACGTACCCGCGCCTCTCACATTGATGGGAATTTCCATGCGTTGTTTCCCTTCCCGGACATCCATTTTTCTGCGAAAATAGGGGCGTTTGTCCAGATTCAGCTTACGGGGCGCATAAGGCGTCAGGCATATTTCCACCTCAACAGACCGGGCGGACTTGTTATGCTGCACCAGATCAACGGGATAACCGATACCGCGTTTCCCGACCGATCCCTTTACTTCTTCAAGGCCTGCATCAATAGAAACAGGCGGCGTTGGCGGCGTTGCCGCCACAATAGCCGGCAACAGCAGCATGGCTGACAAAACAGCGACAAAACACAACCATAATCGTTCCGGTAATGGTCTCATAATCATCTCCTCCCTAAGGTTTGTTAAACGTTATCTTTAATAAATCAACGGGCTGTCAGAAAAAAGGGGTGCTGATGCGCCATGGCAAAAGACAGTAATGCACGGCAGTATCACAAGGCTGGATAAAACGTGCAGCAGAACCTCCCCCAAGTGTTGCTGTGTCATCTAGGCGAACCGTATTATACCCCCCGTCAATTGATAAAGCAAACGAAAACTGTGACAACGGGAAAAGTCGCTATATTGCCGTGCATTACCACCGGCCGCATGTTGACATCGCCGAACAAGTACGATAAAGCTTAAACAGAACCTTTTCTCATGAGTGGCAGACCCGCATGCCGGGTGTTTTGCGGATTTGTTGCCGGGTAAACGCCCTATACCCCGTGACGCTATTCCTGATTCACGGCGCAGATTAAACAGGGAGGGGAACCATGCGCGAACTCTTATTCAGCCTTATCGCAACAGCCACCGGGTATCTGCTGAACACCGCCGTAAACTGGTGGAAAGGCCACAGGCGAACAAAGGGACAGGCGGCCATTCTGCACGGATTTGAAGGGCCGACCAAATTTGTTTTCCCCCACCGGGAAGATTCGGAGCTTGCTATTCTGCCACGCATATCCACCGAAGATTTCATGGCCATCAATAATATTATCAGCGCGTTTCTGGCAGCAGAAATCTCGCCGCCCAGCAAAATGGTTGATTGCACAAATATCACTGAGGCGGATAAATGCAGCAATAACCTGATACTGATCTGCAGCAGCAAAACCAATCCCGTTACCGCCGAAGCCCTCAGTCTGTTGCGGCAAAACCATCCCCAGATCGCGGATTATATACCCGAATTCGCAGTTGATGAAAAAACCGGCCATACGTTTATTCGCTGGAATCAGGGCAAATATGTATCCAAAAGCTTTTATCAGGATCAAAACGGCCCCCTGGAGGATATCGCGATCATTCTTAAAGCCAAAAGCCCCTGGGCTTCGCAATACAACATTCTGGTTGTGGCCGGCATCAGGGGGATCGGCACGTGGGGCGCGGCTGAATGCCTGAAAAAATCGTGGGAAGCAATATATGCTGAAAAAGGGGCAGACAAAAAAACGGGGGCTTCCAAACAAGGATCTTTTGTTGCCCTGGAAAATATCTCCTTCAGTGATTACGATATAAAACCGCCCACATTGATTGACTTAAAAGACCTTGACATCAAGGATGCCTGTTGATGAAACATCAGACCGTCCATCCCGCAAATCCATTACCTCAGGATCTGCACATCCACACCACCTATTCCAGCACGGATAACATGGTGGTCCCGGAGCAGACGCTGGGTTTGATTGCGGAAATTTCCCACGCCCGTACTATCGGCATCAGCGACCATTTTGAAGCCATCGGCGACCTGGACGGTTACGCGAACGATGTGAGAGCGCACGGGTTTTACCTGGGCACGGAGATCGACGGCCCGGATTATGTGGCGGACGCCCTGCAATTTCCGGCCGATTACTATGTGTATCACTGCTATGACACACCGGAAAGTTACCGGGCGCTGGCACAACTGGCGGCTGACGGCCGGCCCGTCATTGTGGCCCATCCCCATGTCATGAACACCGACCTGAAACAGGTGCCGGAAACGTGCCTGATCGAAATCAATAACCGCTATATCTCGCGAGCCCCCGGGCGCGGTTATTACAAACCCTATGTGGACCGGTTCGATTTTGTCATCAGCTCGGACGCCCACCAGCCCAACTGGCTCAACCAGGTGGTGGCACGGCAGGTGGCGGCATCCATGGAGATACGGGAAACGTTGCTGTTTTAGGACTTGACTGACAACAAACTCTTGGTAACTCTGGCCGAGGCAATAATACCCGCTGATGATGTCACCCGCACGTCAATAAAACAAAGGGATTTACCCATTTTCACCACCTCGGACGTAAAGGTGACCATATCGCCCAGCATTGCCGCCCGCATCACCGAGACATGAATATCATGGGACACGGCCTCGGTGCTTTCATCCATCAGGCTGAGCAGCCCGCCATAGGCGCAGACATCACAGAGAATATAGATCACTCCGCCGTGGAACACGCCGTTGGGATTTACCACATTTTCGGTGAGCGGGATAGAAAGCTCGCCCCTGCCGGATTCGGATTGAATGGCAGTTACGCCGAGATACCGGTGCAGGGGGTGATTCATCACTTTCTGCAGTCGTTTTTCCATTTATCACCTTTTTAAATCCCTGGGCGGGACAAAACGCAGGCTGATGTCCCGGCCCAGGGCATGAGCGGCCTTCTGCAGGGTTTGAAGTGTCACAGACCTCTCCGGATCAAGCAGCCGGTCCAGAGACGCCCGGCTGGTGTTCATCCTTCGGGCCAGGTCCGTCTTGGTCAGTTGCTGCTGCTTCATCAATGCCCGGACCTGAGAAATAACGGCCTGCTTGATGGGTGCGTCTATCTGTCCGGAAGGTTTTCCGGGCGGCCTCGAATCCTGAACTGACCGCAGATCATAGATCACTTTGAGATAGTCGGCCAGCGGGTAAGGGGTTTTTCCGGCATATGCATAATAATCCGGCGGACTTTGCCCGGCCATTGCGCCGGTGATGACGTTATAAAAATCCATGTCCGCCGGTGTGGTAAGGATCGCATTGTCCAGAAAATATCGACCAATGGCCAGGGCTTCTGAAAAACGCGGATTTTTTTGTTCCCCCCGCAGCAGAATCAGGAAAGGCAGAAACCGCTCCCTGCGATTCTCGTCATGGGTCTTTACCAGTCGGGTCAGTTCAGCCAGATATGTTGTTTTGATATTTTTCGTATGCATCCAGAAACATATCCCAGTTCAGTCTGAAGTGTTCAGGATTCCCAATCCAGTAAGTCACGGCGTCAGCATATAAACGCTCCAGTTCATGAATCTTCACCGTTTCAAGCAGATCCGATACGATAATATCATCAATATCCCTTTCCAACCCACGGCTTATCTTACTGATTGCCAGATCATATGGCCCCAGGCTTAAGACAGAAACATTCCCTTTTTGTGTAACCTGTTCCAGGCGCTCAAGGTAATCAGGGTGCAAATGGACGATTGCATCGGAAACCACATGATACCCCAACTGTGCCAGCAGCGTCCCCAACCCGCTGATATGACCACGGGGGATACCGGTATCCATGATGTCGATGTCATTTGTGGCACGCTTCAGGTTGTATTTCACAATCAACGACGCCGCACCAATGAGAATCAGGTAAACATTCTCATGAAAATTGCGTTCCAGCAGCGCATCATGCAACACATCGACCGCTTTGGCGATCTCTTTTTTTGAAAAATGGGCCATATTATTTATGTATCATTTTTGGTACATATTGTCAATTTTCAAACTTGACGACTTTGTAAAAAAATTCGATCAGACAGATCCTTTGCGGCCCTGCAATCCCCACCGAACGATCAGCCACGCCACGATCAATATGCCAATGCCCACCAGCAACCATTTGATATTGGCGGCCAGCGCGCCGGCCACAATTTTGGCCCTGGAGGCCCGCGCAATATTCGACAGAATAATAAGCTCCATGGTATTTTCCACCAGATCCAGAAACCCCGCGATAAACGGAATCATCAACAGACGGTTGTACTTTTCACTGATGTTGTTGACATTAAATCCAATGGCCATCAAGGAGGCGAGAAACACGCTGTACCAGACAGGATGGAAATAATCCACGTAGAAGTGGGCCTTGAACAGGGGCAGCAGGCCGCCCAGCTTCCACGCCCCGATGATGGATAAAAATTTTTCCTGGGAAAAGGTGGTCTGCAGGATCAGCACCTTTTCCGGGGAGAGATCCCGGACAATCAGATAAATCGTCACCTGCGAGCAGACAAAAAGGATGCCCGATACAACGGCCACCCGACGGGTCCCGATCTTTTCCCTCAAGCTTGGCAATACGCTCATGATTGCTCCTTGCCGGTTTCGTAAAGAAAAGCATGAATAATCAAAAATTGATTTTATCTTATAAATCAAATATGATCAAAAACATTATCATCATTAATCCCGCAGGAGACTTCAATTATGATACAGACTGAACTGACAAAAATGCTGGGTATTCAACATCCTATTGTTGGCGGCACCATGATGCACATATCAAAGGCCGATTTTGTGGCCGCCATTGCCGAAGCCGGCGGCCTGGGGGTACTGGCGTCCGCCATTTACAAAACCAGAGAAGAATTTGAGGCAGCCATTGACCGCGTTCAGGAACTCACGGACAAGCCATTTGCCGTGAACATCAATCTGTTTCCCGCCATGACTGCGATTGACAACAACGTGTATGTTGACGTCATGATCGACAAGGGCGTTAAAATCGTCGAAACATCCGGCCACTCAGCGCCGGAGGATTTGTGCGGACGCTTCAAGGATGCCGGCATGACCTGGATTCATAAATGCGTCGGCATCCGTTACGCAAAAAAGGCCCGAAGTCTGGGCGCGGATATCATCACCGTGGTGGGTTATGAGAATGGCGGGGCAACAGGCAAGCTGGATATCGGCACCCTGGTGCTGGTGCCGTCGGTGGTGGATGCCATTGACGCGCCGGTGATCGGCGGCGGGGGTGTTTCCGACGGCCGGGGCCTGATGGCGCTGCTGGCCCTGGGCGCACAGGGCGTCATCATGGGCACCCGCATGATGCTCACAAAGGAATGCCCCATCCACGACGATCTCAAACAGGCCCTCTTAAATGCCAGCGAGCTGGATACCATGCTGATCATGCGCTCCATAAACGCCACCCACCGGGTATGGAACAACGCAGCCGCCCAAAAATGCGCCGATATTGAAGCCAACGGCGGCAGCTTTGAAGAGGTGCTGAGCGTTGTAACCGGACAGAAGGCCAAGCAGATGTATGACACCGGCGCCGTGGATGTGGGGGTTATCTCCTGCGGCCAGGGCATCGGTCTGGTGCACGACCTGCCCACGGTAAAGGAGCTGTTTGATTCTATTGTAAAACAAGCCGAACAGGCAAGGGCCGGCATCAAAATAATTTAAAGGAGAGCCCCATGATCACCCTGATCGCAAAAATCCTGAAAATCTTAAATGCAGAGACCGCTCCGTCCCAGATCAGCGGCGGTGTTTGCCTGGCCATGGTCATGGGGCTGACGCCCCTGTGGTCGTTGCATAATCTTCCGGTTTTAATGCTGGTGCTGATTCTCAGGGTCAACCTGTCCATCTTTATTGTTGCCTGGGGCCTTTTTTCCGGCATCGCATATCTGCTGGACCCGGTGTTTCATATGCTGGGCTATCAAATTCTGACCCTGCCAGCCTTAAACGGATTGTGGACATTCCTTTACAATATTCCGCTGTTCCGGCTGGCCGGGTTTAATAATTCGGTCCGCATGGGCAGCCTGATTGTATCCCTTGTGCTCTTTCTTCCGCTGCTCCTGATCCTCAACATGATGATCCGGCAATACCGGGAACGGATTCTGGCCTGGGTAAAAAAGACCAAGCTGGCGGAAACACTGAGCGCCACCAGGCTTTTTTCCGTTTACAGAACCCTGACAGAAGGAGGCCGGTCATGAAGATGATTCGATGGAAAGGACTTATCGCCTTTGTCGCCGTATCCGCCGGTATTGCCGCATTTTTTATGCTGATTGCGGACGGACTTGTGGAAAAAACCGTGGAATCCACGGGCACCCGGATTGTGGGCGCAAAGGTGGATCTGGCCGATGCAGACCTCTCCTTTTTCCCCCTTGGCATCAACCTGACGGGCATGGCCATTACCAACCCGGACGCGCCCATGAAAAACACGGCAGAGATCGAACAGATCCGGTTTTCCCTCAACCCGTGGGACCTGATCGAAAAAAAGGTGATTATCAATGAAATGGCGGTGAGCGGCGTCCGGTTTAACACTGATCGAAGCGTTTCAGGCGCTGTGGAAAAGGCCTCAAAGACCGATAAAGAAAAAAAAGATGCAACACCAACAGATTCATCCCGGGCATTCAAGCTGCCATCCCTGGCCCCGGCCGATGTCCAGACCATTCTGTCGCGGGAAGAACTCCGGTGCATAAAGGAAATTGAACGCCTGGAGGCCGATATCACCCAGAAAGAGCAGGAACTCCGGGAGATGGTTCAGGATCTGCCGGACGAGGAGACGTTTGACAATTACCGGGACCGGCTCAACCGGCTGGACGATGAAAAGGGGGTCATGGGCATTCTCAGCGGTATTTCCCAGGCCGGACAACTGAAAGAAGATATCCAGGCCGACCTTAATCGTATCCGGCAGGCAAAACAGGAAGTCGAAACTGCTGTGGATACACTTGAAAAACGGCTGAAAGAAGTGGCCAAAACACCGCAACAGGATATTGCCCGGCTGAAAGAGAAGTATTCCATCTCGCCCAAGGGTCTGGGCAACCTGACCCGGCTGGTGTTCGGTCCCCAATACGGCCAATGGATGGACAGGGCCCTTAGCTGGTATGAAAAGCTGAAGCCCTGGATCGCAAAAGCCGGATCAATAAAATCAGAAAAATCTCCGGAAGAAGTAAAACCGGCCCGCGGCAAAGGAGTGAATGTACGTTTTGCAGAACATACACCAAAGCCGGACTTTCTGATTCATCTGACGACCGTCTCCGTCAATACCGGTCGCGGTGATATGACCGGCCGGATAAAGGATATTGCATCCGACCAGACCATCACGGGCCGACCCACCACCTGGGCCTTTGATTCCACAACACTGAAAAATATCGAGACCCTGGCCGTCAATGGGGCGCTGGATCACACCAACCCGGCAAAAACAAAAGATACGCTCCAGATTGATGCAAAAAATGTTCAACTGAAGGATGTTGCCATATCCGACAGCCACGATTTCCCGCTGCGCCTTGACAGCGGCCGCCTGGCACTGAAAATGGATACCGCCATCACCAACGGCAGGCTTCGATCTGATGGTAACTTCACCCTGACCGGAGCTGCTTTTTCCGGAAAACCCGACCAATCCATGAGCCGGGTACAATCCGCCATTATCCGCTCCATTTCCGGCATTCCCGCCATCAATATCAGCACCACGGTAAAGGGAACGCCCCAAGACCCGTCTATGAAAATCGCCAGTAATGCCGACACAGTGGTCCGGAATGCCGTGGAGAATATTGTACGTGAAGAAACCGCTGCCCTGGAAAAGCAACTGCGTCAGGTCATTACCGCGAAGACCGACAGCCGGATAAGCGATCTGACAGGCAGTATCAACGGCCTGGATCAAATTTCCAAAAAGCTGAACCGACAGCTGAATCAGGGCAATGCCATGCTCATGCAATAATGGCATGCAATGCCTGTCTCAAAACACAATGAGACAAAAGAGACACTAAAATTGTCTCGTTTTCCCTGGGTATGTATCGAAATGGTCTTTTTTACGTTAAAACAAATGGCCGGCGTTGTCTCTTACATTCTTAATGAATGATAAGTGTTTAATTTTAAATCAGATAGAGCGCATCAACCCCCCCCATAAAATCCCGCACTGATAGGCATGGTTGTTGCTAAACTTTTAGATCAACATAAAAACGAAAATATTGCAGCAAGGCAAACCCAAAGCCCTTTTTTCTCGATGGCCTGAAACGGCTTCAAGCCATCCAACAACAACCAGCAACAACAGGAGGTGGACAATGGACGTAAAAGATTATTGCAGCGGTATGGAGCATGAACTCATGGCATGGAAAGCCAAGCTTTTTGATGTTGTGGCCAAGACCGATGCCATGGGCACAAAGGAAAAAGAGAAAGTCTGGGCGAACTTCAATGACATGAAAATGATCATTCAGGACCTGGAGGATGAAATTCAGACCCTCAAGACCGAATGCCCTTCGGACTGGGGACCCCAGAAAAAGAAGATTGAGGATGCCCATGTCAATGTTCGGTCAAAATACAACGAAACCCTGGAATATATAGGAAAAGCTGCGCCGGTTTCAGTACCGGGCTAACCCGCTTATTTCACGAGTCGAGTTCGCCGCAGATGCGAGGCGCAGCATGTGAAGCTGTAGTCAATCTACTGCGAACATGCTGCAACAAAGCAGGTGCGGCGAAATCGGCTCGCCCGGAGGGTGGAATTTTTTGATATAAAATTGCTTTTATTCCGCATGACAATTTGCAATTTTGAAATGACCACTTAAAATAATATAATACACTAAAATTAAAGCCTAAAATAGATGCACTCGTAAAAAAGTCAATTTTGGGATGGCAAAGTAAAAAGTTCAAGATCGAGGCGCGCAAATCTCGAGGAATGGAGCGTACTTAGTCGTACGTGACATGACGAGAGATGCAGCGCAACAAAGATATTGGACTTTTTACGAAGCCATCAAATAATATTAATCAAAAAATTTCATGAAATATCCGGGCTAAATCAGAACCGACTTCAGCCGGTGCCAGGATTATTGACACCGGCTGAAACCGGTTTGCCTGCCGTACAAACGGTCAAGATGCCAGCCAGTTTGTCAGAAAATAGACGTATATCCCGGCAAAAACCCCCTGGGCAGTGCCCCAGGCAATATCCACCATCGTGATAAACACGGGATAATCCCTGACAAAAGAGAGATTGGTCAGGTCATAGGTGCAGTAAAGTACAAACCCGGCAAACGCCCCGGTTCCGACGGCAGACAACAATGTGTGGTCGGCCATGATGCCCAGGGAGACAAACACGGCCAGGCCCAGCGCAATAATGGCCTGTACACCGAGGCCCACAGGCAGATTAAACACAATCCGGTCGTTCTCCACGACGGCCAGATAGCTGAAATTGTTAAAATAGATCTTTCTGGCGACAACAGACAGCCAGACCAGATCCAGAACAATAAAAATAACAATAGACAGGACGGCCACCTTGAGAAATGATGCTGAAAAAAAATAATGCATGGGATCTCCTCTGTAAAAGAAAACAGAATGGTATGTGTCTGTCAGTATATATAATAATGGATGCAGGTCAAGCGTTTCGGCCGGCAAATGGATAGCGGGTAAATCATTATGCGCAAAAAACCAATCATTCCAACCCTTGATGGTCTCGTAAAAAGTCAATTTTGGGACGGCAAAGTAAAAAGTTCAAGTTCGAGGCGCGCGAATCTCGAGGAATGGAGCGTGCTTAGCTGTACGTTACATGACGAGAGATGAAGCGCAACAAAAAAATGGGACTTTTTACGAAGCCGTCAACCCTTGTTTTGGCCGCTTTTTTTGCCACTCTGCCCGTGTTCAGTGCCACGATTGAAAACACATCATTTGCACCGGACGTCACGGTCAATGGGAAGCGCCTTACCCTTCGCGGCGTAAGCCTGTTGCGGCACCTGGTGTTCATTAAGGCCTATACCGGGGCCTTTTACCTGGCGGCGGGAGAACCCGCTGCCGAGGCCCTTGGCGATGTGGAGCGGCGCCTGGTGCTCCACTACTTCCACGCCATACCGGCCCGGGAATTTGCCGACGCCACCACCCAAATGATCGAAAAAAATGTTTCGCCGGACCAGTACCGGCAGTTGATGCCACACATTCGGGAAATGAACGGCCTTTACCGGGATGTTAAGCCGGGGGACCGATATATCGCCACGTTTATTCCGGGCACCGGCACACAGCTTTCCTTGAACGACCAGCTGCTGGGAACGGTGGCGAACAGTGATTTTGCCGCCGCTTTTTTTTCTATCTGGATCGGGGACCACCCCATTGACAAAGGCTTTCGGGATGACCTGCTGAACGGAAGCAGATTGCCATCTGAACAGGAATAGCACGTTGAAGCACCTGACCCTTCATCAAAAAACAGCATACGCCGCACCAGCGTTTTCCCTGGCTGTGGTGGGCATTCCCGTTTATGTGTATATTCCCAAATTTTATACCGATGTGGTTGGCGTCAATATAGCGGTCCTGGGCATTATTCTGCTGGGCGTCAGGCTTTTTGACGCGGTCACGGACCCTGTGGTAGGACTTTTGTCCGATCGCCTTCAAACCCCGTATGGCCGCCGTCGACCCCTGATCGCCCTTGGCGCGGTGCTGACCGCTGTGGCCATTGTGCTGCTGTTCAACCCGCCCCGTCTCTCACCGGCCATGGCCACGGCCTGGTTTCTGGTTTTCATGACCACCCTGTTTCTCTTCTGGACGGTGATCACCGTTCCCTATGAATCCCTGGGGCCGGAGCTGACGTATGATTACAATGAACGCGTTGCCCTTTTCGGGGTTCGGGACGGTGCGCTGATCGCGGGAACGCTGGCGGCCGCCGCCGCACCGGCGCTGGTGAGGAGCCTGTTTCAACTCCCGGATACCGGCCCCGGCGAACGGCAGGTGTTTTTTATCCTGTCTGCCGGATACGTCCCCCTGATTCTGGCCTGCACCGGCTGGTGCCTGTTGATATTCCAGGAACGGCAACCCCGAACCATCAGCCCCCCTCAGGGGAACGTGTTTTCCGGGTTTACCGCCAGCCTTAAGAACCGGCCCTTTCGCATCCTTCTGATTGCTTATACCATCAGCGCCATCGGCAACAATCTGCCGGCCACGCTCATCCTCTACTATGTGGAATATGTGCTGCATTCAAACATGGCGGACCTGTTTCTGGTCCTTTATTTTGTTACCGGCGTCGGTTTTCTGCCGCTGTGGGTGGCCGGCGCCCGCTGGTTTGACAAAAAAAATATATGGCTTCTGGCCATGGCCTTGAACACCGGGGCTTTTTCCGGTGTGTTTTTTCTCGGACCGGGGGATGAATGGCTGTATGGCGTCCTGGTGGTAATCTCCGGCATCGGATTCGGGGCCACGCTGGCCATTCCCTCGGCCATTCAGGCCGATGTGATTGATTATGATGAACTGATCACCGGCCGTCGCCGGGAAGGACTCTATATCGGCCTGTGGTCCATTGCGAAAAAACTGGCCGCCGCGGTCGGGGTCGGGGTGGGGCTGGCCCTGCTGGGAGCATCGGGGTATGAACCGAATATCCGGCAGTCTGCGACGGTGGTGACCATGCTGCGGGTTCTTTACGCGCTGGTACCCTGCGCGTGTAATCTGATTGCCATTGTGGTGGCGTTACGCTATCCTGTGACCCGGCACATACATGAGCAGATACGCCATGGCATCGGTGCCCGGTTTGACGGCGAACCGGTCCAGGACCCGCTTGCGCCCGAAACACTGCTGCCGGCCCTGGCAGCCGAATAATTACCGGCAACTGGAGAACGTATGCAACCAGACATGACAACAAAAAGGACACCCTCATGATTACCCGGTTTCTTGATATCGCGCTGGTCAATCTGATGGCTGCGGCCGGCTTGATGCTCACGGGATGGCTGATCAGCCTGAAAACCCGGAACGTGACCATTGCCGACAGCCTGTGGGGGCCGGGATTTGTATTGATCGCCTGGCTGACTTTTTTCAGGGCGGACGGGGCACTCCCGCGACAGGTGGCACTTACCCTCATGGTAACCCTCTGGGGCCTTCGCCTGTTTCTCCACTTGCACACCCGGAACCGGGGCAAAGGCGAAGATCCCCGGTATGTCCAATGGCGGGAAAAGCATGGCCGCCGTTTCTGGCTGGTCAGCCTTTACAAGGTGTTTCTCGTGCAGGCCCTGTTCCAGTGGTTGATTTCTCTGGGCGTTCAATACGGCCAGATTCCCGATACGCCGGCCGGTCTGATCTGGCTGGACTGGCTCGGCATCACCCTGTGGGGCACCGGGCTGATTATTGAGGCGTCCGCAGACTGGCAACTGGCCCGTTTTATCGCCGATCCCGCCAACAAAGGTCAGGTCATGGACCGCTATCTCTGGCGCTATAGCCGCCATCCCAACTATTTCGGTGAATCATTGACCTGGTGGGGCATTTTTATCACGGTGCTGTCTGTTCCCTGGGGTGCCTGGACCGTCATCAGCCCGATGGTGATCACCTATACCCTGCTTCGGCTCACCGGGGTGACCCTGATGGAAGAGACCATATTCAAGGACAATCCGGATTACCGGGCATACATTGAAAGGACCAGCGCATTTATCCCCTGGTTTCCAAAAAAAAAATGATACTGACAAACTTTAACCACGGATAACCATCATGAAAAAAGACGCCACCTCCCCCCGGCTGCTGCTGACCACGGTCACCGGGCCATACGGCATCAAGAGCGAGGATGTTGACGGTATCGGCATGCAGATGGAGCTGCTGAACAACCAGATCACCCGGAACCAGAGCATCCATTCACCCCGTTCCAACTTCTGGACATTTCCCCTGTACTTTCTGGCTGAGAACCTCTCTGTTCGCACCACAGTCCTGGATTTTCCTGACTGGAAGAAGTTTGTTGCGGAACTGAAAAACGGATATACCCACGTGGGCATCTCCTTTATTCAGATGAATGTTTATAAAGTTCAACGCATGGCCCGATACATCCGCCGGCATTATCCGGGCACGCAAATTATCCTGGGCGGATACGGGACCGCCATTCCCGGACTGCCGGACATTGTTCCCTGCGACGCGATCTGTCCCGGTGAAGGCATCCGTTGGCTGCGCCGCTATTTTAATGAAGACCCTGATCACCCCATCCATCATCCCGTCATGCACGGGGTAGCGCAAAAAACCATGTACGGTGTTCACGACACCATTGACGACAGCGCGGTGATTTTCCCCGGTCTGGGATGTACCAACGCCTGTTTTTTCTGTGCCACATCGGCCAAATTCGGCCACCAGTACATTCCGTTTCTGGAAACCGGACGCGATGTATATGACGTCTGCGAACAGCTGGAGCGTGATCTGAGCGTGACGGCCTTTGCCATTATTGATGAAAATTTTCTTAAGGTCCCGGAACGGGCAAGAGAACTGGCCGCCCTGATGGAGACCCGGCAAAAGACCTACACCTTTTCCATATTTTCCTCGGCCGAAGCGATTACCGGGCTGGGCATTGATTTTCTGGTCAGGATGGGTGTGGCCCTGGTATGGATGGGCGTGGAGTCCCGGAAAAGCCCGTTTGCCAAAACCAGTCGTATTGATATTGCCCAATTGATTAAAGACCTGCGGGCCAACGGCATCGCGGTGATCGGCTCATCCATTTTGTTTCTGGAGCATCATGACCGACGGGAGATTCAACAGGATATTGACTGGGCCATCAGCCTGCAAGGGGACATGCATCAGTTCATGCAGCTGGTGCCGCTGCCCGGCACTCCCCTCTACACCCAGTACAAGGAAAAAGGGCTGCTGCCGGCGGATGACCCATACAAAAATATGCACGGCCAGGGCAAACTGACGTTTCTGCACCCCCATTTTACGATGGACGAAGCGGCCCGGATTACCGGCCGCGCATTTCGTCAGAATTATCGACAAAATGGTCCCGGCATTCTGAACATGGCCGAAACCGCCCTTAACGGTTATAACACCCTGCGACAACAGCTTGAAACAAAACCAAAGCCCATCACCGGCAGTGCCAGCACCTATATACGGCTGCGCCTTCAGGAAATAAAACAACGGGCACTGACCTTCCGGGTAGCCCTGCCAACGCTGTTTGTATTTGCCCCCAATCGGCACATCCGCAGACGGGCCGCCGTCCTGGCAGAAGATTATAAGGCGTGCTTCGGCCCTGAATCGCTGCGGGAAAGACTGCGTGCCCGGGCCCTGGTGGTAATCGCGGGGCTGGAATGGGCCCGGCGAAAACTAACCCGGCTGTTTACCGGCCATGAACTGGTGCGGCAGCCCCCCACCCGGCGATGGCTCTATGAGCGCCGAACCACGGAAAACGCCGGTAAAGCAGCCGCCGCAAGGGCGGCCCGTCTTGACCCGCCCGCCGGCAATATTGTCCCGGCGGCCAAAAACTGATCAGCAACGCTTACCCCAGGCGCAGCGGTATTTTCGCTGCGCCTGAGAACGATAATCATTACAACAACGCGAACCGTAAAAAGGACCAAACCCATGACCCGGAATGAAACCATCAAAACCGTGGCGGTTATCGGCGGCGGGGTGACCGGTATCGTGGCCGCTTATCTGCTGAGCCGCCGGTTTCAGGTCACCCTCTTTGAAACAAACAACTACCTCGGTGGGCATACGAACACCCGTTTTGTTGCCATGGGCCAGGACAGGGATGTTCCTGTTGATACGGGGTTTATCGTTTTCAACCACAAGACATACCCCCTGTTTACCGAGTTTCTGAAACAGCTTGATGTGGACATTATTGATGCGCCAATGAGTTTCAGCTATCACCGACCGGACCGCGGCATCCAGTTTGCCAGCCATATACCGTCCGGCCTTTTTGCAGACAAAAAAAACGCCTTCCGGCCCTGGTTCTGGCGCATGCTGTGGGACATCCTCCGGTTTAACCGAAAGGGCCGGGGAGACCTGGCCACCGGCATTCCGGCGGACATGACCCTCGGCCGGTATCTGGCTGAAAACCGGTTTTCAAAAGCCTTTTGCGATTACTATCTCCTGCCCATGGCCGCTGCCATCTGGTCCTCCGGCACAGGCAAGATCGTTGACTTCCCCTGTAAATCATTTCTCCGGTTTTACGATAACCACGGCCTGTTGAGCGTTGCCGATCAGCCCCAGTGGAAAACCCTTAAAAACGGTTCCATACAATATGTAAAAGCATTTACCCGCGCATTTGCCGGAGAAATCCGGCTGAATGAAGAGGTTCAGCAAATTCAGCGCAACAACAACGGTGTGGCAGTGACCACTTCACACGGCCAGGAACATACATTTGACGCAGCAGTGATTGCCGCTCATGCGGACCAGGCCCTGGCCATGCTGACCGATCCCGATGAGAGGGAGCAGGCCGTACTGGGAGCCTGGACCTACAGCACCAACACCACTGTTCTGCACTCGGACGCCGGGCACATGCCCCCGCTCAAAAACGCCTGGGCCTCATGGAACTATCTGGACGATGCCGGGCCAGGTGCATCCGATGTGGCCCTGACCTACTATATGAACATGCTGCAGCGTCTGCCGGCCACAAACAATTATTTTGTATCACTGAATGCCCGGCGCACCATTGATCCCGCCCTCGTCCACTACCTGGTGGATTATACCCACCCCCGATACGACACCGCGGCGCTGAAAACGCAGCAACAACTGCCACTGATACGCAGGGACCGCAATACCTATTTCTGCGGCAGTTATTGCGGATATGGATTTCATGAAGACGGCGTCCGCGCCGCCGTTGCTGTGGGAAAGGAGTTCGGCATCAGCCTATGAATTCATGCATTGTCAAAGCGAGGCTTTATCACAAGCGTCACTGGCCGGTCACCAACCGGTTTGTTTACGATATCTACCTGTATGCCATTGATGTCAATGAACTGGACGAGCTGGACCGTCAAATAACAGGCTTTGGCTACAATCGGCACACGCTGGCTGCCATCCACGACACGGACTATCTGGAACATACGCACCAGTCCGTAAGGGAAAAAATTCGCAACCGATTGACGGCTGCGGGGCTTGCAACCGACGTGGACCGGATCATGCTGATCACGGCGGCCCGTTACTGCAACCATATCTTCAATCCGGTCAGCTTTTTCTATTGCATGAAAAAAGACGGCACCATTGCCTGTATCGTGGCTGAGGTCAACAATACTCTGGGAGAAAAACATATCTATCTGCTGGACACGCCGCGCCCCGGGCCGGGGGGGGATGCCGCAACCTTTCATACCGAAAAACGGTTTCATGTATCGCCCTTTTTCCCCAGGGAAGGGGAATATGACTTCTTTTTCAGCCCCCTGGCAGACACCCTGGACATCTGCATTAACTATTACCGGGACGGAGTGCTCCAACTGGAGACCCGGCTCAGCGGTATTTGTGAACCCCTGACCCCGCGCAGCTTTTTGAAAACCGTTGCCACCCGACCGGTCCAGGCCGTTATGACCATGCCCCGGATTCTGTATCAGGCATGGATTCTGTATGTAAAAAAGCGCCTGCCGGTGTATCACAAACCCCCGCCGTCAGACCCCCATACAATGACAAAACAGCCCAAAGGCTTACTGTTCAGGCTTTATATGCGTTCGGTCTTCGGGGTCCTGTCGGTCATTGAAAATGGAGGACTGACGTTTCATCTGCCGAGCGGCCGAACCCTGACCTGCGGCAATGCGCATGACGGTAACGGCATTATAAATCTCCATTCTTTTGCATTTTTTAAAAAAGTGTTTTACGGGTCGGATATCGGTTTTGGCGAAGCATATATGGCCGGTGACTGGACCAGCCCGGACCTGCCCGCCGCACTCGGGGTGATCGCCCGCAATCTCGGGGCCATCGATAAAAAAACAAGCCCTCTGTCCGGGCTGAAAAAAATGATGGATGTGGCAACCCACAGAAAACGCAAAAACACGGTGGCCGGATCGAGAAAAAATATTCACGCCCATTATGACACCGGCAATGCGTTTTTTTCCAAAATTCTGGACCCCACGCGCATGTATTCCTGCGCCCTGTTTGAAACCCCGGATGACGACCTGCACAGCGCACAACTGAACAAAATCAGCGCCATCTGCAAAAAAGCGACAATAAAGGAGACCGACCATGTGCTGGAGATCGGCACCGGATGGGGCGGGTTTGCCATTGAAGCCGTTGCCCGGACCGGCTGCACCATCACCACGACCACTATTTCCCGCGAGCAATACGGTTATGCCCGGCAACAGGTGGCAGACCGGGGGCTGTCCGGTAACATAACGGTTTTACAACAGGATTACCGCCATTTGACAGGCAGTTTTGACAAAATCGTCTCCATTGAGATGCTGGAAGCCGTGGGCCACGAATTTTACCCGGCGTTTTTCAAGATATGTGAACGCCTGCTGAAGCCGGGCGGGAAAATGGTCATTCAAGTGATCACCATTCCCCATGAACGCTACGATACCTACCGCAGCCGGGTGGACTGGATTCAGAAATACATTTTTCCCGGCGGCCTCTTGCCGTCCGTGGAGATTCTGGAACAGACCATTGCCCGTCACACCGATCTTCACATCACCAATATCGCATCCATCGGTCCCCATTATGCCCCAACCCTGGCGGCGTGGCGGCACAACCTGCTGGCCCGGGAGGATGATATTCGAAAACTGGGGGTTGACGATATCGGCCTGCGAATGTGGGAGTATTATTTTGCCTATTGCCAGGCCGGATTCGAGGCCGGGGTGATTGATGATGTTCAGATGGTAATTGAAAAGTGAACATATTCGTGCTGGACAAGAACATCCGTACCTGCGCGCGATACCATGCGGACCAGCATGTGATCAAGATGATCCTGGAAAGCGCCCAGATGCTCTGTACGGTGGTAAACCGAAACGGCGGCCAGTCGCCCTATAAATCCACCCACATGAACCATCCCTGCACCCTGTGGGCCGGTGCATCCCTTGCAAACTGGCGATGGCTGCATCGGCTGGCACTGGCGTTGAATGATGAGTACCACTACCGTTTTAACGCGGCAGCCGACCACCGGTCCGCCGTTGTGGTCCGAAACCTGTCCCTGCCCGATATCCCCGATATCGGCCTCACCCCTTTTGCCCAGGCCATGCCCGAACACTACCGGGTGCCCGGCGACGCGGTGAGCGCCTATCGCCGCTTCTACATCGGTGAAAAATCCCGGTTTGTCAGATGGACCCGTCGACGGCAGCCCAGATGGTTTGCGGTCCCTGAAACAGCCACAGAAACACTCAAACAGGCATGAATGCGCTTTACGCCGCCATGACCCGCGAGAGTTCTCCGATCAGTTCCTTTATATCATATGGCTTGGCCAGACGCCCGGCAAAGCCGTTGTCCTCGTAGTGTGCCATCACCGGATCTGAAAAATAGCCACTGGAAACAATTACTCTTGCCGATGGATCCATTTTAAGCAGTGCCGCAACGGCCTCTTTTCCCCCCATGCCATCACGGATGGTCAGATCCATAATCACCAGATCAAAGGCCGCGTCGGTTTTCATTGCAGCAGCATACGTTTCAAGGGCCGCTTCCCCATCCATAACGGTTTTCACGGTGTGCCCGTATTTTTGCAGCATTACGGGAGTGGTTTTAAGGACAACCGGATCATCGTCCATCAACAATATTTTCAGTGGTTCACTGGCCTCAGCCGGAATGGTTTCCGACATGCCGGCCATTACCTGTTCTTCTTCTGATAGACCAACCGGCAGCACCATTGCAAAGGTGGTTCCCTTGTCCGGGATGGATGAAACCCGAATGCGGCCCTGGTGCTTGGTAACAATGCTGTGAGCAACAGCCAGCCCCAGGCCATTGCCGCCCGGCTTGGTTGAAAAATAAGGATCAAATATCCGCTCTATGATTTTCGGGTCTATGCCGGCACCTTCATCCCGAATGATGATTTGGACACCGCGGCCCTCGGCATCCGCCCCCTCCTGATACGGCGCATATGTGACATTCTGTCCCTCAATGTGCACCACACCGCCATCCGGCATTGCTTGACCGGCATTGATGATCAGATTGGCCAGGACCTGGCCGACCTGACCTTTATCCGCCTTAATGGGCCACAAGTCCGCCTGAAGTGCAATGGCAGACCGCACATTACTCCCGCTCAGATGAAATGCTGCCGTTTCCGCAACCAGTGCCCGGGTATCCACAATCTCCATAACCGGGTCACCGCCTCTGGCAAAGGTCAGCAATTGCCCGGTGAGCCGGCGGGCACTTTCAAGAGCGCCATGGGCCTCCTCCAGAAAGGTATAGGATTCGTGATCTTCCGGCAGCTCAATTTTTGCCATTTCAATATTGCCAAACACCCCCATAATAAGATTATTGAAATCATGGGCAATGCCGCCGGCAACCGTTCCCAGGCTCTCCAGCCGCTGCATCCGTTGCAGTTCTTTCTCGTTCCGGTACTTCTCGGTCACATCCCTGAACACCAGCACCGCACCGGTAATATTGCCTTCACTATCACGCATGTACGCCGCAGATTCGGCAATATGATATTCCGTATCATCCCTGGCAATAAGAATAACCTCACTTTCCTGGGCGGTGACGGTGCCATCCGCCAGCACCTGATCAATGGGAGCCGCCACTGACTCACGTGTTTCCCTGTCAATAATCGTGAACACCGCTTTTATGGAGCGCCCCCTTGCTTCATCTTCATCCCAGCCCGTGAGGGAACAGGCCACCGGATTCATTCGCACCACACGCCCCTCAATATCTGCAACAATCACCGCATCGCCTATGGAATTGAGCGTTGCCCGCAGATTCTCCTCCCGCTCGCGTAACGTGGCTTCCGCCTGCTTAAGATCGGAAATATCTCTCACAATGCCCATAATGGATTGGACGTTACCATTTGCATCCACATCCAACGGGACCTGAACCGTATTAAAAAACCATTCCTTACCGCCAACCATAAGTATTTCTGTCTCATTTATAACTTCCCCGGCAAACGCCCGGTCATCAATTGCCTTGACAATTGCCCCCTGCTTACTGCCGAAAATCTCCTCAGGGGTTTTCCCGAGAATTGCATCTTCCGAAAGGCCCAGCAATTGTTGCATGGCGGGATTCACGAAGGTATATCGCCGGCCCGCATCCTTAGTGAAAATATAATCTCTGGCGTTATCGGTAATGGAACGCAACCGTTTTTCATTTTTTGCAAGCGCCTGCGCTGTCTGCTTCCGCTCGGTAATATCCACCAGGACACCTTCTATCCACCCTTTTTCCGGAAAAAGCCGGGCCGAGTAAGAAGTCCAGATGATTGAACCGTCTTTCCGGTAGAACCTTGCTTCAAAATTTGTTATTTCACCATGTTCATCTATCTCCTTTAACATCTGCGCTCTTGTTCCCGGATCAACATAGTTCTCAGATGTGGCATATCCGGCGATAAACGATTCCCGGTCATTAAAACCAAACATTCTGGCAATCTGTTCATTGGCTTCAAGGACTTTCCCGTCCTCAATCCGGGTTCTGAACAACCCCACCTGTGCATTATGGAAAAGGTTGCGATAGGTTGCCTCGCTTTCCCGCAGAAAATGCTCCGCCAGTTTGCGCTCTGTAATCTCCTGGTGCGTACCATACATCCATAGCGGTTTGCCGTCACTGGTCCAGAAGGCCACCTTTCCGCGGTCAAGTACCCAAACCCAGTCACCATTCTTATGGCGCATCCGGATTTCACATTCATAATAATCCGACTCGCCCTTAAAGTACTTTTGCAGTAACGCATCGGATCGCTTCAGATCATCGGGATGACAGAATGTTCTCCGGGTCTTCTCTGAAACCGGCGCAAGCTCGTCCAGGGAATACCCGATCATACCGGCCCATCGTTCGTTGAAAATCGTCTCTCCGGTCTGGACATTCCACTCCCAGGTTCCCGCATTTGTCCCCCAAAGAATATAGTCCAACCGGCGCTTTTGATCCGCCAGGGTTTTCCGGGCCTGGTTGTTACGGATTTCCTTCAGCCCCTGCTCCGCCAGAATGGCGGCAGTTTCCCCAAAAAATTCAAGTGCCTCATCAAATGATGCTTCCGGTATGACAGGAATTGCTTCCAGCGCCTTGATGTATGCATTCACATCATAGCCACAGGATTCCGCACGCTTTTTGAAATCACTCTGATCCGGTTTTTCAAGCAAAACCTGACCGGCAAACAGGGTTGCCACATGAACCTCTCCGATAAGAATGGGCATTGCCGCCGCTATCAGACCGTTCGGGCAATACCCACGCACGCTTTTTCTATGGGCAAGAACTTGTCCGGAAAGGTCCTGGCAACACTGATCACAAAGATTTCGGGATACGGGGAATGTCCGGTGAAAATGGGCACATATTGCCCGCTCACCGGTGGTCAGAAGCATCTCGTTATCCGGAATAGAGATCAGCCAGGCCACAATACCCGTCGCCCTGGAGAATCTCTCAAACATCGTCCGTAACTGGTCAATCTTCACCAGCGACTGAAATGTATACTTCCCGTCAACAAGATGTGATGTATCCGCTCTCATACTATGCTCGAGAAAAATATTAGAATGCCATCTTTCCAGTCTAATTGACTTTGCGCATCGATGTCAATTAATGGGAATATTACCCTTTTTCAAGCAGATATGGGGTGAACCTGTTCCAATTTGGATAAGAGTGTTTGCAACTGCCGCCACTCTTCCGGGGTGTATCGGCTGATAAAGTGCCCGTTGAAAACAGATGCAATTATCAAATGTCATGGTTCACTCAAACCCGATCCAGGTGGTCAGATGCTCCAGCGGCTCCCTTTCAGAACACACCTGATTCGCAGGGAAATCCGGATCCGGGTAACCGATGGCAATGGCGATGATGATCTTTTTTGAATCCGGTATACCGGCCATTTCCCTTACAACCGCCGGGTACAGAACCCCCTGGTCTTCGATGCATGTGCCGAGGCCACGGTCCGTAGCAGCCAGGCAGATATTCTGCATTACCGCCCCCAGATCCAGCAAAGGACCGTTCTCCGACAAAGCCCGGTCGGTCGTCAGGATAATGGCGGCCGGTGCATCAAAAAAACGGAACCCTCTTTCAAGCCACGCGGCTCTTTTGACTTTATCCTCACGGGGAATATCCATCAGTTTGAAAAGCTGCTTGGCGAGTTCCACCTGCCGTTTCCGGTAAATGCTGTCTGCCGGCCATCCGGCCGCATGGTGTTCGGGCTGCATGGGTTCCTGATTGTTCAGCTTCCGGACAATCGCGGCCCGGATACGGTCCAGCGTTTCCCCGGAAATCACCACAAACTCCCATGGCTGGGTGTTCATGGCAGAGGGAGCCCGGCAGGCCAGGTCCAATATCCCGGTCAACAGTTCTTTTGAGACCTTTTGAGGCAAATAAGCGCGAATGCTCTTCCGGGATTTCATGGCTTCGGTCAATTCCATAAAAGGCTCCTTTACATTTGGATGCGCACAGAACCTGCGCTATAAAATTTATATGCATATAATTTATATGCAAATTATATACAATAACCCATTTTCCTGATCAAGTCATCCCGACACATCCTTGAGTCCCTTCTGCATCTGTTCAATGATGCCTTCGCGGATCGTCATGCAGCCTTTGAGAAATTTTTTGTGGCAACGCGGTAATAGACGTTCTGGCTGTCTTTGCGGGGCATAACCGCCCCTTTGTCCTTCATCACCCTCAGGTGCTGGGACACATTGGCGATGGGCAACGCAAGGCTCTACATTGTACGAGAGATGCAGCGCAACAAAGAAATTGGACTTTTTACGAAGCCGTCATCAAAAAGGTCGCGCAAAAAATTTAATATACGGCGACGGCCGGCCGCTCATTATGAATGCACCGCCATTCCGAAGGGTACAGCACAACGCACCGGATGGGCTGATGGAATGGGGACTTTCCCCAAAGTCGTTAAAATATTACCAGAACAATATTTTACACACCGACTGGCGCTTTACCGGGTTTCCCCTTGACAGCGCCCGGCATAGTGATTATTAATATTGCACAAAACAGCGTCTTCCCGGATATACAACCAGCCGGAGCGCATGTTCAAGACACGGGACATGTGGTGCTTTTGCAAAAGGAGCAGCGAATGATACATGTTGAAAATCTGACCCGTTATTACAATGACGTCTGCGCGGTAAACCGGATCAATCTTGAAATCAACAAAGGGGAAATACTCGGCCTGCTGGGGCCCAACGGCGCCGGCAAAACCACCACCCTTCGCATGCTGACCGGTTTTCTGCATCCCACCTCAGGCACCATTCGGGTCAAGGATATGTCCATTGACACGGATATCCTGGCGATTAAGTCTATCATGGGCTATCTGCCGGAATCGGCCCCCATTTATCCTGAAATGCTGGTCTATGACTATCTCGGTTATGTGGCGGATATCCGGGGGATTCCCAAAGGCGACAAACTATCCCGAATCCGCAAAATGGCGGATATGTGCGGCCTGAATGCGGTCATGCACCAGCCCGTGACCGAGCTGTCCAAAGGCTACAAGCAACGGGTGGGCCTGGCCCATGCCATGATGAACGACCCGGAAATCCTGGTCCTGGACGAACCCACATCCGGCCTGGATCCCAACCAGATTGTTGAGATCCGGGACATCATCCGCAGCATCGGTAAAGAAAAAACCATTATCTTCTCCACCCACATTCTCAGCGAGGCCGAGGCCACCTGCGACCGGATTGCCATTATCGACAAGGGCAAAATCGTTGCAGACCAGTCAACGCAGGCCCTTAAACAGCAGGAATCCAGAGAGACGGTTATTAACCTGGTACTTGCCGGGGTGGATAGCGAAAAAGCCGGAGAAGCCCTCGGCAAAACAGACGGGGTGCTGGAAGTCTGGACGCCAAGCACCGACAGTATTGCCGGAACCGGCGAAATCCATCTGAAGCTGCGATGCGCCGCCGCATCCGACCTGCGGCAGAAAATCTACCATCAGGTGCGCCAGACCGGCTGGGATTTGCTGGAGTTTTACAGCGAAACCCCGAGCCTGGAGAATATATTCCGGAAGCTGACAACCGCGGCAGAATAGAGAGGGAGTGAAAAATGCAACAGATCCGGCACATGTTCAAAAAAGAACTCAAGGCATATTTTATCTCGCCCATCGCCTATATTGTGATTGCCATTTTTCTGATTGTGGCGGGGTGGTTTTTCTTTTCCCCGTTTTTTATCAGGGGCCAGGCCACCATGCGGTATTTTTTTGAGTTACTGCCCTTTATCTTTTCGTTTGTGGTTCCGGCCGTGACCATGAAACTCTTTGCCGAGGAACTGAACACCGGCTCTTATGAATTGTTGATGACCCTGCCGGTGAATTTCCGGCAGGTATTGATCGCCAAACTGCTGGCCGGAACGGTTTTCACGGCCCTTATGCTCCTGCCCACCGTTGCCTATCCGGTCTGCATTGCCTTTGTGGGCGACCTGGACTGGGGGCCGGTCATTGGCGGCTATCTGGGGGCCCTGTTCCTGGGGTTTGTCTTCTCATCCATCGGCCTGTTTGCCTCCGCGCTGACCAAAAACCAGATTATCGCCTTCATTATCGCGGCCGCGATCTGCTTTGCCCTCACAATTCTGGAAGCTCTGCTTTTCTTTCTGCCGTTATCGATAGTGGATTTTCTGGCTTACCTGTCGGTGACCGTCCATTTTGACAATATTTCAAAAGGGGTCGTGGACAGCCGGGATATTGTCTATTTTCTGAGCGTTTCGTTTGTCAGCCTTTACGGCGCATATCTTGTCCTGAGCGAAAAACAATAAGGAGTTGTTGACGATGGGTTCAAGCGAACGGATGCAGCGTTATACCAAGTTTATTGTTTATGTGGTAGCGGTGGTGCTGATCAACCTGGCGGGCATCACCCTCTTTTTCCGGGCGGACCTTACGGCCCATAACAAATTTTCCCTGTCTGGGGCGTCAAAGGATACCCTGGCCGAAGTGGCCGCGCCCCTGACCATCAAGGTCTTTTTTACGGAAAACCTGCCCGCACCCTATAATGCCACCGAGCGTTATCTCCACGACCTGCTGGAGGAGTATGCGCTTTATGCCGACAAAAACTTTAACTATCAGTTTTACAATGTTACGCCCCGGGAAGGGGACATGAGCGCCGCCATTGCCGGAAACCAGGAACTGGCAAAAGATTACGGCATTTATCCGGTTCAGGTGCAGAACATCGAAGCGGACGAAGTCAAGTTTCAAAAGGCATACATGGGCATGGTCATTGTGTATGGCGACATGACCGAAACCATTGATCCCATTCGCAGCACCGACGGAATGGAATACCAGATCACAACGGCCATCGGCAAACTTTCCCGGAAAATCAGCACCTTCATGAACCTTCAAGACCCGGTGACGATCCGGCTGTATCTCTCCTCCGCCCTTTACAGGGTGGCGCCCTTTCTGGGGATCGACACCATGGCCCAGTTGCCCAAAACCATCAGCGAAATTATAGATGACATGAATACCCGGCTGGCCGGAAAACTGGTGTTCGAGGCCATTGACCCGACTCAGACGCCCGACCAGGTGCCGGCCATAGAAGGGACCAACCTCATCCGCCTGGAATGGCCCGCCATCAACCAGAAAGCCGGCGCTCAAATTCCGGCCGGTGACGGCATAATCGGACTCTCCATGCATTACGGTGATGAGCAGATATCGCTTCCCCTGCTGAATGTCGTGGAAGTGCCTATTTTCGGGACTCAGTATTCCATGCCGGACAAAGACACCATTGAAGCATCCATTGACAAGAACATGGAGCGGCTGGTGGGCATCAACGATGATATCGGCTATGTCACTTCCAACGGCACCCTGGATATATCAGCCATGAACATGTTCAACCCGCAGCGCACATCGCCGGATGAATCCATCAGCAACTTTCGCAAGGCTGTTGCGAAAAACTACACCATCAATCAGGTGAACCTTGAATCCGCAGACCTGGCAGAGGGCTTTCCCTGCCTGATTATTGCCCGGCCCACTGAACCGTTTACCGATTACGAACTGTTTCAGATTGACCAGTACCTCATGCGCGGCAACAGCCTGGCGCTGTTCCTGGACCAGTTCAAGGCCGTTTATCCCGAGGGCCGGCAATCTCCCTATGCCCAGCCCATGTTTCAGCCCGTCAGCACAGGACTGGAGAATCTGCTCAAGCATTACGGCCTGGAGATTCCCGACACCGTGGTCATGGATGAAAACTGTTTTAAACAGCGACGAAACAGCCAGATGGGCGGCGGGGAGCAGCCCATCTACTTTGCCCCGCTCATTAAAAACCGGTTTGTCAATAATGAACCCGACTTCATGAACAACATCAAGGGGCTGATTGCCATGAAGATGTCGCCGGTGACGCTGCAGTCCGACACACTGGAACAGAACGGCATCACCGCAACCACACTCTTTTCATCCAGCGAAAAGTCATGGCAGAAATCGGGTCGCATCACCTTTAACCCCATGTTTATTCAGCCCCCCGGCCCGGGTGAAAAACGGGAATCATACCCCCTGGCATGCCTGCTGGAAGGTGAATTCCCCAGTTATTTTGCAGACAAGGAAATTCCGGTGAAAGAAAGCCGCGACAAAACAGATGAAGAAGTGGTTCAGCCGGATAATGATACACCCGAGATTGCGGCAACCGGCACCATGATTAAAAAAGGCAACCCCGGCCGTATTTTTGTTATGGGATCATCACATATGCTGCGGGACTATCTGTTTGACGGTGACAGCCAGTCTCCCAATGCCGTATTTGTCATGAACCTGATTGATAAACTGAACAACCGGGAAAAGGTTGCTCTGCTCCGCAGCAAACAGCAGACTTACAATCCCCTGTATGAAGTGAGCGGTATTTCACGAACGGTCATCAAGTGGTTCAATATCATCGGCCTGCCCGTGTTGATCGTGCTTGCCGGACTTATCGTCTGGATGCTACGGGCGGCGAAGAAAAAACGAATACGGATGATGTTTGCGGGTTGAGGGATGCGGTGTGAGTAGAAAGAACCTTGAATTACGAGTAATCAAGGAGAAATTAATGAAGATCAAAAAAGAATATATACTGCTGCTGGCCGTTATCATCGGCCTGTCGGTTTATCTTTACGTTAATGACCGGGACCGGATCAACTATGAGTTGCCGGACATCCCTGCCATCGAAGAATCAGCTGTTGACCGGGTTGAGATCACTGTTCCGGACGGTGATTCCGTTGTGCTGAAAAAGAAAGACAATACCTGGCGGATGATGCCCGAAGGATACCCGGCGGATGAAAATAAAATCAGCAGTATGCTGAAGGCCGCCACAGACCTGACCCTCACTGCCCTGGTCTCGGAATCCACGGATTACCAGCGATACGACCTGTCCGATGAAGATGCCATTATGATCTCCCTGTTTGACAAAGACGGTATCCTGTTGCGGCAGTTTGCCGTGGGCAAAAAAGCCGGTTCCACCAACCACACCTTTATCCGCCTGGCCGATAATCCCGCCGTATACCATGCCAGGGGCAGCCTTAACAGCACCTTTGACAAAACCGTATCCAGCCTGCGCGACAAAACCGTACTTGCCTTTGCCAAATCGGATGTTCAGGCCATTGAGATTAAAATGGGCGCAGACACGATTCCGCTCGAAAAGAAGACAATCCCCGCAAAAACCGATGACGCCCAATCCGAACCTGAGGATGCCGGTAAAACCGAATGGCTGGCGCCCGACGGACGGCAAGGGGATGTCGATGCCATTAATGCACTGCTTGACGCGACCTGGTCCCTTGACTGCAAGTCATACATATCCGACCGCAAAGAGGCGGAGTTGGGCACCCCCATTTACACCCTTACCATTAAAACGCAAAAAGACCAGACCCTTTCTTTGTTTTCTCCCGAAGCCGAAGGCGACGGCGATTATCCGGCTGTCTCCACCAGGGCCATGACCCCGTTTTTCCTCCCCAAAAGCAAGGCCACTCAGATCATAAAAGACCCGACCGACCTGTTGACGGATGTCACGGAAAAATGATAGGTTGGCTGCTTAAAAAAAGAAAGGACGCTCAGCGAAAACGTTTTACGGATGACAAGTTTACTTAAATTATTTTTCATGATTCTTGCGGTGATTCTCTCTATTTTCGTAGGAAACCGCTTTTTATTTCACGTCAAACGGCTCCATGCCAACCGAGAACCCTGGTATAAGGCTTATGCCACAATACCGGGGGCGATTATCATTCTGGCCCTGCTGACGCCTGTTATTCTCAGCATTGCCGGGCTCCTGTAAGAGGTTCTGTAAAAGGGAAACGACATGAATCCTAAAATTCGGACCATCACTTTTATTCTGGGGGTTTGCCTGACCGTGATCACCATGAGCGGCTGCGCAGCTTTTCAAGACAGCCTGTTTAAAATGGGGCTGGGGGTTGAGCGGTTCCGGTCCGGCCTGGATGCCAAATCATTACAACTGGACAATTACACCATCGCCTATACCGAACGGAAAGGCGAGCCGGGCGGCGACACCATCATCCTGCTCCACGGTTTTACCGCCGACAAAAGTAACTGGGTCCGGTTTGTCCGTTATATTCCCGCCCAATACCGGATCCTGGTTCTTGATATGCCCGGTCACGGGGACAGTACACAGGATATGGACAAATCTTACACCGTGACGGATATGGTTGGTTGTGTGGCCGAAGCCATCGACAGGATTGGCCTCAAACAGTTTCACCTGGCCGGCAACTCCCTGGGCGGACTGGTAGCCACCCGGTACACGCTTCGTTACCAGAACCGGGTCCTGACCCTGGGGTTGTTTAACGCAGCAGGCGTCAAAGCGCCCACCCCCAGCGATCTTGAAAAACACGTCAAACAGGGTGACAACTTTCTTATCCCCAATTCCCGCAAAGCATTTGACCGGCTCATGGGCTTTACCTTTGTTGACCAGCCGTTCATTCCCTGGCCCGGACGGGCGGTCCTTGCCCGCATGTACATGAAAAACTATGAACTCAATCAAAAAATGTGGGGGGAAATTAACAACGAAAATGGATCACTGCAGGACGTCTCGGGACAGCTTGGCAATATTGCCCTGCCGGTGCTCATCCTCTGGGGCGACACAGACCGGCTGCTCCATGTCTCTTCGGTCAGCGTTTTTGAACAACACCTCCCGGACAGCACTACCGTAATCATGAAAAACTGCGGCCATATCCCCATGATGGAACGTCCCAAAGAAGCTGCTGTGCATTATGTGCGGTTTCTCAACAACCACGCATCGCAAACCCGATGAGAAATCGACCGGAATGCTGTTACTCATCAACCGGCACCGTCCTTTCTGACCGCCAGAAAACCCGGCTTATGGCAAGACCGGCCATGACCGCATGCCGGGTTTCCACCAGGGGGCTACCAATAAAGGCCGCACCGTCCAGGTTGTCGTAGCGCACAAACATGCCCGCCCAGATATCGCCGAACCGACGGCTCGCCGACAGCATTAGAGCCGTACCGCTATAGCCGCCTTTGGCCCGCCAGACAGGTCGTACAGGCGTGGCATACGCCGGCTCCACCTCGTAATAGTAGGCATGATACCGGTTGCCGGCAAATATCGGTCCCAGGGTTATGCCCAGATGCCATCCTTTCCAGACATCCGCAACTTTTACGTTAATATTGGGATGGGTCTTCCAGCCGTGATCATCAATATATGTCAAGTCCGAAGAAAATATCGCCCGCACCGGCAGCCGCATCCGCACACGGGTCTGGTCACCGTCATAGAGCAGGTAGTTCAGGGACGGGCCGATTTCACCCACCGGATCAAGATCCGGCATGCCGGCACGACGGGTGTCCCCATCGCTGGATGCCGGCAGCGCGCCCCCTGCACTTAGTTCCACGCTCAGCCGGGGACTGTCATAAAAAAGGCCGCGAAGCCCATCCCGGTCCATCTTTAAAAAATCCCCCCGATAGATTATATACGGCGTGGGGGCGAGGTAAAACTCCCGGTTTTTCGCCCCCCTATAAGATGGCATGGAGAGCGATGCCACCCCCAGCCCCGCTTCCCAGAGCGGCAGCTTGCGGGTATCTCCGGCCCCACTCACAGCCGGGGCGGCCAGTAGCAGCAGGCAGACCAGTACTGTCATTACACCCGGCCCCACACCGGAAAATTTTTTCTCAGTTCCCCGCCCGTCATTCATCTGAAAATACCCTCAGACCGCCTGTCATTCCGGGTCTGACCCGGAATCCACATGAAAGACCACTGTCATTCCGGGCTTGACCCGGAATCCATATTAAAATGATTCTATCCCTTGTCATTCCGGACAAGACTGCCCCAAGCCTGATCCGGGAATTCGAAATTCACATAAAATCACCGGTTACCGCTGTCATTCCGGCACCGAACCGGAATCCACTTATATGACCTTTTACCACCCGTCATTCCGGACCTGATCCGGAATCCACATAAAACGACCTGCTACCATACTCCCGCCTTTTTATTGATTCTTCGTCCTGTTTATCCTAATATGACTGGAGATTGATAAAAACCCTTTTTCACTCAGACTGTATGGTATATTGAATTCAATCTGCTGTTTTAATATATACACCGGTCAGGCCTCGCGGACAGTTGCCAGGACCGACAGCAGCAACGATTTGGCGCTGGTCATAAGGATTGTGTCATGAACCGGCTCCTGCGTCTTTTTCTGCCGTCCGGACTCCTGACCCTTCTGGCCGCATTCGTCCTGATGAAACCCGCCGGCACCGTTCTTTATTCCCATGCCGATACCATTCTGGCGATCACTACCGGCGTGAGTCTGTTTATCATTCTTCGATTCGGCGCAAGCCGTCAGTTTTTCGCTTTGGCAATGCTCACCGGCCTGGCCTGGGGGACGCCTTTTTTTCTGCCGTCTGTAAACGGCCCCCTTACCAACGCTGACCGCTGGTATTTCTGCATGGCAGCCGTGCTCACTCCCTTTCACTGCCTGCTGTTTGCCTGGTGGGCCGACCGGGGACTGCTCAACGGCTGGGGCATTGCCCGGCTGATCTGGCTGGCCCTGGTGCCGGTGCCGGTGGCCATTGCCGCAAGATTTCCCGCCATAATTAATCACCCTTATTTTGTGGATTATGTCTGCCGGCCCCTGTCTGAGAGCCCCCATCTTCTGGCAGGGCCGGCAGCTGCCTTCATCCTTTGCGGTGTGCTGCTGCTGTTGATGCATTTCCGGGATTCCACACCAAACCACGAGGGCTTTTTCTGGGTGACGGCGCTGCTGGCACTGGCCTTTCTCTACCGGCCGGAACCGGTATTTTTCCGGCTCACAACTGCAGCTGCCATGCTCTGCCTGTTGCTGACGCTGATCGAAGCCGGCCTGTTTTTCGCCTTTCGGGATGAACTGACCGGGCTGCCGGCCCGGCGTGCCCTGAACAATCAGCTGCGCAAGGCCGGCGGCAAATATACCCTTGCCATGGTGGACGTGGACCATTTCAAACGCTTTAACGACCGTTACGGCCATGACGTGGGTGACGAGGTTCTCAAGATGGTGGCCACCCGCCTGAAAAAATCATCCGGCCGGGCCTTTCGTTTCGGCGGCGAAGAATTTACCCTGCTTTATCCCGGCCGGGAAATTGACCGGGCAATGGCCGATGCCGAGGCGGTCCGCAAAAAAATTGCCGATGCCAGATTCACCATCCGCAACCCCCGCCGCAAAAAAGGTGACGCCCTTCCCCCCAAAAAGGTCAAAAAAGGCCACCGCAAAAAGGTTTCCGTTACCGTCAGCATGGGCCTGGCCCGGCGCTCTGCCACGGACACCACCGCTGCCCAGGTACTCAAGGCCGCTGACAAAGCGCTCTACCAGGCCAAGAAAGAAGGCCGCAACCGGGTAGTTAAAGGAAGTTGACCGATCACCTCAGGAATTCGAAAAGCACGCCTGCAACTTATTCATGAACAGCTTCCCCTGAATCCGGCTTCGTTCCTTGATGGGCACCGGGATCTCGTCACCCAGGGCCTGAAGAATCTCTTCAAGGCCGTAATGGGTGGTGATGCCGGCCTTTTTTGCCGGTCCGCCCAGTTGCATCAGGCAACCCGGGCAGTAACAATACAAATGGGCCGCACCGCTGGCAGCCACCTGTTCGACCTTCTTCTGCCCCACCCGTGCCGGCTCAAACAGGTCAAAATTGTTGTGAAGAATACTTGGCATGCCGCAGCATAGATTGTCAAACCGGTTGTTTTCAAGCTCCACCACCGTCATGCCCACCGCCGCATGCAGCCCCCGGACAGCTTCAAAAAAACCGTCCCCCAGTTCACTGCCGTAACAGGAATCTGTCAGGGCCACAGTCTTCTCAATGGTGCGCTGCACCGGCAATTCCCCGGCCTGCACCTTTTCCCACAGCCACTCCCAGATGGTGATAATCTCAAAATCCGGCTTTGCATCCATATATTGCCGCCAGATATTATTGAAGGAATGGGCGCATGACCCGCAATAACAGACCATTCGCTTTGCCCGGAGCCGGTCCAGCAGAGCGGTTGTGCGTTCCACCGTCTGTGCAAAAGCCTCAAAATCCCCAAGGCGAAAAGGCAGTTCCCCGCAACACGCCTCCCGTGGCGCATATTTGGGCAAGGCCTGCAACACCGCGCTCTGCGCAATGGTTGCCGGCATCTCCCGGCCGATGCAGCCCACAAACAGCACCTCTTCGCACGGTTCCGGCGGAATTGCCCACTGGTCCAGAATCACCTGCTCCGCTTCCGGCAATGTCTGATAAACATCCGCAAACACCGATGTCTCCCCGTGCCCGGTAAACAGATACCGCAAATATTCCGGCACGCCCGCCCCGCTCTCTTTAATCCCGTCCGCCACCCGCTCCATGATCAGGGCCAGCGGGTTCATCCCATGGGGACAGGTATGGTTGCAATCATAGCAGAAAGTGCATTCCTGCAGCACGCGTTCGGTGGCTTCTCCCATTCGCAGCCGGGCATGCTCGGCCCGGGCCGTCCCCTTGTCCATTTTCATCACCGGGCATTTCTGAAGGCACAACCCGCATTTGTCACAAAACTGCCCGCTTTTTCCTTCCGGATCAAAGGCATCAATATACGATTGATGGCGCATGTGTTTCTCCTTGCTGAATTCGACGATTATTCAAAACATCACATTTCCGGATGCACTGGCATTCCGACTGTTATGGCAATTCTTGATGGCTTCGTAAAAAGTCCAATTTCTTTGTTGCGCTGCATCTCACGTCATGTCACGTACAATGCGAACACAAGGTTCGCCCCTCAGGGTTTCTTCAGGATTTGCGCGCCTTGAACTTTTTCCTTTGCCGTCCCAAAATTGACTTTTTATGAGACCATCAATGCTTACCAACCCGATTTCATGAAATACTCAGGCCAAAGCCCCCGGCTGCATGTTTATTCTCAGGCCGCCACCGGCAAGTGTAATGGAAGCCTTCACAGGTTGTCCCGAAATCCGTCATTCCGGCCAGTGGAGCGAAGCGGAACGTGAGCCGGAATCCAGTATAAATCTGTTGACATGACACTACTCTCGCTTCAATAAGGATGGAAGCCGTGCCAGGGCCTCGGCCACCGGCATAATGGTAAAGCCGTTATGATATTCCGTGCGATTGCCCCCATACAGGAAATAACCGGTTGCTTCCGGGAAATCAGCGACAAAGGACTTCAGTCCGCTCAGATCTTTTTGGGACCACCGCCGGGCCCGTTTGACTTCAAATGCCAGCAGCCCGGCAGGGCCATAAAGGATAAAGTCAACTTCTGCGCCATTGCTGGTTCGCCAGTAGAAAATCTCATAACCGCAATCCAGGTAGTGATTAATGGCGCATATTTCCTGAAACACAAGTGTTTCCAGGCTGATACCATCAACTTCTGCAGGCGAATCCAGTGGCCCCTGTGGTCGGATGGCGCGATAAACACCGGCATCAAATAAGTAGAACTTGGGATGGGCTACCATGCGCCGCCTTGCCCGCCTGCTAAATACCGGCAACCGGATTGCCAGCAGGAGATCCTCCAGGATGGCGAAATAGCTCTCTACCATTTTGCGACTCAAACCAGCTTCCCGGGCTACCTCCGATATATTTAACACGCTTGCCTGAGAAAAACTGGCGGTTTCCAGAAAACGGGAAAAATTGCCCAGATTACGGGTCAGCCCCTCCTGCTGCACCTCTTCCCGCAGGTAAGTGCGTACATAGGCAGAGAGAAATTTATCCGGGGCATCAGTGGCCAATGCCAATGGCAAATGGCCGTATTGCAGGGATTTATCCAGATCAAAATCCCCGCCCAGTTCCACGGCTGTCAGCGGGAACATATTATATGTCAGGGCACGACCGGCCAGCAGGTTCACTCCCTTTTTCCGCAGGCCCCTGGCGCTGGATCCGGTCATGATAAACCGATACCCGCGGGCTTCGATCAGTCGGTGAACTTCATTCAGCAATGCCGGGATCTTCTGGATCTCATCCAGAACAATCCAGTCGCTCCATTCCGGCGGAATCAGATTCTCAAGCCGGCCCGGCCGGGCCGACAAATCCAGGTACAACGATGAATCCAGCAGATCCAGATGCAGTGCATCGGCACAATGGGTCTTCAACCAGGTGGTTTTGCCTGTTCCCCGCGGGCCGAAAAGAAAAAAACTGCTGTTTTGCCGCAAAGGGGATTCTTGTAATCTGGAGTACATAACTCCATTTTGCATATATTTTTGGCGTTGTCAAGCCGAATTATCTTCCCGTCCACAAAGCAGCCACATGCTGTGATGGCTGCGCCACAACTATCTCTGGACAAAATTACCCAACAAATGCCATTCACGAATCAGCGACACCAATGACGACGACCCCGCCAATACCTCGTTGGAAATGGGACAAATGCCTCATGCAACAATGAACGGAAAACAGCTCAGAAATAACAAATGAAAACTTGATTGCAATGAATTCAACTGGTCGTTTAAACGAGGCCCCCAATTTGCCGCTCACGGATGATGGTCCCGTAAAAAGTCAAATTTGGAACGGCAAAGTAAAAAGTTTAAGTTCGAGGCGCGCAAATCTTGAGGAATGGAGCGTACTTAGCAGTACGTGACATGACGAAAGATGCAGCGCAACAAAGAAATTGGACTTTTTACGAAGCCGTCACGGATGATTGACCAATCATGTTGTCAATCACTTAATGAACAACAACCACGCCCTAACCCGGATATTTCATGAAATTTTTTGATAATTGATTCATTCTGATTATATTTTAAAGTGTTATGATATATTTTGTCCGTTTTTACAAAATGCAAACTGTAATTCTTACTTTAAGGAATCAGCTCAATTTTATATCAAAAAATTTCACCCTTCGGGCTAAAGGGATGCATTATACTACGATATGTGGGTTTGTTCCGTCAAATACCATCGATGCTTTGTCATATTCACAAACATTATAATAATCCAGAACTGATACTTCCTAAAAATGAATTTTCATTTAGGCCAGACCAGTTCAAAGCTGTTACTGCAGCCGCAGTCAGGGGCTTTTGAAGGATGCCGGATTTGGCCAGGTGGCCCATGTCTTGTTTGACGATTTCACGGGTGGTTTTAGCAGAGTATCGCAGGAATCGTTTCCGGTATTGATCTTGACGAACATGTAGCAGAAAAGGCAAAACAGTTCCTGGTTTCAAAGACAAAAATGCAAACTGGCGCAATTTGAGCCATTTGAAAATATAAGGGCCGCGCTAATTCTTACCAACCGCATCTTTATTGACAATTAAGGTTAGTACTGATATTAGTACATACTGTAATTATTAGAAATTTATTAGTAACAATTATTGATAGAATTTGAAAACCGCCCATGAGTCATCTAAAGCTTTAGCCCTTTCTATACTGTCAAACCAAGAAGGCATCAATTATGACAACACAACTTTCCGTTCCATTTGATTGCTGCTACTGGGTGGTGCCGGGAAAGTTGATGGCGGGATGCTATCCGGGCGGCCCGATAGCTGTTGAGGCAGAACACAGGCTTTCGGGTCTGCTGGCTCACGGCGTCCGGCATGTTGTGAACCTGATGGAAACCCATGAACTGGATTTTTACGGGAATGCCTTTGTGCCCTATGAACCGGTGATGCAGGCACTGGCTGATGCGGCCGGCCTGTCGGTCGCTTTTGCGCGTTTTCCCATACGGGACATGGATATTCCGGACGAAGCGGGGATGATCGGGATTCTTGACCATATTGACGAACAGATAAATAACAACATTCCGCTGTATGTCCACTGCCTGGGCGGGATCGGCCGGACCGGTACGGTGGTGGGCTGCTATCTGGCCCGGCATGGAGTGGCAAACGGCAGAAAGGCTCTTGCCATGATTAAAGCGCTTCGAAAGAGTACGGCCAATAAGCACCAGCGATCACCGCAAACAGAACTTCAGGAGAAGATGGTGAAAAACTGGAAGACAGGAATGTAAAGATAACACCCGGAAATAATCAATATCCGTCAGAAATCCTCTCATATCCCAATTTCCCATCAGAATCATCCTTTTGCGTCTCTTCCAAAACAGTTTGAATTTATAATATATTCCGTTATTTTATCTTTCAGCAACATTTTTTTGAACGATTTTTTGAAAAAAATTGTTGACATTCATCTTTTTTGTAACTATACGTATAGGTATAGTTTGAAAACGAAATAGACGTAAGGAGATTATTTAAGATGGTGGCACAGATTTATGATCTGGATGAATTTATCAAAAAGACCGGGATAGAAAAGATGTTGCTGGATCAATTGATTGAGGCCCAGGTTTTGCGGCCGGCCGGCAAGGTGGACGGGAATACACCCTATTTTGATGAACGCGGACTTGAAGCGGCAGAGACCATCTCCAAGCTTCTGGAGATCGGCTATTCACTGGACGAGGTCATCCGGATACGGCGAAAAGTGGGTATCCCGGGAAAGAAGGGCAAACGCCATCCGTCGGGAATGCCGCTTTTGACCGTTGGGGAACTGGCCAACCGCATTGAATCCAACCCGAGAACCATCAAACACTGGGAACAGAAAGGCCTGCTCGCCCCGGAAAGCCATACGCCGGGCGGGTTTCGTCTTTACCCGGAATCTGCTGTAAAATTCTGTCAGCACATTCAGGACCTTCAACTCTTCGGATACACACTGGAAGAGATCAAATCGCTTATCTGGCTGCTTCATGACGATCTTTTTCCGGAAAAGGAACAGGAAGAAGACCCTGAAAAGACAGCGGAACAGATTCGGCAGATGAAGGAACAAATGGCACAACTGAGCAATAAGATCGAACTTCTTGAAAAGGGTATTGACCGGTGGCGACGGCTGCTGCGGTACAAAGGAAAGGAAGTGTCTACGCTTTCTGCAAAACTGCCCAGAGGCATTCAACCCGATAAAGAAACAGCCCAACCAGCAACGAAAAAATCAAGAAGCGCCACCAGAACCAGAACAACCAAAAGCAGACAAAGGAAAAAATCATGATGACACAAACTTATACCAGTAACCATGCGTATTCACCCATTTTTGCAATGAACCCCTTTTCCGGCAATGAAAGTGCGCCCCACATGCACCATGGCATCAAAGCGGAAAAAACGATCCCGGCAAGAAAGACAGAGGGCAGGCCGATGAAAAATACCACTCCGGAGAACAAAAACCCCCGCGCAACACAGGAAATGCCGCTGTGGCCGTCTCTGGCGAAAATTCAGCCGGAAACCGGAAAAGCATATCCCTGGAAGCAACAGATTAAAGAGGTTCTGCAATGCCGGTCGGTTTTCATCGGTACCGTGATGACAATGGCAGGGTTGGGGTTGATGTTGATTGTTTGACAAATATATCAAATGTGCTATTCTTTATTCGCGATTTGCAAATAGAGAATAAATATGAATTTAAAACCTCAGGATATATTTGTGCTGCTGAAACTGATCACCCTTGGCAACGGGGAATGGTCATATGCAAAACTGGCGGTAGATCTGGCGATGAGCCCGGCAGAAGTCCATGCCGCAATCAAAAGAACGCTACGGGCGAAACTGACGGTTCAGTACAATGCCCGCATAAGGGCCAACACCAGAAACCTTTCCGACTTTTTGCTGCACGGAATTAGTTATGTTTTCATACCGGACCGGGGTGAAATAACAAAGGGGCTGCCCACATTGTCGGCAGCCCCGCCCCTGCTTACTGAGCAGCTTGCCACTGAGGCCCCGCCGCCTGTCTGGCCTGATCCTAAGGGGGATGTGCGGGGACAATCCTTTTCGCCATTATACCGGTCCGTCCCCGAAGCTGCCCGTAACGACAATATGCTATACCAGCTCCTGGTGCTGACAGATGGGCTTCGCGGCGGCAACACAAGGGAACAAACCGCTGCAGCAATGGAGATGGAAAAACGGCTTGATAATTATCGGCGCTTATAGCTTTTTCAACCGCTATTGACGATATTGGTCACCAGCGCGTTCAACGCATGGCAACCAGACAGATATTGACACAAGGTTAGCCATGCTATAACTTACGAGAATAAAGAGCCTTTTCCTTTCTCAACAAAGAGCGGTGTGCCAATGATCGCAATTATTTCCTTACTGCTTGTTGTCCTGATCTCCATCATCATCACCCGGGTGGCATCTATTGCCCTGACCCACACGGGAATATCCCGGGAGGCAGCCCGGTTCCAGGCGCGTTCCGCTTTTACCGGCTCAGGCTTTACCACCAACGAATCCGAGATGGTCGTAAACCACCCGATCCGCCGGAGAATCGTGCTGATGCTGATGCTTCTGGGCAATGCCGGCTTTGTAACCGCTGTTTCCAGCCTCATTCTCACATTTATTCATACCAGCGGGGGCTCCAGTTTAACACTGCGGATCGTTGTGCTCGTGACCGGCCTGGCGATTCTCTGGAGCCTGGCATACAGCAAATGGGTGGACAAAAAGCTGTCACTGATTATTGATAAGGCCCTTAAACGATTTACAAGACTGGATGTGGTTGATTACGCGAGTCTGCTTCATCTTCATGGGGATTACCGGCTGGCGGAAATCAAAGTTGAAGCGGATGACTGGCTGTCCGGAAAACCCCTGCAGGAAACCCGCCCCAGTGACGAGGGGGTCATGATCCTGGGTATTAAGAAACCAAATGACCGATACATCGGCACCCCAACCGGCAACACAACAATCTCGCCGGATGATGTTCTTGTTGCTTACGGTCGCATTGGTTTAATTCAGGCTCTGGATCAACGGAAAAAAGGGACGGAAGGGGATGCAGAACACCAGGCAGCAGTTAAAGAAACATAACATCACCCGACGTTGCAGAAGCCCCCAAAAGGGTTCAGAGGTATGACCATGAATCCTTTTATTGTATGGATAAGACTTTGTGATGATTTCTCCCGCGGGGTTGCTGGTGGGCAGGGAACAGATCAAAAAAAGATTGAAGAATCCGAATGTATGGTAAACAATAGAATATTCCTTTTCCACCTATAACAACAGGAGGCGCTGATGACCAGGTCCCGCTGTCTGTTCATGATGGTAATCCTCATCGGCCTTGCCAGTCCGGGTTTGGCCAAAGCCGAAGTGTTTATTGAACAATATGTATATAATGCCGGGGAGTCGGACAGTAAACTCACCTGCCGCACTGTCTCCCTGATAGAAACCAAACGGCTGCTGCTGGAAAAGATTGGTATCTACCTGCAATCCCGGACGGAGATGCGGGACTATCAAATTACAAAGGATGAGGTGGTGGCTCTGACGGCGGGTATTGTGAAGCTGGAGATACTGAAAGAAACCTGGAACGGTGAAGTCTATTCATTGACGGCAAAAATTGAAGCCGATCCGTCGGATATCGCCCGGTCCATCGATGAATTGCGCAAGCAGCAGGGGAGCATGGAAAAAGTCCAGAAACTGCAACAGGTTAACGATGATGCATTGGCCCAGATCCGGGCGATGCAGGCTGAAATGGAGGCCATGCAGTCCGACCTGCTCAGGCTGAACCAGGACGCGTCTGCCAATGAGGGGCTGTTGAATGCCTGGGGACAATATGAAAAGGCGGTTGAACTCCGTCAGAGCGGCGACCTGAAAGAGGCGATAAAACTCCTGAATATCGTTATCAACAACAATCCCACAACCCCTGCCTTTTTTGAACGAGGCATGGCATATCTGGAGAAAAAGAAATACAGGGCCGCCATTGCGGATATGAGTGTTGTGCTCGAGGAGAAACCCGATATGCGAGGCGCCCTGTGGGCCAGAGGCATCGCCCGGATGAACATGGGCGACAGGAGCGGCAGGATCGATCTTGAAAAAGCCGCCGACCTTGGAAGCCCCATGGCAAAAAAATGGCTGCGGGCTCATCCCGCGTGGCGGGACTGACAAAACCGCCAATCCCAATATTTCAGCAAGCCGTGCCAAGATGAAACAAACGAAAAAACAACAACATACCGGCGGCGAAACCTGCCACCGTATCTCTTTCAGGACTGGAACTGTACCCACGCCGGCATGGGTTTTCTCAGGACATGGCCAGTCGACTCGAAAAATACCAGCTGCAAGCAGGAACCGGCCTGAAAGGAGCAGAGAATGGAAACCAATGACGTGATCTTTCTCAGCGATCTGAACCTGGCTGAATCACACAGAGAGTTTGCCCGCTGGCACCAATCTTCGGAAATTGTTGAAGCCAATGACCTTTTAATCACCGCAGGCGCGGATGTTTTCCCGGCAGCCAATTTTGTGATGCGTATCGGCCCGACGCCCATTCCAGCGGCAGACGAAATGCTTGAGCAGATCTCCATCTTTTATAAAGAACGGGGGCGGAGTTTCAGCGTATATGTGCGCCGGCACATCGACTCAGACCTGGCAGCCGCCTGTGAAGCCCGGGAAATGGTGAAAATCAGCAGCCCACCCGGCATGTGTCTGGATGCACCGCTGCCGGATAGACCAATTGATGATGCCATCACCCTTCGAGTGGTCGAGGATGAACGCGGTGCGGCGGATTTTGCTGATGTGGCCGTAGCCAGCTTCAAAACCCTTGGCCTGCCCGAAGAATGCGGCAGAAAAATGTTTGCCATGCCTGCGCGCATGATCAAGCCCCACATCATCGCTGTAGTTGCATATCATCAGGACAAGCCGGTATCCACTGCCCTGGCACTTATGAGCCACGGCATTGCCGGCATTTACTGGGTCGGCACAAAAGAGACCCATCGCAAACAGGGCCTGGCCGAAATTTGTACCCGCATGGCCGGCAATAAAGCCTTTGCCGGAGGCGCAGCCCGCGTTATTCTTCAGGCCAGCCACATGGGCGAACCTGTGTATCGCCGCATGGGATACCGGGAGGTGACGAAATATAGCTGGTATATGTGGTTCAACAAATAACTTCCCACCGCAAGGCCGCAAATCTTTGCCCTTGCTGTGCATGGATTATTATTGTCAAATATTATTTCAGCCACAGGCCCGCGCAGGAATCCACCAACCAGCCATTGTCTGTGTTCGTCTGTGTGTGTCTGTAACCAATTTTCCTCTGCGGTGAAACATAATCACCCGGGGAAAACCGATATCACGTTATTCCTGGCGCTCACGTGTTGGATGGTAACCTGGAGGGTGTTCTGGGGTTTCAGGTTGGGGTTGCCTGATACCGGCATGCGGCATTCCAGCAACACATCCGGCAGCAGAACCGCATACTCATTTTTAAACTTATCCAGCACCATTGCCTCTGTGGTGGTGCCGATCCGGGCTTCCATATGCTTTAGTATCCAAAACCGCTGCCTTGCCTGTTGAATCTTTCCCACATGGCTCAGGGGCTGCTCAAGCATCTGAACCAAACGCTGAATCTCATCAACCGTATAAGGGTCTTCCAGGCCCAGAGCAGCCCGGATCTGGCGCTGGGCAATTAAATCCAGATATTTACGAATAGGAGAGGTGACGGTGGTGTAAACATCCAAGCCAAGCCCGGCATGTCGATCCGGCTTTTGATCCAGCACCACCCGGGCCAGCATCTTTCGCTGCACCCAGTTCTGAAATAACGTCCCCGCGCCTTCTTCCCGCTTGACAAGGCGCTGCTTGGGCTCCGGTTGGGACCGGTAAATCGTCGGTAGATTGTTATCCCGCAGAAATCTTGCCATTGTCCAGTTGGCCGCAATCATCATCTCCGCCACCAGCATACGGGCCGGGCTCTCCCGATCGATCTTGTTCACATTGACAGTACCGTTCGGACCGAACGAAATGGCAATTTCCGGAATGTTAATGGGAACGGCACCGGCTTTGATCCGTTTTTCAAACAACTTTTGTGACAGACGCTGAAGCAGGTCAAGATGGGGATCACCCCCCTGATCCCGGTCCACCTCAGTATAAGTCAAATGGTGATCCACCATAATTGTGGTAGGCAGCACCTCGGTGTCCGTTACTTCCCCCGCCGGAGAAAACCTTATAAATGTTGAAATGGCCGGCCGGATCTGCCCGGCTTTGAGACTGCAGATATCTTCAGACAAAACCGGCGGCAGCATGGGAATCTTCTGGTCCGGGGTATAGATGGAACTGCCCCGCCCCAGAGCATCTTCATCCAGAAGATCGCCTTTTTTTATGGTATGAGCCACATCACTGATGTGAATCCCCACACGGCAACTGCCATCCGCTGCCGGTTCCACACTCAGCGCATCATCAAAATCAAGGGTGCTGCTCCCGTCGATGGTAAATACAGGCAGCGCCGTCATATCCACCCGATCCGGTGCTGAGGGCGCCGGCTCGGCCGCCGTGACTTCTTCGGTCCGCTTCAGCACCGGTCCTGGCCATTCCACGGAGATACCACTACGAAGAATATCAATGTTTTCATTTTCATCCCATATACCCAACCGGACCATCAGCGAAAAAATCGTGTCCGGTGACGCCCCCCCGGCCTTTGCCAGCATTTCACGGGCAAGGCCATAATCGGGTGCATCTTTTTCAAACACATAATAGGATTGAAGGATATCGGCAAACTCACGGGTTTGATCCGCCAGTTCAGGGGCTTTCCCTTCAACGAACAGCTTCAGCCATTGGGCGCCGTCATTGATGATCCGTTGCCGGCGGGCCTCTTTTTCCCGGCGCACGACAATGGCATGAATTTCCTGTTCCGTATGAGGGAAAAAACGATTGTGGTCAAATTTGAAATAGAGGCGGTCTTTGAAAAAGGCACGGACAACAGCAGCCTCGTGATCTGCCGCAATATCCCCGGAAAAGCTGAGTTCTGCCAGCTCCCGGGCAGGGAACCAGCGGGGTTCAGCCTCAACCAGGTCCCACAACGCCTGCGGGTTTATCTGGGTGGCCAATACACTGCGATTTTCACATACTGCCTTCAGGTTGGTGATCAGGTCCTGCCGGCTTCCGGCAACATCCAGGCGTCCGCCGGCATGGGATATCCGGCGCACCGGCAGGTTCACTTCCCGGCTGTTTTCCGTTAACACACGCGCCCGCTTTGCGCCGCTCAGCACGGTTTCGAGGTTCACCGCACAGATAAGTTTTTCTTTGTCGATATACTCGACGACTGTCCCTTTTTCCATAATCAGGCCACATTAACAGGGGGGAGGGATAAAGTCAATGTGGCAATTTCTTCCAGATTCAGCGGTCTTGCGAAACCCTTTTGAACCATGTATCATTTATTCTTGCTCGAACCCTCAGAAAAAGGAACAATCATGGATTTTGTGATTATCGGCGGGGATGCGGCGGGTATGAGCGCGGCAAGCCGCGCCAAGCGGATCGACCCGGCCATGCAGGTGACCGTTCTTGAGAAAACCGAAGATGTCTCTTACAGCGCCTGCGGCATGCCGTATAACATGGCCGATGCAGGCCGGGAAATGGATGAACTGATTGTTCGCCAGGCCCATGTATTCCGGGAAAAACAGGACATCAATCTGCTGACCGGCCATTGCGCCACAGCCATTGATACTGCAGCGCAGAAGGTGGACGGCGAAAAGCCGGATGGCACGCCCTTTTCCTTTTCCTATGACAAACTACTCATCGCCACGGGCGCATCCGCCACACGGCCCGATATTCCCGGCATTGACGAGCCGGGCGTGTTTACCCTGAAAACCCTTGAAGACGGCCGGCAGATCAAACGGTATATTGCAGAACATCAGGTTAAACACACCGTCATCATCGGTATGGGGTATATCGGCCTGGAAATGGCCGAGGCCTTGCGAAAGCGGGATATTGCCGTTGAGATGATCAAGCCGCGGCCCCGGCTCCTGCCGTGGATGGACGAGACCATGGCTGATGAAATCCGGCAGGAGCTGGAAGCCAACGACGTGGCGGTTCATGACGGCCGGTCGATGACGCGCATTAAACGGAAAAACAATAAGCTGGCAGTGATAAATGACGACGAAACCCTGGAAACCGACATGATTTTCGTGGCTGTAGGCGTTACCCCGAACACGGATATTGCCGGAAAAGCCGGCATTGCGCTGGGCTCCCACAAGGAGATCACCGTTGACCGGACGCTTGAAACCAGCATTCCCGGCATTTATGCAGCCGGCGATTGCGCAGATGCCTACAATATGATTACGGGTCAGAAAATCTGGAAACCCCTGGCCCTGCGTGCCAACCGGGCGGGCCGGGCCGTCGGGGACAATGTTTGCGGCAATCATGTTGAACTGCCGGGTATCACCGGCACGGCCGTATTCAAGGTGTTCCGGTTTGAAGTGGCCCGCACCGGCCTGACCGCTGCGGAAGCTGAGACAACGGGGTTTTCGCCGGTAACGGCCACCATTAAAAGCCGCTCCCGGGCCCATGCCCACCCCGGATCTTCGTCACTGTGGGTGCACCTTGTGGGAGATAAAGTCTCCGGCCGTCTGCTGGGCGCTCAGATGACGGGGATCGAAGGGGCGGCTCACCGCATTAACGCAGTGGCGGTTGCCCTGTGCGCCGGAATGACGGTCGCGGATTTTGCCCAGAGCGACATGGCATATGCCCCGCCGTTCAGTCCGGTATGGGATCCGATGCTTACGGCGGCCAATCAACTACTAAAAAATTTTCATCCAGAAATGTGAATTGAAAACTTAAAATTGTGTTACCATTTTTACGAGACCATCAAATTTCATGGACTCGTAAAAAGTCGATTTTGGGACGGCAAAGTAAAAAGTTCAAGTTCGCGGCGCGCAAATCTCGAGGAATGGAGCGTACTTAGTTGTACGTGACATGACGAGAGATGCAGCGCAACAAAGAAATTGGACTTTTTACGAAGCCGTCAAATTTCATGGATAAAAATTTGTCAACAGCCGGTATTAAAGAATACATCGTCAAGCACCGGGGCGTGCTGCTTGCAGGGCTGATGAGCCTTGTGGTTGTGGACCTTTTGCAGCTTTTTATCCCCCGCGTGATCAAGCGGGCGGTGGACGACCTCACCACCCTGGCGGCCACACGGCAGGACATGCTTATCTACGCGCTGATCATTCTGCTGCTGGCCGTGGCGATGGCGGGATTCCGTTATGCATGGCGCCGCTGCCTGATCGGCACCTCGCGAAAAATTGAACAAGACATGCGCAGCCGCATTGTCTATCACCTCCACACCCTGGATGCCGCCTATTTTGACAAGACCAGCACCGGAGATCTCATGGCCCGGGCCACCAACGACATCAACAATATCCGTATGGCCACGGGCCTGGGCATCGTGGCACTCACGGACGCGGTTTTCCTGGGTACCGCCGCCATCGGTTTCATGGCCTACATCAATGTCAAGCTGACCCTTTACAGCCTTATCCCCATGCCCTTTATCGTGGTGTTTACGAAATTTTTCAGCCGGCGTATGCATCGCATGTACCTTAATGTTCAAGGCACGTTCTCCGACATGACCGAATCGGTAAGGGAACGTTTTGCCGGTATTCGTGTAATCAAAGCATTTGACCGCGAAGGTGCGGAAAAAGCCGCATTTGAAAAGGTATCATCGCATTACATACACCAAAGCCTGAACCTGACCCGGGTCACCGGCACCTTTTTTCCCATGATGCTCTTTTTCACCAACATCAGCATTGCCATTGTCATTTATCTGGGTGGCCGTCAGACCATTACAACCGTCATCACGCCCGGCGACTTTGTGGCGTTTATCAGTTATCTCAACCTGCTGACATGGCCCATGATGGCCCTGGGCTGGGTGACCAATCTGATTCAGCGCGGCCGGGCCTCTTTTGACCGGATCAACCAGGTCCTGGCAACCATGCCTGAAATCACGGAGCCGGCCGAACCTGCGGGCCTTCCGGATGCCCGGGGCTGCATAACCGTGGAAGGGCTCTCCTTTACCTATCCCACGGCATCTGCACCGTCGCTTCAGAACATCTCCTTTTCCCTGGAAGCCGGCAACACCCTCTGCCTGGTGGGACCGCCCGGCAGCGGCAAGACCACCCTGACGCACCTGATTGCCCGGCTCTATGACCCGGACACGGGCGTCATCCGTATGGACGGTATTGATCTTCGCTCCCTGAAAACCGACCACCTGCGGAAAGCCATATCCTTTATGCCCCAGGAGCCGTTTCTCTTTTCCGGGACCATCAAAGAGAACATCACTTTTGCCGAAGATATTGCCGTGGACGATCCGGAGCTGACAGCGGCGGCCGACCGGGCCGGACTGACCGAAACCATTGAGACCCTGTCAAAGGGGTTTGACACCATTACGGGTGAACGGGGAGTGGTCCTCTCCGGCGGACAGAAACAGCGGGTGGCCCTGGCCCGGGCGTTATACCACGATGCGCCGGTGGTGATACTGGATGATCCCATCAGCCAGGTGGATACGGAAACCGCGGATCACATCATGGCGGCCCTGAAAACAGCCGCCCGCAGCAAAACCCTGATCATTGTATCCCATCGCCTTTCTGTGGCCCGGTTTTCCGACCAAGTGATTGTGCTGGATCAGGGCCGCATTCTCGAGTCCGGCTCCCATGAAGACCTGATAAAAGGCGGAGGGTATTACGAACGCGCATGGAAACTGCAGCAACTGGAAGAAGGGCGGCATGACGGATCATAACACACACAGCGCGCATCATCCCGACGACCGGTTCCGGGAAAAGCAGCCCGGCCGGCAGCGTGACATTGCCATGCTTTCCCGGCTCTCCCCGTTTATACGGCCCCAGCTACCCGTGTTGTTCGGAGCGGTCTTCATCGTGGTCCTGGTCACCCTGCTGGACCTGTCCATTCCGTATATCACCAAAGTGGCCATTGACAACTATATTGTGCCTCGGACGTTGGAAGCACAGCCCCCGGACCGTTCAGGTGACAGCCCCGGAAAGGCCAGAAAGACACGGTATCTGATTGTAGATGCCACGCCATCGGACAACAGCCGCATCATTCAGGTCCACCCGGAACTGTTTACGGCAACAGACGAACAGTCCATGCGTATTGCCATGGGCGATTTGCGACAGTTACCCGTCACCGACATCGCCACCTTGCGAAAGGACGACATGATAAAAACCGGCCTGGCTGCGGCCTTGATATTCGGCGTGGCCTTTACCATGTTTGTGTTGAACTTCGCTCAGGTCATGCTCATGGAGTATGCCGGCCAGCATATCATGCACGGCCTTCGCATGTCAGTGTTTTCCCATATTCAGCGCCAGAGCGTCGACTTTTTCTCAAAAAATCCCGTAGGGCGGCTGGTCACCCGTACTACCAACGATATTCAGAACATGCACGAAATGTTCACCTCTGTTATCACCTTCTTTTTTAAAGACGTGTTTCTGATCATCGGCATCTCCATTGTGCTGGTGGCTCTGTCGCCCGGACTGGCTCTGGCCTGCTTCTTTGTGCTGCCGTTTGTGATCATCGGGTCCATGGTATTTGCCGGTGCTGCCAGAGGCCCCTTCCGCATGATGCGGATCAAGCTGGCGGAAATCAACGCCGGCATCTCCGAAACCATCGAAGGCATGACCATTTTGCGTCTCTTTGCCCGGGAAGCCCGGAACTTTCAAAAATTCCGGAAAATCAACGATGAATACTATGCAGCGGGCATTCAACAGATTCATATTTTTGCCATTTTCATGCCCGCCATTGAGGTGCTGAGCAGCGTGGCCCTGGCGGTGGTGATCTATTTCGGGGGCCGGGGGGTTATTTCCGATACAATGACCATCGGTGTACTGGCGGCGTTTATCGCCTACATCAAAATGTTTTTCCGGCCGATCCGGGATATTGCGGAAAAATATAATATCACTCAGAACGCCATCTCCTCTGTTGAGCGCATCTTTCTGGTGCTTGACACCCATGAGGAGATTCCCCGGCCGGACAAACCCGCATCCCTGCCCCGGGATTTTCAGATTAACCGCGTGGATCTTCACAATGTCTCTTTTGCCTACAACCCCGACGAACCGGTATTACAAGACGTATCTTTTTCCGCGCAAAACAATGAAACCGTTGCCATTGTGGGGCCCACGGGCGCCGGCAAGACGTCCATTGCCAACCTGATCATGCGGTTTTACGATGTATCAGCCGGATCGGTGACTATCAATAACCTGGATATCCGCACCATTCCCTCGTCCGTGTTCCGGCCCGGAATCGGCCTGGTCATGCAGGACCCGTTTCTTTTTACCGGCACCATCCGCGACAATATCCTGTTCACCCGCAAGCAGGTCACTGACGCCGAGCTTGAAAACATCCTCGAAAACGCCCGGTGCAGGGAAATGATTGAGCGGCTGGAGAATGGCGTGGATACCATGCTCACGCACCGGGCAACCGCTTTTTCCAGCGGCCAGCGGCAGCTTATCTCCATTGCAAGGGCCTTTGCCAATGATCCGGACCTGATCATCTTTGACGAGGCAACCTCGTACATCGACCTTGAAACGGAGATGAAGGTCAAACAGGCCCTGACCAACCTTACCCGAAACCGGACCGCCATCATCATTGCCCACCGGCTGTCCACGGTGCGGGATGCAGACCGGATCATCGTGCTGTCCCGGGGACGGATCGTGGAAACCGGCTCCCATGACCAACTCATGGCTGTAAAAGGGTATTATTACAAACTCAATGAGATTCAGAAGCCGGAAAACCGTATTCCTTCCTGATTGAAAACGCAGAGGCGCGGAGAAGGCAACGCCGCTTCAGCTTGACGAAACCACACCCGTGCTGTATATTGGAATAAAGGAGTTTCCAACATCGATAAGGGGTCCATCACCATGCCCGCCGATACTGTCACCCCGGACAACGAAAAACAGCAGCACCGCCTGTCAAAGCTCATTGATTTGCTCAAGTCGTGGAAAGGCGAAAAACCGGATTACGATAACCTGGATTTTTCAAACTGGCACCAGACCGAAGCGGAGTATCAGAAAGAACAGTCAGAATGGCTCAAAAAACGCAAAAAACGAAGCAGTTCCGGCGAGTCAACAGACAAATAGCCGTCCGCCCTTGTCAAACCTGACGCAATCTGTTATTCTGTATGTTGTAATTATCTCTCCTCAGTTGAACCACCTTCTCCATGAATCTTGTGGAGGATATACCGGATTTGGAATAGTAACAGCAATGCCAACACAAACCCAATCGCAAAAGTCGATCTGGCATATTGTCAATGCCCTTGTTCAGGAAATCAAACAGGGTGAACTGGAACTGCCCGTCATGCCACGGGTGGTGGAAGATACCCAGCGGGCGCTGGCGGACCCGGACATGACCCTTGATAAAATTGCACGAATCGTGGAGCAGGACACGGTTGTCTCGGCCCGGCTGATTGCGGTTGCCAATACCCCTTATTATGCCCGCCAGAAAAAAGCAAAAACCGTTAAAGATGCCATTCTGCGGCTGGGCGAAAAAGAGACAAAGCATATTGTCATTGCCGTGGCCAACCGCTCTTTGTTCAGAACCCGCAACCCCCGGTTTAAAACCTTTATGGAAGATCTCTGGCGTCACAGCCTGGCTACAGCCAATGCCGCCGTGTTGATTGCCGAATACCTGGATTTCCAGAACAGTGAAAAACTCTTTTTCATGGGGCTGTTACACGATATCGGCAAAATCATTATTCTGCAAAAACTCAGCGGATTGCTGGACGACGCCCATGCTGTTGATACGGCGGAGCTGAACCACAGCCTGTATGATGCCCACCAGAGCATTGGCGGCGTTATTCTACGAAAATGGCGGTTCGGAAAAGATTTTATACAAGTCGCCACCCTTCACGAAGGCCCTAAGTTTTACCCGCCCATCAACAAATCATTGCTGATCGTTAACCTGGCAAATGCCCTCACCCACAAAATCGGCTATTCACTTGTCCCTGATGAGGGGCCGCCGCTGGCCGAACTGGACTCTGCCCGGAAACTGCACATTTCGTCGGAAACACTTGATGTTATTACAGAAAAAATAAAAACTTTAATGTCATCAGTGGAAATCAATTAGTTTCCGTAAAAATGGATCGACACCAGTTAACCCGGGTTGTTTTTCAGGCCGGATACATCAATGCCCTGTTGACCGCCACGATACTGCTTTCCCCATAACGGCGCAGGATATCTTCGATTAAATAACCGGGCCGCGAAATCCGGGCCACCCGCCGCGGCAGCATCAGTGAATCCGGAATAATATCGTCCATTGCAAGTCCTGATCTTTCTGCCATCACCTTCCGGCTGATCACCGCACCCTGAGGGACCGGCGTTGCCGTACCGCTGAACCAGCACAACTTGCCCACCCGGGTTAAATCCAGCAACTGCATTTGCAGCCGCTCCGGCCGACTGCACAAGACCGGGGCCTGCAGTGCAATATAGCCGCCGGATGCCGCCTGGATTGCTCTGGCCAGGCAGTCTTCCCGGCTCCCATCCATGCTCTTGTCGGTGATCACCCGGCATGCCGGGCGGCCTGACGCAATCGCCACGGTCTTATCCGTGGAATGGTTATCCGCGACGATAATCTCCTTCGGCCGATGCAGCTGATCCTCCAGGGAATCGAGAACGCGCCCGATCGTGGCTTCATTGTTGTGGGTCACCATAACCACAGACACGCTCAGGGCGTTGAACATATCAGGGTCGAAAAAGAATTGCAACTGAAGCGTTTCCGGATACTGTCGCAAGGCCCTGTAGGGCAGGCCACGACGCTGAAGCGACTGATTGACCACTTTTTCCGTGTCCGCCACCAGATCCAGCGGGCGGGAACGGACCATGCCATCCCCGCGCTGCCGATAGTTGTAGAGCGTCCGCGGCAGGTGGCGGCACTGGCAAAATTCCGCTACCTTCAGCGATATATCATAATCCTGGACCAGGACATCCCTGTCAAACCCCGGTGTCTGCTCATACACCGAGCGCCGGAACATCCGCCCGTGGGTGACAATCATCCGCAGTAACAGCAGATTCGTGTCATACCGGCTGGCCAGCGATCCGGATTCATTTATCAGGCCCCCTTCTTCATCCACTTCACGGTTATCGGTATAAACCAGGCCCACATCCGGGTGGGCGGCAAATACAGCCACCATTTCCTTGGCAAATCCGGGATCGACCCAGTCATCCGCATCAAGCTGGGCCAACAGTTCACCGCGGCACAGGCCAACTGCGGCGGCGGACGCAGCACTGATACCGGCGTTTTCCTGACGGACCCACCGGACCCGGTCGTCATTGCCATACCTGGATTCCAGGACTTCCCGGGTGTTGTCCGTAGATCCGTCATCACAGATACAGACTTCCACCGGCTTATACGTCTGATTTAAAACCGAATCCACCGCCTGGGAAATGTACCGGGCGCAATTGTAAGCAGCCACATAAAAAGAGACCAGCGGCCGGTAATCCTGCGCCGGCATACGCCTTTTCCCGGCTTCCGGGAGCCCCAGAAAAATATTCGGCCCGGACCGGACCGGCGGCATCTGTTTGGTCGTCTCCCCATGCCGGGCCTGCTCCCGACCCCACCGGCCCCATTGCATGACCTGCCGTGCAATCTCTTTGTCAGAATCATTCAGGCTGAACAAAATGCCCGGCTGGCCCTGCATCTGTTCCGGGATACCGCCTGAAGCAGCGGTGACCACCGGCAACCCGGCAGCCAGCGCCTCGCAGATGACCAGAGGGGTTCCTTCCCGCAAAGAGGTCAATAGAAACACATCAAATCCGGCATATGCTGATTCAATGGCCGGGGTAAAGTCTTTAATGAAAATCTTATGGCCTAAGCCTTCGGCCTGAATGCGCTGCTGGACCTCCTTTTTTCTTCCGCCATCCTCACCGATAATGACAAACCGAAAGTCATCATCCGTATGTCCGGCAATATCCACGATACGGGTCAGGTTCTTGTACTGCGCAAACCGGGCTACCGTGCCTACGGTGATTTTTTCCGACAATTGCCGGGGCACCTGGAAGCGCCGTTCATCAATCACCGGCGGCACCACTGTGTAATGATCCAGACCGAATTCTCCGGCCACTGCTGCCGATACCACCAGAAACCTGTCCACGTCAGTCCGGTCCGCCTGGTGCATACTGTCTTCCCACTCCAGGCTGCTGTGTACCACCTCGGTCAAATGCAGGCCGTTTTGCGCCTTTACCTGCCTCAGCATATGATAAACACTGAAGCTGTTATGAAAAGCCGCGCGACCGGCCCGGATGCCCAACAGAAAACGGCCGATCTGGTTCAGGCTTTCAAAGCGGGTACAGGGAACAACACCTGCCAGCCGCTTCTGCAATGGATTGTTATTGGGAAAAAGCAGATGGCAATGTTTGAAGGTGCCTTTTTTGATATGATTCTCAAGATAGATCTCACCCCCGCCGTAAACCCCATAAGGGATAACGTAATAGGTTATCTGGCCGGCGGATCTATCCGTCGCAGCAATTGCAGTATGGTTGTTAACGATCATTTTACCCGATTGGCAGGTATGGATCCTGTTTCAAATCCATGTTTCAAGTCCACTGACAAATAAGGGAATATATCATAAAAATCGACTTTCCGCATCACCGCCCCGAGCTACCCGGTTTTTCGGGCCGGCCTTTTTGGGATTGCAATCTTTTGCAGCCTTTTCTATAATGCATCAGCATCCCGGCACTTCAACTTCTTACCCGCAACAACAAAAGGCGGTGACCCGATGAAACACCCGGTAAAAACACTGATGAAAAAGCGATGGCACTTATGCGTGGCCATCATCGTGGCGGCTGTTTTTCCGGCCTTTGGCACGGCAATGGCAGGCGGTTACAGCGATCACGCCGCACGGCAATCCTCGGCCAACCGGTCTGCGAATTCAACCCTGAAATACGGGGGCACATACTCCCAGGCCGGCCGGAACTACATCAACAACAGAGACAACTGGTCCACCCCCGCAGCACCGGGTCAAGCCAGCCAGGGAAAACCGATGACCGAAGAAGAAAAAGCCGAATACCAGCGCCTGATGCAGAAAACCGATAATATGCTCAACTCAATTTACAACACTCCGCACCATTTCGGTCCTCAACCAAGGCAGATGACGGCCGATGAAAAAGCAAACATGGAACAGACCCTCCAGCAGAGCAACGACCTGATCGATCAAATCGAAAATGATCCGTTGTTAAAATAGGCCATATGACCTGTTTTAACAATTGGCTGCTTGTGGCCATCCAGCCTGTGCCTTTGATGTTCTCCGCCGGATGCAATCACCCCTGTCCCGATACGTCCAAACACCCTGAGTTGTCTAATTTTTCTTTCTTGACATCTTTCTTGGAGCGGTATAGTAAACAGGGTGTATTCTAAAAAACATCGTACATAAGGAGGGTCATGATCAGGCTCCCAAAAAAATTCAGGCTTTTTGCTTTTCGATCCAGGTTATCCGCATGCACTATTCTGTTTGTTGTATTTCTCTCATTGAGCCTGTGTGGATGCATCATCGAGGATATTCCGTCCGGCACCGGGTACGGCGCATCAAACATCTGTACCGGTGTTTTTGTGACCGGAATTGAAGAAACGCGCATGACAAACGATTTTGTCGCCCCGGAGATAGCGCCTCTGCCATTGATTTGGGAAGTTGAGGTCAACCATGACGACCGGCAGGTCCTGGTGTATGACCGGATTTTTCGTAACTATTATGCCGCAACCGCCATCTACCGGGAAGGATTGGGGTGCTCCTGCCTTGGCACCAAAACCGTGGATGAGCTCATGGCCCAGGCCCCGGACACGCTGCTGCATCTGGAACTGCCGCGATGGCGTTTCTGGCCCCACGGCAGCGCGGGAATTTATCCCTTTTTCCCACGCAATATTGATCAGGACGCCATCGAAAACGCCATTGACAGGAGCTTTGCCGAAGATGCACAAGTACCCAAAAACACCGTTGCCGTGGCAATTGTGTATGACGGCAAACTGATTGCCGAGCGGTACGCCAATGGTTTTACCCCCTTTACGCCGATTATCGGGTGGTCCATGTCCAAATCCGTAACCAGCGCCATGGTTGGTGTTCAGCAGGGATGGGGCCTGCTGAATGTTGCGGACGACGATCTGTTTCACGAGTGGACAGGAACGGAAAAAGCGGCTATCACTATCGAAAACCTCCTGCAGATGAGCAGCGGGCTTGAATATTATGAAGAACCCAGGGGTGACAATGCGGACCAGTCCAGAATGCTTTACACCTCTGATGACCATGCCGCGTATATGATTGAAAAAGAACTGATCCACGACCCCGGAACTGTATGGAATTACTCCACCGGCGATACCATGCTGCTGTCAAAAATCGTGCAGGACAGCGTGGGTGGCGAGCTGGCAGATGCCTATGCATTTATGCAGGCAGATCTGTTTCACCGGGTGGATATTGCCAATGCTGTTGTGGAGTTTGATCCCAGCGGCACCTTTATTGGCGGTGCCAGAATTGCCATGACGGCCAGGGACTGGGCGCGAATGGGGCTGCTTCATCTTCAGGACGGCATGTGGGACGGCGAACGGATTCTTCCCGAAGGCTGGGTTGACTATGCCACCACCCCGACCGCAACCAACATCTCCTATGGCGCGCAGATATGGCTGAATACCGAACAGGCGCTGTGGCCTGACTTCCCGGAAGATGCCTATGGGTTCCGTGGCCATAACGGCCAGAATGTGATCATCATTCCATCCCGCAAACTCATCGTCGTAAGAATGGGATATACCTTCAATATGTTGACGGATCCCGTGGCCTCTGCAGCCGAGCCCACCAGGCAACTGGTCGTGGATGTGATGGCAGCGATTGGGGCGCCGAACGACGTGCGTTGAAGTTCGCCCTCTTTCTTTAAAGGCAAGAAAACGACGATTCAACCGATAGTCAGACAATTCCTCCCGGCGGCTTTACTTTTATATAACAGCTGGTCCGCCCGGCTTACGAGGCTTTCCATTGTATCGCTTTCGCCGGCAACCGCCGCACCGACAGACATGGTAACCCGCAACATTTTGTCATCATAGTTGATGTATGAATTGGCGATGAGCGTCCGTAATTTATTCCCGAGCCTGTTGAGGTCCGCCTCGTCTATATTCCGTATAATACCAATGAACTCCTCCCCGCCCCAGCGCCCGTAAAGATCAAAGGGCCGGGCGTTGGCAATAAACGTATTGGCAACAAACTTCAGCACCTCATCACCGGCATCGTGACCATAGGTATCATTGAACTGCTTAAAGTGGTCGATATCCATAAACAAAACCCCGAAGGGCACATTAAAGCGCTCTTTTTCTGCAAACCGGCTCTGCATCTCCCGTTCGATATAACTTCTGTTTGCCAGCTGGGTCAGATGGTCAAGAAAAGCCAGCTTTTCCAGTTCTTTCATCCGCAATTCACTGGAGGCCTGGTTGCTGATGTCCGTAAACAACTCAATCCCGCCGATGACATTTCCGTCTGTGTCGGTTAACAGGCTGGTCCGGACAGAAACAGGAATTCTGTGCCCCTGCTTGTGGTGCATGTATACTTCAGCTTCACGGAACTTCCCGTCCGCAATGGTTTCTGCAAGCGGACATGTGCCGTTACAGAGGCTGTTGCCACCATCATCAACATGCGTGAGTATGTTATGCGCGCAGGATTTGCCGACAACCTCGCTGGCCGTGAATCCCGAAATTCTTTCAGCCGCTTTATTCCAGTATGTAATAACCCTGTCTTTGTCTACAAAATACAAACCGTCATGAAGGCTTTCAAAAACCTTTTCATAGGAATCTTTTCCCAGGTCCATCAGATCTTTCTCCCACACGTTTATATGTTATCCGACCGACTGATTCGTCTGTTGCAGCAATTGCAGCGGGTCGATAACCGTCATTCAGCGGGATTAATCTATTTTTAATCCCGCATAGACCTGGGAATATATCACAAAACTCAGGTTTCTGCATCTTCAATGCATACTCATTCTTTTTCGTGTGTCTCGTGGACGGTATCCTTTTCCCAATGCCCTGAAGTTGTCCACGAAAAACACGAAAGGCACGAAAAAGGCCCCATAAATGACGGCAAGCCGTCAGGGCTTAACAATGTGTACCCCAAAAGACCCTTTTAAGCCTGCCTTGCCCCACTTTTGAATATATTTTATCAACATTTCAATATGTTATATTGGTTCACCTCCGGAAAGCAGGTTGGCCTATATATTAAATATCAAGTGCAAAACGAATGGCGTGGCCGACATCAGCCATTTTTGACGGGGGCAAGGATGTGATCAGTGATCCAATTTTCCCTTTTGAAACAGTCTGCAAATGGTCACAGTTGACAGCGCAATCCCGGGGCATACCATCGGCTTTTGAAAGAGGCACTTCTGATGGTATATTTCGGACCGTACTTGTTATGGGGGCGACGGTTACTTCACCAAGATATTCCAGGACAGAGTTTCGCGTAAGGATGAGAACCGGTCGTTTTTTATCCGGCTTAACAAATTTATACCATCGTATTTCACCGCGTTTCACTCATCCCCCCAAGCTTGTTCTTGCTCCCAAACCGAAAATTCGTCATCAACAGTTGGAAACCGTTCATAGCCTTCACGGTGTTTGCGCTCTAACTGTTCGAGGCTATAACGGGATATTGCATCACGAAGCGCCTTCCGTGTGAAAGCAGAACGGTTTGTGTGAAGTTGCTTTGAAATACGGTCGACTGTTCTGACGAGATCGTCATCAAGGGTCATCTGTATTGTTCTCATATCAAATCTCCATAATGTGGATTTCTATAGCTATAATAGTCCACATTATAGGGTTATGTCAAGAAATCTTATTAACGTCATAACGGGGTATCAGACCAAGGCAAGTTCTTGAGACACAAAAAATACGCCCGAAAATCAGTGCAAAATAAGGCTTGGAATTTCCTTTTTGACCCTGAAACGGGCAGTTTACGCTTTTTCTTTGTACAGCTCACATCTTAAAGCAATGCCCCCCCCAAGGCCCTTTTAAGCCTGTTTTAACCCCGCCTTTGAATATATTTATCAACATTTCAATATGTTGCCTCGATCCCACACAGAATCCAGAATCTATTATTTATTTCTTTGAAGAAATATTTTTCGAACCCAAAAACATACCCACAATTATGAATACTGCAATGACTATAACAGTCATAAATTTATGGTTTTTTCCCCAAAAAACAATTGCTGTAACAGCGCCTATTACGCCAAAGAAGATACCATAAATTATCATAGATTGATCTCGTTTTTTCAATGGTATCCTTCCCCCAAAAAAAACGAGCCAATCATCATCTTTTCTTTGGGTCATAATTATTCTCTCTTTAAATAAATAATCATAACAAGTTATTGTATGGTTCCGGATATCATTCTTGAACGCCCCGGTCGGACCTATTAAATCAGGTATTTTTGGGGGGTATTCTCTCATTTGCGGGCATGATATCATTCTGGCGGATGGAAGACAACATTTTCACTTGATTTTACGTTAAGGGATGATGAATTTAAACGAGATGTTAACGAAGTTGATGGGTTGTGTGGGTGTAAAGATGTTGATGGATACGGATACTATTTTATTCCGTAACCTTAAAAATCACTTGACCTCATGCCCTATAATTCTCACACTGTCGGTATGGATACGCTGAGGCTGGAAATGCTGATCTGAAGAGTCTGCCAAATGTTGCGTACTTTCCGAAAACATGACAAAAATAAGTTGTTATGTGGCATAAGGTTATCAGATGCAGACGATTAATGAACTGAAGGCGGAACTGGCGAAAGTTGAGGCGGCTCTTGCGGAGGCAAGGGAGCGGATGCCGGCCCATTCGGTGAAGCCGGGCATGATGCATGAACTGATCGACCTGGAAGATCGGCGGGATGAACTGGCAGGGGCGATTAACAAACTGGAAAAAGAGAAAAATCCATCAAATATATGAGTTGCAATCACGTCAATCTGGTATTACTGCATGAGGCAAGGCCCCGGCTCCGGTGCCGGCACTGTCATCTGACCATCAAGAAAGATGACCTTGAAGACGGTTATTGCCCGGAATGCTTTGAATTATCCGGCAAAAAACGGTATGATTTTGAACCGGTTGAACAGGATGATGCCGGACCGGTGAAGTATAGATGTGAGGATTGCGGAGCCATCATTGAATGATGGCTGGCAAAATAAAACGTCCGATTTCTGCGTTGTGGTGCATCTCTCGTCATGTCACGTACTGCTGTTATTTATGGAAGCCTGAAGGCTTCCGCTACATGGGCCGGGACATATACCAAAACCCCAGGTAATTCGGAGTTCTCACGCGGCGCAAGCGCCCGTACTGCGTGACAGTCAAACACCTATCTTTGTATGAATGTGCTGTTTTATGAGTGAAGAAGAACTGAAGAACCTGACTGATTTTGACCGTTGCCATATCTGGCACCCGTATACCTCCATGAAAACACCATTGCCGGTGTATCCGGTCAAATCGGCGGCCGGGTGTACGCTGTTTCTGAAAGACGGCAGGGCTCTGGTGGACGGCATGGCCTCCTGGTGGACGGCCATTCACGGGTACAACCATCCCGCGCTGAACCGGGCGGCAGCAGACCAGATGTCAAAGATGGCCCATGTGATGTTCGGGGGCATTACCCATGTGCCGGCCGTGGCGTTATCCAGGCAACTGGTGGACCTGACGCCGGCGGGACTGGACCGGGTGTTTTTGTGCGATTCCGGGTCGGTGTCCGTGGAAGTGGCCATCAAGATGGCCATCCAATACTGGTTTGCCGCGGGAAAACTCCAAAAGCAGCGGCTGTTGACCATCCGCAACGGCTATCACGGCGACACATTCGGGGCCATGTCGGTGTGCGACCCGGTAAACGGCATGCACCACATGTTTACAGACATGCTGACGTCTCAATTTTTTGTGCCCGCCCCGACATGCCGGTTTGACGATGCATGGGATGCGTCTGACCTGGATGAAATGGCGACCATGCTGACGGCGCACAGCGGCGAAATTGCAGCGGTCATCCTGGAGCCGGTGGTCCAGGGCGCGGGGGGCATGCGCTTTTATTCGCCCGGCTATCTGGCCGGCGTACGGCAGTTATGCGACACTCATGATGTGCTGCTGATCTGCGACGAGATTGCCACGGGATTCGGCCGGACCGGGAAACTGTTTGCCTGCGAACATGCGGGCATAACGCCGGACATTCTGTGCGTGGGCAAGGCCCTGACCGGGGGGTACATGACCCTGGCCGCGACCCTGGCCACGGCAACGGTGGCGGACGGCATTTCCGGCGCCGACCCGGGGGTATTCATGCACGGCCCCACATTCATGGGTAATCCCCTGGCCTGCGCGGTGGCAACTGCCAGCATCGATCTCTTGCTTTCCGGCAGCTGGCAGGAAAAAGTGGCGGCCATAAATGATCAGATAAAAAAAGAGCTGGCGCCCTGCCGGGAAATCGCAGGGGTGGCCGATGTCCGGGCGCTGGGCGCCATCGGCGTGGTGGAGATGAAACAGCCCGTGGACATGGCAGCGGCCCAGAAACGGTTTGTGGAAATGGGCGTGTGGGTCCGGCCTTTTGGCCGGCTGATTTATATCATGCCGCCGTATATTATCACCCCTGAAGAGTTGACAAAAGTGACCAGTGCCATGGTTGCGGTGGCACGCGAGGAAGCAGGAAAAGAGACGCCCACGAATTGACACGAATAAAACAACCATAGCGTGCGGTCTGATTCGTGTCGATTCGTGAAGATTCGTGGGCAACAATAAGAAATGAATAAATTCGATTTCATACATAACGCCTTTGAACAGCGAAAGCAGGCCGACCAGGTCCGGCAACTGCGGGATATTACGCCGGTGGAGGGCGGGTATGTACAGGTTGACGACAAAAAGCTCCTGAACTGTTGCTCCAATGACTATCTCGGGCTTTCCCGCCATCCCCTGCTTGTTCAGCGGGCCGGAGAATTTGCCGCACGATACGGTGCCGGGGCCACGGCCTCCCGCCTGATCTGCGGCAATTACAAATGTTTTTCCGATGTGGAGGTCAAACTGGCGGCGCTCAAGCAGACCGAAGCCGCCTTGATCCTGAACGCCGGGTATCAGGCCAATGCCACGCTTCTGGCAGCATTGTGCGACCGGTCTTCACTGATTCTGTCCGATGCACTGAATCACAACAGCATTATCAACGGGTGCCGGCTGGCCCGTTGTTCGGTTGAACGGTATGCCCACAACGATCCCGCCGACCTGGCGCGCAAGCTGGCCGAAAACGCGGACAAAGGGTTTTCACGCATGATTGTGGTCACGGAAACGGTTTTCAGCATGGACGGCGATATTGTGGATGTGGATGCACTGGTAAACCTGACCCGGACATTCAACGCCATTCTGATGGTGGATGAAGCCCATGCTACCGGGATTTTGGGAGAAAAGGGCATGGGGCTTTCCTGTGGCAGGGACGTAGACGTTGTTATGGGCACATTCGGCAAGGGAGGTGGCGGGTTTGGCGCGTATGTGGCCTGCTCTGATCAGGTTCGGGAATACCTGATCAACTTCTGCGCCGGTTTTATCTATACCACGGGCCTGCCACCGGCAGTGGTGGGCGAAATCGACGCAGCCCTGGACCTGATACCCCGAATGGGTGATGAACGGCAGCAGGTGCATGATAATGCTGCTTATCTGCGAAAGCGGCTGGCCGGCATGGGGTTTGATACGGGCGCATCAGCCAGCCAGATCGTGCCGGTGCTGACGGGTGATGAAAAAAAGGCCCTTGATCTTTCAAAATGGATGGAGAAGAGGGGGTTTCTGGTGGTGGCGATCCGCCCGCCGTCTGTTCCAGATAACCAGTCCCGGGTGCGGGTGTCGCTTTCGGCACTGCACACCCGTTCAGACATTGAACGCCTGGCGGATGCGTTTGGACACTGGGGGGGCAAATGACCAGACCGGGGTTTCCGGAGCGGCTTTTTATTACCGGCACAGACACCGAGGTAGGTAAGACACTGGTGGCGGCTGTGTTGATGACCGGGTTGCGCGGGCTTTACTGGAAACCGATTCAGAGCGGGCTGGCACCGACTACCGATACTCAGTGGATGAAGGAAAAAACCGGCCTGGATGACACACATTTTCATCCGGAGGCGTATGTGTTGCACACCCCGGCATCTCCGCATTATTCAGCGGCTTTGGACGGGGTCCGCATTGACCTGAATGCCATCCAACCGCCGGCAATAAAAACAGGAGAAGCCCTGATCATCGAAGGCGCGGGCGGGGTCATGGTACCGCTGAATGACACGCAATTGATGATTGACCTGATCCAGGCGATTGATGCACCCGCAGTGGTTGTGGCGCCCAGCGGCCTTGGCATGATCAATCACACCCTGATGACCCTGGATCAGTTGCGAAAACAGCAGATAACCATCTTCGGTGTGGTGATGAACGGCGAGCCCCACGAGACCAACAAAAAGGCGATCGAACATTACGGCAGAGTGCCGGTGATTGCCGAGATTCCACCTTTAAATGAGATTACGCCGGCAGCACTGGCCAATGTATTTAAACGGTTTGATCCGGAAAGACAAATATGATGACCCGCCTGTCTCGAAACGTTTTGCTGGACCTGGCTGATGCCATACGTGGCGGGGATCGGCCCGACAGGGCCACCTACCAGAAACTGATCGACCTGCCGGATGAAAATGCCCTATGGCTTTGTGCCGGTGCGGACATGCTGCGCCAGGCACGGTTTGGCAACAAAATTCATTTATGCGTAATCCGCAATGGCCGGTCCGGCCGGTGTTCGGAAGATTGCGCCTTCTGTTCCCAGTCCGCGCATGGCAATGCAACCGTGGATGAATACCCGCTTATGAACGCAGATGACCTGGCACGGCCGGGCAAGGAACTGGAAGACTCCCCGGTTGACCGCTATTCTGTTGTGACCAGCGGCAAGCGCCTTTCTGAAAAAGAAACACTCGTCGTGGCATCGGGCCTTTCTGCCATTGACAGGGCAAAACTCAATACCTGCGCCTCGCTTGGCACGCTGGATCGGGCAGCCCTGGAAACATTAAGAACTGCCGGCGTAACCCGGTATCACCACAATCTGGAGACAGCCAAAAGTTATTTTCCGCAAATATGCACCACTCATACCTATCAGGACCGGATCGACACCATTGTAGCGGCCAGGGAAGCCGGTATGAGCATTTGCAGCGGGGGTATTTTCGGCATGGGCGAATCCAGCGCGCAAATCCTGGAGCTGGCCTTTGCCCTGCGGGATCTGGCGGTGGATTCGGTTCCTCTGAACTTCCTGGTGCCGGTGGAAGGCACAGCCGGCTCCCGCCTATATAACCTGGCACCACTGAAGTGCCTGAAGATTATCGCGTTTTTCCGTTATGTACTGCCGGATACGGAAATCATTATCTGCGGGGGCCGGGAATTTAATCTAAAAGATCTGCACGCCTATGTATTTTATGCAGGTGCCAGCGGCATTATGACCGGTGACTACCTGACAACCAGGGGCCGGTGCCTGGCCGATGATCTGTCATTGCTGAAAATGCTGGGCATGACGCCGCGGAAGCTTTTAAATAGTCCTTGATGAACATCGAGCCACATATTATCTTTTCCATGAAACCCAAAGGAGGTTCCTATGAGTGAGAAGACCCCGTATGCCAAGTTTGCGGAACGCATGATGCAGCCGGATTCGGTTTACATTCCGAAAATTCTGCAAAGCATGATTACCGACCGTCAGGCCGAGATGCTGATGTCTCTGCCTGCAACCGCAGATCAGATGGCGGATAAATTCGACATATCCGAAAAAGAGGCCCAGGCGGACCTCTCAGATATGTATCGAAAAGGGCTGACATTCAGGAAAAAGAAAGACGGCATTGTGCTGTGGCGGCCGCCCATGCATATTGCCCAGTTTCATGACGCAACCATTGTGTGGCCTGAAGCGACCGAGGAATTTTATGAATTCTGGCGCCTTTACATGGAAGAGGAGTGGCCCAAGCTGGCGCCCGGCCTTGCCACGGTATTGCCCCGGCCCTTCACCCGGGTGGTGCCGGTTGGGAAATCCATTGACACCGGCAAGGCAAAGGTGCTGGCGCCTGAAAACGTCATGGAGATCCTGGAATCCGCCAGCCGGATTGCGGTCACCAAATGCACCTGCCGGCTGACCATGAAAAAATGCGACGCCCCGGTTGAAGTGTGCCTGCAGATCAACAAAGGCGCAGAATATACCATCGACCGGGGATCGGGCCGAGAGGTCAGCCTGGCGGAGGCTAAGGCCATTATCCGGGAAACAGAAGAAGCCGGGCTGGTGCACGTGACCATGAACAAGGCGGATGTAGGGCACTTTATCTGCAACTGCTGCGGGTGCTGCTGCCAGTCGTTTACCATGCTGATTTCCGACGGGGTCAACCTCTGCGACCCCAGTCGCTATGTTCCGGAAATCGATACCGAGGACTGTTCCGGGTGTGGCATATGTGAGGACCGATGCTGGTTCGGGGCCATCAGCCTTGATGACGATGATGTCGCCGTTGTGATGGAGGACAAGTGCCTGGGATGCGGCCAGTGTGCTATCAGCTGCCCGGAAGCGGCCATTACGATGAATGAGATAAGAGGGGAGGACTTCATTCCTCAATAGATGGCTTCGTAAAACGCCCAATAGCTGCGTTGCGATGTATCCCTCGTCATGTCACGTGCAACCACGTGCGCCCCATTCCTGGAGACACATCGGCGCCTTGCTCTCTAACGTTTTACTTTGCCATCTAACCTATGATTTTATCAAAGCAATCAATAAGCTATTATGGAAGAATTTTTTAAGGTTATACCGCCAGGCAAGGTTCTGGAGATGACAGATCGGTTCACACCGGTCGGGACGGAGTTGGTTCCGCTGACGGAGGCGCTTGGCCGGGTGCTTGGGAATGATATTACCGCAACACTGGATTTGCCGGGGTTCAACCGGTCGGTGATGGACGGGTATGCCGTGGCAGCTGCGTCCACCTTCGGTGCGTCTGACGGCAGTCCGGCCTTTCTGACCATTAAAGGGTCCATTCCCATGGGCGCGGTGCCGGATTTCGATATTCAGCGGAATGAGGCGGCCGGCATTGCCACCGGTGGCATGCTGCCAGAAAGTGCGGATGCGGTGGTCATGAAGGAGCATGCCGCACCTGTGAGTAAAACCGAACTGGAAGTCTTTAAACCCGTTGCCCCGGGCGGCAACATGGTTGCGGCAGACGAGGATTTCAAGGCCGGTGATGTGGCAGTCAGTGCCGGGACACTGATGCGTAGCCAGGAGATCGGCCTGCTGGCGGCTTTCGGCATTACAACTGTAACAGTGTACAAGAAACCGGTTATCGGCATTCTTTCCACCGGCGATGAGATTGTTTCTATTGACAAGACACCCCCGCCGGGCCATATCAGGGACATGAACACCTATTCCCTGGCTGCACTGGTAATACAAAGCGGCGGTACGCCCATGAACCTGGGCGTGGTGCCGGACCAGTATGAAGCACTCTATGGTATCGTGGCCAATGCCATAAAAAAATGCGACGCCGTGGTGGTATCCGGCGGCAGTTCAGTGGGCACCCGGGATTACACAAAAAAAGCACTTACTGCATTACCGGATGCTGAACTGCTGGTCCATGGCGTGGCTGTGCGTCCCGGGAAACCCACCATGCTCGCACGGGTCGGCGGAAAAATGGTCTGGGGGCTGCCCGGGCAGGTGACATCGGCCATGGTGGTTTATATGATGATTGTCCGGCCGTTTGTGCGCCATATTGGCGGCAATATGGCCATCACGACTGATATCGATTATGTGTCCGCCCGAATTGCCAGGAACGTGCCGTCTGTTTATGGTCGCACTGACTTTGTGCGGGTTCGTATTGAGCAGGAGAAGACAGGCAGTACCGCATGGGCTCATCCGGTTTTCGGCAAGTCCGGCCTGATTAACACCATGGTTCAGGCGGACGGCCTGATCGCCATAGATGCCGACTCAGAGGGGATTAACAAAGGGGATGTGGTTAACGTTATCAAGTTTTAAAAATGAACCGCAGAGGCGAAGAGAGAGGGGAATGGCCACAGACACGCAAAGACACTGACATAGACGATTTTGTCCGTGTGCGTCTGTGTGTGTCTGTGGGTAAAAATAAAAGGGCGCAAGAGAAATCATTCTCTTTGCGCCCTCTGCGTCTCTGCGGTTGTTTTTATACTATTTTCTCGCTCCCGCGCTGAGTGTGGGAACGAGGGGCGATTCTGCATCCTATTCATTGTCGGGGGTGTAACAGGTTGTGCAGCAGAACAGGCAGCGGTCTGCCTCTTCCTTCGCCGTTTCCTCGTCAATCACCAGATCCGCTTCATCAAATGTGTGGATGCGGGTCTTTGGATCCAGCTCAGGCATTTCAGCCCGTTTGGATTTGGACACCCCTTCCAGTTCCTCAAATATCGACCCGGGAATGTGCATCTTGAACAGCGACCGGGGCGGGGTTGTGACCGGTTTGCCGGCCAGAAAAAGGTCGATGGAACGGGCCGCACGCCTGCCCGCGCCGATGGCATCCACCACCAGTGCCGCGCCGGTTGCCGCATCACCGCCGGTGAAGATATATGGAATATTGGTCTGCAGGGTCTCCGGGTCCACCTGATCGATGGTATCCCAGCGGGTGGTGGCAAGCTCCTCGACACGGCGGCCCTTTTCCGCTTCCTTAAAGGAGATATCCGGACCCTGGCCGATGGCCAGCACGATCATATCGGTCTCCAGTGTCTGGACCGCGCCTTCCTTGGGAACCGGTTTCCGGCGACCGCTTTCATCCGGCTCGCCCAGCTCCATTTCCTGGACTTCCAGACCCACCACATTGCCGTCGTCATCCCCGACAATCTTGTTGGGTGAAAAGAGATATTTCAGGTTGATGCCCTCGTGCTCGGCAGCATCAATTTCTACCTTGTTGGCCGGCATTTCGTTCCGGGTCCGGCGATAGACAATGGACACTTCTTCGGCCCCCAGCCTGACCAGGGTCCGCACGCAGTCAATGGCGGTGTTGCCGCCGCCGATAACAGCGCATTTTTTGCCCACATAGGGCTTCTCGTCAATAACGCCCTGCTGCCACTGGGCAAAAGTGGTCAGAAAAGAAATACCGGTGTATACGCCCTTGAGGTCGTTGCCCTCGATTTTCAGGTCATAGTCTTTCCAGGCGCCGATGCCCAGGAAAATGGCGTCGTATCCCGCGGCCACCAAGCTGTTCAAGTCAAAATCCCGGCCCAGTTTCATGCCGGGCTTGTGCTCGATGCCCAGGTTCAGAATCCCGTCAGTTTCCCATTTCAGCACCTTTTTTGGCAGCCGGTACTCAGGAATGCCGTACCGGATCATCCCGCCAAGCTCTGCCATGGCATCAAATATGGTGACGTCATGGCCGACCCGGCGCAGAAAGTAAGCACAGCTCAACCCCGCCGGTCCGCCGCCGATCACAGCCACCTTCTTGCCGGTTGAGGGCGCGCAGGGAATGGGGAAACGCCGACCCGCGTTCATTTCATAGTCGGCCACAAACCGCTTTAGCTGGTTAATGGACACCGCCTCATCATCCGCAATGGCGCGGCGGCAGTAATCTTCACAGGGATGGGGGCAGACCCGGCCGCAGGCAAGGAGCAGGGGATTGCGCTCCCGAATGGTCCTGACCGCGCCTTCGTAATCGCCCTTCTTGATTTGCCGGATGTATTCCGGGATGTCGATCTGTGCCGGGCAGGTCTGCTGGCACGGCGCATGGGAGCCGTCCACCCGGTTAAAGGCAAGCAGCCTCTCGGACATGGTTTTGACTTTAATGATATTTTTCGGACAGACCGCTTCGCACGCCCCGCAGCCCACGCATTTTGTCTCACTGACAACCGGATATCCGTCCGGACCCATATCAATGGCATCAAAAGAACACGCCTTGATGCAGTCGCCATATCCCAGGCAGCCGGTGGGACAGGCTCTACGACCGCCGTACATGGCCGTGGCCGCATTGCAGGAGTTGACGCCCATATAAGTGTAACGGTTTTCCGCTCGATTGCCGCCGGCACATTCGTTTTCCGAAATCCGGGGTTCGGCTGTCCCACCTTCCAGCCCCATGATGCCGGCAACGGCGGCAATCATATCGGCGTCCGCGAGAATGCACACATTGGCCGGCGCTTCACCTTTAACCACGGCTTCAGCTGCAGCCGAACAGCCGGCATATCCGCAACCGCCACAGTTAGCGCCGGCCAGATAGTTTTCAACATCCGCAATTCTGGGGTCTTCGTAAACGTAAAATACCCTTGACGCCACGCCCAGAATCACGCTGCTGGCCATTCCTATTCCCAGCATGGATAAAATTGCTTCTATCAATGGTAACTCCTGTTATCTGAATTATATTCGGTGTAATTGCCAGCCGCATGTCCGGTCACTTTTTTGCATTCGGACCTGTGCAGCGGATCAGGCAAATTCGTCTATGCCATTCCTTTAAACGCGAAAAAGGCAAGGGCGATCATTCCGGCGGTAACCAATCCGATGGCGGTATCTTCAAGGGGCTTGGGAACCCTGCCCAGGTCCACCCGTTCCCGCACACCGGCAAACAGAATCAGTGCAAGCCCGAAACCGACCGCGTAGGAGAATGACGCGACCAATGCCTGAATAAAGGTATATTCCTCTTTAATATTGATCAGGCAGGCACCCATAACCGCGCAGTTGGTGGTGATCAGGGGCAGAAAGATGCCCAGCCCGGCATACAGCGCCGGAATACTCTTTTTCAAAAACATTTCCACAAACTGCACCAGAGAGGCGATCACCAGGATAAAGGCCAGGGTCCGCAGGTACTCAAGCTCAAGGGTCTTGAGCAGCCAGTGGTCCACGCACCAGGTGATGATACCGGCCATAACCAGGACGAACACAACCGCCATTGACATCCCCGCCGCGGTCTCCATTTTCTTGGAGGTACCCAGAAACGGACAGTTCCCAAGAAACTGGGCAAGTAGAATGTTGTTAATCAGAATGCAGCTTATTGCCAGCAGAATATATTCGGTCATTTATTGTCTCCTATTTCTCGAGCATATTCATTATCGACAGCATCAGACCGAGGCAGACAAAGGCACCCGGCGCCTGGACCATAAAGGCAAACGGCATGTATGCGTCACCAAACGGTACGAACGTGTTCCCGAAAATCGTCAACGTACCGGCGCCAATCCCCTCCCGAACTGCGGCAATGGCAGCCAGCGAGAGGGTGAATCCGACCCCGATGCCCAGCCCGTCGGCAATGGACGGGACAAGTTTGTTCTTGCTGGCAAAAGCCTCGGCCCTGCCCAGTACAATACAGTTCACAACAATCAGGGGAATAAAAATACCCAGTTGCAGAAACAGGCTGTAAGTAAACGCCTGCATCAGCAGTTCAACCAGCGTCACAAAGGTTGCGATAATCGTAATAAAACAGGCGATTCTTACTTTGGTGGGAATGATGTTGCGCAGCAGGGAAACAAGCACGTTGGAACCGACCAGTACGAATGTGGTGGCAAGCCCCATGCCGATGCCATTTTCAACTTTTGTGGTCACGGCGAGCACCGGACACAAGCCAAGCACCAGCCGAAACGGGGGGATCTCCGCCCATAACCCTTTTGTAAACTCCTGCACTACTGTCTTTGCCATTGTTCTCTCCCTGACATTCGGGGCTTATAGCCCTTCTTTGGCTTTCTATTTTATAAGGACAGGCTCTCGATTTTGCTTTTAATGTCACCTTCCAGTGCGCTGTAAATCTGACCGGCATTGGTTGCGGCCGCGCACACACCCCTGGAGGTTACCGTGGCACCACTGATCGCCGCGATCTGACCGCCGTCTTTCTTTACCTTGAAGGTCTCATTTACAGACAGGCCCACAAACCGCTGAGTCAAATCAGGCTCTGATTTTGCTCTGGACCCGATTCCCGGTGTTTCACTGTGTGTGGTAACCCCGGCCCCGGTAATTTTGCCCGTATCAATATCCACGGCGACCATCAGACCGAGATCACCGCCAAACCCGCCCCCGCTGGCACTCAGAGCCACCTGCTGAACCTTGCCCTCAATAACAGCCGGAAACAGAGTTATCTCTTCACCATTGTGCGTCACGGTAAAACGGTCTGCGATAAAATCATTGGACGCATCCTTGAAGATATCTTTGAGTACCGGCCCCTTGACAAGTGTCAACACCTGCAGTTCGATGCGGTCTTTTGTCGCTGCCCGCACACCGGCCAGCAGCCCGCCCGAAACTGCCGTCAAAACGGTAAGCACCACCACCATTTTTATAAGTTCGCGCATTTATGCCACCCTTCCCATTGCCTTTGGTCGTATTTTATCAACCAGCGGGTTGACAAGATTAATAATCAGAACGGCAAATATCACACCGTCCGGATACACACCAATATTTCTGATCAGCACGGTCAACAACCCGCCGCACGCGCCGTAAATCAGCATGGGGATGAAATTGACCGGTGAAGAGGAGTCTTCGGTTGCCAGAAAAACAGCACCCATCAGCGTATAACCCGAAAGCAGGTGAAACATCGGACCCGCGTACTGAGTTGAATCCCCCATGTTGAACAGCAGGGCGGTTACAAAAACACCTGCAAGAAAGGAAACAACGATTTCCCAGCGGATATATCCCCTTGCCATGAGGTAGATACCCGCAATAATAATGCCGAGGCCGAATGTGGTGCCGAGGCCGCCGGCCTGACGGCCCAGCAACAGATCCATGGTTGAAAATCCGGCAATGGTGCCGGTGCCGAAATACTTTGCAGACACCATGGGATAGGCCATGTTAAAACCGGTATCATAGTTTGCAAGCATATAGTTGAAATCAAGAAAATCGGGCCACGAAACCATCAGAATGGCCACACTGATCACCACGGGGTTGAAGGGGTTCGCCCCCAGCCCACCGAAAATTCCCTTTGCGATGACAACGGCCACAAAGGTCCCCACAATGACCGCCCACCAGGGCATAGTGGCGGGGAACATCATTGCCAGCAGCAGACCGATCAGGGCAGCGTTACCGTCGCCAATGGAGATCGGCTGTCGTGATACGCGGTTCATCAGGTATTCCCAGATAATGGCTGTTGATATGGAAAGACAGACGACGCCCAGCGCGGGGGTGCCGTAAGTAAGGATGCCGGCAATTGTGGGAATGAGCGCCACCAGCATGATATTGTAATACTTCGCCGACAGCGAGGTGCCGTCATGCCAGAACGGCGCATGTGAAACAAGCAATTTTTTGTTACTGTGCATTATCCGCCTCCGCTGCAATTGATCTGGCAAATTCGTACTTGCCGAGTTTTATATATTGGAAAATCGGTATATGGGCTGTGCAGACAAAACTGCAGAGACCGCATTCGATACAGGAAAGGAGGTCGTGGTTGTCGGCGGCATCACCGTAAGAACCGGCCTCCAGGTATCTAATCAGCACATTGACCGGTATCCTGGCGGGACAGATCCTGACGCAGGCCCCGCAATTGATACACGCATTATCTGCTACATCGGGGATCTGGGTGGCGTCCTGAACAAGAATGAGGTCCGTATCCGTACAGACGGGGTAGCTTTCCGTATAAACAGCATCCCCGGTCATGGGGCCACCCAGTACCAGGCGGTCATTTTCATCAACGGATTCATTGCACGCCGCCAATACTTCGCCAACAGCGGTACCAATCACTGCGGACAGGAGTTTCTTCTCCCCGCTCTTTTTGACGACAGTAACCAGCTTACGGTCCGAAACCGTACCTTCGGCATAGGCCTGCCCCACAGCCGCCACGGCTTCGGGGCTGATAAAGACGATGCCTTCATCTGCGCAGGATTTCCCAGCGGGAATGACTTTACCGAGGCAGTCTTTTGCAATCATATGGGGATTTGCCGCCGGATATTGATCCCCGACGGTTTTGACTTCCGCGCCGGCAGAGCTGGCGCCGGCTGCCAGTGGGCCGGGAACGGCCAGTACAATATTTTTGGCGCCGGTAATTTTCTTCAGTATTTCAACCCCGCGCTTGACGCCTTCCATATTCGACGAAATCGTATACTGCCGGGTAACGCTCAAAAAGTCTTCGTCCGCGCCGGCAACAACAACAGTCTCAGGCACTGTTTCCACGTCAACCAGCTCCCGGGGGAGACCACCGGGGATCGCGCCAAGAAATTCCGCGGCACTTTCCTTGGACGGGGTTTTCCCGGCTTCCGCAAACTTATTGTCCGCTTCGGTGTTTTCATCCACTTCGATCACCACGGCAGTCAGTTTTTTGCCGAAATTGCCGGTATAAGAAACGATAGAAGCGATTGTCCCGCCCCGTGGCGAAACTGTGTATGCCGGGCTGTTTGCAAATGGAACAACTTTCTGGCCCCGCTTTACCGCATCGCCTTTGGCAATCATCAGTGAATCGGTTCTGTTAAGCGGCGCATCCACAAAGAGGGTGATACGCGAAGGCGCCGGCACCTCCTGGGGCGCTCCGGCCGTGTCCAGGCCTGCATACTCCAACTGGGGTGCTACCAATCCGAAAAACGGTCTTTTAATCATAGCCTTACCTTTTTTTCCGTCTCACGTTTAATCTGATGGCACTTGCCGCCGGCCGGGCCGACAACAACTCCCGCTGCCATCAACGAATTCGCTTATTACGAGACTGTCTATAATTATCTACTGGGCGTGGCACATGCCGCACTCGACCGGGCCTGCCCCGTAATCCTCATGGCATCCGATACATTGAGAATGAAGTGCATCCGCAGACTTCTGGTAAGTCATAAGCCTTGCCTGACCTTCCACATCATAGGGGTCATGGCAATCACCACAGGCGGCAGGCGGCGGTTCCTGTCCTTCGGCCAGAGAATGACAGTCCTTGCACTTCCAGACACCGGGCTCATCTTCCAGCATCAAGTGATGTTCGTCGTGGATATACGTATCACCAAATGGATGGCAGTCTTTGCACACGGCCGGTTCGGTCGCCGGCATTTCCTTCATATGGCAGGTGTTGCAGGCCATGAATTCGCTGCTGTCGCCGTGATGATGGCAGACGTAACAGTCACTTTCGTAGGATGTATGCATCTGATGATCAAACAGCACGTTGCCGGCCATGCTTCTGTATACCTTGCGAACCGGCTCATCGGGTTTTTCTGCAGATCCGGCCGCATAACAGATAATCCCCACAATCAGCAGAACAACAGCCAAGCCGTAAGCAAGTTTTACCTCATTTTTTGATCCCATCTATGTACCTCATCAATTCCAGGTTAACCCAACAAGATTATATGAAATTTTAAATTGTCATAAATACCACATTTCTCTGCCGCCTTTCAAGCCCTTTTTCCAAAAATTACACAAAATCCTGCATTACGATAAAACCATGAAATGAGTAATAAAAAAATTTACAGTTGAACATACCGGACTGAAAAGAGGGAGATGGGGCAGCAGGACTGCGGGAGGGAGTTAAGATGCCAGACAAAAAAAAGCCCGACCACGGAAAGGGCGGCTTGGGTTACCCCGATACGGGGCTATTATCGATGCTCTGGTCCATAAGCCAGGCTTTAAATACCAGGATGCTAATTATGCGCTTGCGTCCGTTTCGATCTGAAGTTTTTTGATTTTTTCCACAAGGGTGGTGCGTTTGATTTTCAGCAGCTCCGCCGCCTTGCTTTTCACGCCGTTTGTTTCTTCCAGGGCTTTTACGATAAGCCGTTTTTGAAATGCGTCAACGGTCTGATTAAAATCCAGGCCCCCTTCAAGGGAGATCGTTTCTTCTCCGGGGCTGACAGCGGCCTGTGCATCCCGGGGCCTGTCAAAAAAGTAGTCAGGAAAATCAGACGGCTCGATGATCTCCCCGCTGACAAGCACAAACAGCCGTTCCATCATATTTTCCAACTCCCGGATATTACCCGGCCATTCGTAATTGGTCATCATTGCCATGGCTGCTTCAGAAAACCGTTTCGGTCGGTCCATACCGCTGCGTTGGGCCAGCCGATTGCTGAAATAGTGAACCAGCAGGGGGATATCAGACCGCCGCTGCCGTAAGGGTGCCATTTTAATGGGAATCACATTCAGCCGGTAAAACAGGTCTTCCCGAAAAGACCCGTCTTTGATGGCTTCGGCCAGATCCTTGTTGGTAGCGGCAATGACGCGGATGTTGACATTCATTGATTTGGCCCCGCCGACCTTTTCAAATGTTTGCTCCTGCAGCACCCGCAGCAGCTTGACCTGCAGGTTCAGGCTCATGTCACCGATTTCGTCGAGAAAGATCGTGCTGTTGTCGGCCATTTCAAACCGCCCCATTCGCGCCCGGTGCGCACCGGTAAATGCGCCCTTTTCATGGCCAAACAATTCGCTTTCCAGAAGTTCTCCGGGAATGGCGCTGCAATTAATCACCACCATGGGATTTTCCGCACGGGAGCTGTTCTCATGGATCGCACGGGCAATCAATTCCTTTCCGGTGCCACTTTCTCCGGTGATAAGCACCGTGCTGTCGGTTTTGGCCACCTTTGAAATGACACCGAAGACCTGACGGATTTCACGGCTTTCGCCCACGATGCCGCCCAGATTTTCCTTTTTCGTCGGTTTGGGCTGTTCGGTAGACGATTGTTCCGTGTCCGTGGACTTCTCCAGCTCGGCCAGCAGCGCTTCCGGCCCCTTGTCCCGGGAGAAACAGTCAAATCGAAGGTCTTTTGCTTTTTCCATAAGTGTCAGCTCCGCAGCATCCCCCCCGGTCAGAACAATACAGCGGGTTTCCGGACAGTTCTCCGCGACCTGCGCCACCACCCCGCCATCCCGGATCGCGGCACCGGCTGGCGGGCAATCCGTAATTACCACGTCAAATGCCGACGTACGAAGATACTTGGCAGCATCCCGGCTTCTGACCTTATCCACCTGATGATTTTTCCCGGCAAGCAGGGTGATAAAAGGATCAACAGCCCCCGAATCACTGTAAACCACTAATACCCTGGACATGATCTTCTCCCCCTCTAGTTTCCATCCATTGGAATGATTTCCAACGCTTTCGGCGGCTTTGTCAAAAGTTCAAGTGCAAGGCGCCGCTGTATGTCGAGGAATGGAGCGTACTTGTTTGGACGTGACATAACGAGAGATGCAGCGCAGCGCCGCAATTGGGCTTTTGGCGAAGCCGCCGGCTATTCGTCGCTTTTCTCCATACATACCTCAATCGTAAAGTTTCCATCATCCGTGGTAAACGGAATGGCAATTTTCGGACCATCGGTATAATGGGTAATGGTATGCCCCTTTCCATGAATAACAGAAGGGATGGCCGCCTCAAAAAACCGGCCGGACTCCTCCAACTCCCGTCGCGCCTGGCCTGAAATCATATTGGTCAGTTCGCCCACGGCGTCCACCACTTCATCGGTCAGGCTGCCCATCTCTTCACCGAACATATTGGAGACAATTTTTATAATACTGGGTTCATCAAAGGTGACCGCCACGGTACCGTTGGTTTCACCCGTAAAACCAATGACGCCGGACACATCTCCACATGCGATATCATCTTTTTTAAGATAGGGCTTATCCGCCTTGCAGTTAACAAATGCCATGGTTTTCAGAACATTCATGGTTGCATGGATAAACGGATTTATGAGCTTTGCATCCATAATCAGATCTCCTTTATCGCCTCCGGGTGTTTTGCCTTTTAAAAACCGGTATCAATCGATTTGCGATAACAAATACCATTTTCATGAACTTGTCTTCATTCCGCGAATACGCTCCCGCTGCTTCCAGAATGTATAGGCAATTATCGCTTCCTGCTCCTGTCGGGAAAGATTTAAAAAACGGATACCGGCCTCATAGAGTGTTTCGGTGTCCGTGACATCCTCACGCACCCGGATGACTTTGCCGTAGACAGCAATCTTGCCAAACGGCATTTCCGGCACTTTCAGGGTGATGTGAATATACTGCCCCACCTCGAGTTGTTCCCCCATCATCAGCCGTATCCCCGTCCCGCTGAGATCGACCGTGTCCCTTACATCAATCACATCCTGACACGCCTTTTCGTCTTCCTGTATGGCAAGCAGCCGGTCGAGCTTTTCATCAATCTGCATCAAAAACCGGGTCAGGCGGGGGTCAAGTGGGGGATGTTCCGGCAGAAGCTGATCTTCCCAGCCCGGCAAATGGGCCTGATTGTCTTCTGCCCGGAGTTCGTCAAACAGGTCAGGCGTGTGCGCCGTCGCGCTGGCTGCCAGTTTTTCCGCTTCCTGTTCATCCACCAGTCGGACCTCGGCGGATGCTGAAATCACAACACGAACGCACTCTCTTTTTTCAACAAAATTATTGCTCATGACAATGAGGGAAGTCGGGTATTGGTTATGATGCTGCTTGAAATGTGTTTCCGGTATTGAAACAGTGTGGTCGATGTAACCGCTCAACAATCATCTATCTGATTTTAAAATATATCATACCACATACAACATTAAATGTAAACGGCTTTCCGTGACGGCTGTGTAAAAAATTCATTTCCGGGATGGCACCGTAAAATGTACAAAGACCCGTTAGCGAAGGGGCGTTGATGCATCTCTGGGAATGAAACATACCCGTTGTACGAGATGTCAAGACGCGAGGTGCATCGCAATGTCTGCGGGAGCGTTGGCGCAATCGAGATTTACAAAGCCCTCATCAGTCGTCCGGATACGCAATCTTGCCTTGATTAAACAGATCAAAAAACACGTCAATCAGATAGGGATCAAACTGCGTGCCGGATCCGTCCCGCATGATTTTAAGGGCGGTTTCAATTTCCATCTTCTTACGGTAGGCCCTGTTGGACGTGATAGCGTCAAACACATCAGAGACCGACATAATTCTGGCCAAAAACGGTATCCCCTCTTTCTCAAGCCGATCCGGATATCCACTGCCGTCAAAGCGCTCATGATGATGCCGGATAATCCACTTGTGATCATCCCACATCCCCAATTGTTCGATAATTTCAGCCCCGATTACCGGGTGCCGTTTAATTTCGGTAAATTCCTCATCGGTCAGCCGTCCGGGCTTCATCAGGATGGCATCACGAATCCCGATCTTACCGATATCGTGCAAAGGGCCCGCCACCTGGAGAATATCGAGCTCCTCCTCGGTGCATCCCACAGCCTTGCCAATAGCCATGGCAATGGTGGTGACCCGGTTGGAGTGCTCTTTTGTGTATGGATCCCGGGCTTCGATGGCTTTTACAAACGCCTGAAGCGTCGTGATGATGCCTTTATTGATATGTTCGTATAAGGCCAGATTCTCAATCGCCGAAGCGGTTTTCTGTGCCATGAACGAGAGGAAATAGAGGTCTTTTTCATCAAACCGGCTGGTCTCACCGGTCGTGGCGGTGGTCAGCACGCCGAACACTTTTTCCTGGATTTTCAGCGGTACCAGCATCAGCGACCGCACATGTCCGGGCAAACGTTTGCCGGCTTTATCGTTGGGGATAAGCAACGGCAGTTCATCAGCAATCGTCTCCATGACCAGCCGGGTCATGGCGCTATTGTCAGTTTGCGGTAATGTGTAAAGTAAATCTTCACTGGTGTCACCGGTTTGGGAACCGGCGATTTCAAAGGGGCTCCCCTCACTTTCATTATACACAAACAGCCGCGCTTCATCCGCATGTGTAATCTCAAGGGCCAGGTCGGCCACTCGTTTATAAACGTCCGGCGCTTTGCTGATTTCAGAAACATCGCTCATGATCTTGTTGAGGACATCCAGTTCCTCGATCTTATAAACCAGCTCCTTGTTCAGCTTTTCCAGGCGATGCTTGCCTTCCACCTCTTGTTTTAAAATGATATTTTCAACAAACAGTTTCTGTTCCCGCATCACCCGACTGATGCAAATCTCCAGGCGGTTCAGATCCATGGGCTTGATGAGAAAATCCACCACCCCATTCTTGAGTGTATTAATGGCATTATCCAGGGATGGATTGCCGGTCATGACAATGACGGGAATGGTATTATCCAACTCCCTTATTCTTTCAGCAAGTTGCAGGCCGTCCATTTTCGGCATATTGATATCGATGACACAGCAATCCACTTTTGTGGTTTCCAGCAGGCGCAATGCATCCATACCGTTTTCAGCCGTTAATACAGAGTACCCCTTTTTGACGAAATACTTTGAGGCCACATCAAGGATGTGCTTTTCATCGTCGACAAACAGTACAGTTTTCCCTTTACTATCTAGCATTGGTGGATCCTTGCGGTTTTTCGGACATGATCAGCACAGAACATCAACCGGATATCATTTTCAGTGGGAAATTCTCAGATGAACCTTTAATTAAAAAGGCCATAAAAAGCACTTCATAGCATCCCGGAGCTTTTGTTCACAGGTTGCCAGCTGCCGGGTATATGTTACGGACTGTCGCTGCACCCGGCCCGCCACGTTGAGCAGCCATCCTTTGTTGCGGTAAGTCTTGCGGAGAAAGCCGGTCTGACCCTCGTGATAAGCCAGATAGTGTCCGTAGGCATCATTGGCCGGAACCCCGCACTTAATCCGCGTCTGATAGCAATACCAGCCGACAAAATCGACAGCATCCGCAAAATCGTCCCTATCCGCGCCCCAATTGTTTGTGGCGGCCTGGTATCGTTCCCATGTGGAATCCAGCGCCTGGGCAAATCCATAAGCGGATGAGGGCCGGGGACCGGGCAAAAAACAGAGGCAGGTGGTGCGCGGGGGCTTTGCTTTTGGATTAAACCGCGATTCCTGATGCATAATCGCCATCATCACCGGGATCGGAATCCCCCACCGCTTTGCAGCCTTATCCGCATATTTGAACCAGTTATCCTTTTCTTCAAAGAGCCGGCATAAATTGTTCTGATTCTGGGGGATGTGACGGGTGGTAGCGCATCCGATCATGGCGCCGACACAGACTGCCAATACCAAAAAAAAGCAGACAGGTCTTATGATATCACCAACCACGCGATATTTACTTTTCGGCCAACATATAGAAGAATTATTATCGGAACGAATCTGGCGAAAGGGGGTTGCGCTCTTACCTTTATCTGCTTTTCGGAAAGGCTCTTGCTTATTTTTTTGTATTATAACAAAATCCGACCGGTTCGTCAAGATGTTATGCGGTCGCCGTTCGCTTGAGAACAGACCGCCATGCAACATGCCCCCCGGATCAAAGGCCCGGCCCATACTACTTGCCGATTTCCGTATAGATAAGATTAATAGGAAGCGGCGAAAACTTACGGCGATCTCCCTTTCCTGATTTTGGAAGGATATACTGACTTTCAACTGTCAGCCAGGGCGTGGCCGGGTTCAATGTACGGAGCTTCCCGTCCATGGGGACCCGGGCCGGGTCGGTATAAGCGTAAAAAACCTGAAGAATGAAAACCCCGGATGAACGCGCTTCCGTGGCAATCATGTAATGGTCGCTGATATCCTTAAGCGTGAGATCATTATCATTGGCCAGAGCGGAGCGCTGGGACTTGGATAGCTTGACCAGGGCTGTCTTGTAAACGCCTCTTTCTGAAAGGCGCGCCACATAACGCGCTTCACTACTTGCAACATACACCGTACTGATGAAGGGAAGTTTCTTTAAAAACTGGGATGCCACCAGTGCCGCCGTCCGCCGTCCACCCACCATAAAAGGAAACCCGTAATATTCAAACAGCTTTTTTTGAATGCTCTCCGCGTATTTATCCCCTTTTTCATAAAGATCCTTGGAAATATAGCGCAGGTATTGCCCCAGGTCTTCAGCGGCATCGGAAACCGGCCAGTCGATGCGTACATGAAAATGGGTCACTGCATATCTGTTGACAGTTACACTGGCGGGATCCCGTTGAATCAGCAGGGCGTAGTCAAGGGGCAAAAGCTCTTTTAAAAAATTGAAAAACCGGGCCGACTCCAGTTGCTTCTGCGTTCTGTCAAAACTATTCAAAGAAAGCGACTTGGATTGCATCAGATTGGTTTTGGTGGTCTTGTTGATATCAAAAAACCGGATATGCTTTTTGCAGTTATCGGGAATGACGTCTTCGACAAAAATTACCAGAAAGGCGTTCTGGTTCTCATATTCGATCTTGGGTAACTGGGCCCGGGGCTTGAGTTCCCGCTTTTCAGGGAATGGATAAGGTTCATTGCGGCGCTTGAAATTGTTATACGAGTCCACCAGGGCATAATCGATGATAAACTGATCCAGATCATCCCGCAGCAACTCATAATATGAGCGCCTGAGCTTATCTTCCGCGCCTAATTCTTCCCGTACCCCCCAGTGAAACATCTGCCTTCTCTTTCTTCAAGACCTTTAAATTTTTGATCATTTTAACACAACAAAATTGTGGGTGTCAACAACTGGATAGCTGTTTTATTCTTGATGCCGGGCACAACAACAGGCGTCGGCTGCCAGCGTCATATCAGGCGAATCAGTATATTTTCAGTATTGTCGGAAGAATGCCTAGCTCATGGAATTCTTCAATAATCTCAATTATTCCAACAAACCATATGAACCAGAGTGCATGAAACATGTGCTTCTTAAATACGATGGGTCGCACGACATATTCCTCAGGCTCATGCAGAAGGGACAGCCTGGGAAAAAACGCCGGCACCTTTTTCAGATAAGCCTCAAATTCACCCTTATGCAGTTTCAATAGCCCTGCCGCCTCGCTTTTGATGACAAGCGGATAATACGCGATAAAGGCAATAGCAATAACAAATGGAATAAGAAGGGTTTCAGTGGTCAACCCAACACCAAGGGCACCCAGCAGGCTGAAGAAATAGAGCGGGTTTCTAGACATGGAATATGGCCCTTGCGTGACCAAAACGTCCGTCTTGTAGCCTGCGATATAAACAGAACACCATAGCCTGCCTAAAGAAGCAATGCCGACCAGAACGGCGCCAGAAAGGAACAGAACCGTCGTGACAAGCGGCACCCTGTCTTCCCACAGACTGCTGGAAGTACAAATCAACACAACCAATAACCCGGCAAATATTTGAGAAAGACAAATCCGCAATTTTTCAGACATTTACTATTTTCCTTTGTGTCTACCGTTCCGCTTCACATCAATAAAGGGATCCCAAGTAAAGAATCCCGGCAAGGAGGATCAGGATTTGCTTACCCCCTGAAAGGGGGTAAGCCCAAATCGAAATTGCGATCGAAATCGAAAGGACTCCAAATTTGATGAAGTCCTCAAAAGTCAAAATTTGGATGGCTTCGTAAAACGTTCGCGAGCAAGGCGCGCAAATACCGAGGAGTGAGGCGTACTTCACGTACGCCGCAGCGACGAGGGATGCCCGCGCAGCTATCGGGCGTTTTACGAAGCCATCACCCCAGGGCAGCCACGCCGGGAAGAGTCTTCCCCTCCATCAATTCAAGAAACGCGCCTCCGCCGGTGGAGATATAGGACATCTTGTCCGCCACTTCAGCCATGTGCACCGCCGAAACCGTATCCCCACCGCCCACCACCGTGAACGCTGAAGATTGGGCAAGGGCCGAGGCCATGGCCTTTGTGCCTTCGGCAAACAATGGCATTTCAAAAATGCCCATGGGCCCGTTCCACACCACGGTACGGGCATTTTTCAGAATATCGGAAAATTGCCGGCAGGTTTCCGGGCCGATGTCTAGGGCCATATGCCCCGCCGGTATCCGGTCCACGGGTACGGTGCTGGTGGCGGCCTGTTCATCAATTTTTTCCGCCACAATCACATCCACGGGCAATTCCAGGGCAACATTCCTTGCAGCGGCCTTTTCAAGAATTTTTGCGGCTTCTTCAAGAAGGTCGTCTTCGGTCTTTGAGATGCCCACGTCCATGCCTTTGGCCTTTAAAAACGTATTTGCCATGGCGCCGCCGATCAGCAACGAGTCCACCACCTCAATCATGTTGTAAAACGCGCCAAGCTTGGAAGAGACCTTTGCCCCGCCCACAAGCGCGGCCAGCGGGCGCTCGGGGTTTTCCATGGCCTTCTGAAACGTTGCAATCTCCTTTTCCAGCAGAAACCCGGCCGCGCATTCCGTTACATGCCGGGTGATGGCATCCACAGAAGCGTTGCTGCGATGGGACACGGCAAACGCATCATTGACGTAAACCTCGCACAATGCACCCAGTGATGCCGCAAAATCATCGTCATTCTTTCCCTCCCCGGGATGAAACCGCAGGTTTTCAAGCACCACCACATCACCGGGTTGCATTTTCTCTATAGTCGCCCTGACATCTCCGCCCACACAGTCTTCTGTAATGGTCACCGGCTTTGCGAGCAGTTCACCGAGGCGGACAGCCGCCGGTTTGAGGCTGAATGCCGGATCGGGCGCGCCCTTGGGCCTTCCCAAATGGGAACAGACAATCACTTTTGCCTGCTGGTCGATTAAATATTGCAATGTGGGCACCACATATCGGATGCGGGTATCGTCGGTAATGCGCTTTTCCCCGTCTTCATCAGCCAGGGGGACGTTAAAATCCACCCGGATCAGCACATTTTTTCCGGCAACTGTAATGTCCTTTAATGATTTCATGGTTTACCCCTCCACGATCTGTAGGATTGTTAACGCTGAAACGGCTTTTGTTATTGCCTGGTTTTCCGTTTGCGGTGGATGGATTTTTTCCTTGTCCACCGTTCAAAGAAACTCATCATGCCGGCGCTGTAAGCCCGGTCAATCTTTTCCTCATGAAGCGTCAGCCCCTCACCGCCTTCCATGGCTGCACGCAGACAGGCTGTTTTTTCCGGACACTGCATGCACGTTTCCGGTGTATGGCGCAATCCGTCATCCTGCAGCGGGAAAACCACATCCAGATTGCCGAAACAGGCTTTGGGGTGGGCTTTGTCCATATCCATTCTTTGTGATCTTTGCGCCTTTGCGAACGCCAACCGTTCCGTCTGTATGCAAACCAAAGCGGCCCAGTATCGATAAGTTAAGTTTTCACAATACCGGCCTCGATCTTGTCACAGTGACGGTTGATGCGGGCCATTTCGCCGTTGTCCACAAAGCTGTAGTGCCCCTGATCGGCAATAATCAGGTGCTCGTGAAGGACAATGCCCATGGTCCTGCATGCATATGCCAGCCGCTGTGTAATGGCGATATCATTTTTTGAAGGCGTGGCATCGCCGGACGGATGGTTATGGCAGCATATCAGGGCTGCGGCATTTTTGTCCATGGCCCGCCGTACAATCTCCCGAACATAAACGGGGCTCTCGGTAACTGTGCCCTCGGACATGACATCTGTGCCAAGCACCCGGTTTTTGGCATCCAGAAAAACCGCCAGAAACACCTCCCGGGCCTTGTCCCTTATGGTGTGGTTCAAAAAGTCCAGCAGTTGGGTTGAGTTGCCGATCAGGGGGCGCTCCAGGACACGCTTTTGGAGATACCGGTCTGCCACCGCCTTGATCAGTTTAATGCCAAGGGCATTTTTCGGGCCGATCCCCTTGATCTGGCAGAGTTCTTCGGTGGATGCTTCCATCACGCCCTGCAGGGTCCCGAACGTTGCAAGGGCCACCTTGGCCGGCTCTTTACAATCCCGCACCGGGGTGCCCAGGGTGAGCAGCAGTTCGACAACTTCATAATCGTGAAACCCGGAAAGTCCTGCGGTGAGGAACTTTTCCCGCAGCCGCTGCCGATGACCGGCGCCTTTGTTGGGGGTTTTGGTTGTCATTTTTATATTATGATTAAAACGGCTTCGTAAAAAGTTCAAGATGCGGCGTGTCAGCATATTCCTCTCGAGGAATGCAGCGGACTTGGTTGTACGTGACATAACGAGAGATGCAGCGCAGCAGATAGTGGGCTTTTTACGAAGTCGTCACAATCTTCCGCCCGTTACCTCCGCATCTATCTCATGCTTGAGATCCCGGGTCATCAGCCGGAAAACCGCGTCCTTTGGCGGAAGATCTTCGTAAAGGATATGGTACATCTCGTTGCAGATGGGCATTTCCACGCCACGATTGGCCGACAGGTTGTAAACTGACTTGGCGGTTTTAACGCCTTCGGCAACCATCCGCATCTCACCCAGAATATCGGCCAGCTTCTGTCCCTCGCCCAGCTTTTTGCCCACCGTATAATTCCGGCTCAGGTTGCCGGTGCAGGTAAGAATCAGGTCACCGACCCCGGCCAGCCCTGCAAATGTATGCGGATCGGCGCCAAGGGCCATGCCCAGACGACGGATTTCCGCCAGACCACGGGTAATCATTGCCGCCCGTGTGTTCAAGCCAAGCCCCAGCCCATCACTCACGCCTGCGGCAATGGCGATAATATTTTTTATGGCGCCACACAGCTCCACGCCAATAACATCGTTATTGGTGTAAACCCGGAACACCGGAGATGCGAATACCTGCTGCAAATGCTCTGCAATCGCCTGATTTTCCGCTGCCACTGAAACAACGGTGGGAATGTTCATGCCCACTTCCCGGGCAAAGCTGGGGCCGGATAATACCGTAATGTGCTCCATCGGGACGACGGCCCCCAAGGTTTCGGCAAGGACCCCGGTCATTGTCAAATGGGTCTTGTTCTCAATTCCCTTGGATGCGGAAACAACGATGGTGGACGGGTCGATGATGGCCGCCATTTTGGCGGAGACATCCCTTACCAGATGAGACGGGACGACCATCACCACGATATCTTTTCCGGCAACCACCGAATCAAGATCATTGGAAACGGCAATCCCCGGCGCCAGGGGAACACCGGGCAGATAAATCTGATTTTCCGCCTGCTTTTCGATCTGCTGGCAGATCTCTTCTTCATAGGCCCAGAGGCAAGGGGCGAGCCCTTTGCTTGCCAGCAGATGGGCAAGAGCGGTTCCCCAGCTTCCTGCGCCCACAACACCGGTTTTAACCTGAGCGGGGGCCGTATTACTCATTGTCCGCATCCCCTTCTGTCGAATCGATGGCGCTGTCGCCGTTGTCTTTTTCTGCCAGCCGGGCCGCGCCACTGACCGTTTCATCATCATCCATACCGATCAACTTGACGCCCTGTGTATTACGGCTGATCACCGAAACGTCGGCCACGGAAATACGAATGAGCTTGCCGCTGTCGGTCATGATCATCAGGTCATCCTCATCCTCCACCAGCAGGATTGAAACCACACTGCCGTTTCTCACACTGGTTTTAATGGTAATCACACCCTTGCCGCCCCGTTTTTTTACGGGATATTCGTCAATGGATGTCCGTTTGCCGTATCCGTTTTCCGTGATGGTGAACAGGGTCTTGCCGTGGCTGAGCACTTCCATGGCCACCACGCGATCCCCGGCGTCAAGGGTCATGCCGCGCACGCCCCGGGCCAGACGGCCGGTGGGCCGCACATCAGACTCGAGAAACCGGACCGATTTACCGCTGGAGCTGCCCAGGAACACATTCCACGACCCGTCTGTAATGCGGGCGGCAATCAGTTCATCCCCGTCGGCCAGGCCCAGTGCGATGATGCCACCGGTACGCGGCCGGCTGTAGGCCATGATATCGGTCTTTTTGACCATGCCGTTACGTGTGGCCATGAGCACATAGTAACCGGGCTCAAAGTCGGGCACATTCAACACGGTGGCCAGTTCTTCACCCGGCTCAAAATCAAGCAGATTGACAATGGCAGATCCCCGGCTGGCCCGGCCGGCCTGAGGGATTTCATACACCTTGCGCCAGAACACCCGGCCCTTGTTGGTAAAAAAGAGAAAGGTGTGATGAGTAGATGCCACAAAGAGGCGGTCCACAAAGTCATCGTCCTTGGTACCCATGGCGGTAATACCCTTACCGCCCCGATGCTGCTTGCGATAGAGGCTGATGGGGTTCCGTTTGATATAACCGCTCCGGGAGACAGTCACAACCATGTCCTCTTCCACGATCATGTCTTCCAGATTGATCTCTTTGGTCTCCGCAATAATATTGGTTCGCCGGTCGTCGCCAAAAGATTCCTTGAGTTCCCTCAGTTCCTGCTTGATGATGTCGAGCACCATCTGATTACTCGCCAGAATGGCCTTGAAGTGAGCGATCTGTTTCAGCGTCTCCTCATATTCGGTCACAATCTTGTCGCGTTCAAGACCGGTAAGACGTTGCAGGCGCATATCCAGGATGGCCTGGGCCTGGATATCGGTAAGTTTGTAACGCTCCATCAGTCCGCTTTTGGCAACAGCCGGGGACTGGGCCTTGCGGATCAGGGCAACAATATCGTCCAGATTGTCAAGCGCCACCTTGAGTCCTTCCAGCACATGGGCGCGGGCTTCGGCCTTTTTTAAATCGTGTTTGGTGCGCCGGATAATAATATCTTTGCGGTGCAGAATAAAATATTCGAGGATCTCCTTGAGTGTCAGCACTTCGGGCCGGTTGTGCACCACGGCCAGCAGGTTCATGCCGAATGTGGTTTCAAGCTGGGTGTGTTTATAAAGCTGGTTGATAATGACTTCGGCAAACTGGTTCTTTTTCAGGCCGATGGCGATCCGGATGCCCTCTTTGTCCGACTCATCCCGCACATAACGGATACCTTCAATGTCCTTGTTTTTGACCAGCTCGGCGGTTTTTTCAATGAGCCGGGCCTTGTTGACCTGAAACGGCAGTTCGTTGATAACAATGGTCTCTTCCTGCTTTTTCTTGTTCTGTTCCACCATCACCCGGCCGCGGACCTTTACCCTGCCGCGGCCCGTGGTATAGGCCTCTTTAATGCCCTCGCTGCCGTGAATAATGCCGTAGGTGGGGAAATCCGGGCCCGGAATATACTGCATCAGCCCCTCGGTGGAGATCTCCGGGTCATCAATCAGCGCCGTGATGCCGTCCACCAGTTCCGAAAGATTGTGGGGCGGAATATTCGTGGCCATGCCTACGGCGATACCCGTGGCGCCGTTCATCAGCAGCGCGGGAAGCCTTGCCGGCAGCACAGCCGGCTCGGAAAGGCTTTCATCATAGTTCAGTTGGAAATCCACCGTGTCTTTATCAATATCCTCCAGCATCTGGTGCGCCATCTTTGCCATCCGGACTTCCGTGTACCGCATGGCTGCCGGCGAGTCGCCGTCAATGGAGCCGAAGTTGCCCTGTCCGTCCACAAAAGGATACCGCAGAGAAAACACCTGGGCCATACGGACAATGGCGTCATACACCGCTGAGTCACCGTGGGGATGATACTTACCAATGACATCACCCACAACACGGGCCGATTTTTTGTAAGGCTTGTTCCAGTCGTTCTTGAGCTCATGCATGGCAAACAGAATCCGTCGGTGAACCGGCTTCATACCGTCTCGCACGTCCGGCAGGGCCCGGCCGATGATCACGCTCATGGCATAGTCAAGGTATGACTTCTGCATCTCTTTTTCGATGCTGATTACATCACTGGTAATTTCGGATTCATCCATTTAGGTTCCGCCTGTAACCGGTTAAAATATTAATCCCCTCGCATACAATCGCTTTGAGGGGGCAAAGTAAAAAGTTCAAGGGCAAGGCGTCGTTGCATCTTGAGAGAATGGAGCATACGTGGTTGTACGTGACATGACGAGAGATGCAACGCAACGCAGCTATTGGACTTTTTACGAAGCCGCCTGAGACTATTTTGCAATAAAAGCCCCAGCGCCGACAATCAGCATAAACTCATAGGCAAAAACAGCCACGTAGCTTGCCATGAAATGGTAAACAATGCCACCGCCGATAATGGCGGGAACACCGCACACCACCAATGTCCCCAGCATTCTTGGAATACTCATTTTTGTTCTCCTTGTAATTCATTTTTAACCACGGAATACACGGAAAGGCCATTGTCCCTTTTCCGTGTATTCCGTGGCTGGTTGTATAGTACTTTTACGAAGCCGCCTCGATGACCATGGCCATGCCCATGCCCCCGCCGATACACATACTCACCAGGCCCGTGCCATACTGCTTCCGCTTCATCTGATGAATGGCGGTGACCATCTGGCGGGCGCCGGTGCACCCGATGGGATGGCCCAGGGAGATGCCGCTTCCCAGTTCATTGGGTTTTTCCGTGTCAATATTCAGTTCCCGCATACAGCCGATGGCCTGAGCCGCAAACGCTTCGTTGAGTTCGATCATCTCAATGTCATCAATGGCCATGCCTGTATTTTTGAGCACTTTCCGGACTGCCGGGATCGGCCCCAGTCCCATATATGCCGGGTCCAGTCCGCCGCTGGCAAAACCCTTGATTTTCGCGATCGGCGAAAGCCCCATCGCCTTTGCCTTGTCCGCCGTCATCATCAACACGGCGGCCGCGGCATCATTAATCCCGGATGCATTCCCGGCCGTGACCGTGCCATCCTTGTCAAACGCCGGCCGCAGCTTTACCATCTTTTCCATACTCGTTTCCATGGGCCGTTCATCCGTGTCGAAAACGGTATCGCCTTTGCGGGATTTAATGGTCACCGGGATGATCTCCTCGGCAAAGGTGCCGTCCTTGATGGCCGCAAGGGCCCGATTATGGGAAAGCACGCCCAGAGCATCCTGCTCTTCCCGGCTGATATCATAGGTTTTGGCTATGTTTTCCGCGGTTACGCCCATGTGGTAGCCGTAAAAAATCTCATATAGCCCGTCAAAGACCATGAGGTCGTAAATGTCTCCCACACCGGTCAACTCCATGCGATGCCCCCAGCGGGCCTTGGGCAGGGCCATGGGCGCAAGGCTCATGTTCTCCTGACCACCGGCAAGTGCCACATCCGCTTCGCCGGCCATAATGGCCGACGCGGCAACCGCAATGGCTTTAAGACCGGAGCCGCAGATTTTGTTAACCGTCATAGCGGGGGTTTCCTTGGGAATACCGGCCCGGATCATGGCCTGACGGGCCGTGTTCTGACCCTGGCCGGCCTGAAGCACGTTGCCCATGACCACCTCGTCAATCACAATGGGCTGAGCACTGTCATCCCAGTCATCGGCATCCACTTCCAGAGGGATCTGCCCCTTATCACGCAGGCTGTCCGGTGCCGCCTCAGTCATGAGATCGCTGACCACCGGCCGCACGCCGGCCTTTTTTAAAAGCCCTTTCATGGCTGTGGCGCCCAGATCCACCACGGGAACCGTTTTCAGGGAACCGCCAAAGGCGCCAATGGCGGTCCGTGCTCCGTCTACGATCACAACTTCTCTATTCATTCTTCTGCTCCTTGGTTATCTTCAATTTCAAGGACAATTCTTCCAATTGATTCTTGTCAACCTCCGAAGGCGCGTCCGTCAGAATACATGCCGCCTTCTGGGTTTTGGGAAACGCGATCACGTCGCGGATGGAGTCTTCCCCACAGAACAGCATGACCAAGCGGTCAAACCCGAATGCAATTCCGCCGTGGGGCGGTGCGCCCGACTCAAGCGCATCCAGCAGGAACCCGAACTTGGTCCGGTATTCATCCGCGTCCATGCCCAGCGCGGCAAACATCTTTTCCTGTAAGGCCCGCTCATGAATACGAATGCTCCCGCCACCGATCTCGGTGCCGTTGAGCACCAGGTCATAGGCCCGTGATCGAACGGCCGGCGGATCATCCGTAAGCTTGTCAATATCTGCTGTATGGGGAGCGGTAAAGGGATGGTGCATGGCCGCATAGCGCCGCTCATTCTCATCATATTCAAAGAACGGGAAATCCGTAATCCAGACAAAATTCATCTCTGCCTTGTCAATCAGACCGAGCTTTTCAGCCACCTGATTCCGCAGATTGCCAAGCGCATCATTGACCACCCTGGGCACATCCGCGCCGAAAAAGACCAGATCCCCCGGCACCATGTCCAGCCGATCTGCAATGGCCTGCTGTTCCGCGTCTGTAAAAAACTTGGCAATGGGCGACTGCCATGCGCCGTCCTCTTTCACCTTGACCCATGCCAGGCCCCTGGCCTTATAGATGGCCACAAATTCGGTGAAATCGTCCAGTTCCTTGCGGGTGAAGGTGGCGCAGCCTTTGGCGTTCATGGCCTTGACAATGCCGCCCTTTTTCACGGCATCGGCAAACACCTTGAATCCGCATCCGTCCACGATATCCGAAATATCGGTGAGCGGAAGATCAAACCGCAGGTCCGGCTTGTCCAGCCCGTAAGATGCAATGGCATCATCATAGGTCATGCGGGGAAACGGCATATCCGGGGTTTTGCCGGTCAGCGCCCTGACAATGGCCGCCACAAGGCCTTCGGCCACGGCCATGACATCGTCTTCTGTTACAAACGACATCTCCATGTCTATCTGAGTGAATTCCGGTTGACGGTCGGCCCGCAGGTCCTCATCCCGAAAGCATTTGACGATCTGGTAATACCGGTCAAATCCCGCGACCATCAGTAACTGCTTGAACAGCTGGGGCGACTGGGGAAGCGCATAAAAATGGCCCGGCGTAATGCGGCTGGGCACCAGATAGTCCCGGGCGCCCTCCGGTGTATTACGGGTTAAAAAGGGGGTTTCGATATCCAGAAACCCCTGGCTGTCCAGAAAATTACGGGCCGCTACAGATGCCTTGTGCCGGTTAATGATATTCCGCTGCATGGCGGGCCGGCGCAGGTCAATGTGCCGGTTCTGCAGGCGGATGTTTTCCGACACGTCAATCCGGTCTTCAATCATGAACGGCGGGGTCTTGGCCGTGTTCAATATTTCAAGTTCCGTCACCAGCACCTCTATTTCACCGGTGGCCAGATTCGGGTTGACCATGTCATCGGGCCGCTTTTCCACGGTGCCGCGAACACACAGAACGTATTCGTTGCGGATGGCATGGGCGGTTTCATGAACGGTCTTGTCGATATCCGGATTGAACACCACCTGGGTAATGCCGAACCGGTCACGCAGGTCCACAAAAATGACCCCGCCGTGGTCCCGGCGGCGCTGGGCCCAGCCGGCCAGCACCACTTCCGTGCCTGCCGCCGCCGCGGTCAATTCGTTACAGTGATGGGTACGTTTTATCTCCACTACCTTCCTCTCTTCCATGTATGGCTTCGTAAAAAGGCCCCCAAACGGGGGGGCGGAAAATAACCGCCATACGCCTTTGTCTCCCGGATGTATGGAGGTCTAAAGACCTCCGCTACACAGGCTGCCACAAGCACCTGAAAATTGGTGTGTGCCCCGGCACAGGTAACGGAAGCCTTCAGGCTTCCATAAAAACCGACCCTGTCCCTTTGGGGAATCATTATTTATTATTGTTCAGCATCTGTTTTATGGTTTCCGCCAGGTTGCTGATGGCAATCTCCTGCTGGTCTTTTGTGGCCATGTTCCGGAGCTGGGCCTGACCGGATTCAAGCTCCGCATCCCCCACAATCAGAGCATGGGCCGCACTCAGCCGGTTGGCCATCTTCATCTGGCTTTTCAGGCTCCGGTCTTCAAAGGCCATTTCCGCACAAAAACCGCTTTTATTCAGTTCACACATCCAGGCGAACGCCTTTTCCCGGCTTTTTTCACCCAGCGCGGCGATAAACAGATCAACTCCGCCCGTCGCCGGAACAGCCTCTTCCTGTGCCACGATTTCAGCCAGCCGCTCAAGTCCGATGGCAAACCCGATAGCCGGCTGATCCGGTCCGCCCAGCATGTTGACCAGTTCGTCATACCGGCCGCCCCCGGCAATGGCGCTCTGGGCGCCGAGCTTGCCGGTCTGGACCTCAAAGGTGGTGCGGGTGTAGTAATCAAGACCACGCACCATGCGCTTATCGATATCATAGGCCAGCCCCAGACCATCCAGCAGTGCGATGACCGCATTAAAATGATCCCGGCAGTCATTGCATAAAAAATCGGTCATGGCCGGGGCGTCTGCCGTTGCGTTACGACATCCTTCCACTTTGCAGTCCAGCACCCGCAAGGGATTGCGATCCATGCGCCGCACACAGTCGGCACAGAGCGCCGATTGTTTGGACTTGAGGAAACCAACCAGCGCGGACTTGAAATCCGGCCGGCACTCACGGCATCCCAGCGAGTTAAGGTGGAGATTCGCATCATTAATCAGCAACCGGTCCAGCAACGTCATAAGCATGAGGATAAGTTGGGCGTCAATATAAGGGGCGCTGATGCCTAATGCCTCGGCGTTGATCTGGTGAAACTGCCGATACCGGCCCTTCTGGGGCCGCTCCCGTCTAAACATGGGGCCGATGGTAAAAAGCTTTTGTACGGGATCACCGGCATAGAGCTTGTGCTGAATATAGGCCCGGACCACCGATGCCGTAGCTTCAGGCCGAAGGGTGATCATGTCACCGGTGCGGTCGGCAAAGGTATACATCTCTTTTTCAACAATATCGGTATGTTCTCCGATACTTTTCTGAAAAAGCGCGGCCTTTTCCATTACGGGCGGACGGATCTCGGAAAACCCGAAATCCGCAAAGATGCCGGCAGCCGTTGATTCAATGTGCCGCCACACCCTCGCCTCTTCCGGCAGTATATCCTTAAACCCTTTGATTAATTGCAACATTTTCCTTACTCTATACAGACACCCGCTCGCAAAGCCGCCAAGCCTGCCACAGATAATCTTTTCAATCTCTGCGATATTTGCGCCTTTGCAAGCGTCAATTTTTTCTCAAATTGGCACATTAAGTTTCTTGGAAACTTTTTACAACACCATCCGTAAAATTACCCCTATAAACTTTCTAAATCTATATGGTAAGGCCCCCATAGTCAACATTTTAATTCCCCAAAATACCACCGCAAAATTCCCTTAAAACCGTGGGAAACCGCACGGTATCACATCCTGTTCCCATTCTGCCGACTGGAAAAAAGGCTTTCTTCTTCTATCATCAAATGGTATATGAAACTTAAAAATATTCACCACCTTGTTTGATGGATTTTACAGTAATGCAGGAGTATTAAATGCACAAACTATTAACACAAGAGACCGGCAAGGAGATGCTGCTGCTGGGCAATGAAGCCATTGCCCGGGGGGCGCTGGAGGCCGGTGTGGGGTTTGCTTCCACTTACCCCGGCACGCCATCGTCTGAGATCTCCTTGAATTTTTTCCAGATTTCACAGCAATCCCCTTTATATTTCGAATACAGCACCAACGAAAAGGTGGCCCTTGAAGTGGCAGCGGCCGCTGCCAACTGCGGGGTGCGGAGCATGTGCGTAATGAAACATGTGGGGGTCAATGTGGCGGCTGACACACTGATGACGCTGGCCTATGTGGGGGTCAAGGCCGGCCTGGTACTGATTTCGGCGGATGATCCGCACATGTTTTCCAGCCAGAACGAGCAGGACAACCGCTACTACGGCAAGCTCTCCGGCCTGCCGGTGCTGGAGCCCTCGTCCGTTGCAGAGGCCAAGGAAATGGCGGCGTATGCTTTTACATTGTCCGAGACCCTTCAGGAGCCGGTTATTTTGCGGACCACCACGCGCATCAACCACTCCTCCGGCCAGGTCGCACTTGGCGAAATCAATACCGCCCCGGTAACAAAGGGAACCTTTGAACGGGACCCGTTCAACTATGTTACTGTACCGGCGGTTTCCCGGAAACTGCACGAAAAGCTCCTGGCCCATTTTGATACCGCCCGGTCACTTGCCAATGAATCCTCTTATAATACCGTGCAGGGAGAGGGCACGCTGGGCATCATCTGTAACGGGGTAAGCTACCATTACGTCCGGGATGCATTGAAGGATCTTGAGGCCGGAGACCGGGTAGCGATTTTGCGCATCGGATTTTCCCACCCCATGCCGGACCGGATGATTAAAGATTTTCTGCGCAACAAAACCCGGATTCTGGTAGCGGAAGAGGGAGAGCCGGTCATGGAGGAAGCGGTCAAGGCATTTGCCGCAGAAGAAAAGCTGGCCATTGATATTGCCGGCAAGGGAGAAAGGCTGTTTAGCCGTTTGTCTGAGTTTGACCCGCAGATGGTGACCCGGGGGATCGCTCATTTTTTTGATATTCCCTACACGCCTTCACAGGCCTTGGAAACCGCCGATCTGCCCGAAGTGCCCCAACGGCCGCCCAACCTCTGTGCGGGCTGCTCTCACCGGGCGACCTTTTATGCCGCAAAAGCTGCCACAGAAGACTATGATACGATTTTCCCGACAGATATCGGGTGCTATACGCTTGGATTTCTGCCACCGCTTGCCATGGGGGATTTTCTGCTCTGCATGGGCTCATCCGTAGGCACATCCTGCGGGTTTTCAGCAGCATCCGATCAGAAAGTGGTGGCATTTATCGGGGACTCCACCTTTTTCCACTCCGGCATTCCCGCGCTGGTCAACGGGGTATTCAACAATCACGATTTTACCCTTGTGATCCTGGACAACGGCACAACCGCCATGACCGGTCATCAACCCCATCCCGGCGTGGATATGACGGAACTGCAAATGGACGGATATAACCGGGTCTCCATTGAAGCCCTGGTCAGGGGGGCGGGCGTGGAGCATGTGGAAACCATCCGGCCTTATAACCTGAAAAAGAGTATTGCCACCATTCGCGGGGCTGTGGAATTTCCGGGAGTGTCGGTTATCATCAGCCGCGAGGCGTGTGTACTCAAAGCCAAAAGCCTCAAACGCGGCAAAACCCGGAAGTTTTATGTGAGCGACAAGTGCAAAAACCACCGGGACTGCCTCAACAAACTGGCATGCCCGGCCTTTTTTATTGCCGACGACAAGGTGGCTATCAATCCGGACTTGTGTGAAGGCTGCGCCGTTTGTGCGCAGGTGTGTCCGGAAAATGCGATCTTACCGCTAAAATAGGATTTTTATGGATACCAAACGATTGATCATCGTAGCAGTTGGCGGGCAGGGCAACCTGCTGGCTTCAAAGGTGCTGGCCGAGGCGGCCATGATTGCCAATGTGCCGGTGCGGATGAGTGAAATCCACGGCATGGCCCAGCGGGGCGGTGTGGTGGAGTCTGCCCTTGTGTTTGGCGATGCGGAAAGCACCATTATTTCCGACGGGTGTGCCGATGTACTGGTGGCGTTTGAGCCATCTGAAGCGCTTCGGGCGCTCGGGCGGTGCAACAGCAATACTGCGGTGGTAACCAATGTGGCCCCGACCCCGCCGTTTACCGTGGCCATCGGCAGGGGCACATACCCGGATGTGGATGATATCAGACAACAGATTGCCGAAAGAACCGGACGGTTGATCGCCTTTGATGCCAATGCGGTTGCCGTTGCCGCAGGCAGCCCGCTTTCTGTGAACATTGCCCTTCTGGGTGCCCTGATCCAGACAGGCGTACTGCCGGTGACCGCGGAAAATGTCAAGCAGGCCATTCGCACCACCACAAAGCCCGCGTTTGTGGATGTCAACCTGAAGGCCTTTGATATGGGGTTTGCCGAAGCGGCAGCGGCATAAAAGCTAACCGTAGAGGCTGCTGAGAAGAAATTGCCACAGACCCACACAGACGGGCACAGACAGGATCAGACATTGACGCTTCTCTTAAGAAAGTCTGTGTCTTTCGTGCAGGTCTGTGGCTTATTCAAGTTGATAACAAAAAACCAAGAGAACGGGCAGCAGAAAAAGCTTTGCGTCTCTGCGGTGAATAAACACCTCACGGGGAGAAACAATGGCCCGGGATAAAACACTCTATCTGATTGACGGCACGGCCTACATCCACCGGGGTTATCATGCCGTGCGGAGCCTTTCCAACTCCAAAGGATTCCCTACCAACGCCATATTCAGCTTCACCCGGATGATGATCAAGTTCATGAAGGAGCAATCTCCCGAATATGCAGTGGTGCTGTTTGACGCCAAAGGGCCCACGTTCCGGCATGAAATCGATGAATCCTACAAGGCCAACAGGAGCGCCATGCCGGAAGACATGGCCATGCAGATCCCCTGTATCAAACAGGTCGTCGAGGCTTTTAACCTGGCCATGTTTGAAAAACAGGGCTACGAAGCCGACGACCTGATCGGCACCCTGGCCCATGAGGCGGTGAATGCGGGTTATTCCGTGGTGATTGTTTCCGGAGACAAGGATTTTGCCCAGCTGGTGAGCGACCAAATCATCATTTGGGACCCCATGAAGGAGATCCGGCTTGACGAAACAGCCGTAAAGGAGCGGTTCAAGCTTGCCCCCGGCCAGATCATCGATGCCATGGCCCTGGCCGGCGACAGTGCCGACAACATCAAAGGCGTGCCCGGCATTGGTGAAAAAACCGCTATCTCCCTGATTCAGCAGTTCGGTACCCTGGATGCACTTTACGACCAGGTGGACACCATTACCAAAAAAAAGCAGCATGAAAACCTGGTCACTTACAAAGATCAGGCTTATCTCAGCAAAAAGCTGGTGACCATTGCCACGGATGTGCCCCTTTCCTATGATGTGGCGGCATTTGAAGTGCCACAGCCTGACAGCGAGGCCCTGTACGCGCTGTTTTCAGAACTGGAATTTTTTGCCCTTCAAAAAGAGTTTGCCGCCAAAACCGATCTTTCCGATAAAACCTATACCCCCGTTTTTTCCATGGATGAAGTGGAAACGCTTGCCAGACGACTGGAAACGGCCGATGTTTTTGCTTTTGACACGGAAACCACATCAATCGATCCCATGCAGGCAAAACTGGTGGGGCTCTCTTTTTCCCTGACAGAAAACGAAGCTTTTTACATTCCTGTGGGCCACACATACGAGGATGCACCCGAACAGCCGGATGTGCACAAGGTACTGGATTGCCTGAAAGCGGCCTTTGCGTCGAAAACCAGCCTCAAGGTGGCACAGAATATCAAGTATGACTGGCATGTATTGTCCCGTTACGGCATCAGCATTGGCGGTCCCATTTTTGATACCATGGTGGCGGCCTATCTGCTCAATCCCACCCAGCGTGGGTACGGGCTTGACCGGATCGCCAGCGACTACCTGGGCCATACCATGATTACCTACGGCGAAGTTGCGGGTACCGGCAAAAGCCAGGTCTGTTTTTCACAGGTATCCATCGACGATGCAGTACCCTATGCATGCGAAGACGCGGATATCGCTTTTTGCATCTACCATCTGCTGGAACCGAAAATGAAATCCGCCGGGCTTGCCGATCTGTTTGCCGATATTGAGATGCCCCTGCTGCCGGTGTTAATGAAAATGGAAACATGGGGCATTAAAGTGGACAAAGACGCACTGCAATCCCTCTCCAAGATGTTCGAGGCCCAGCTTGAACAACTGGAGAAAGAGATATATGCCATGGCTGGCGAGGAGTTCAATATCAACTCCCCCCAGCAGCTCGGCCGGATATTGTTTGAAAAACTCGGCCTGCCCACGCAGAAAAAAACCAAGAAAAAAACCGGGTATTCAACAGATGCGGATGTACTGGCGGCCCTTTCTGAAAAACATGAACTGCCCGCCCTGATTCTTCGCAGCCGGACGTTGTCCAAACTCAAGTCCACCTATGCAGACGCCCTTTTTGACCTGATCAACCCGGAAACCGGCCGGATTCACACCTCTTTCAACCAGACCGCCACGGCCACGGGCAGGCTGAGCAGCACCGACCCCAACCTTCAGAACATTCCCATCCGCACTGAAGAAGGCCGGGAAATCCGCAGGGCATTTATTCCCGAAGACGGGATGATGTTTATCTCTGCAGATTATTCCCAGGTTGAGTTGCGCCTGCTGGCCCACTACTCCAGCGATTCCATCCTTATCGAGGCGTTTGAAAACGACGAGGATATTCACAGCCGCACCGCAGCCGAAGTTTTTCAGGTGTTTCCCGAAATGATCACCGACGATGTGCGGCGCCAGGCCAAGGCCATCAACTTTGGGATCGCTTATGGGATGAGCCCTTACGGACTGTCAAAGGAACTTGGCATCAGCCAGAAGATGGCCAAAAATTACATTGACGGTTTTTTTGCAAGGTACAGCGGGGTAAAGCAGTTTATCGACAAAACCATTGCAACCGCCCGGGAAACCAAAATGACCAAGACCCTGCTCGGCCGGATTCGTCATTTGCCGGATATTGACAGCAAAAACGCCAATATGCGTAACTTTGCGGAACGCACTGCCATCAACACGCCCATTCAGGGCACGGCCGCCGACATCATCAAGCTGGCCATGATTCAGATGGACAAGGCCCTTGCGGAAAAAGGACTTTCCGCCCGCATGCTGCTGTCGGTTCACGATGAAATGGTGTTTGAGTGCCCCGGCGCCGAGGTGAACGACACAGCCGAGCTGGTCAGAACCATCATGGAAACGGTCTATCCCCTGAAGGTCCCCTTGAAAGTCAATGTTCAGCAGGGGGCAAGTTGGGCGGACGCCCACTAAATCCGGGTGTTTCACGGGTCGCCTTAAACGCATCTGCCACGTTGCGGGACATTCGCAGTAGGCGCACTACAGCTTCATGCCCCGTGCCTTGCAGATGCGCGTAAGGTGACTCGCCCGCAGGGTAAAATTTTTTGATATAAAATTGGTCTTATTCCTTCAAAGTAAAATTACAGTTTGTATTTTGTGAAAACGGTAAAAATGAATCATAACAATTTAAAATATATAAGAAATAAAACAATTATCAAAAAATTTCATGAAATATGCGGGCTGAGCCTTTACTTTCAGGACCAACTGTTCCGTTGAAACTGAAAATGAACATCCAGCTCACTATTATCATTTAAAATTTTTCGTGAACTATCTTGACGGCTTCGTAAAAAGTCCAATTTCTTTGTTGCGCTGCATCTTTCGTCATGTCACGTACTGCTAAGTACGCTCCATTCCTCAAGATTTGCGCGCCTCGAACTTGAACTTTTTACTTTGCCGTTCCAAATTTGACTTTTTACGAGACCATCATCTTTAATGCTCTCCAAATGCTGGCTGGTAAAGGTTTCATTGCGTTCCACAGCGCCGATGTCTTCGGGCTTCAGACCGGTAGCGCCGGCCGGATCATACAAAGTCGTTCATATCGACAGCAATATCGGGAAAACATTTAAGAATCTCTTTATCGTTTGTTATTAATCGGGTTTCAAGCATTTCAGCCAGTACAACATATTCACAATCATAGGCCGTACACGTTGATTGTTTGACTTTCTCCATCACTTCTACCGAATTTACCGCGTATTCGGCATTTGCCATTTGTCCTTCCGCATTGAGTATTACCGCAACCGCATCTTCATATGACAACATCCCGTTTCGATAAAAGGAAGTGACGACATTTCTATATTCAGACCGCCACAGCATGGGGCATACCCAGTGGCTGTCTTTTTCAAGCAACATCTCCGCCTGTTCCGTATAATCACCGGGCAACCACAAATATATAAGAATATTTGTGTCAACGACGATCATCTTCTGCCTTCATTTTTGGCGTTCTCAATTTCCTGATCACTGAATGTGTGGTTGATCCTGGACCGGATATTTCTGGCTTTTGAAATAAGCTGTCGGGTATCAACCGTTGACATTTTCGTATATTTTTCCAGGCAATAAATAATCTCGCCGTTTAAGCTGCGGCGGTTTATTTTCGCCATATTCTTCAACGATTTGTGAATCTCAGGGGGGATATTTTTTACAGTGATGGTTTGCATAGCCTGTCTCCTTAATTTCACATCCATTATACAACCATTATGGTTTTTGTCAAGACAAAGGGAAAGTTTGGGCACTATTTGCTGTCGTAATTATGCATTCCTGCACTTCGTTGGCCGAGGCTTCTTAAAATGCACAGATCAGCGTCGTTTGATCTTCACTTTGAGGGCCGTGGTGGTAACGGCGGGCATGAGCTTTGCGCCCAGAACGCCGAAGTTGCCGGCAGGGGATTTATAGCCGGGGTTTTCCTGCATGGTGATGGCATTTTCCGGACAGGCGGATACGCAAAGGCCGCAGCCGATACATTTTTCCGCATCGTAAAAATGGGTTTTATTGGATATGCGATGGGCATGGGTGTTACATGCCTTGATGCAGCGGCCGCAATGATTGCATTTTACCTCATCCACCACGGCGATAACCTCGGGCGGTGCCACAAGATTTTTACCCTGATAATGGTTGACGGTTTCCAGAAAATGGCAACAGCAGTCACAGCAGGTACAAATCGCATTGGGGCTTTTTGCTGAAACATTGGCGGTGAAAAAGACCAGGCCCTTTTCCCATCGCTCGGCCACAATCTCCCGCATTTCCGCTTTTTCCACATAACGCCCGCTTTTGGCTTTTATCAGCCCGTCCGCAAAACTGCCGAATACCAGACACCCGTCCGTATGATCGGCCCGTTTGCATGCTTCGCCCCGAAAACGCTGCACCTGCCGGCACTGGCACACATTGGCCACGGCAAACCGGTCGTGACAGTCGATCATTTCGGCCATAAAGCCTTTGTTGACCACCCTGCTCTGATGGTCTACCGGTGCCTGAAGCGGGATGGTCCGTGTGGCCGGCACAGGCGTTCCGGTATAGTGTCCGATATAGCCCGTGGCAAAGAGATCATGGAACAGTTCCGCAAAACGCCGGTGCCAGGGCGAGTCCACACCATTGATCAGCATATATTCAAACATGCCCGGCACGAGGGGAAACAGCGCGTATCCTTTCCGAGATCGGTAAATTACCCGCTTTTCAGCCATGGTCGCCAGAAGCGGTTCTATAGACTGCGCCGGCTTTCGGGTCCGCCGGGCAATGACCGAAAGCGGGCGGGGGTTGAAAAAGGGCAATTTTCTTGCCACATCTGCTTCTTCAGGGGTAAACAGATGGCACACCAGCCGCATCAGTTCATCACTCATGGGCGGGCCGGCAAGCCGGACCGAGGAAATCACCCGGGCCAGTTTTATCTGTTCTTTACTGGCAAAAGAATACGACATGGATCCGTCCCATCAAAAATAAAGACGGCATGTGAGTGTTAACACCCACATGCCGTCAGGCTGCAACAACCAACTACAAATAGTGTTAGGCCACCTTTTCCACCAGAAGCGCAGCACCATTTCCAAATGCGCCGCAAAGTGAAGCAAGACCGTATTTTTCTTCGGGAAATTCCGTTTCCAGAACACTGAGCAACGTCACGATGACCCGGGCTCCAGATTCTCCCAGGGGATGACCCAGCGCAATGGCACCGCCCCAGACATTCACCTTGTCAAAGGGGGCGTTCTCCTTGTCCAGTTTCAGTTCCCGGATACAGGCCAGGGACTGACTGGCAAACGCTTCGTTGAGTTCCACGGCACCGATGTCGGCCGGTCCCAGGCCGGTACGGCCGAAGAGCTTCTGAACAGCCGGAATCGGCGCAACACCCATCATTGTGGGGTCACATCCGCCCAGTGCGGCATAGCTGTATTTATACTTATAGGACAGGCCCAGTTCATCAGCCTTTTTCCGGCTCATCATCAGCAGGGCACAGGCGCCCTGGGTCAGCGGGGATGAAGTGGCAGCAGTAACAACACCATCCGGCTTAAAGGGGGAAGTCATGGATGCCATCTTTTCAGGGTCGACCTTATCCCGGATCCACTGATCGTTTTCCACGAGGAACTCTTTGCCTTCCATGTCCAGCCCCATGACGGGTACGATTTCTTTCTTGAACTTGCCGGCATCCCGGGCGGCGGCGGCTTTTTTGTTGGACCAGATCGCCATGTTGTCCATGTCTTCACGGGAAATGTTGTATTGTTCCGCAACCTTTTCAGCCGTATTCCCCATGGGAATCTCAGCCAGATTGTACCGGTCAAACAGGCGGGGCGCAAAGTCCATGTTGGCGCCCATGGGGACCTTTTCCATATCTTCCACACCTGCGGCGATCATGATATCGGTTTCACCGGTCATGATGGCACGGGCCGCATGCATGGTGGCGGACATACCGGAAGGACACTGATTGGTAATGGTATTGGAAGGGACACTTTCCGGGTATCCGCCGGCAAGCCAGGCCAGGCGGCCGATGTCATTCTGCATACCGGAAATGTTGGCACAGCCCACATACAGCGCATCCACATCTTCGGGTTTAATCCCCTTGTTTCTTTCAAACAGGGCATCATAGACGGCGGTGAGCATTTCATCCGGCCGTTTGTTGCGAAACCAGCCTTTTTCCGCGTGTGCCCTGCCATTCGGGGTTCTCAAACCATCAATAAATACACATTCTTCCATAATGTCTGTTCTCCTTGATTTATGGGTTTTTAATGTTATGGGATTATAATTTATCCGTAAACTCTTCCTCAGCCATTTTTCGAATCTTCTTTTTATCCAGCTTCTGAACTTCCGTCAGCGGCATGGCCTCCACAATCTTCACCGCCTTTGGTACGGCATATTTGGCAACCCGTTCCTTCAGATACTGAATAATATCGTCGGGCTGCAGGCTTCCAATCTTCGATTCAACGGGCTGGACATAGGCGATCACCCGCTCGCTCCCCTCTCTTTCAGGGTCGGGGATGCCCACAGTGGCACCAAGCTCCACATCGGGGTTGGCGGAAAGAATATCGTCGATTTCTCTTGTGTAGACCTTGTATCCGGACACGTTAACCATATCCTTTGTCCGGTCCACAATATAAAAATACCCGTCCTTGTCCACCATGACCACATCGCCGGTGCGCACATAGCCGTCTTCATCCAGACCGGTACCGGGGTCCGGCCAGTAGCCGAGCATGCGCTGGGGGCCTTTCAAACACATTTCACCCCGTTTGCCGTCTATGATGTCCTGGGTGGTGAGTGCCTCACCCGTATCTACATCGATCAGCAGCACCTCGGTATCGGGAAATGGAATCCCGGAGGTGCCCCGTTTTTCGATGGACGGTTTTTTCTTTGTTTTCGGTTTACCGGTTCGTTTAACCGTAAAAGAAATAAAGGAACCGGCAATGCTGCCGACGGTTTTACTGCCGATAATCCGTGCACCACGGTTTACCAGAAATGACACGCCCGGAAAGTTCAGGGCCGCGCTGTTCAAGCGCTGAGGAATCCGGCCACCGGCAAGTCTCAACAGAAAAGATGTGTTGAGATGGGTACATGGTGACATCTCCGACAACCCGTAGCCTTCCATGATCGCACCGCTGGACTGCTTTTCAAATTTCTCCTGGGTGCTCGGCGGCAGCGGGGCAGATCCGGAAACCCCCAGCATGCCGATGCCTGCAAGTTCTTCCTGTGCAATCTTGAGGAACTGGGTGGGAACCCCCATCTGCATCAGCGGACGGTAGGCTTTGATCATGTCGACCATGACCTTCGTGTCCCGGGCATCCGTAATGAGGATCTGGTTTACCCCCAGCATTGTCCATAAATGCATGATCATATGACCGTAAGAATGGAAAAGCGGTAAACCCAGCAAGACGGAAATCGCGCCCTGCAAAACTTTATGGGCTGCGCCCTGTGCCCAGCAGGACTGCATGCTGTTTGCATAAATATTGCGGTGGGTCAGCATACACCCCTTGGGTAATCCCGTGGTACCGCCGGTAAACAGCAGCAATTCAAGATCCTTTTCCAGATCGAAATTTATTTTCGGTGGTTCCGGCGGATTGTTGGCAATCAGATCCGCCATCCACACCCCACCGGGGACATCGATAGTGCCGTGGCTGGCCGGCGGATTCAGCGAATAATCATCCAGTGTGGTCACGATCAACTTCTGAATGCCCGTTTTTTCCATCACCGGCTTTGCAATATCCACATACTCATCAAGGCAGATAATGGCCTTGGGCGTACCCTTGGAAAACTTATGCTCCAGCGTGCTGGGAGGCTCAAGAGAACTGCTGGGTATCTGAACCAGTCCCGCCTTTGCGATCGCATAATCGGCAATCACAAACTGAATACTGGTTGGCAGAATCGTTGCAACCCGGTCACCTTTTTCAAGGCCCATTGCGGCCAGTCCGGCTGCAAGCCGGTCCACATGATCCTTGACTTCGGGATAGGTCATTTTAAAATTGTTCTGAATCAGGCCGGTTTTTTTAAACTTTTTTGCACAATCATCCAGAATATCCCCCACAGATTTTTCCGGATAGGGTGCAAGCGTCTCGGGAATACCAAAGACCTTGTACTCTTTCAACCACGGCATTTTTTCTGTCAAAGCATTACCTCCCGGTTAGTAAGTTTGATGGTCCGGGCCTATCCATTGAATATTTGCCAAAGGTATCACATCATGCCCCATGCCCGGGGCATGATGTGCGCCTTTATGGTTTGAGCACTTAATAATCAATGAATGAGTTACCGTGCCATTTGGTTTTGACATGCGACATGCCTCTTATTTACACAACAAAAATAAATTCCAACTATACGGGATATACTTCAAAACGTCTACATTTTCTTTATTCTTATGTAAACAGGGGCTGAGTCTGCATTGCAAACGCCATATCCCCTTCGATCTGCATGCCGCCGGACATGAACAGATTCACCGGATTGGTTTCCTTGTTGACCAGCGCAATGGAATCCGCAGTCTTCATCTTGAAAACCGCACTCGGTGTTTCAGCCCCATTAAAAGAGGTGTTGATCGATACGGTGCTGCCATCATCGTTGGCCAGTTCCGCCACAAAACTTCCCTTAAGGGTCTGCAGGGTATCGTATTTTCTTTTGTTCAGATCGCTCTGAATGCCCAGCAGCATGTCAAGGCTGTTGGTTTCCATCATCTTCTTCATGTCGTCTTCCGTGATGGAGATTGAAACCATGGGGCTATCAAGATCCCCTTCCTTGACATCAAAATCCGTTCCATTCTTTACCACATAACTGTACTTTTTACCAGAAACATCGACCACCATAGAAAACTCTGTTCCACCGAGCTCTGCGGCCGCACCATTTTGCTCGATCATTTTTTTCGCCATATCCGGCGCAAAACTCAAAAGCAGTTCATCAATGCTGATGTCCTTGGGTATATCCATTTCCTTACCTCCTTACTCAGACGATTTCGCCTCAAAATAACAACTATTAATATTCATCCCGTATATGCCATGTCAATAAAAAAACGGCATGCAAACTTACCTGTTGGTTATCCAAGAGGTATTTTTAAGCTTTGTTTTTTTGCAGATTATCGCCCCCTTTCACGAGCGCCCATCACATACCGTGTTCTTCAGTATGATGAGTGAGGCCGCCATGTGTATAAAATACAGATCAGTCTGTCAGTTGCTTGACCCGTTTAGTTATAATATCTCCCAGATCTTCCCGTTCATTCATTTTCGGCAACGCCGCGAGCACTTCCTGCTTCAGCACGGCATCATTTGCCAGTCGCCGCCGAAGCGATGCATTGGTCAAAATCATTTTTGCCACCCTTGAATCAGAGATGACTGCATTCACCGCTTTTTCCGATTCCATTGCTTTTTCAAACACATTGTTTCTGTTCTCAAAAAAAGCAGCGGCAATTTTCGGCTCTTTGGTAAAAACTGCCTGACCAAGCCACCGCTCCTGAAGCAGCATATCAATATCAAGAAATGCCCCCAGGGGCTTTTCACTTAAATAGACCTTTACCGTCGGGCTGGTCAGGCACTCATAAAAAATACCCGCGATTGCTTTTTGAATGCTTTCAAATGAGCAGGCTTCGGTATGCACATAGGCCCCGAGTTTTTTTTCGTTCAGAATCGTATCCAGCAGTGCCTGCCCGGCAAAATAGGCGCCTGCCCGGTTTTTCAGCAGACGATCAACCAATTGAGGAGTTGAGACCATCCGGTCAACAAGAGTACGCTCGGGAGAAGCCAGACCTTCTTCGATGTAGCGTCGTTGCTGTGCCACCCGTTGCAATCCCCTTATCGTTTCAATCACATGCTGCTGTGTCACCACATCGGGCCCGGCGGTGCAGGTATAGGTCACCCGGGTTTTGTCCCGCCCGAAAAACTCAAGACGAAACATGCCCGAAAAATTCTCCAGCCTGACAACACCGGGATTGATGGGAATAGATGCCTTGTCGGACGGAAAAAAACTGAATTCCACCGCACCTTCCGGCAACATATACTGTACGGCTGTTTCAAGAACGATTTCCCTGTTTTTTTTGAATACCGGCATGGAGCGCACCAGGTAAAACACCTTGGTGTCGTGGTCGATATGCTTGAGCGTGATCGATTCCTCGCATCGCTCCATCCACTGATGGTAAGCCGAGACATCCCGAAGCACCGTGATGAGCACTTCCATTCGGGCGTCCACAAACCCCCTGCTTTTAAACACATGTATTCCTGTATCGGCATTACCATGCGTGTAAGCGGCAACGCCTTCATCCGCATCGATAAAGGTCCATTGGGGCTCCTCAGCGGCGGCCGGCAGGGCAAAAAGGAGCAACATTAGCCAGCAGATAAGACTGTTCACCTTTATTTTTTTCATGCCGCCCTCCTTTTTATTGAATAAAAAAATCTATTACGGTTCTTGACTTTTACATCTTTTTGGCTTAAGAAACTGACATGTCAGTTTTATTATTAAACGACGCCCGTGTCAACAAAAAAGGTTAACACTGTTTCATGTTTTTGACATGCACCTTTGTCGACAAAGTGATAGCAGGCGATAAACTTAAAGGATATTGGGCGGATAAAGGTAATCGGACCGGTCAGGAGAAGGGCCCATGAAAGCGGAAAAACGAAAAAAGCATATTTTAAAGTGTGCCAAAAAACGTTTTGCACAATACGGGTTCTACCGCACGCAGATATCAGACATCATAAAGGACGCAAAAATCGCCCGGGGAACGGTTTATCAATATTTTGAAAACAAACAGGCGATTTTCATCACACTTCTGGAAAATACCTATACCCAGTGGGAAGCTGCCGTTTCAAACGCTATTGGGGATATCGATCTGGCAACCATTCATCCGGTGGCGTATTTACGGCTCCGTATTAAAACCACCCTCGCATTTTTGCTTGCAGACCCGGATATCTGCAGCATTGTCATGAGCATGGGGTTCGGTCTGCCCGATGACCTGGAGGATGTGACGCGAAAACTCGAAGAAAAAATTAAAGATATCGCTGTTAACGATTTTATTCTGGGCATTCACAATAAACACGTCCGGCCCGATATCAATATCGAGCATGCCGCTGAAATGGTTGCCGGCGCCATTTTCCGATCCGCATATTACATGCAGAAAAAAATAAAAAAAAACCCGGAGAAAGCAGATCTTGACACCCTGACCGACGAGGTGATCGATCTGTTTGCACCGGGTATTTTTTTACCATCCGCGCTGAATCAGCAGTCAGCGACCGGACAATAACACCGCGCGGCGGGGCGGAGAATATGGTTTAAATTATCAAAGAACCCCTTTTTCCAGGATCAGATTATACAGGGTAATCAGCCCTATCAGTTCACCCAGGTGCTCTACCGGTGCCCGGCGGACACCTATCCGTTCCATCAACCGAATCGCATAACGCACATCCATATCGGCGGGAACGGTCACTACGGGTTTGGTCATGATCTCATACACAAAAACGTTTTCCGCTTCCCGGTCGGGAATAACAACATGCTTTACAAGATCCATGACCGTAATAATACCCCATGCATCATCCTCACTCCGCCTGGCCACCAGCAGTTCGGTGGCGCCAATCGATCGCATCATTTCCGCGGCATCTCTGGCCGACGCCATGCCCTCAATGGTGGGCACTTCATTTTGCATCACGTCTCTTACCCTCACTATTGAATCAGCCATAAACCCTCCTGATGTTTCAGAAACCAACGTTAATTACAGGTATCGGCCCCGGACTTCTTCCTTGAACTTTTCCATCTGGCTTTCCAGCCCGATAACCTGTTCCACTGGCAGGACAAAGGCGATACCCGTTCCGGGTTTATCAAACTCCCCGGCTTTTTTAACCGCCTGAAGCACCTGTTTTACCAAGTGTTCTTCAAGCAAAAACATAACGATATCAGTCTGGTCCTCCAGGGTAAGCCCGAAAATAGTCTTGGCTTCCCGGACACCCGTACCGCGGGCGGGGATAATGGTTGCACCCGTTGCACCAGCTGCCTTGGCCGCATCCACAATGGCGTCAGTTCTGTGCGTTTTGACCGGCGCTAAAACGATTTTAAATTTCATGCACTGTCTCCTTTAAGTGGTTTTGTCTGTCTGCGGCGGGCGAGCCAGTATGTCAACTGGGCATACCCCATGACGGTAATTATCGGAAAAAGACTGGCAAAGGCAATCAACCCGAATCCGTCCATGGCGGGATTCCGTCCCGGCACCGACTCCGAAAGCCCCAGGCCAAGGGCCGCCACCAGCGGAACGGTGACGGTGGATGTGGTTACACCGCCGGAATCATAGGCCAGCGGAATCATTTTCCTGGGGGTTGTAAAGGTTTGCAATACCACGACAATGTAACCGCCCAGAATATACAGGTGAAGCGGCGTGCCGGTGACAATACGAAAAGTGCCCAGGGCGATCCCTGCTGCAACGCCCACTGCCACGGTGACCCGGAGCCCCCAGGGACTGATGACGCCGCTGGACACCTCTCCCGCCTTAAGGGCAACAGCCAGCAGCGACGGCTCTGCAATAGTGGTGGAAAAGCCGATCAGGGCGGCAAACAGGTACACCCATCCATAGGCGGTCCAGTCTGCGGTTGGGGTGGCCGCATCACCCCACAAGAAGGCGGGGTCAGAAAGCTGGGTGGCCATGGCCCGGCCCACCGGGAACAGGGCCATCTCCAGACCGATCAGAAACAGTGCCAGGCCGGCAACCACAAAAATACCCCCGACGACAAGGCGTCGCAGGTGAGGGATGGGCTGGCGCAGGACAAAGAGCTGAAAGCTGATGATCAGCCCGAGAATCGGCAGTATATCCCGAAATGTGGCCAGCAGCACCCAGCCGGCATCGAAAAAAAATTCCATAATTACCTGTTTTTACTGTCAGAATACAATCAGCCCATATCCCATGACAAAAATCATGGGCAGCAGGGACGCAAATGCAATGAGCCCGAACCCGTCCAGCAGAGGGCTGCGGCCCTTAATAATGGACGCCAGGCCGACGCCCAGGGCCGCCACCAGGGGCACCGTTACCGTAGAGGTCGTGACCCCGCCCGCATCATAGGCGATACCGATGATCTCCCGGGGTGCGATCAGGGTCATGAGGATGACCATGACGTAACCGCCGATGATCAGATAATGAACGGGCCATCCACGGAGTATTCGAAGCACGCCCACAAGGATGGCGATCCCAACGGAAACGGCAACGGACAGGCGCAGACCGAGAGCATACTGCTTGATGGACTGCGCCGACGGGGAAATCAGCTCCGCTTCGGCTGCGATATCCGCCGCTTCAGCAGATACGGCGATCAGCGCCGGTTCGGCCACCGTGGTGGAAAAGCCAAGCAGAAATGCAAACGCAAGAAGCCAGAACAGACTGCCTTTCCGGGCCAGGGCCTGGGCCATGGTTTCGCCGATGGGGAAAAGCCCCATTTCCAGGCCCTCCACGAACAGCATCAGCCCCAGCACAACCAGCACACCGCCGGTGAGTACGTTGAAAAAATCCGGCAGAGGCTGGCGCAAAACAAGCCCCTGAAAAAAAGCGATCACCAGAATAATGGGCATCAGGTCCTTGAACGAGGACCAGAGCTTTTTTGAAATAACAGGCAGAAGGCCGGATAACAGAGATGTTTGGGGGCGGTCGTTCATATGGCCGGTATCGGGTCCCTTATCCTTAATTCATCATAGACGGCTTCGTAAAAAGTCCAATAAGGGTTAAAGCCCCCGCCTTTAGGCGGGCAGATTTAACACTCCCTTTTAATGTGCTGTGCTTCAATAGATGCCGACGTTTTCCGGGCATCTGTTCGATGCATATATCTTCGTGTCCTTCGTGGTAATAAATACCAAATCAAATGAACAACGACGTTCACGAAGAACACGAAGGGTGAGTTCAAGAATCCTTCCTATCATACCAAGCAGAAGCAATCGATTCATCCCTTTTTTTTCATACCGACAGATTGAGCCACTTTTTTTTACTGTTCTGCGCACCAGGCCATGGCGGCCATTTGAACAGGGTCCCAGGGAGAGGAGAGAGGCGGGGTATAGGAAAGGTCAAGATCGCAAAGGGCGCTCACGGCCATCTCGTGATAGAGTGCTGCAGCAACAATATCGATGCGTTTGGAAACCTCTGATTGATGGTGACCGACCAGTTGCGCGCCGAGCAATCGGCCGGAGGGGCGGTCCCCGATCAGACGGACATGCAGCTCTTTTGCGCCCGGATAGTAAACTTTGTGGTCCCATGTGATCAGTGAGACCGTGAACGGATCAAACCCGGCTTCAGCCGCTTCTTTTTCCCGTAGCCCCGTGCGCGCCGCCACCCGATCAAAGACCTTGACCACCTGGGTGGCCAGGCTGCCCGCAAATTCACACACATTCCCTGCCATGTTTTCACCGGCCACCCGCCCCTGCTTGTGGGCCGTGGTGCCCAGCGGCATGTAAACATATTGCTGCAAAATGCGATGCCAGGTCTGCACGCAATCCCCAGCCGCCCAGATATCCGGTATTTGCGTGGCCATGGTTCGGTTTACCTGGATGGCGTTCCCTGCGCCAAGATCGATGCCGGCGGTTCGTGCAAGCCGTGTGGCGGGTCTGGCACCGGCCGCCACCAGCACCATGTCGGCTGTTATCGCATCTTCTGAAGCCGCATGCACCGACAATCTGTTTTCATTTTTGGTAATGCGCTGAACCGCCTTCCCGGTAAGGACCCGAACTCCTTTTGTCTGAAGTTCGCCTCTGATCAGCGCCCCCAGCTCCGGGTCCAGCGTGGTCAGCACTTCAGGGGCAAACTCCATCAATGTGACCGCCATGCCCCTGTGGATCAGGGCATCGGCCATTTCAAGGCCGATATATCCGCCGCCGATGATCACGGCATGTTGCGGGTTTTCCTGATCCATGAACTGCCTGACCGCAAAGCTGTCATCCATCCAGCGCAGGAAAAAGACACCGGGGTTTTCCAGGCCTTTGACGGACGGTCTGGCCGATTCCGCGCCTGTCGCAATCAGCAGTTTGCTGTATTCGATCTGAAATTCTTTTCCATCAGCCGGGCAGATACGCACCTGCCTGGACTGCGGATCAATGGCCAGAGCCCTGTGCTCGAGCATCAGATCAATGCCGTGCTTTTTTATATCGTCGGCCGTACGGTGGGCCAGCGTACGCCAGTCCGTCACCTCACCGCTCAGAAAAAACGGCAGCCCGCAGATGCTGAAGTTGGGATAGGCATCAGCGGCCATCACGGTGACGCCCGCCTCCGGATCAAGTTCTTTTATCCGCAGCGCAGCGCTGATGCCGGCATCGCTGCCGCCGATAATCAGATGTTCAGTCATAACAGCGTCCTTTTTTGATGGTTTCGTAAAAAGCTACCAACCCCGCCACGGCGTTTTTGCAGTAAGTAACTTGCGCGAGGTCTGGTTTTTTACCGCTATATTTGTGCTAAACGCCCCATTTTTCTTTCATACTTTTCTTGACGGCTTGCATGTTACATGACACACACCGGTCGGCGTCTCCACGGCATAGGGAAAATATTTTTGCTTGAACCGCAAGGCCACATTAACCAGGCCGATGAGCACCGGCACCTCCACCAGAGGGCCGATCACGGCGGCAAACGCCTGGCCCGAGTCCAGACCGAAGACCGCTACGGCCACGGCAATGGCCAGCTCAAAATTGTTGGACGCGGCGGTGAAAGAGAGGGTCGTGGCCTGTTCATAAGTGGCCCGGGCTTTCACGGACAGCCAGAAAGAGACAAAGAACATGATCACGAAATAGATGCACAGAGGGATGGCCACGCGCACCACATCCATGGGCAACTGAACGATATACTCGCCTTTGAGCGAAAACATCACCAGAATTGTGAACAGCAGCGCGATCAGGGTGATGGGACTGATTTTGGGAATAAAATTCTTTTCATAGCGATCAACCCCCACGGTCTTCAAACCGATAATCCGCGACAATACCCCGGCGATAAAGGGAATGCCCAGGTAGATGAACACGCTTTCGGCGATCTGACCGATGGAAATGTCCACCACCATCCCTTCCAACCCGATCCAGCGGGGCAGAACGGTGATAAAAACATAGGCATAGACCGAGAAAAAGAGCACCTGGAATATCGAGTTGAACGCCACCAGCCCGGCGCAGTATTCCCGGTCCCCTTTGGCCAGATCGTTCCACACGATCACCATGGCGATACAACGCGCCAGCCCGATGAGAATCAGCCCCACCATATATTCCTGATGGCCGGACAGAAAAGCAATGGCCAGCAGAAACATCAGGATCGGCCCGATGATCCAGTTCTGAACCAGAGAGAGCGCCAACACCTTGACGTCCCGGAACACAAAGCCCAGTTTTTCATACTTTACCTTGGCCAGGGGCGGGTACATCATCAGGATCAGGCCCACGGCAATGGGAATGTTGGTGGTCCCCACGGTAAAGCGGTTGATAAAATTCTTAATCTCCGGGAAAAAATACCCGCCGCCCACGCCCACGCCCATGGCCAGAAAAATCCACAGCGTGAGAAAACGGTCCAGAACCCCCAGTTTTTTAATGGTTGAATCGGTCATGCGGTCTCCTTTAACTCCTGAAGCATTATCGGTTTTCTTTGCCGAGTTCAGATAACGATTCCGGAAGTCCGGTTACGAACTGTCGAATCTCGTCCCGCACCCTTTGATAATGCACAAGCGCTTCGTCTTCGGTTTTCGCGTCTTTTGCCAGGGCCGGGGGGTCATCAAAACCGGCGTGAATTTTTTTCGCGCCGCCCAAAAAAACAGGGCAGGTCTCATGGGCATGACCGCACACGGTGACCACATAATCAAAATCATGCACGGGCAATTCATCAACGGTTTTGGATGCATGGCGGCTGATATCCACGCCGGCCTCGGCCATCACCCTTACCGCCAGAAGATTGAGGCCATGCTTTTCAATGCCGGCCGAATATGCCTCTATTACATCCGGCTTCAGGGCTTTGGCCCATCCCTCGGCCATCTGGCTTCGGCAGGCGTTGCCGGTGCATAAAAACAGAATTTTCAATTTTTCCATGATGTATCCGCCTTTCTATCTTATTTAAAAGCAAACCCGGCCGGATCAGCCGAAGAGGGTCACCCCCAGTGTATAAACGATGGTGAAATAGAGGCCGATGGCCATAAACACCACTGCCGTCAGCCATCGCAAATAGCGTTCAACAACGGTCAGCCCGTGAACGAATTTGCCGGCAAAGCGTGCGCTGAAGGCAAGCACCAGGGCGAACGCGATCACCGGCAGGGCCGTTCCGATACCGTACCACAGCGGCAGCCACACCCCGGACTCGAATTTCAACGCCAGTGGCAGAATGCTGCCGAAAAACAGAGCCGCCGAGACCGGACAGAACGACAGGGCGAAAATAAAACCGAGAAACACCGCGCCGATGACGCCGCTGTTGCTCAGCCGATACATGAAGCCGGCGTCTGTGCCGCCGAAAGCGGGCAGGCGCAGCGGAACGATATCCAGAATCATCAGGCCGGCAACGATCAGCAGGGGCCCGAGCAATTTGTTCATATACTGCTGCAGAAACATGGCTGTCCCGGGAATGGAAAAAAGCCCGGCCACGATAATGGCGCAGATAAGGATATAGGCCAGGGCCCTGCCGGCGGTGTATGCCGCGCCGGCAACCAGGGTGCCGAAGCGGGTCCGGATCTGCCGGCCGATGAAAGTTGTGGCCGCGATGTTGGTGGCCAGCGGACAGGGCGAAATCGCGGTCAATATACCGAACCATACGGCCGAGATCATGGGCAGTGCTTCCAGCGTCATCACTTGCTCTCCATAAACGACTTGACGCCCCCGGCAATATAATCAAAGTACTTTTCTCTGTCCCGGTAAAGACGCCAGACATTTTTGAGATTTTCGTAGCGCACCGGTTTGCCGTCACGGTACTCGGCAATGATCACCGATTTGGTGTAAAGCTGGAAATCCTGGATAAAATGTTTGTTTTCGGGCTGCTCCACGTTTATGCCATGCCACTGAAGTTTGCCGGATGCCAGTTCCTCTTTAAAATGCGTGGTCACGGCCTCCCTGGCCAATTGCTCAATGCTTACGCAAGCACTGCACCGTTTGCTGGTGTAGAAGTAATAAGCGATGAACCGGGACGTGTCTTGTGCCGCTTCGCTCTCCGCCGGATTGCACAGTGCAGCGGGAGCCCACCCCAGGGGCAGCACAATCGCGGCAAAGAACACGGCCATCAAACCGTCCGGAAAACGCTTTTTCCTGCGTCCTTTTTTTAACTGATCCATGACAGTACATCTTCCTTTTTGGGGATTTTGCCCACTGATTTGACCTCGCCATCCACCACCACCGCCGGTGTTCCAAACACACCGTACCCGGCGATCTCCATTACATCGGTGACCTTTTCCACATTGGCGGCCACGCCCGCTTCGGCCAATGTATCCCTGACCACTTTTTCCGCCTGATGACATTTGGGGCAGCCGGGCCCCAGTACTTTGATATCCATTGTGACGCTCCTTTGTTTAGTTTCCAATGCCTTCACGCAAACACCGCGCCGTAAATCATTCCGGCGATGCTGGACATAATCACGATAATACCGCAGAAGGTCGCTGTCTTTTTTACGCCCATGACACTGCCGATCACCAGCATGTTGGGCAGCGACAGGGCCGGGCCGGCCAAAAGCAGCGCCAGTGCGGGCCCCTTGCCCATGCCCGCCCCCAGCAACCCCTGCAGAATCGGCACCTCGGTGAGCGTGGCGAAATACATCAGCGCCCCGGCCAGCGACGCGGCCAGGTTGGCCCAGATGGAATTGCCGCCCAAAAGCGAGGAGATCCATTGCTCGGGAATCAGGGCCGGATGGCCGGGACGGCCCAGCATAAAGCCTGCCACCAGAACACCCCCGGCCAGTAAAGGAAAAATCTGTTTCATAAATCCCCAGGTCGAATCGATCCAGCTTTTGCACTCATCTCTGGTAAACCAGGCCTTGACCATAAATGCCAGCACGATCAACAGAGCACCCGTGATATACCACTTGGCCGCAAAAATGACCGGCCACAGGCCTTTGGCGCCAGCCGCCGGCTTTGCAAAGGCGGCAAACACCAGGATCAACACCATGGTCAAAATATATAAGGTGTCCTGCAGCAGGGTGCGCCCCCCGGCCTCCTCATCCGGCACATAGATTTGACCGGCAGTGCGCGCCGCATCATCCTTGCGGAAAATCAAGGCCATCAGAAGACCGGTGGCAATCGCAAATACCACCGCCCCCACGGCCCGGGCCAGACCCAGCTGCCAGCCGAGAATCTTGGCGGTCAACGAAATGGCCAGCACGTTGATGGCCGGTCCGGAATAGAGAAACGCCGTGGCCGGCCCAATGCCTGCCCCCCGGGTATAAATCCCCGCGAACAGGGGCAGCACCGTGCAGGAGCAGACCGCCAGGATCGTGCCGGAAACCGAGGCCACCGAATAGGACAGAATTTTACCGGCCTGGGCGCCGAAATACTTCAGCACCGCCGCCTGGGATACGAATACGGCAATGGCCCCGGCAATAAAAAAGGCCGGGATCAGACAGGTGAGGACATGCTCCCGGGCATACTCCTGAAACATCATAAAGGCTTCCAGCCCGGATTGACGGACCACCGGATGGCCCCAGGGGACATAGTAGGCGGCCACGAATCCCCCAACGATCAACAACAGTTTGGTGCGTTCCTTCATAGGTTGTACTCCTTGCTCAGCAACCCGGTGACCGGCTTTTGCCTGTGGGCTGCTCTTTTATTCTAATTTCGCCATATGACGATATACTAACCCCAAAAAATCAGCTCCCGCAGATGGTTTCGCGATTGATCTCCGGCAGCATCGCTGCCAGTGCCGCCACATCCGCGTCATCTTCCAGCCAGTGGCGCAAATTCCCCAGCATATTGGCCACATAGGGATTTCCGGCGCCATCGGCCAGCCGGTAATTGACCCAGGGGCCTTCTTTATAATAGTCAATCAAACCGGCCTCTTCCAGTATTTTAAGGTGCTTGCTCACCGTGGACTGGGCCAGCCCCAGGGCCGACTGAATCTCACACACGCACATCACCCTGCGCTGCAACAGCTTCACCATCTTCACCCGGTTGGGATCGGACAGGGCCTTCATGACTTTGATAAATGTTTTCATGACATCTCCATATCGTTATATTTGAATATAACAATTCACACCTGTCTTGTCAAACACAAATTTTCAGCCGTATCTGTGATGATGCACTCGTAAAAAGTCGAATTTGGGATGGCAACGTAAAAAGTTCAAGATACGGCGCAGCCCTTACACTCTCGTGGAATGGAGCGTACCTGGTTGTACGTGACATGACGAGAGATGCAGCGCAACAAAGATATTGGACTTTTTACGTTGCCATCTGTGATAATTCTTAATGCAATAGAATAATCTTTCTTTCTCTGTTATCCAGTGGATACGACAGGATTGACATACACGCACGGCCTTGCTATAGTTGATGATTATAAAAACAGTTCCTTATCCGTCCTATCCGTTCTTATCACCCCTTTATTGAAAAGATCCCAGAGGTGCCCATTATGGATAATCAGGAAGGCCTAAAGATGACGGACAGTATATCGAATTTGAGAATGACCAATTCCCCCGAATGGCTGAAAGTCAAGGAGATCGGCTATAAAATTTTTAATGCCGGCAATCTGGATGAAATTTTAATCGATCTGCATGATGATATTCTGGCCCTTTTTGAGGTGGAACGCTTCACCATCTATGTTGTCGATGGCATTCGTCGCGAGTTGGTGTCACGCATAAAATCCGGCAACGAATTGAATGAAATCCGGGTCGCTATTTCAAATGAGAGTATCGCCGGGTATACCTGTGCCAATAAGAAAGTTGTAAGTGTCACGGATGTTTATGATGACACGGAGTTAACACGCATAGATGATCAACTGAAATTTGATCAACGCTGGGACCGGTTGATCGGGTTTCGTACAAAAACCGTTCTGTCGGTGCCGGTTCTTTATAAAAAATTGCAGATGGGCGTCATCCAGCTGATCAACCGGAAGGGCGGCGATAAATTCAGCCTGCAGGATGCCGCTCTTTTGCAAGAGCTGGCAGACATCCTGGGCATTGCCACCTACAATCACAAAAACATGGCGGCCAGCGGCAAGTCCGGCCGGTTCGACTATCTGATGGGCAAAAGTTTTATTTCCAAAAATGAGCTTGAAACCGCCCGGGCCATGGCCAAAAAGACCGGCCGGCTGGTTGAAAATGTCCTGGTCAATGAGTTTCAAATACCCAAATCCGAGGTGGGCAAAGCATTAAGCCAGTATTACGGGATGCCTTTTATTGAATATAACCACAATATGCCGGTACCCGTTGATCTTCTGAGACAGACCAAGGAAGATTTTATCCGCAAAGAGTTGTGGGTGCCCCTTCGCCAAAAAGACAATGAAGTGTTGATCGCCATTGACAACCCCCTTAATCTGATCAAGACCGATCACATCCAGCGCATTTTCAGGGACAGGAAAATCACTTTTTGCGTGGCAATGAAAGAAGATATTCTGGCTTACATTAATTGTTTTTACAAAGGGAAGGCAGAGCCGGATGATCAGGCGCCGCTGCCGGAAAAGGAGATAGGGCTCTCGGACAACGAAGTTGACCTAGACAGCCTGGTCACGGATGAAAGCAACGACATCGTTCGGCTGGTCAATAAAATTATTCTGGATGCATGTGAAAAAGGGGCCTCGGATATTCATATCGAACCCAGCACCAGTAAAATGGAAACCAGAATCAGGATCCGGGTGGATGGCACCTGCAGCCAGTATCAGACAGTGCCATTAACCTACAGCAAGCCCCTGGCAGCCCGCATTAAAATTATGGCCAACCTCGATATTGCCGAACACCGCCTGCCCCAGGACGGTAAAATCAAGTTCAGCAAATATGGCAGCAAGGATATCGAATTGAGGGTAGCGACCCTGCCAACCCAGGATGGGCAGGAGGATGTGGTCATGCGCATTCTGGCCGCCGGCAAGCCCCTGCCCCTGGATAAAATGGGGTTTTCCGATCACAATTATAATAATTTTATCCGCATCATCACCCAGCCCTATGGATTAATCTTTGTCTGCGGTCCCACCGGGTCCGGCAAAACCACCACCCTGCATTCGGCCCTGGGGTTTATCAATAAGGAGGATAAAAAAATATGGACCGCTGAAGATCCGGTTGAGATTACCCAGGAAGGATTGCGGCAGATTCAGGTGATGCCCAAAATCGGCCTGACCTTTGCCCGGGCCATGCGTGCCTTTTTGCGGGCCGATCCGGATGTCATCATGGTCGGAGAGATGAGGGATCCGGAGACCACCGCCATCGGTATCGAGGCATCCCTTACCGGGCATCTTGTTTTATCCACCCTGCACACCAACAGCGCGCCGGAAAGTCTTTCCCGGCTGATTGATATGGGCATGGATCCGTTTAACTTTGCAGATGCCATTTTGTGCGTTCTGGCCCAGCGGCTGGTTCGGACCCTTTGTAATAAATGCAAGAAGCCCTACACACCCGGAGAAGAAGAGTACCGGATGCTGGTGGATGAATACGGGCCGGAATTTTTTGATAAGAATGTGGGGATTTCGTATTCCAATGAATTGAAATTGTACCGGCCCATGGGGTGTGCATCATGCAACAACACCGGATATGCCGGTCGCATGGGGTTGCATGAACTGCTTATCGGCACGGATAAAATAAAGCGAATGATTCGAACCAAAGAGACCATTGAGGTGATCCGCGATCAGGCCATACAAGACGGCATGACCACCCTCAAGCAGGACGGCATCGCCAAGATCTTTGCCGGTCACTGCGATTTTGTACAGGTCAAGCGCGTGTGTATAAAGTAAGCGCGGGATCTCTTGAAAATCCCGCTTGGCTGCTATTTTTTTTCTTTCATGCGCTCCGCCGATGTTTGGCTCCCGGCTTTGCATTCCTGATCCGGCCATCGGCAAGGGGCATCTTGTCACCCCCATAAAGCCTTATGGTTCAGGCGCTTACATGATTCCGGGGATATTTCCCGTGCCTTGACGGGTATTTTTTTTACCCTCATAAATACCCCCAAATACCCCCTCATGATAGTGGATTTTTGAGACGACCGGAAAACAAAAAAAGCCCCGGAAACTTACGTTTCCCGGGGCTTTATATTCTTTCCAGGCCCTGCCTGGATTGTTGTTTGGCTCCCCGTGTGCAACCCTCTTCATAACCGTTCTCTTTCTCCCGCAGTTAACCGAAAACCTTCAATATCAACGGGTTATCAAAGATCAGGCTTCCGCCGGTGAAGCGGAAGCGGCGTTGAGTCACATTTCCTCTGCATCCGAATCCTCCGAGCAATTCTGGCCGACCAAACGCTCCGCCAGCGCCAAAGCGTCCACGGGCCAGAAGCACTCCGGACGAGGACGGCGCACATGCGGTTGTCCGGCCGCAGGGCGGCAGTTCAACACGCATTCGGTCCATTGGTCGGGAATCGCGTTCCGGCCCCACACAGCGCCAAGAAGCGCGCCACAGATGGCGGCGTTGGTGTCGGTATCTCCGCCTCGCATAACGGTGTCAACGACGGCTTCCTCCAAGTTCGGGGCATGTAGAAGCTGCCACAGGGTGTTGCGGAATGCCGTCAGAACCCATCCCTGCTGGTGGACATAGTCGGCTGGTGGTGCCTCGACGGCACCTCGGACCGCTTCCAGAAGGCTCCCATCCACCTCCATGTCTACCGCCCAGGTCACGATCTGCTCGTACAGGTTTCGGGCGTCGCCCCCATGTCGGACGGCGTGGGCAATCGCCATCGTGAACAATGCATTGGCTTGCTGACAGACCGGATGGGGATGGGTCATCGCGGCATCCTGTCGTGCCCACTCGGCCACATGCTCCAAATCATGGTTGGCTCCGAAGATGCCGAGCGGACTGACCCGCATCATCGCCCCATTGGCCTGGCTGTCCGGATTGGGACGACCCCGCAGACCGCTGGAGACCGTCATGCCACAATCGAAGGGCCCGGAGTCCAGCCAGAACAGGTAAGCCTTTCCGGCTTCCCCTGGGTCATACCGCCCCTGATCCACCAGCATGCGGGCAAGCGATAGAGCCATCTCGGAATCGTCTGTCGGTTGGCCGGCAATCGTGTTCCAAGTCCCCCCGTCAACAAATTCCCGGACGCCGTTGGGATACTCCCGTCGGATCTGTTCGGGCGTCTGAAATTCGACCAGACTGCCCAACGCATCACCGGCGAGCTGCCCGAGGAGGCAACCTTGGGCCCGGTCAACGGCATTGGTCATGCTATTGGTCTGTTTTCCCTCTTGAGTCATTCCTTCAGGCCAGCACCACTTTGCGAATAATCTGCTCGATTTCCTGAGATGAAATACCACCTCGTGCAGATTCGCGTGTGATGATTAGGGTGCCGTTTTCACCTCCGCCATCTTCATGTGGAGAAATCCTATTGGCTTTGTACCACGCCAGCTTTTCTTCCCACCGTCTACGATAGCTGGGCACATGTAACATTCCGCAGTGTTCCCAATAAAACACGCTGCCGGATTCTATGTCCTCTATCGTAAAATCCGGGTATTTCGTAGCGCCTTCAATCGATAGAGGATGCTCATAGATGTAGTCTACGCTGAGGGCTGCGAGCCGATCCGCGATGATCACCTCAGACTTTGATCGGACCATTTCACCGCGCGAAGTCCGATGTATCAGATTTTCCTCGAAAAATCGTCCATCGATATCAATCGGAGATGGGGCTTCGAAAAGGTTTGTGAGTCTGCGAGCGGTTTCCGACCGATCATCCGACGAGTATTTGCGGAGATCGCTGCGTGCACCTTGATGCAGGATGACTATTCGGTCTTTCTGCCGCGTTAGTGCCGTATATAACAGCTCTCTTGATAGCAGGCGGCATGGGTTTGGCAGCACCAGGATGACAGTCCCGAATTCACTCCCTTGAGATTTGTGTACCGTGAGCGCATAGGCCAATTCCAAAACCGGATTGGCCTCTTCACCAAAATCTCGGCTGGTAAAGTCATATTTGAAATTTGGCTGCGAAGAAAACTCCACCTCAAGTTTCCAGCGCAGGTCTGGCAATCCCTTTTTCCAGAAGAATCCGACCGCCATACCAATTTCACCATTTGCGATGTAAGGGCTATCTTTTTCAGGATATACCCTTCGGTGGCGATTCCAAGGCAGATTGGGATCGGTGTTTACAAGGTTGATGACCTTGTCACCATATACTATTTCCTCTGGCCCCATGGGTTTGGGATACTTGCGCCAACGGGGTTTTCGAGACGCATCAATTAGCTCCTGTCTGAATTTCTTATGTATTAGGCGGTTGAGATCAGGAACGCCGTGTGCGCCTGTCCGGACCGGAGAGAGGATCTGCCAACTCTCGGACTGTTGGGCTGATCCAAAGTTGAAAAACCGCATACCGTTCCAGTCTTTACCTCCCAAAGACTGATCAAACTGCATGATGTCGTCCGGACCACTAAGACCCAATTCATCGACAAGAACAGTAACCAGCTGTTCCCGGAGATCATCGGCAGAGTCCCACTGCACGAAGCGAACGTGTTTGCTTTTTCCTGTCCTAACGACCTTGTCAAAGACATCGTCTTCACCAGGCGCAATTGGCGAACCGCTGAACCACTCGGCGAAATGCAGGTCTTCCCGTTCCTCGCCCGCTTGTCGCCGACGGATGGTGAGTTCGGCATACCCCGGACCTACCCTTGGGAACTTCTCAGTTACAGAGTCGGGCGAAAGGTGTTTAACGATATCAACAAAAGGTCGACCCGATCCAATTGGAGGCAGTTGCCGTGGGTCTCCGATTAGGATTAATCGATGCACACCCTTGAGTGCTTGGATCAGAGCTGCCAGCATTTCCTCTGTCAGCATGGATGCTTCGTCGATTATGACGGTTCGTGCTCCGGCTTCGGCCGGTTTATCAGAAAGTTTGTACCGACCAGTCGAAGCATCATACCGATGCGGACTGAGAAACTGCGCAACAGTAAAGCCCTTGAGCTTCAAATCGCTGGTAGATTGCTCCATCCGAACCCGTGCTTTCCCTGTGGGAGCAAGAAGCAAAATATCACCCTGAGCGATCTGCTTTTGGGAACACAACACTGACAACAACGTCGTCTTGCCGGTCCCAGCAGGTCCAATGAGAACGCTTAAACGGGATTCAGCGAGTTCCTTCAATCCGGCTGTCTTCTCTTCGCGGGCCTTCTCCTCCAGTTCATCAGAACTGCCTACCCCATGCACGTCAAGGTGTTTATCAAGAAGAGCACGCCAGTCAGCCTCAACAGTCAGCCGTTTGCCCCCGGTCCGCTTCCCAATCGCTATCCGGATGACCTCTCCCATTTCCGATATACGATCCAGCTGAAGTGCTGGATTTCCGTCCGCGAGAGGTGTTGTGCGAATGGCATCTTCGAACACATCCTTGGCAACTTCAATAAGGTCCCCGTCTACATCACATCCAGGTTTGATATCGAGATTGCGAATCGTAAGGACGACTTGATCCTGGGGAATTAGTGTACTACCAGCGCTGGACGCGTCCTCCAGCACCTTGACAGTAAGTGCGCGGACACGACGGGCGTCTGTTCCGGCGTCCAGTGCGCTGGGTTCAGGAAGCGGGTGTTCCTTGCGAACCGCCTCATCGGGAAAAACACCTCGGTCTACCGTCCAAACGCTGATCGGATTCGCGGTGAGCCGGGTCATTTCATAAATCAGGTATGGATTGCCGAGGATAGCCTGATCAGAACAATCTATTTCCGCTGCCTTACGCTCCTCTTGAACGTAGATAGCGGTTGCCTGGTCACGGTTGATTTCAAATCTGCTTATCAGTTTAAGGAGGTCTCGCCTTTCGTCGGGGAGGCGCTTCCATTTGGCCTGAATAGTCGTCCCGATCCCTTGTGCGAGATCGTCGGAAAGGTGTTTCTTGGGTTCACGGAGAACCTGATCCAGGAGGGGCCAGGGGTCAGCGTTTTCACCTACTTTATCCAATACCGACCGGGCCACAAAAGTGCCGAGTTCAATTCCGAAGGCACAAAGCGCAGATCCAAGACCAGGACATGGTCCACGGGCTTTCCAAAGCTCGCTGATCCGGTGATCAATCCAGGCCAAGCATCGGTCCCATGATCCTGAAATAACCCCGCGTAATTTTCGAAGGGATTCCGCACAAGACAGCAGACTCGCAATCGCGGCGTCATGGGTCACAAGCTGGGACGCGTGCGAAAATTCAAGGAGCCTATCATCGGGAGAGAAAGCGGCGATATGTCCCGGATCAAAATCCGGGTCATTGGCAGCGATTTCAATCGCCGCATGATATGGAAGAAGAAAACCATCTTTGAAGTCCGGGCGAATAGAATGCTGAACCATCCGCTCCCACAAAACGGATCTGAGCTTCCCCTTTAGGCTTTTGGTGCTGTACTCGTACTCGACACATGGAGAAACGTGAAGGACCCTACCAACACCTATCAGGATACGCCTCGCACCTGCATCCTCCACAAAAGGAACCTGTTTCGCATAGAAAAAACACAAAGATTCCTTTGGTTTGACATGATTGCAGAAGCAATCGAGTAGCGCCTTTTGATTGTCTCGGTCCTGTATCCACTGCGTCTTAAAACCAAGATCAGGTTCCCGCTCCGCCCGTACATCAAGCCCGTACGTTTCTCCCAATTCCTCCATAGCTTCCCGGAGCATCCAAGCGAAAGGGACTGCGGGAGCTGAATAAGCAGGATGGCGCAAAGCCGTCGGAGCAAAATGACCGTGGCTTTCCTCGGAGGTGCGTTTGTATGGATGATTAGCGATTCGGGTATAATCAAACGGTGCCATGAAAGCGACCCGTTCCGCTACACAACAGGGCCACTTTTCCTGCGGCAAATCGGCCAAGGAACGGCCGGCGACCGCCTCTTCAGCATCGTCATTCCTTTCTTGCCCAATGCGTTTGAGTTTCAGGCATGACCCATTGAGGCGGGGGTTAGCGCAAACGCAACCGTCCCATCCCGTGTCATGCCACGGCACCCTGATTGAAATGTGCTTTAATGAATAAGTCATAAAAATTCTACCTGCCTCAACCTAGTTACCATCGAACTCCTAATAATCAATTCCTCCTTCAGAGGCCCTAAGAAGCTCCTGTAGATCAAGCAAATGCTTTTCTATAAACTTAATCTCGCATTCCTCGCTACATAGAATAATTTTCAAAACGGGTTTGCTATTACCGTCTTCTGCCTCTGTTTTAAAGTTCTCGATTTGCTCTATGATACCCTCTGCCTCAACAGCGCCATGCTGCCATTTAGCAAAGTGATCCGCACAGAGACAAAGAGCATTGGCAGGAGTATCAATAAACCGAGCTTTTTTCTTGGGAACAATATAATTGGCTATGAAAAATGGCTTCCCGTTCCTCTCAGGAAAAGTCTTGTTGCATATCTGACAATTGCCATCATAAAATTGTGATAAATACTCTCGCACTTGTTCGTTTGGTCCTTCAAGTATTGTGCGCATTGTTTCGTTGCGTCTCTCATTAGGGGTGGGTTCGTGATCCAAGCGTTTTTTATGTTCCTCATAACTTTTTTCACGACGACGGTCAGGGTCCTTTACTTCGCCAGTATCTGTATCTTGCCATTGAAGTTTTGATTTTCCTGGCCTGTTAAAAGATTTTTCCAGTTCGTCTTTGTAACAGATCTTGTCAGTCTTGGTTTCCGCACTTCCTTTATCTGAGGCAACGGGTCTGATTTTGTTTCTAAACTCTTCGAGCAGCTCCGGATGATTTTCAAGTTCCTTGGCAATACTAATTGTATCTTGTGATATACCAGCCTCTTCAGCGAGCTTGGCGACAATATCTTTCTTCATGCCTAACTGGTTGCCAAGTTTTTCATCACGAACAAATGATTCCGGCATATCGTCGAGTTTGAGTTCAGCGGGTTTATGGAAGTTGCCTTGCTTGTCAGTTAGCCAAGTAACATCCATCAATAATCGTCCGAAATTTGAGGTATATTCCTCTTCTTTGTAGACGCTTGCATATGGTGAAAAATCTTGCCGGCTTGATCTTAATACTTTGCCTTTAATGCAATGACTGTACTTTACCGCTATTTCGTTCCAAATGATTTTGCTAATTTCAACTGATGGATTCATTATCGCATATTCGAATCCGTCTATTTGAATATCCGGATCAAAACCTCTGATTCCACGCCTGTATCCATTTTTATATTCAAGCGGTACGTAATCCACAGAACCATTTTTTGACTTACATCGTATTCGTATCTTGTCAGTGACTCCCAGATCTTCAAAAAGCGCCAAAGCGGACTGGTCATAAAAATCAGGCCTAACAAAGCCAACTGTGTTGCAGTCAGAAAAGTATGCTCTCAACTCATTGCTCAGGAAATAGGTGTCGGTTGGCCTTCTGAAACTGGTTGTTTCTATGCTTGGTGTTACCGTAAAAATAAAATTAGTTGCCAGTAATTGTTCAATTAGCCTTTTCTTATTCTTTTGAGAATCAATATCGTAAGCTTTTAGAATTTTGGTTATGTCCTGGCGATGTTCATCATCTGAAATATCAGGATTAAGCCGCCTGTATTTGGGGAGAACATGTTCTATCACTTCAGAAACTACATCAGGTTTTGTTAGTCCTAATTTCTTAAGAAGTTCAAGCGCATTTTCATCATTAGATATTTTCCTGGGTACCACTGGAAACTCTGTATCGTTTTCAGGAGGCAAGTAAGCATTGGGAGAACCGTCTTGTTTAAATGGAACAACATGAAGACCTTCTTCCAGACGAATAACTGGTTTGCTTTTTAATTTGTCAATAAGCGCAGGACGTTTGTTAAAAAATGCATAAAAATTTAATAGCCACGTGATACTTTGCTCTTCTAAAAATTCAGACGTAAGTTTTTCAATTAAATCTTGTGGGCGAATTTCAGCAACAATAAGTGGCTCTATTTCCTCTCCAGTATCGTAATAACTTGGCTTCCAACCTACTAAATACCGATGGAGACCCTTTTTTGTTTCCGTGATATCTGTTGTAAGCCATTCTAATTTTAACGATTTGTCTAATAGAAAAGACAGTTGTTCCGAGGTCATTAAGTTCACAAGATCTTCAGCGCGCGCGAGCACAGCACGTTTTCCAGCAACGTAATTACCATCTGCCGTGGGCAGGAATTCTTGATCCCTTAGCCCGAATATTTCATGAAAAGGCCAAAAAAGTATGGCAAAATTCATAAAATTTTGTTATAAATCAGTTAGTTGAAAGACAATAACAAAGGAATTTTGCCATGACAGTTTGTACCACGAA
>JAXHTY010000008.1:0-133400 GCA_034189905.1 Thermodesulfobacteriota bacterium
CGGGGAAGAAAGGTCCCCCGTGGCGTTAAACGAAAGATGAGCAATTATAGCCTTCGGCCAAGGACACCTATGACGACATTCTGGGTTGATTGTAAAATTCATCTTTTATAAACTAAGTGAATAGTATTGACCTTAGCCCGCATATTTCATGAAATTTTTTGATAATTGATTCATTCTGATTATATTTTAAAGTGTTATGATATATTTTGTCCATTTTTACAAAATGCAAACTGTAATTCTTACTTTTCGGGCGAGCCGATTTCGCCGCACCTGCTTTGTTGCAGCATGCTCGCAGTAGATTTACTACAGCTCCGCATGCTGCGCCTCGCATCTGCGGCGAAATCAACTCGTGAAATATCCGAGCTAAGCCTCTTCAGGCCCCAGCGTCTCTTTGACAATGCCCAGCAGTTCCTCGCGATCGAAAGGCTTGGTCAGACTGGCCACCGCCTTGCCGATGGCGTACCGGTTGCCGGACAGCCCGCTGATGACAATAACGGGAATGTTTTTCAGCGACGATTCCTGGGACAGATGACGATAAAACCGCGGCCCCCACTCTCCGGGAAGGTCCAGGTCAAGGGTGATCAGGTCCGGCGATTCCGCTTTGGCGGTTTCCATGGCGCTGGTGGCATCCCCTGCGGTTACGGGGCGATACCCGTTGTCCTCAAAAAGGGAGGACAGATAGTCCCGGATACTCGGGTCGTCGTCTACAATCATAATCGTTTTCATATGCACCTCTTTTGCAATCGGGTTATGATTCCGGCGACACCATGCCGCCGGACATCCCTATCTGTTCATGCTGATGACCGGACACCCCGCACGAACAATGACCTGTTCCATATTACTGCCCAGGGTAGACTCCCCGGCTTCGGATTTTCGGGAGTGGTGCGCCATTACAATGAGGTCTGCATGTTGTTCCCGGGCATATTTCACAATTTCGACAAACGGAATACCCTCCCACACTTCCATGGTATATTTACTGATCCCCTCCATGCCCGGCAGATACTTTCCCCTTATCCGGCGAAATGCCTCCCGCCGCTGATGCTCGATGGTATCCTGCGGCAATGCCTTCCCCATGAGCATGGGGCTGATATCCAGCGCGTGAAACACATGCAGTTCTCCGTCAAGCGCTCTTGCCATCGAAGCGGCAAATTCAAATGCCCTGTCCGCACTTTTTGAAAAATCGGTGCCGCAGACAATATTGGAAACCCCGCCCCAAAAAGAAGCGGCCGGACGACTTACCATCATCACGGGACAGCGCGCCGCCTTTAGCACCCGCTGAATGGTGGACCCGGCGATACTTTTTTTATATACCGAATCTTCGGCTTCACCCGTGCTGCGGCCCAGCAGAATCAGGTCGGCCTCAATGTCTCTGGCCTGACGGAGGATCTCCCGATGGGGAAACCCCACCGCAACATCAATCTCCACCTTCATGCCGTCCTGTATCTGCTTTTCATAATAGGTGGCGACCTCCTCCTTGACCCAGGCCACATACTCATCATCCGCCTCGACCTTTTCCTTCGTCTTCACATCCAGTACATCCTGACTGTAGCCCCGGGTCGGCACGCCGAGTACATGAAATATATTCAATTGGGCATTGTTCATGGCGGCGATGTTAAACGCCACTCTGGCCGCATGATCGCTGGCCTCGGTTGCCGATGTCGCAAACAGAATTTTTTTAAACATACCCGCCCCGTTATTTTTGGTTGTTGTCAATGTTTACGCCCCGGACTGAAGGTGTTCCGGCACTTCTACCATTTCAATCAGCAGTGGTTTCAGAAACGACCACCGGATGCCGATGCTGTACTCTTCTTCCAGGTCGCGAATGGCGTCCCAGCAGTTATGGCATGGTGCGATCACCAGCCCGGCGCCGGTATTCAGGATCTGGTCGCGTTTGGTCAAAAGCGCCTTGTTCCTCTGGGGACGGAATTTACCGATACCGTTAAAACCGCCACCGCCGCCGCAGCAATAATTATGCTCCTTGTTGGGGGACATTTCGATGAAACACCCCGGCTCGGCGATATAACTCATGATCTCCCGGGTCGCCGCTTTTAACCCGTGATTACGGATATAGTTGCAGGAATCCTGGAGCGTTACCGGTTCTTTAATCCGTTTAGCCGGGTCGATTTTCAGCTTTCCCTCCCGCAGCGCTTCGGCCAGCCATTCGACATAATGGATCGATTTCACCGGGGGCTGACCATCCTTCCGGCCCGCCCAGTAAGGGCCTTCGATCACCGTCGCCCGATGGGCATGACCGCATTCGGTCCCCACCATTCGTTTGGGTTTCAACCGTGCCATGGATTCATAAACGCTCTCCACCTGCATTTTACAGGCCGCCCAGTCGCCGGCAAACATGGCCAGGCTGGTCTGTTCCCACCCCCGTGAAGGGACCGTCCAATCCTCACCGGCGAGATGGAACAGAATGGCCGCCTCGGCCAGGTCTTCGGGATAGTGCTTGACTTCCCTGGCGTTGACCGTGTACATGATGTCCGCCCCCTCCTTGTCAACGGGCACCATTAATCCGGCATAATCGTCCTCGTACTCTTCCACCATCCATTCAAAGGTCTCGACAAAGTCCTCGTCGGTAACATCCATCTGAGCCCGGTATACCCGGTGCATACCGGCACCGATCTTCAACTCCCAGGGGACAAACCCCTGTGAATAGAGCAGGCCGCGCAGATACCCGAACATGATGCCCGTGTCGATGCCGTGGGGGCAATAAAGCCCGCACCGGTTGCAGCAGGTACATTTCGCCCAGGCCACCTCCATGGCATCCTGCATGAACTGATTACTCACCCGGCCCTTTTTTTTGATGATCTCGCCGAGCGTGGACTGTATCTTGTAGGCCGGCACCTGCCGGGGATCGCGGTCGTTTATCAGATAAAGAAAGCAGCTCTCGGCGCACATGCCGCAGTGCGCGCAGATCTCAAACCATGTTTTCATCCGTGACTTGAACGTCTTCTGCAAAGTGGCCCACAGCAGATCGCTATCCACGTCTAGCGTCGCCATTTCCTCGTAATACTGCGCCCCGCCTTTATCGGAAAGCAGCGCAATAATTTCGTCGGCTGTCTCCAAGGGTTTTTTATTGCAAAATTTTCCTTCAGGCATTGATTTCCCTTTCCATATCCTTTTTAACAATAAAGAAGACAAACTCGTAAAAAGTCTTCCTCAGATGGCTTCGTAAAAAGTTCAAGAGCAAGGCGTCGATGCCTCTCGAGGAATGGAGCGTACGTGGCTGTACGTGACATGACGAGAGATGCATCGCAACGCAGCTATTGGGCTTTTTACGAAGCCATCAATTACCACGCCATTTTCGTTCCCTTAAGCCCGCCCCGCTTGATACCAAAATCCATACCCAACTGCGCACGTGACGCAAAGAAAAGCACAATATGCGAAAGCTTGGTAAAGGGAACCAGCACAAGCAGCAGTTCGCCACATGCGATATGGACGGACAACCAGAAGGCATAGGAACCGACTTCATACCGTGCCAGCAGACCGGTCACAAACGGCGCCACCGCCACCAGCAGGATAAAGTAGTCGTACCAGGTGGTGAGTATCCGTACCTCGGGCAGGGCGATCCGCCGGAGGACAAGAAAAAATGCACTGGTGATAACCAGCCAGGTCAGGATATCGGCCACTGCCGTGGGAAGGGTTACAAAAAACGAAACCCCGACCGTTTCCGCCATGAACGTGTTATGGGCCAGCAGAAACAGGGGTACCAGCACGGCACCGATGTGGAATCCGAAAAAAAGAATGGTCATCACCGGCTGCTTCCGCCAGCCATGGGTACCGAAGGGGAGCAGCCATTTATAGATTGAGCGGACGGCGCCTTTCAGACCCTGAACCGGATTGGCGGTATATGCCACCCGATCCAGTTGCCAGTTCAGCCCCCGGAAATAGATAACCAGGCGGACGAGACAGCCGATAAAAAATATGGCCAGCGACAGCCACAATAAGGGGCCGCTTAGAAATTCATACATTTATTTATACCTCCCTCATCATCAATACGTGGGTTTCTTCTCATCCTTGTCGGTTAAAAACAGCCAGAAAAGGGGCATTGCCACCAGTATGACGCCCATGATGATATAAACCACTGCCTTTGTATGGATCATAAAATCGTGCAGGGTATAAAATGCAGTTTCCATGGATTCCTCCTGATTCTTTTTATCATGAATGGTCGTTTCCGGTTTTATAGTCGGGATGCTCAAAAAGAATCGGCATTCGCGTGGCGATAAACCGGTAAATCACCACTCCCAGTGTCACAATAAAGACCGACGTTCCGATTTCCATCAGACTGGGCACATATCGCTGAGAGGCGGGCAGATGCCAGTTGAACGCCACAATCGATATGTTCAGGCGGTTCAACACGATGCCCAGCACCGTTATCACTGCCGCCCACCGGGCCAGCGGTATCCGCTTTTCACGTGCCGCAATTGCATACAGGAATGCGGGCAACAGCACGAATCCCCCCAGTTCCAGCATGAACCACACCCCCCAGCCCGTGTTCAGATAATGCCAGTTGTTGTCCACAGCGATACCGATCACCTTGATACCGAAATACCCCATCATCACAAATGACGCGGCCTTCGCGAATCCCAGCACGACACTCCCGCTTTCGTCCAGGTGGGTCTGATCCATCCTGTCGTGCAGAAAGCGGTGGGCCAGCCCCCCCTCGACAATCACCATGGACATTCCCGCAAAGATACTTGATATGAAAAAATAGACCGGCAGGTATGACGAGTACCACAGCGGGTGCAGCTTGGAGGGCGCGATCATAAAAAGTGCACCAAGCGAGGACTGGTGAAGCGTAGAGAGGATAACACCGAAAATGGTGAGCAGCAGCGTGAGCCGTACCACCAGGCCCCTGATCCGCTTTAATCCCAGCCATTCCATTGCTGCAGGACTGTACTCAATAAACAGCACGGTGAGATACAGAAACACACACAGGGCCACCTCAAACAAAAGCGACGAGGTCCCCTGGGAATAAAAAATGGGATAGGGTAACCGCCATGGCCGCCCCACATCATAATGCAGGGCAAGGACCACCAGTGCATACCCCAGAAACGCCGTGAGGATGGCAGGCCTGACCGCGGAATGAAACTTCTTCAACCCGAATATATAGCAGGTCGCCGAGGTGACATACCCGCCGGCAGCAAGGGCCACGCCACAGAGCAGATCAAACCCGATCCATATGCCCCAGGGATAGTTGTTATCAAGGTTGGTCACCGCTCCCAGTCCGCCGGTAAAGCGGATGATGGTCAGGATAAATCCCAACAGCAGAATCACACCGGCGATAATGTTGAAAGGTGTTATTTCAGGTTTTGCAAAAATGGCATTCTGCTTTGGCATCTAAGATTCCTCCGTATCGTCTTTACCCGATGGTGCCCTGGATGATTCATCGGTCGATTTACCAGTTGATTCATCGGGTGTTTCGCCGGATGATGCATCGGCCTGTCGCTCCTGCTCGACGTCCTCCAGGGCCTTCTTCACCTCAAATTCAATGGCGGACTCCTTTTCCCGGATCATCTTCTCCTTCTGTTCATCCAGCTTCCGGGCCATTTCCGCATTCAGTGCTGCGGTGGTTTCCTCAACAGCCGCCTGTTTTTCCGCCTCGGCCAGCTTGTCCCTGCGTCTGGAAATGGCATAAATGCCCGTGAGGAAAACCGGCCACAGGCCCACCACGATGGGAACAGCGCTCAACGGTCCGGCGGTCAGTTGCGGCGCGGGCTCCACGCCCAGGTCTTCCCGAAATCCCACCTCGGAAAACGGCACAGGCGAAAGATAAAGCCAACTGGTGCCGCCCATCTCATGTTCGCCATAAACATGCGAGACATACCGGTCCGGATGCTTGTACAGGGTTTTCCAGGCGGCATCGATAAGTTTTTCCCGCTCGCCAAAAACCAGCGCTTCCTTGGGACAGGCGGCAACGCACCCGGGCAGTTCGCCCTCTTGCAGACGTGTGGTAAAACAGAGGGTGCATTTGGTGACCGCCGGTGTCAGGGCATCATTATATTCATATGCCGGCACATTGAAGGGACATGCCACCATGCAATACCGGCACCCGACGCATAACGATTCGTCATAGAGAACGGCGCCGGATTTGTCCTTTCTCAGGGCCTTTACAAAGCAGGCAGATGCACAGGCCGGTTCCAGGCAGTGATTGCACTGGGTTTTGACAAACAGTGGCCGCTTTTTTGTTTCATATTTATTGACAATGGTGTAGTGCCCCACCGAGGTTCGTCTTTTTTCCTCCAGCACCGTGAGATCATCAAATGGGGTGTCCGGCGCGGGCAGGTTGTTAACCTTATTGCACGCCTCCTCGCATTTGCGGCAGCCGATACATTTTGTGATATCGTGAAGCACGCCGACACATCCCGGATAGCCGGTAAAATGCTTGTTGGTGGCACCAAGGGCACGGTTCCCGCCTAAAAGCGTGGTGCCGGCCATCGCCCCCAGACAACTGAAAAACGTTCTTCTGGAAATATTCATAGATCCACCCTGTCGCTTCCTTTTTGCCAAACCGTACTTATTGATTTTTTTCCTTATGGCACTTTGCGCAATCGGTTGCCGCCACTGTTTCGACCTTCATCTGCTGGTGACAGGTGATACACTGTCCGTGATAGGCACCCTTTAACCCCGGCCGTCCGTTACGCGCAAAAGATGACTGGCCATGACAGGATGCGCACTTCGGGGGCGTCAGCGATGCCGGGCTGTTATGATGGCATCCCGTGCAGAGGGTCTGGCCGTCCCCGTGAAACACCGCCGCCATATCACTGGTTTTGATTTTTTCCATGATGGCCCTGACGACTTTCCGGTGGGGAAAGCGGCTGGGTTCGTATGTGTCGGCAATCACACCGATCTTCACTGTTTCCGGAATCTTGTCATCCGGCACCGGTGAAAACCTGTCTTTCAGCTTTGCCAGTACTTCGCCGGCCACGGACGCAGCGGTTTTCTTATCCATGCCGGCGGCCTGCTCCCGGCTGATAACGGGATAGTGGCATGTCTCACAGGATTTATCCGCAAAGGCCATTTCCGGCATGGCAAAATGACACCCCGCACAGGATGCCGTCTCTTTTTGTGCATCATGACATCCCATGCAGCTCCGGTGACTGTATGTGGCATGCATGGCCTGATCCAGCCGGATATACCCCCCTTTCTCGTCGCTTGCAGGCGTGTGGCAGTCGCCGCACTTCTCCAGGGATGCATGATGACAGGTCTTGCAGGACCCGGTGGCCTGTTCATGGAATTTGTGATCAAACGGCACCGCGTGCATAAACTGCTTTTCAATATCCGCCGTGGCCTGATTTGTTTTGTTCAGTGCACTCCATCCCTTAATGAACAGGGTGTCGGGCTGGTTCCGGTTCAGCCGCGGAATATGGTCAATGGGCTCAATATCCTTGAAAGCGTCGGGCCCATGACAGCCCGCACACTCCACCGGGCCGGCCACTATATCGTTTTCAATCATTTTCTGGTGACAGGCCACACACGCATCATGGGCTGCATGCCTTATGGAACGGGGCTGATCTGCATTCTCCGCTGCCGCCATTTTCGCGTCTTTTTTCAGCAGATCGATACCCGGCGCCGGCGTTTCCGGAACCGGTTCCGCCGGGTGGCAATAAACACAGGCCCCTTCCCGGCTCTTTTCATAATACAGGGTCCCGGTTTCCTCGTTATATTGATGATGACAGGCCCCGCAGTTGGTGTCGGCGGTCGCGCCTTTATATTTGATATGACCGGATTTTTCGTGCCGGTAGTGCAGCGTACGGTCAAACACCACCGGTCGCTGGCGCACAGAACGGGGGGATTGCGCCTGATGACAGATCCGGCATTCCCCGGTCTCGGGGCCGGTTTCGTGCCCTTTCTTCTTCTCCGCCAGATGGCAGGCCGTGCAATTATCGTGGTAGAGATTCATCGCCGTTTCAGCGTCCACATCTGCCAGGCGCTTGAATTTAAATACAAACGCCCCTTTCTTTTTTAAATGGCAGACCGTGCAATCCTGCTGAACGGCCCTGGTATGCGATTCATGGCGAAAATGCACTGGCGGCATTTCCTCCTCGCCTGTCACCATGGGCGTGTCAATGGTGATTAAATCCGGCCGCTCTTCCACCGCCTGTTTATCATTTGTTGCACCGGTCAGGCCGGACATTGAAAGCGACAGCGCGACAACAAAAATGGCCAGCAAAAAAAGAACATACGGTGATCCAGATTTTCGCATTCCAATTCCTCTGATTGCTTTCCGGGTATTACCCGCCATACCCTATTATTTTAATCGGCAAAATCCCCACTTTTTTTGTATGGTAAATACACATAACAATTCCTCTTGATCCGATTTCCCGTTCCGGGCGCCGGGCTAGCCGGCCTGAATCAGATCGTTAATCTTCACCAACAGGGCGTCCTTATCGATCGGCTTGTCGAAAAAGGCATCCGGGTTGAAATATTCCGCGTCACTTGCCGGTTCGAACTGAACCCCCAGTTCGTCTTTCATGGCAGAAATGCCGATTATGGGAATTCCCTTGTACAGTGGGTCGCTGCGCAGTTGCCGGCAGACCTCAAACCCTGAATAGAGCGACTTCATCATGACATCCAGCAAAATCAGCCCGGGCTGGATCTCTTTTGCCAGGGCCAGGCCCTTTTCCCCGTCGTCGGCTGTTTCCACCGCAAAACCGTTCCGGGTCAGAAAAGTCTCCATGGTAAACAGGTAATCCGCGTCATCGTCAATAATCAGGATTGTCTTTTTATTATCCGCCATCCTGTGCCTCCCTTAAATAATGATTGGCGTAACACGGGTCATCCATTCGGCCGTCCGCCAGCGCCGGAGAGGACATCAATGCATCCTCCGCAACATACCCGAGCCTGAAAATGATCCGGTAGAGCGTCCCCCGCCCCGGTTTTGTCAGCACTTCCACTTTGCCATTGTGGTTGGTCACGATCCGCTTTACCAGCATCAGTCCCAGGCCGGTGCCTGCATGGCCCTTTGTGGAAAAAAACCCCTTGAAGATATTTTCATAGGTTTCTTTGTCCATCCCGTTGGCATTGTCTTCAATCTCATACATGAAATGATGACTGTCATAATAGTCCAGGCGAACAAAGACCTGGTGTATCTTTTTCTGGGTGTCTTTCTGGCATGCCTGAAGCGCATTCCAGATCAGGTTGCCGAGCATTCTTGAAATACCGGCCGGATCCATCTTGACATTCGGTACCTCGGGATTCAGTTGCAGCAGTAACTGCACGCCCAGGTTCTGCGCCTTGTCAAAAAACAACTGGCCGGCCTGGCGGGCAAGATCTTCAGGCGAAACATCCTGCAAGGCGGGTTTCCTGTCCTTGGCCGAATAGAGGATATTCTGCGTAATCCGGGTAATCTCGGTAATATTGCGTTTGACCACATCCCACCCCTTCAGGGTAAGGTTGTGGTCTTGCTCACTGATGGCCTCGTCCACCACATAGACGCCGCCCTGTAGGTTCTCCAGAATATTTTTTATGTCATGAGAAAGAAATGCGATGGATTGCCCCAGGGTTACCAGCTCCCGGTGAATGCGCTTGATAGACCCCACATTGGCCAGCAGTTTGATGGAGGCAATCACATTGCCCACCACGTCGAAAAGCGGCGCTGAAAAGGCCAGCATCTCCACAATGCCGCCGTCCGCCAGATAAATCGTCTCTTCAGAAACATGCAGCCCTTTATCTTTGAATGTCTCCTTTACCGGACACTCCTGGCACTGATGCTGAACCCCTTTTAAAACCGCATAACAGGTCTTGCCGCTGACCTGGGCGCCAAAATCTTTTAAAAAACTGTGATTGGCAAACAATATATTAAACTGCCTATCCTGAATCATCAAATAACAGGGCAGCGCATCAAGAATACTCTTAAATGTCAGATCCTGCAGGCTGTTTTGTATTGTCTGATTCATTGAACCCGGATATTTCATGAAATTTTTTGGTTTATATTATTTTACCCCTTAATTTCATAATATTATGTGTTATTGTTGATAGCACATATACGCCGGTTTTCTACCCGCTGTTCGGGCTGCCGATGGTAATCACCTGGCAGTTTGCAAATTTGGAGACATTGGCCGCTGTTTTGGTAAACACCAGCCGTTGTCTTTCATGCCGTCCCGCGGTTCCCAGGATAATCAGATCGACATCATTCTCATCGGCATATTGAATAATCTGGACATCCGGCGATCCTATTTTGACCACAAACCGGGTCTCCACAAGGCCCTGGCACTTTTTTTCATACACCTTTTTCAGTGCCCCGAATTCCTCCAGGCGGTGACGCTCGTCATGTTCCCTGGATGCCTTGAGGCTATCGGCTTCCGAAAGTGTTTTATCCAGATGAATCCTGCAGGGATTGACGGCGGGAATCACATTGATGAAATGCAGTCGGGCATTATACTTCACTGCCTGATCCATGGCATGAACAAACGCGGATTCCGCATCATCAGAGTAATCGGTACAGAAAAGAATGCTTTGATATTGCAAATCCCCCCCTGTATAAAAGCTGCCAGTTGAACCTGAGATGGGAATAACCATATCAAAATGGTCGGGAAAATTCCTACAAATTTAGTCTGATAATAAACCGGCAAAATCCGCTTGTCAATATAAATTCAACATGGATTGAATAAAAATATAAAATTGTTCTCCAAGGCGGGCCCGGGGTCCCGGAAATGCCGATCATCTTGTGTTTGGCCGTATTATACCATTTTGTCTTCCAGGCAATATTTTCCGGATGCCCAAAAATTTACCATGTGTATATAAAAATCAGTAGACATTCCGGGTTAACCGGTGCTATAAGGGTTTTTTTTATATCGTTAACATTAAGTTAGGGAGACAGAATGGCTTTACGATTACCCGGATTTGAAGGTACCGGTACATTTGACAAGGGGGTCCACCCCCCGGAGCGCAAAGAATTTTCAGAAAATGCGCCTGTTGAGGTCGTGCCGACACCGGAAAGAGTGGTCGTGCCGCTGATTCAGAATATCGGTGCGCCCAGCGAATGCATCGTCAAGGCAAAGCAGGTGGTGGCCATGGGCGAACCCATTGCCAAGTCCACCGCATTTGTATCCGTGCCCATTCACGCCCCCATCGCCGGCAAGGTGATGAAAACCACCAACGTCACCCTTCCCAACGGCCGTCATATTCCGGCAGTTCCCATCAAAGCGGAAGGCGAGCAACTTGAGGGCGATGCATTGATGACGGACATCCTCGGCGGTGAATGGCCCAAGGACAGCGACACCAAGTATGACCCCAAAACCATCGCCGATGCCGTTCAGGCAGCCGGCATTGTGGGACTCGGCGGGGCGGCATTTCCGACCCATGTAAAAATCATGCCCAACGACAAAGTCACCATCGACGCTCTTTTGATCAACGGTTGTGAATGCGAGCCCTATCTGACAACAGACTACCGGGTGATGATGGAAGCGCCGGATGCCGTTGTCTGCGGTGCCCTTCTGGCCGGCCGTGCGGTGGATGCAAAGGCCGTCGTGATCGGCATCGAGGCGAACAAACCCAAGGCCGTGGAAGCGATTCAGAAGGCAGCCCAGGGCACACGTGTCCAGGTGGCGGTGCTTAAAACGAAATACCCACAGGGCAGTGAAAAACACCTGATAAAAGCGGTGATGAACCGCAAGGTGCCGCCCGGAAAACTGCCCATGGACGTTGGCGCGGCAGTCAGCAATGTGGGAACGGTGGTGGCCATCGCCCGCGCTGTGCTGCGGGGGAAACCCCTCACGCACCGTGTTGTCTGTGTGACCGGCGCCGGTATTGCCCAGCCAAAGAACCTGCTGGTGCCCATCGGTATCCGCTATCAGGATTTGATAGACTACTGCGGCGGGGTCACAAGTAACGCAGCCCGGATTATTTCCGGCGGCCCCATGATGGGATTTGCATTCACGGATCTGGAGGCGCCCGTCACCAAGGGGACAAGCGCGGTAACCGTATTGACACGGGAAGATGTGCAAAAAGCGGAAGAGACCAATTGCGTGCGCTGCGGCCGGTGCGTGGATGTATGTCCCCTTAATCTGGTACCCAGCAAGCTGGGGATCGCGTCCAGAAACAAAAATGCTGACCTCGCGGAAAAGTACCATATTTTCACCTGCCTGGAATGTGGAAGCTGTGCCTATACCTGTCCGGCCAGCCTGCCGCTGGTACAGTTGATAAGGATGGGGAAAGCGTTGGTAACCGCTTCCAAACAATGATGGCTTCGTAAAAAGCCCGATTGCAGCAACGTCTTGATCTTGAACTTTTTACTTTGCCATCAAAAAAGAGAACAAGTAAATTATGAATGAGACAACGACATCTATGAACGAACAAAACACAGAAACAGGCAAGGGACAGTCGCTTCAGGCGTCGCCGTCCCCCCATTTGTCCAATGCCTCGTTTACCACCCGGGGTATGATGGTGGATGTATTGATCGCGCTGGCGCCGGTTATCATCATGGCCGTTTATATGTTCAGAATATATGCGGTCAAGCAACTGGTGATCTGTCTGATCAGTACCCTGGCGGCCGAGGCAATTTTTACGAAAATGCGAAAAAAGCCCCTGCCCCTGATGGACTGTTCGGCAGCGGTAACCGGCCTCATTCTGGGGCTTTCCCTGCCCGGCCCGGCACCTTGGTACGTGGGCGTTATCGGTTCCTTTGTGGCCATCGGCATCGGGAAAACCATATTCGGCGGCCTTGGCATGAACATCTTCAATCCCGCAATGGTGGGCCGGGCATTTGTCATGATCGCGTTTGCCGGCAGCATGGCGGCCTCCGGGTTCATGGAAGCGGCCGTCACCAACGTGGATGTGATTACCCAGGCAACACCACTGGACTCGTTTAAACAATCCGGCGTCATCACTCCACTGATGGATCTTTTTCTCGGGACCACAAACGGATCTTTGGGGGAAATCAGCGCCGTCGCCTGTCTGCTTGGCGGTATTTACCTGTGCATTCGCCGAACCGCGTCCTGGGAGATTCCCGCCGCCATTATCGGTACAGTCATTGTCCTGGGCGGCATCGCAAACCTGGTCAGCCCGGACTCGGGATGGACGGTAATGCACCATCTGTTTGGCGGAGCGCTTTTGTTCGGCGCATTTTATATCGCCACCGACCCCGTCACCAGCCCCCTGACCCGGAGCGGCAAAGTCATTTTCGGTGTGGGCGTGGGCGCGATGATCATGCTGCTGCGAATATTCAGCGGTTACCCCGAGGGCGTGATGTTTGCGGTACTGATGATGAACGCACTGACGCCCCTGCTCAACCGGTGGACAATTCCAAAACCGTTTGGCGCGATAAAAGAAGTGCCGGCAACCGAATAGAGGAAGACCATGAAAAACAACTACATTATACAAGCCTGGCTGGTTCTGCTGTTGGCCATATTTTACGGCGGTGCGCTGGCCGGCGTGCAGCTGACACTGGCACCGAAAATTACAGAAAATAAAATCCAGGAAACCCGCGAAAAGGTGCCTGAACTGGTGCTGGGAGCTGACAAGGCCGGCACGGTAACCCTTGATATTGAGCCTTCCACCATCACAGTGGAAAAAAACGGGCAAACAACTTTCTACAGTGTGTTTAAAGCCACAAAAGACGGCAAGCTGGTCGGATGGGTGGCCAAACACACCGGACAGGGCTACGCGGATAAGATCGAACTGCTGATCGGCATGGGTCCCAAAGTATCAAAAATAACGGGGCTCTATATACTCAACCAGAAAGAAACCCCCGGACTGGGCAACAAAATTATTGAGATAGACTGGCGAAGCCAGTTTATCGATGCGCCCACATCCCAAAAACTGGCCGTTGTCAAAACCGGGGCGGACGATCCCAATGAAATTGATGCCATTACCGGTGCGACCATATCGTCCCGCAGCGTCTGCAACATCATCAATGCTGCGTTGAATGACCTTAAGTCGCCCCTGAATGAACAGATAACCCATAGCACAAACTAGAGGATATTCAGCATATGTCCAACGAACCCACACCTTTGGAAAGATTTTTACAGGGAATCATACCGGAAAACCCGGTCTACCGGCAGTTGTTAGGCTTATGCCCGGTGCTGGCCGTCACCGGCAACATGAAAGCGGCAATGACCATGGCCGGTGCAGTGACATTTGTGCTCTTTTGCGCCAATGTCATGATCAGCCTGATCCGCAATATCTTAAAACCCCATCTACGGATTGTCATCTTCACGCTGACCATCGCCACTTTCGTGACCATTGTGGACCGGTTTCTGGCCGCTTACATGTACTCCATGAGCAAGGCTCTGGGGCCTTACATTCCCCTGATTATCGTAAACTGTATCATCATCTGCCGTTGCGAGGTATGCGGTTCCAAACAGTCGGTGTTTCACGCCGGCGCCGACGCCATCGGTCAGTCCCTGGGGTTTGCCCTGGCACTGGGCAGCATTGCCGCCGTCCGTGAAATATTGGGAACCGGCATGTTTTTTGGTGTGCGTGTTCTGCCCGGTGTATGGCCGGACTGGGTGATTATGGCCCTTCCGCCGGGCGCGTTTTTCACATTCGGCCTGCTGCTTGGTGCGGTAAACTGGTTCGGGGAAATAAGAGCTAAAAAAAATTGAGGTAAATAATTATGAACTATCTTGTCGACGCATTTCTGATTGCCATCGGCGCTGCAATCATCAACAACTTTGTTCTGTACTATTTTGTGGGGATCTGCCCGTTTATCGGGGTTTCCCGCAAGGTGGACATGGCATTCGGCATGGGGTGTGCTGTGACCTTTGTTATTACCATTGCCGCTTTTATCAGCTGGACCGTCACCACCTTTATTCTCATTCCCGGCGCTCCGCTCACCGCGTTTCTGGCCGGATTCTTCCTGCCGGCCGAACAGGCAGCCGCCATCGACCTGACCATTTTGAGTTATATTGTCTATATTTTTGCCATTTCCTCGTCGGTTCAGTTTGTGGAAATGTATGTGCGCAAGTTCTTTCCGCCCCTTTACAAATCGTTCGGCGTTTTTCTTCCGCTGATTACCACCAATTGTGCGATCCTGTTTGCCTGTCTCACCATCATGAGCAATGTGGCGGTGGACAATCCTGCCGAGGCATGGGATCTGGGGCGCGCATTGATTCTTGCCATTTTCGGCGGCGTGGGCTTTACCATCGCCATCGTGATCATGTCAGGTATTCGGGAAGAACTGGAACTCTGCGACATTCCCAAACCCCTTGAGGGCGCCGCCATCACCCTGATAACGGCCGGCATTCTGGCCATGGCCTTCATGGGCTTTACCGGCGTTGACTCCGGCCTGAAAAAAGCCCTGAAACCAGGCGACCAGGCGGCCGTTATGCTGCAACAGGATGACAACACACCTGTACTGGCGGCACATGTAATAAAACCTGCGAAGGAAAACGCATAAGGATTACAATCATTATTCATGTTTAAATATATTATGAGAGGTTTGTTATGACAGTCGTGACAATCGGGCTTGCAGCCGCCACTTTGCTGGCAATGGCGCTGATTCTGACATATATTCTCGGATGGGCCAATGTGGCCTTTCACGTGGAAGTGGACCCCCGCATTGATGCCATAAACGAGGCGCTGCCGGGCGCCAATTGCGGCGGTTGCGGCTATGTGGGCTGCGGCGAATATGCCGAAGCCGTTGTAAACGACGGGGCGCCGGTTGACAAATGCGCACCAGGGGGGGGCAATTGCGCTGCGGCCATTGCCGATATTATGGGTGTGGAAGTCGGAGAATCCCTGCCGTACCGCCCCATTGTTCATTGCGGCGCCCTGACCAAAGATAAACATGGCATCAGCGAGTATGTGGGAGAGCGCCGTTGCGCCACTGCCAACATGGTTGCCGATGTTCAGGGGTGCACTTACGGCTGCCTGGGATTCGGTGATTGCGTGGAAGCCTGCGCCTATGACGCTATCCATGTCATGAACGGCCTGGCCACGGTGGATTACAACGCATGCATTGGCTGCGGTGCCTGCGCCAAGGCCTGCCCCAGAAACATCATCACCATGACGCCATTCAAGGCAGACCGAATTTTTGCCGTTCTCTGCTCCAATAAAGATGCCGGCAAAGAGGTCAAACGGGTCTGCGAAGTGGGGTGCCTGGGCTGCAAGGCCTGTCAGCGGGCGTCCGGTTTGTTTGCCATTGAAAACAACCTGGCCGGCATCAACTATGATGACTATGACCCCGAAGACCTTGAAACCGTCTATGCCGCCATTGACAAATGCCCGCAAAAGGGAATCGTGTTGGTGGGCAAACCGTCTGAAAAAGATCTGGCCGCTGACACGGAAACACCACCCGAGATTGTACATCCCAACTTCCGGACAACAGTGGATGATACGGAGTGGCGGGGATAACCTGCTTATATCAAAAATTTTCCGACAGAACGGTATCTGGTTCACAACAATCAGATGCCGTTTTTTTTCGCCTGATTCCCCGATATCCACCCGCCCGACAGTGAGACAAGGCACCATCTTGCTTTCCGCTGATCAAATTGTTATAGTTTCACAATGAGATACGGTCAGACTTTTACAAAGCCGCATCCTCTCTTACCAACGTCTTCCAGACTCGACACTGACATAAAACGGTGTGATGCAACCATGGTATTCAAAAGGAAACGCAAAGAAACCGGCGTAATTCTTTTTGCAGATATTGTACAAAGCAGTGCAATTTATAAAAAAGCCGGGGACAATGCCGGGCATCAGTTCGTTAATGCCTGTATCGATTTACTCATCAGGATTGCCTTCGATTCAGGGGGACGGGTCATTAAAACCATCGGCGATGAAGTCATGTGCCTGTTTCCAGGGGCGCCACAGGCCACAACAGCGGCTGTTGGCATGCACACCACCCTTGACCGGCAACAGGGGATCTGCGGCCTTCCGACACCCAATCTGTATATCGGCATGCACAAAGGTGACGTGGTAATTAAAAAAAATGACGTATTCGGGCAGACCGTCAATATTGCCGCATATCTTGTAAAAATGGCCAAACCTCGACAGGTGTTAATTACCAGGGATGTAGCAGACGACCTGGAAGGCACCCAGACCACCCTGAATTTTCTTTATGCCACACCTGTTAAAGGGGCGGGAACGGTGGAAATCTATGAATACTTATGGGAAATTCAGGATGCCACGGTTATTTGCAATAACATGAGCACCCTCCGTTCTGTTCAAAAGGATGCTTCCATTGAATTGCACTGCTGCGAACAGGCACTGATCATTTCTAAAGACAACCCCGCCGTCACCATCGGCCGCCAGCGTCACAACCATATGGTTATCAAAGATAACAACGTCTCCAGAACCCACGCCCGTATCGAATACCGTCACGGCAAAATATTTCTCATTGACCAGAGTTCCAACGGCACTTTTGTAGAACTTGCCAACGGCAGCACACTAACCCTGAATAACGAAGAAATCGCTTTGAGCGGTAACGGGCGCATCAGCCTGGGACGAAGTTTTTCCACCAGCCCCTCGCATATGATCCGCTTCAGGTATGAAAACCACGGAGGTATCATCGATGGATCAACCGGGGACCATGCCAGTGACTGAGGTCGTTCTGATATTTGCAACCGTGAAATGACTTCCGGAAGAGGCTGTGGATCATATTCCGGACCGGTTCGATGCGGTTAACCCGGCGATTCACGGCATTCCCGTCCATAAACCTAATACGGGTGTCACATTCGTACTGATGTTACCGTCGATTTCTGCTGAAGTTGGTGGCACCCAATTCATACAACCTCCCCCAGACCGGCCACATCAAACATGGCTATTGACAAATCCGCTCATAGATAAGTTTATAAAAGGGCCTCGTGTCCCGCCAGCCCGGCTTTGGATCATGGTAATGAACGCCACACCCCCAATGGGGGGATATGGCGGAGAAACCGCCTGGATGTCTTCACGTTTCACCTGCCTCTCTGAAGACATTACACAGTTGCCCGGGAAAGCGTCTTCAACATATGGTGCCCCAAAAAAATAGACATACAAGCCTATCTTGCTATAAATATTGACCAAAGCAGAAACTGCCGGCCCCTTGAATTTTTTTGAATATCGTAACTTACTATAATAATTGATAAAAACATTATAATAGATTCTGGGGCATCAATCATTAATCAATCCCTGTTCGTTTTTTCTTCAAATTAATTTTACATTAAAATTTTAACTTAATGTTGACACACAAGACCGATCTTGCTAACGATATTAATCAAAATAAGCAAGTTACTATCCTCTGAACCCTGTTGTGAAAGGAGACTAACATGCTGATGAAATCAAGAGCCCCGCGTGTGAAGAAAAAATTATTTGCCATTCTGGACGGCGAAAAAGGAATTATTGAAAATATCTCTTCCTCAGGCGGCTTTATCAGAACAAATGCCAGACTCCCCGAAGGTCAGGCATTTGACATGAAATTAAAAGTCATGGGGCGAAGCACTATAAAAATGGTCTGTGAGTCCAAAAGATGCAGTGAATCAGGCATCGGATTCAGTATCATACACATTAAAAACGCCAAGGAAGAACTGTTTAACCAGTATGTGCAGCAGCAGTTCAGGTCATTGAAGCGATTTGGCGATTCAAGAATATTTACCACCGAGATCATCGTAACCTTGAAAGACACCAATGCTTTTGGGAATGTCTATTTCAGCAATTATATTCAATACCAGGGCGTTATTCGGGAACAGTTTCTCCTGGCGACGGTTCCTGACATCCACAGGCTTTTGACCCAGACACGGATTCGACTTGTGACTGTGGATGCTTACAACAAATTCCTTAGCAATGCCTATTTCGGGGACACCCTCATTGCTGAGTTGACCACCTCATCTTTCAAGGCGGCCTCCTGCCGATTAAATATCCGATTCAGGAATAAAAAAACAGGCGAACTGATCGGCGACGGATATCAAACATTTTGTGTTGTCCAGGCGGATGGAAGGGTGGTAAGACTTCCAGACGAATTACTAGAACCGTTGGATTTTTATAACGAAATTGCGACTATTTAATCAATGCCATACTTGAGCGCAATTCTTCCTCTGTTTTCCGCTCTGCTGTTTTTATGCTTGGGTGTCAGCATTTATTTCCTTTCTAAGGGCACCCTGCGAAAAACATTTCTAAGATTTTGCTTTTTCACCTTTCACTGGCAGTTTTGCTGGTTCATCCTTTTTGCCCTGAACAGCAAAGACTATTCCGGGCTGATCTGCAGAATAGGATATTCCGGCATCATCTTTCTGCCGATAAGCGTATACGAATCCATGGTTCACTACCTGCGGATACCCGCCCGCCACATCCGCCTGTTTTACGGATTCTCCTTTTTCTTTCTGATCAGCCTCTGGTCGTCGGATCTGTTTATTAAAGGCGCTTATCTCCAGTCTTTCGGATATTACCCGGAAGCCGGTGTCCTGCACCCTGCCTACCTGGTCATGGTGTTCAGCCTCATGATCCTTCTTTTTTTCAATCTATCGAGTATGTACCGCAGGGAAAACGACCCCATAAAAAAAACCCAGCTAAAGTACTTTTACATTGCCACCATTGTCTTTTGCCTTTCTTCTATTGACTATATTCTGAACTACCCGTCTCTTTCACAGAAACTGGATATTCAGATATACCCTGTCGGTGTATTTTTCATATCTTTCAGCGTCCTGGTATTTATTCTCTCCCATTTCATTACCCTCAACATGACCCTTGAAAAAAGAGTGGCAATGAAAACCGCCCAGCTGAAAGATTCCGTGGTCGCGCTCCAGGAAGCCGCCCAATCCAAAAAGGATTTCATTGCAAATGTCACCCACGAGCTTAGAACGCCTTTAACCCTGATCCGGGGATGGACGGATTTTATTCTGGACGGGGAATCAGGAACAATCCCCGGCCATCTGGATAAGATCGTAAGAAAAATCGGGGTTCAGACCCTGAACCTGACGGAAAAAATCAACGAACTGCTGAAAATTTCCAAATTTGACGCCGGTGTGAAAAAACTGATCCTGAGCCACATAAATATATACCGGGAGATTGAGCATATCGTCAATAATTTCCGTGAGATTGCCAACCAGCGGGGCATTGGCCTTTACTTTTCCGGAAACACAGAAATCGGACACGTCAATATCGACCGGGAAAAACTTAAGGATATTTTGAACAATCTGCTCCGCAACGCATATAAATTTACGGAAAAAGGGGAGATCCAGGTATTTTTGTCCTTTGAAGGCAACTGGATTGTCATCACGGTGAAAGATACCGGCATCGGTATACCCAAAGAAATTCTGGGCAAGATATTTCAACGGTTCCAGCAGGGAGACAGCTCAACCACCAGAAAATACGAGGGCACAGGCCTGGGGCTTGCCATTGTCAAAAACTCGGTAGACCTCATGCATGGGGAAATTCATGTGGACAGCGTTCTGGGCCGGGGTACCGAATTTTCTGTTTTCATTCCTGCAGATCTTGAAAAACGAGTCCCCGATGCTGTGATGGAAAGACGGATTAAAGACCGCAGAGCGGCGCCACAAACCTGCCTGTTGGATGACAGGCGAAAGAAGAATAGAAGACTGACTGACCTGGCCAAAATTGAAAATGAGGATCTCGTCAGAATTGTCGCGGCGGAAAAATCGGCCGGATCCGAAGCTGCCGTAACGGTCATCCAACCGGAAAACCCTATGGGGACCATTGTTGTTGCCGAAGACAACCCCGGGATTCAAGACTTCCTGAGTACCGCTCTGCAAGGGTATACCCTGTATATCGCAACCAATGGCCAAGCTGCCTGGCAGGCCATTATCAATCATACGCCCGGACTTGTTATATCAGATATTATGATGCCTGTGATGGACGGGTATGCCTTGCTGGACAAGATCAGAAACACGGAAAAAACGCAAAATATTCCCGTAATCATTATCACCTCGCTGACCGAACAGGATGACCGGATAAAATCTCTCCAACTCGGTGCGGATGATTACCTGACCAAACCCTTTCATCACCTTGAACTCCAAGCCAGAGTGAAAAATGTGCTCAGTGTACACAGACTGGAAAGAGAGAAAACAAAATCGGAACAGCTTGAAGTGTTTTTGATGGTTCTTGCCTCTGTTATTGAATCCAAAGACGAATACACAGGCGGCCATGTTGAAAGGGTGGCAAGTTACGCCAGAGATCTTGCCATCAAGACCGGACTATCTGAGGATCTGGTCAATGAGATATACCTGGGTACCATTGTTCACGATGTCGGAAAAATCAGCATTAGAGATGAAATCTTAAACAAACCGAGTAGGCTTACAGAGCAAGAATTCGAACAAATAAAAACGCACCCGGGCATCGGCAGGAAAATTCTTTCCAAGCTGGAAATTGTCCCCGTTGCAGTCAATATTGCTTATTGTCACCAGGAAAAATGGAATGGGACCGGCTATCCCCAAGGGCTCAGCAAAACCGATATTCCCATTGAGGCCAGGATCGCCACCATTGCAGATTTTTGGGATGCCATAACATCGGACAGGCCTTACCGGACAGCGATGCCCATTGAAAAAGCCATTCAGGTCATGCTCCAGGAACGGGGAAAAACGTTTGACCCCGACCTGCTTGACCTTTTCATGGATGAAAAGGATAAATTATACCTCACCTACGTGGCTCCGGAGAGGAAAAAGGTCGTCGCGGTATAAAAGATAGTCCCGTAAAAAGTCGGATTTGGGACGGCAAAGTAAAAAGTTCAAGATCAAGGCGCGCAAATCCCGAGGAATGAGGCGTACTTGGCGTACGCCGCAGTGACGAGGGATGCAGCGCAACGCAGATATTGGACTTTTTACGAAGCCGTCATAAAAAGCCTGACCGAAAAAACCTATAGCCGGATCATCATCCTGCCCGGGCTCTGCCCCATGACATTTACACAAATCAAAATACGTCAATATCTTCCTGAAGATAAACAACCCGGGCCCCTGGATGCCCCCTGTGATTGACACTACCGATGGCGTGCCGTATACTGTAATCGACCATGCATCTGGATAACTTATGAAATGGTTGATCCGGGGGTCGGTAATGCCTTACACCGCATCGCATCCCTGAGCCATCGGAAAAGGCATGGTAAATATGGGCGAGCATCAATGACAGATGACAAGCACCAGGCCTCGGGCAAACCGGAACGCGGAGAGACTGATTCCGCATCAGGGGACAACAGCGCCCAATCCACCGGCCCCGGCATGCAACAGGTTCTTCAGGCACTTATCGCCCTGAACATCGGTCGGAAAAATGTATTCAGCTATCCGCCGGAGCATGCGCAAATCCGTCAGAGCATGGACCGGGCCTATAATGCGCTGGCCGTATTACTGGAAGACCGCCCGGGCGTCACACTTGGTATAACAGGTGACTCCCTGATTGTGGAACTTCTGCCGCCAGCCGCCGAACCGGGCAGGCTGCCCACCATACTCCCCATTGATCCCTCCCACGTGGCATGCAGAGAGATGGCCCGCATATTCAAACAGACCAGCGTGGCCACCATCACCATCGCCGCCGGCATTGATATGGACGAGCTTTATCAATTTCTGACAATTATCGCCCGGCCGGTCGACGATATTATTGACGCCGGCGGGATCACAGCCCTGGCCGCGGAAGCAAGTCTCCCCAGTATACAAGTCCGACAGGTGGATTACGGGCGTTTTCATGTCACCGAAGAGAAAGAGATCGTCCGGGACGAGAAGCCGGCTGTCAAGGATCAGCGCCAGTCACTCTGGGAAACCTTTGTGATACGGGTTATGGCCGGTGTGCCGGGTGCCAGTGGCAAAGGTGTTTCGTCAGAAGAGGCCGGGGGAATCGAAACAGGCCACATAACCCGCCATATCAATGAGAACCGGCTGGACGCCGAAGTGGCCCTTGATGCATTTAACAGGGCGCTGTCCGATTATTTTGCCGGGGAGCCCCCGGATATTCAGGCCCTTGACACCGGTCAGTGGGGAATGCTGTTGTCAGGTCTTTCGCCGGCTATCCAGCCCCGGTTTCTTTCAGCAATGCAGGATCACCTGAACCAGAACGCGCCATCACACCCCACAGCGCAGTTGCTGGCCAGTATGCCCGGCCATGTGGTGTCAAAAATGCTTGACCAGGCCGATACAAGCCACAGGACACCTTCCCGTCACCTGCTTACCTTGCTTGGGAAGATGGCTACCGACAAACATACATGGCCTGACAATGAAGCTGAAATCATAACGACAACCCGGGCACTTGCTGAGAAAGCCACACCTTCAGAGAAGGAGAGGCGCACGCCCCTCATGCCTCCGGATACCGGGGAACCGGATGAAGCCACGCCCCTTGATCTGAAGGAGATTCTCCCCACCCTCGAAGATCCCCATCTGGATCTTAAGATCGCCCGTCTGCTGATGGGATTCATGAACGGGGATATCGAACAAGAGGAATACGCCACTTTCGCCGACAAGCTGATTCACATCTGTGAAGAACTGCTGGAAGCCGGGAACTTTGCCATCCCTGCCACCGTATTGAACACCTTTGCCAGCCATATTAAGAAAAAACGGAATGCCGCCATAAGGGAGGCGGCAGGAAAAGCGCTGCAAGCGTTCTCCGGATCGGCGTTTGCCACACAAGCGGTAAACGCATTCCTGGCCAATGAAACAGCCGCCGGTAAAGGCGGGGTTGAATTTCTCACCCGCCTGGGGCCGACAATTGTTCCGTCACTGGTCAAGCATTATGCCGCAAAAGATACACCGGCACTGACGGAAGAACAGCAAACTCTTTTCTCCCGGTTTTCCGCGGCAACCTCAGCCGAGGCCCAGCAGCGCCTGGATAGCAATCAGCCGGCTTTTACACGAAACCTCATTGTACTCCTCCGCACCTTAAAAGCCCGGGAAGCGGTTGACCGTATTCGTCCTTTTCTCAATCATGACAATCAGGAACTGCAAACAGAAACCCTGGAAACCCTTCTGCTGTTTGGCGATCCAGTGGCATTATCCATGGTTCGCAAAATGATCAATGCCCGCCAGGCAGAGCGATCGCTTCAAGGCATTGCCCTGGCCGGTAAGCACCGTGTGATTCAGTTGGTTCCTGACCTGGTGGTAAAACTGAAGCGCTTTATTATATTCAAAAGCGACTTTCAGATGAACTATGCCATTATTACAGCACTGTCACAGATCGGCCAGCCCGAAGCCCTGCCCTGGCTGAAAAAGGTGGCCGCCACATCCTGGCCGTTTTATACCCGGGAAATGACGAGAATGAAGGTGGCCTTATTTAAGTCCCTGAAACATTATCCTCCGGAGGCCATTCAGCCATTGCTCATCATGGGGCGTGATATGCGCGATAAAGAGATCAGCATGGCCTGTCATGCGCTGATGCAGAAAACAGCCCGAAAGGAGGCCTGATGGTTACCACGGTTTTGAGGGATATATTGCGGTTCATTGCTTTTTTCAATGCATCTATCAACAATATCCGCCTTTATTCAGCAGAACATCCTCAAGCCCGTCGATGCCTCCAGACAGCTAATACGGTTCTTGCAGACCTTTTACAAACCAGGGAATCCATAACCTTTATTATTATTGAAGACGATCTGGTGGTTGATGAAACCCCTGTCCGGTCCAGGGAACCGCATCCGGAGCAGTTTGTCCATATCCTGCAGAAGGCCGGCCTGGAACGGTTGACCTTACTGCAAGGCCTTGAACAAGAGGAATTTAATAAATTTATCCTGGCATTTGCCGCCCCGGAAAAACCGGCCCTCGAAACCACCGGTCATATCAAAGTCGGGCATGTCAGCGCAACTGGGAAAGACAGCGGACACGACGATACGTCAACCCAGGAACAGGCATATATCCAGAAAATGCAACTGGCCAGGGCTTCCGGTTATGAAGCGCTGGAAGGGATACTGGCTGCCATCAAACAGCATCAGAAAATCGACATCCATACGATAAATTCTGAAATAGCGGCTCTTGCCCAAAGTCATGCGCCGGCCATGAATCCGTTACATTTGCTGATGCCCCTTGAAGCACATAGTAATTACACGGCCCGTCATATGATCAATGTATGCCTGCTGACCATCAGTCAGGCCAGCGCCCTGGGATTTAAAAGGGATCATATTACAAAAATCGGCATCGCGGCCCTGTTGTTTGATGTGGGGAAACTCTTTATCGCCGACGCCATTATCACCAAGCCCACCGCACTGACCCCAAAGGAACGCAAGGTAATGGAGGGTCATACCGTAAAAGGTGCCCGTTACATTCTGAGCATGGCCCAAGTGCCAAAACTGGCTGTTTTGTGCGCGCTTGAACACCATCGGCGGTTTGACGGCACCGGATATCCGGTGTTGACCAAAGGGTGGCAGCCGAATATCGTCAGCCAGATGGTGGCCATTGCTGACGCTTTTGATGCAATGCGCAGTCAGCGCCCCTATCAGGACCCGTTTCCCATGGAAAAAATCGTCCGCATCCTCAAAACAGAACGCGGCAGCACTTTCCATCCCTATCTGGTGGATCGTTTCCTTCAACTGGTATTGCGGTAGCCCCTCAAAATATAGTATAACCGGGACATCATGGGAGATACAACGCACACGCGGAAACAGGATCGGTTTATCATCTGCTGCCTGATCGGCTTTATTTTGATCATTTACAGCAACACGCTGCATGTCCCCTTTGTCTTTGACGACATGACGGCCATTGTCGAGCGTAACGATCTCCACCTCCGGCAGTTGAGCATTGATACCATACTTGACACCTTCACCCGGGAAACAGGAAATGGCGACATCATCTCCCGGCCCCTGAGCAACCTCACATTTGCCTTGAATTTCTATGTGGGCGGGTTTCAGGTTACCGGTTACCACCTCTTCAATATCACCATTCACATGGTAACGGCGGCTGTTTTGTTTAAAGTATTGATGCTGTTACTGGCGTTACGGAAGGACCGGTTTCCGGAAAACCAGCGCTACCTTATTGCCAGTATATCCGTCCTGTTGTGGGCGATCCATCCCATTCAGATCCAGGCGGTCACTTATATTGTCCAGCGCATGGCCAGCCTTGCGGCCATGTTTTATATCCTCGGCGTATGGGCTTACCTGAAGTTTCGCCTGTCCGATACCCGGCAATACCGTCTACTGGGCCTGACGGCACTGATGGCAATGCTGGCCGTATTGTCCAAAGAAAACGCCGTTATGTTTCCGGTTGGCATTCTACTGATCGAATGGATTCTCTTCATCAACACCCGGCAACCCATTCCACGGATCGTGCTTCCTCTCATTCTCGGCGGTGCCGTTGCAGTTGTTGTCATGCTTTACAGAATTGACATCGTCGCTCTTTTTGACGGTTATCAGAAAAGACCCTTCACGCTGACGGAGCGGCTCCTTACCCAGCCCAGGGTTATTTTCTTCTATCTTTACCAGATGCTGGCCCTGACACCGGAACATTACTGTATTGACCATTATTTTGCAGTATCCACCGCCTTGCTGAGCCCACCGTCGACAATCGCTGCCATTATGGGTGTTGCAACCATTATTGCCGTCGCCATCGGGATGTGTAAGCATTTCCCGTTCACCTGCTTTGCCGTCCTCTTTTTTCTGGCACACCATGCCGTAGAGTCAACCTTTCTGCCCCTTGAACTTATATTTGAACACCGCAACTATCTGCCGTCCTTTTTTCTGTTTCTGCCAGCAGGCCTGCTGATTAACCGGATGCTGGTCATTTACAGGCAACGGAGCCGGTTTATTTATGTCGCAATTGCGCTTGTGGTGAGTGGCACATTCATGTTCATCGGCATGTGTACCCATGTCCGGAACTATGACTGGCAAACCAGAGAGACCATATGGACGGATGCTGCAGCTAAATACCCCGGTATCACCCGGCCTTACCACAATCTTGGCTATGTTTACCAGCGCCGGGGAGCCTTTGAGAAAGCCATTGAAACCTATCAAATCGCCCTTACCAAACACGATCACGACCAGAGACTGAAAAAAATACTGACGCTGGGAAACTTGGCGGAAATTTACTATCATCAGCAAAAGTACGAAAAGGCCGCAGCCACCCTTGAACGCGCTGCTGAAACAGCATCGACAATAACCGCTACCCAGAATGCCCTCTTAAAAGTTGATAAGAAAGACTACGGCATTCTTTTAAGTAAAGCTTACGCCCATACCCGGCCAGCGCTCGCCCTTGAAACCGTTGACCGGCTTATTCAATTTACCCAAACCCCCGAATCTCTGGGAAGACTGTATACTCTCAAAGGTCGGATCGCACTTTATATGGGCAACGTGCAGGATGCCTGGAACGCATTTCAACAGGCATTGAAAACAGATCCAGAAAACACGTGGGTTCAGCTGAATCTGGGAGTAGCGGCCACTTTTAAAGGGGAACTTGAACAAGGACGGCGATATTTGGAACTTTTTCTGGCAGACCAGCCGAATCATGGCCCGGCCTATCTTTACCTTGCGGAGAACCGGTTGCTTGCCGATCAGACTGCCGCAGCAAGCACTTTGGCAAATCAATACATCGCCGAATACGGCATTAAGCAATTGAAAATTTTCATCAACAATATCCGCACCCATGACCCCGACTCTCTCCCGCTTGCAAATCCCGACCGGATGCTCGCATTGCTGGAGCAAGAGCTTGATGTTTACATTGCCGCACTCATGAGGGGGGAATAGCGCCGTCCATGACGCACCCCTTTTTACTCACTTCTTACGGTTGCAACTTTGTTGACAAATCATTGATATTTCTCTTGCGTTTGCCTTAAAAAGGCGTTACGCTGAAATACATCGCGGGGTAATTTGCCGCGGTCAATTCGTTGTAAAAGGGAGAATCCATTTGTCAAAGTGGCATCCTCCGGTTTGTAACGTTGAAAATTCTGAAGAAAGGAGGATGGAGTGATGGCCAATGGAATCGTGAAGTGGTTCAATGACGGAAAAGGCTTCGGATTTATCGAGCAGGAAGATGGACCGGATGTATTTGTGCATTATACAGCAATCAATTCGGAAGGCTTCAAGTCCCTTAATGAAGGGGACCGGGTCACCTTTGATATAGAAGAAGGCCAGAAAGGCCCTGCTGCTGTCAATGTAACTGTCGTATAGAATCAGAATAATTGATTTAATAAACAAAAAGGCGCTCCCCTGGAGGAGTGCCTTTTTGTTTACTTACCTGAGGGGAGTGGGGACTACACTTTATAAACCAAGGGCAACAGCCCAAAAAAACAGATTCATTGTTGATTCATTCTTGACTGCCCCACCATTTCAAACACAACTTTTTTTATCCATACGTTGAATTGTCTTAAACAATATACTGATCGCCCGTGCAAAGTCAAGAAAAATCCACTAGTTCACCTGTAAAACAACAAAAAAACAGTGTCTTTTTAGGAAGGACAAAACACAAATCACCTTGGTATTGCCAATCAACAGATTCACGCCACAATCTGATCGTCCGCATCAACCGCCACCGGATCTTTTTCCAGCCTTCCCATATCCCGCATATCCACTGACGAATCTTCATCAACAAACAAACCATCGATCATTGTATATCCACTGCCCTTCGGACCTTTCGGAGTTTGCTTTTTCTTACGAAACGGCAACGGAACAAAGGCTTCTATAAAGGATTTCGGCCATCGCAGTAAAGACCGCCTGATGGGGAATCGTATGATTGTGGTTAAAAAGGGCCAGCGCAGATAGAACCGCAAAAATGCCTGTAACTGAATTTTGCTTAAATCATAACCTGTTGTCATATGATAAAAAGACTTCTTGGTATAAAACTGTGCCTCTGCGGCAATGCTTGAAGAAAAAAAAGCAGGCGATATCGTTTCGGCCATCCGCGCCAGCTCAGTCCCCCGGTAAGGCACCACAATAAAAAAATTGGCCAGATGTAATTTTGACTGTAATGCAAACGATATGGTCTTTTGAATTTCCTGAACGGTTTCGCCCGGAAAACCAAGCATAAAAAAGCCCCTGGTCAACACCCCGTGCTTTCTGGCAAAGGCGATGTTCTGTATAACTTTTTCCAGGTCAAGGTTTTTTTTGATAAATCGTTGTATTCTGGGGGATGCGGTTTCAATGGCAAATGTCAGCTGATATGCCCCTGCTTTTTTCATCAATAGTATGTCTGCCGGCTCCAGCAAATCACCGCGAAGGCCATTGGGAAATGCCAGCTTTATCTTCATGCCGCTGTCAATGATCATATTCAGAATTTGCCGCATCCGGTCCCTGTGAAGATTAAAAATATCATCCACAATATGAAATTCCCGAATGCCGTGTTCATGATAAAGATAGGCAATTTCACGGACAAAATGTTCCGGGCTTCGATAACGGACCTTTTTCCCAAATATACTGTGACAGTATACACACTGATAGGGGCATGCCCTTGAACTGACAACCAATATGCGCTTTTTATGAACAGACACCACATTCATCAACGGTTTCAAAAAGCCCTGGTATAATTTGGGGTCGATCAATCCGTAATCGGGCATGGGAATCGTATCCATATCTTCAATATAGGGCTCTCTGCTGTTCTTTATAACCCGGCCATCTTCAAGGTATGCAACGCCCCTGATACGTTTGAACGATTGCCCCCCGGCAAGACATGTAACAAGATTCAGAAAAACCCGTTCACCCTCCCCCAGCACCACGCAGTCCAGATCACTGTTTTGCAGCAGCGCGCCACACCCGTAAGTCGCGCCCGGTCCACCGGCAACAAAAAAGGCTTCAGGTGCCAATGTCCGTAAAAAACCCATCCATCTTGTTATAAACACCTGGTCATGTGTCAGCAGGGTGATGCCGATCAGGTTTGGCTGATATTGGTATAATATTTTTTGCAGGGCGCGGGAGGGATTTTTTTCAAGTCTTAAATCAACCAGTTTAATTTCAACCGGTTCCGTAATATAGGCTTTCAAATAGGCGGACAAGTACAAAAAGGCCGTAGGAATCTCCAGATACTCAATACCATAGGTACTGAGATGGGGCTTGATGAAAAGTATTCTGAACGGTGTTTGCATTAGATTCCAGTGTTATATGTTTTACAACTGTTGAATAAACTAATCCGATCCAGACAAAAATGTCAACAAAAATCAACAAATCTTACCTCGAAAACCAGACAGCGGTGGGACTACAACCCGAGACGGTGGGACTGGAGGGATTGCAACGTCCGATTCAGACTGTACTTTTCCCGAATTGCCAGAAATTCGTCCAGCAGCGGATAACCGGCAATCAAAGTTTCCGGCCGCATTCGGGCATCCTTGGCCAGATAGACGCGCCCCCCGTGATCGGCAACAACCGCGTCAAGTTCATCCAGCAGGCTGAAAACACGTGCTTCCGCCTTGAAATCCAGCGCCAGGGTATACCCGGCCATGGGAAAACTCAAAAAATTACTGTTTGCCTCTCCCAGCAGCTTCAACACGCCGAGAAAGGGGCCTGTATTCCCCCGTCTGATCGCTGCCAGCACCTGCCGCAGGCCGGAAAAGGCCACCGGCTTTGGCAAAACAAACTGGTACTGAACCATCCCCCCTTGCCCATAAAAACGATTCCAGCTGGCCAGGCCGTCCAGAGGATAAAAAAACGACGTCACCGGCACCCTGGATTGCAGCCCTTTTTGCAGATTCATGTAATAATAAAACATATTAAAAAGCCGACCCGACCATTGGTTAAGCATCCAGCCGGGCCAGGCAGCCGGCACCGGGAATGCCCGTTTCGGCCTGTATATGAGTCCTCCTTTTTCCGCATGCGCTCCCAGTAACACAAGTGCCCGCCCGATATCGTCACCGCCGGTCAGGCAATCCACCCAGGCCACCACATAGGGCCAGGACGCATATCGCTCAAAACAATCAAATATCCCCTGCAGTCCCCGGGCGCGAATTACGCGGATATCCATGAAGGCACTGACAACCCTGCGCATCTGGATCGTGGCCGACAGAATAACGCCTGTCAGCCCCATACCGCCGCAGGTTGCCAGAAAAAGATCCCGGTGCTCCTGCGGCGAACACCTGAGGATACGGCCATCCGGCAGCATCAGGGTAAAATCATACACCCATTGACTAAAGCTGCCGTCAACATGATGGTTTTTCCCATGCACATCACTGGCAATGGCACCGCCCACAGTCACGTGGCGGGTCCCCGGGGTAACCGGCAAAAACCACCCTTGCGGCAGCAGCACCTCAAGGATATCGTTCAGGGAAAGCCCGGCTTCACAGCAAAGGATGCCGCTTTCACAGTCAAAGGACAACATCCGGTTCATGACCGACATCAGCAGCACGTTCTCCCCCAGCGCACTGTCTCCGTAACTCCGGCCAAGCCCATAGGATATCCATGGCTGCCGGTTGTGCAGGCAGGTCGCCACATCCGCCGCATCCCGGCAGGCAGCCGTATGGGCATCAACTTCAGGGTATCTTCCCCAGGCAGTCAGCGGCATATAGACAATCCCCGTCAGTAAATTAATATCCCCATCGTGACGACCCACAACACCACACATGCTTGCAGGTAAGTATCCCTCAGCACCGTTCGAACCGGCGAACAATCCTGTTGTGAACGGAACACAACCGCCATGTAGCGCCCCATGCCCAGCACCACCCAGATGGCGGAAATGTAGAGTCGGGGGGCCTGATGCTCTCTGATAACAGCCGGCCAGAGCGTATAAGCCACATAGCACAGACTTGTTACAACGGCAAGTCCCACCAGCAACCGGGAAAGGACCTGACGATTGTAAATCGCCCCTTGCGCGTCATTTCCGGGCGCCATCAACGCCAGGTCGCAGCGACGCTTGGCAAATGTAATAAACAGTGCCAGCAGCAGCGTCATGGTCAACAGCCACCCGGAAACCCGCACATCAATCAACACCGCACCGGCAAACACGCGAATGACGAATCCGGCAGCCACGCAGAGAACATCTGCCATAATGATCCGTTGCAGTACCAGCGAATATGCAACATTCAACACCACATACGTGCAAAGCAGCAGAAAAAAAGCGGTATTTGTCCACAACACCCCCAGCATGCCACTGCAGAAAAGCAGGGGCGCCAGAAAAGCAACAGCCCCCTTACGGCTGACTGTTCCCGCGGCCAGGGGGCGGTGCTGCTTCACAGAATGAGCCCGGTCTTTTTCCACATCCGCTATATCATTCAGCACATACACCGCGCTACTGGCCAGACAAAAGGCCCCGATTCCCAGCATTACGGTCGTCAGTAGCAACGGATTCATCAGTTCATGCGCAAAAAACAGGGGTACCACCACAAATCCGTTCTTTATATAATGGTGCGGCCGTGCCAGGGTGATATATGCCGTTAAGGATGACAATGGTGATCCTTTCCCTCCGGTCTTTCAATCAAGTATTGAAGAGATCGCTGCTCTGGGTTATTTTGTAATCATAGCAGATATCTATTAGCAGCGCAAAAACAGACCCTGCCCGTTTCTTTCTGATTTGACGGATCGCCATGGACTGATATACTGCAATCAATGATTTGAACTGAACACAAGAGGCAAATGAAAAACAACACCATGAAGACCCTTTTCTGCTGTCAAAACTGTGGCCATCAGTCGCCCAAATGGATGGGGCGTTGCCCTGAATGTGAGGCATGGGGAACGTTTGCAGAGGAACCGGCAACCAATATCACATCCGGTAAAAAACGGGGCAATACTCTTGTGGCGGACCCGGTGGCACTTCATGCCGTATCCCTTGACGCGGAAGAACGGCTGCAAACCCGTATTCAGGAATTTGATCGTGTCCTCGGCGGCGGCATTGTTCCCGGCTCCCTGGTGCTGGTCGGCGGCGACCCCGGCATCGGCAAGTCCACCCTTGTGCTGCAGGCCGCGCATAAACTCTCGGCTGCCGGCTATAAAACCCTTTATGTCTCCGGTGAGGAATCCCTCAAACAGATAAAGATGCGCAGCGAACGCCTTTGCTCGGAAGTCCCGGCCGAAATGCTGGTGGCGGCGGAAACCGGCATGGAAACCATTATTGCCATGACGGAATCCGTATTACCGAACGCCTTGATCGTTGACTCCATCCAGACAATGGCCAGCAGCGAATTCACTTCTGCGCCCGGCAGTGTGGGGCAGGTCAGGGAAGCCACCATGCGGCTTATGGCCCTTGCCAAAAAAACCGGGGTACCGGTGTTTCTGATCGGTCATGTAACCAAAGACGGCACCATTGCCGGTCCCAGAATCATGGAGCACATGGTGGACACTGTCCTCTACTTCGAGGGCGATAAAAACCAGGTATTCCGAATTCTTCGGGCTGTCAAAAACCGGTTCGGGTCGACCAACGAGATCGGCGTGTTTGAAATGACCCAGACCGGCCTGATCGAAGTGGACAACCCGTCTTCTGTGTTTCTTTCAGAGATGCCGGAAAACACGCCCGGCTCCATTGTCACGGCCAGCATGGAAGGCACCCGGCCTATCCTGGTCGAATTGCAGGCCCTGACCAGCCGGACCAGCATGGGTATGCCCCGACGCACCATCCTCGGCCTGGACCCGAACCGGGTGGCTTTGCTGGTCGCGGTCATGGAAAAAAAGCTGGGCATGGAACTAATGGGATATGACATTTTTATGAATGTGGCCGGCGGGGTCAAAGTTACTGAACCGGCTGTTGACCTGGGGATCATTGCCGCCGTGGCATCCAGCTTTCTGGACCGGCCCCTGCCCGCCGGCACAGTGGTGTTGGGTGAGGCCGGCCTTACCGGCGAAGTCCGGGCCATCAGCCACATCGAAACCCGGGTGGCGGAAATAAAAAAAATGGGATTTACCGGCTGCCTGATTCCCCATGGTAACCTGAAACGAATACAGGACGAAACCGCTTTGACCATTACCGGTGTTAAAACCGTGGCCAATGCGGTCGAAGCCCTGTTTGGAGCGGTATAAATCACACCGCTGAGACGCAGAAAAGACAAGTTGCATGGCGCGAAAGAAAAACACAAAACGAAGCCGGCCGGATCATTATACACAAAAGGCCAAGTCAGAACAGTTCCCCGCCCGGTCGGTTTATAAACTGAAAGAGATCCAGAAAAAATTTAATATTATCAAAAAAGGCGACACCATCGTCGACCTTGGATGCGCCCCCGGCTCATGGCTATTGCTGGCCTCACAGCTCACCGGCCCCGGGGGCAGCGTCACAGGAATTGACATTAAGCCGGTTGCCCAGAAACTGCCGGCCAACACTACCGTTCTGGCAACCGATATTTTTCAGATGGATGCCGCCCTGCTTCCTGACAATCCCGATGTGATCATCAGCGACATGGCCCCGGATACAACGGGAAATAAATTCACCGATGCGGCCCGGTCCTTTAATCTTGCGGTTTGCGCCTTTGACCTTTGTCAAAACCGCCTGAAACCGGGCGGCCATTTTGTCTGCAAAGTATTTCAGGGAGAAGATTTTAAAAATTTTACAGATATGGTAAAAGATATTTTTGAACGATGTAAAATATTTAAACCGGAAACCTGCCGCAGGGACAGCAGGGAAACTTACGTTATCGGACTATCAAAAAAGGAGACATAACGATGGCGGGACATAATAAATGGTCATCCATCAAACATAAAAAAAAGGCGGTTGACGCCAAACGGGGCAAAGTGTTCACCAAACTGATCAAGGAAATCACCGTGGCGGCCAGAATGGGCGGGGGTGACGTGGATGCCAACCCCCGGCTGCGGAATGCCATCCAGGCGGCCAAAGACGAGAACATGCCCAAAGACAATATTGAACGGGCTGTGAAAAAAGGGACCGGTGAACTGGAAGGGGTCAACTACGAAGAGATCGTTTATGAGGGATACGGCCCCGGCGGTGCGGCCGTGATGGTGGAATCACTCACCGACAACAAGAACCGGACAGTGGGTGATGTGCGCCATATTTTCAGCAAACACAACGGCAATCTTGGTGAAAACGGTTGCGTGGCCTGGATGTTTGACAAAAAAGGTTATATTGAAGTGGACAAATCCGAAACCGACGAGGAGTCCCTCATGGAGATCGCCATTGACGCGGGTGCCGAGGATGTTCGGGAGTCAGACAGCGGGTTTGAGGTCATCACTGAGGTCGATGATTTCGAGGCCGTCAGGGCGGCACTGGCAAGCGCGGATATCAAATACGCATTTGCCGAGATTACCATGCTGCCGCAGAACACTACCGATTTGGATGACAAGGCATCAGAGCAGATGTTCAAACTGCTGGATGCGTTGGACGACTGCGACGACGTTCAGAAAGTATATACGAATGCCAATCTTTCGGACGATGTAATGACCGAAGAGTAACGCGTATTGAGGGGTGAGTTGTGAGCAAACGACTTCTTCTTGCCCCTCACGGCTCAACCCCCCACGCATCCCTCAATAGGCAATCGCCCCATGGGCTTCCAGCATATTCGCAACGGCACGGGCGAGCTTTTCATACCCTTTGGCATTGAAATGAATGGGGTCGGATTTCATGCTGCGATCGCGCTCCAGGTCTTCCAGCGTGTCCATATCAATGGGGACGCCATACTTTCTGGCTACTGCTTTGTAAAAATCGGGCGGATCACCGAAAATACTGAGCTTGGGAACGGCCACCAGAACCACTTCAATGCTGCGGTCCAGGGCAGTCTGAACCATGGCATCCAGGTTGGCCGCTGCGTCGGCCATGGACTTTCTTCGAAGAATATCATTGCCGCCGTGGCAGATGATCACCAGGTCGGGCTGGTATTTGTCCAGGACCATAGGCAACCGTTCTCGCCCCTGGGCTGTCACCTCCCCGGGGATACCTGCATTAATCACCGTCCGCCCGGTCATTCGGGCCAATGCCGCGGGATAACTATTTTCCGCTGAAACTCCCGTCCCCCGGGTCAGGCTGTTGCCGAAGGCCACAATCACACCGTCTTCCGAAAGGGTTGTCAATTGGGAGTTGTCGCAGCCAACCCCCAGAAAACCGACCACCGTCAGAAAGGCGAAAAGATAACAATGGAATAATTGACAATTTCTTTTCATATAAACGGGGCCCTCGAGTCGATTTCCAATTTCGGATGTCATTCCTTGCAGGATTGTGGCATTCCCCGGTCTCTCTGGCACTTACCCACCAATATACCCCCCCCCTCTTCCCGGGACCATCTAAGCCAGCGCCAGCATCCGCTCTACTGCCTGCAGCGCGCGCTCCCGAATCTCCGGCGACACGTTCACTTCCGGTTGCATAGTTTCCAGGCAGGCCGCCACATCCTGAAGTGATATAATCTTCATGTCCGGGCAGATCATATCCGGCGACACCGGATAAAACGTCTTATCCGGACAGATTTTTTGCATAGCATGCAGGATCCCGTTCTCTGTGGCAACCAGGAAAGACCGGCAGTCACTGGACTGCACATGGCGCAACATGCCGGATGTGCTCATCACTTCGTCAGCCATGGCCACGACCTCGGGCCGGCACTCCGGATGCACCAGCAGCACGGCATCCGGATCAATCGCTCTGGCCTCCTTTACATCCGAAATGCGAAGGGTATCGTGATAGGGGCAATAGCCCGGCCAGGGATGAATGGTTTTGCCGGTTAACCCGGCCGCGTATGCCGCCAGATTCCGATCCGGCGCCAGCAGCATCTCATCGGCGTCGAGGCTGTTTACGACCTTCACCACATTGGCCGACGTACAGCAGATCGTGGACATCGCCTTGACAGCAGCCGTGGAATTAACATAGGTCACCACCGGCATTTTGCCCAGCCGATCGAGTTCAGCTGCCAGCGTTTCAGGCGTAACCATGTCGGCCATAGCACAACCCGCATCCGCCCGTGGCAAAAGCACGGTTTTGTCCGGGCACACAATGGATGCGGTCTCAGCCATGAAATGCACCCCGCAGAACACAATAATATCCGCGTCAGTCCGCGATGCTTTCAGAGAAAGTTCAAGGGAGTCACCACAAAAATCGGCGACCTCCTGGATTTCCGATGGTTCATAATTATGGGCCAGAATAATGGCGTTCCGGTCTTTTTTTAACTGCCGTATTGTATCAATCAATTTTAACTCTTACTCCGTGTTGTCTCTTAGACTGTAAACTTATTGCAAGGGCTCATCCAGCGCAACAATATCCGCATCAATGGGAATATCAAATGTAAATTGTGCGTCATCAATGGCGGCGTTCAGCTTAATATCCTCAAACGCAATACGTGTCACCTCATCAAAGGTATTCACCGTTTCCACTTCACGGATAAGGTAGGTCTCCCGTGAGACAAAAAGATACACCAAGGTTAACTGGTGGATCTCTTCTTTCGGTTCAAGCCGCAGAACATAACACCCTTCCTTTTCAACGGTATCGGCCATTGTTGTGACAAAATTCTCCCGGATGGAAAAAATATCCGCCAGAAAGCTGGCGCCTTTGCCCTGTCCCATAAGGGCCTCGGCCTTACCGACAATCACCTGATTTTCTTCAGGCTTGTAAATCCACAGCGAATCGCCGTCTGATATAATCGACTGCGGGTACGGGGTCTCATATTCCCAGCGGATCTTGTCCGGATATTTGAACATCGCCTTGCCATAAGCGTTATCTTCGATATCCATCTGCGCAAATATTGAAGTCTGGGTAAAATCCGCGGACAGGCTCTCGCAGTCGTACCGCGCCTCCACTTTCTGCATTATGGTTTCAATGGTTTCCGATGCATTGGCATGCCAGACGACCGTCAGTATCAGGCAAAGCCACACCGGAAAAACGTTGGTAACGCGCATCCCTGCTTCCTTTTTTTCCGGGTTTTCTTATCAAGGCGGACCTATGTGACTTCAAAACAGTCAATTGCCCTGCAAAATAATGGATTTACCATACACCACCGTGACTGGATGAAACAACCCTTATTTTCAGGACAAAAAGCGGGACGATTTGATTAGCAGATTACAAGGTAAAAAAGGGAAGGTGGGGAAGGGGTTACAGACTCAACTGCCGGTACTGGATACCGCAGCCGAATTTCTGGGGATGTGTGTCAGCGATGGCCATGCACCAACGAACTTCCGCCGGCCGGATGTCTTTGAATACATCGCCCGCCGGTTGCGGGGGCGTCTCATGACCGGTCTGGATAAACACACTCATGCCCTTTGAAAGCGCCAGTTGAGACTCGATATAGACACCTCCCAGGCTGTAATTCCGCATGATGGCCGAATGAAACCGGTCTGAACCGGCCGGTGAGAACAGGACAGGGATTTCGCATTGTTCACGTTTATAGGCTCTTCGCTGAAAGGGGCTCATCGCCTTGCTCCGTATTAAAACATACAAGATTTGAAAAAATCCATCAGAAACGTCAAGTTCAGAAACCAAAGAGAAGACAGGCCGAAATGTCATGGCCCTGTTGCCTGGCAATGAAACGTCGACTATACCCGAATGGCTGAATATAAAAGGCAGATAGTCAAGATCAGATATACCAATAATACCAAAAAACGGGAGAAAATGCAAGGAGATTACAGCCCGGCATATCTACGAAGCCATTTTCATTCGCACACCAGAAACAGGTCGATATACCGGGCATCCAGATCATCCGGCGAAACATCGCCATAACTTTCCTCAATGGTGCCAAACAGCGCCGTAAACAGTTTACCGGCTGACTGCGACAGGTCGTAGGCAGTCCGGCCGGTGATACCGGCAAACCAGTCCAGAAACGCACCTTTCATCTTTTCCCGGGTTTTCCGGCGACCCGGATTGTCCGGATCATCCTTCATCAATGCGGCAAAAAAACGCTTAAAATCGACCATATCGATAAAATCAACAACCGCCGGAAGGCCCAGATAATGACGCGCCCACAGGGTCAGCACCAGGTTTTCAACGGTAAGAATCGCTTCAGCTACGGGCGCGGGATCAAGGCCCGCATCCTTCAGCAACGTGTCCAGCATCATGACCTCATCAAGGCCGGCCCCGGTTTCAGCCACCTCATCGGGCGACTGAAACTCCCTGTATATCCCGCCTTCCTGATATTGATCATAATAGAGGGGCCGTTTCACCAGCAGGCCGCCAAGCACGCCCTGCCGGCGATCTCCCCAGAAGGTCAGGGGCATCTCATGGGCAATGGTCCAGCTGGTCAGATACCATTTATCCGCCCGCCGCTTGAGAGCGGCCACGGCACTGTACCCCAGCCGAAAAAGATCGGTCAAATAATACCGACGCATGGCCGATGCGGCCGCTTCCGCATCCGGGTCGCTGCCTGGGTCCACGGTTTCACCCACCCCGACATGAATATACCCGCATGCCTTGTCCACCACATGAGCCAGGTCTTTTTTGCCTTTTACCACCATGCGGTCGGAAACCGCGATCCGGTTGCACAGCGCCGCAAACTCCGTCTGAAGGTCGTGCAGCACATCCTGTGAGTCAATCCGGGCAAGGGCCTGGGAAAACACCGTGGTCCTGTCTATCATGGTGGTGGGGGCAAAAGGTACCGGCATCATGGTATCGAGAATACCGGCCGGCGCCGTTTTCTCCGCGATCTGATCTCTGTTCTTTATAAAGCGGTAGATGGCAACGGCCTCTTCAAAAGGCAGAAGTCCCTTTTCAGCCAGCCGGACGTTCCGCAACCGGTAAGCTTCCTCCTCGGCCTCGGTCGGCAGCACATTAGTGGTATAAAACAAAAGGTCCCGGTATGCCTCGTAATCCTCCTCGGCCAGGCGCTTCAGAAAACCATACAACACCTTCTGACGAAAGTCATCGGCCGTTGCGTCTCCCGCCATACCGCATTTGCCTTTTTGCACAAACCGCACATAATACAAATCATCAAACGTGAAAAAGTCGGGCCCGAATTCGGCCGGGTCCTGATCATGCTCCCGCACGCCCACCTCTATATTGTAATACAGGAACAACTCAAGAAAAGCAGCCTTGTCCGTGATCATCCATCGGGCAAACCGGCTTGCATCCGCCCGCATCAGCAGATCAAACCATTGCACCACCGTATCGATATGAATCTCGTCCTGCTGCCACGTTGACACATCCAGCATGTATTCCCATTGCTGATTGGAAGCCAGGGAGAGCAGTTCAAGGGCGTCTTCCATCCCGATCTCGTTGACCAGAAAATAAAAATCCTGTTCCGCAAAGGAATGCACCATGGGTGTTGCATCCCGGGAACTGAGAATCATCTCCATGGCCTCCTTTGCCGGCAGCATCATCGCCTTGCGCCGCTTTTCAGCAAGCTCGGCGATCTTGTTCTTAATTGTAACGGGCTGGTTGTTCATAGCTCACCTTCAATTATCCAACTGGCTGTCTCCGGAATTGTCACCGGCAAGAAAAACGGCTGAAACCCGGGAAAACGAAAGGCTCTGCCCGGCGTGGCAATGACGAAAATGACATCGGATGACATGTTGTGGCAATTCAATTAAGCCCAAATATAGGCAATCCCCTGTCGGATGTCAAGCTATGGGTGGACTCGCATTCACCCTTTTCCACCTGGAATGGAGCCTGATGAGACAACTCAAGCGAAGTATCGAACTGGTAAATCATCCAGAGGGCAAAGGCTTCCTGAAGGCTGACCTTGCAAAGGACCTCAGGGCTGTGGTGGACGAAAATAGGATTATTGCCCTTTATAATTCACTATGCGGGTCGGCGGTTGAAGGGCATCGCCAGCCAGCCGTGTGCGCATTTCGCGAAAACGGCCGAATGCATATATGCCGCGGGCCGCTGTTTTTTCAAGCAGCGTGGTTTGGCCGAAGGCGACCTCTATCCGTTTCAGCAGGTCAATCGCCTGCTGACGCATGCCCTGGTGGCGTGCCAGATGGATCATGGCCTGCAACAGCACCCGGTGTTTTCTCATCTCACCTGCAAAATAATCGGCCCGGCGCACCAGATGGGGCTTTGACGACGCCTTTAAATGCTGCCATCCTTTAAATTCCACGTCAATGTACCGCATCAGGGAAGGACCAAGTTCATGAAAATCCCGCTCATAGGCCTGCGACTGAATGGCTTCAGCTTCCGTGAGGTTGAATTCCGGATGAATAAACCAGGGCTGTTTAAATGCATGCCACTCTTCAAAAGGAATGGTGGTGAGAATACGGTTCTGGCCGTCCATTGTGTTATAGAGCGGCGTTCCCGGCACCGGGGAGAGAAAGGCAAACTGGCTGAACACGGGCCGGCAAGCCAGATGATCGTCAATATCTGCCTGAATGTTTTCACGGGTGTGTGTGTCGGTGAGCAAGATGGAACTTAAAATCACCTTGATGCCCCAGGTGCGGAGTTCCGCCACAATTGCCCGGATATCGGCATCTTCGTTTTTTTGATAAGCGGCATATTTGCTTTCCCTGCCGATCCATAAAATGTTGACGCCCATCTCCGCAAGGCGTTCCGCACCAAATGCCGCGACTTTATCGGCGGAGCCGAACAGGAAAAGCCGGTACTGCTTTCCGCTTTCCACCACGCATTGCCTCAATTCCTCGGCCCGTTTCAAGTCCAGCAGAAAATTATCATCCCCGATAAAACTCACCGTGTCAGTCCTGAATCGTTTGCAGACCCGCTCGATCTCCTGAAACAAAGCCCTTCCCGAGCGAAAGAATCGCAGGTGACGCCGTCCGAAAAAATGGCTGGGCGAACAGAAATCACAGCCATAGGAGCAACCCAGACCAACGACAATATGGGGATAGCGGATTAACCGGATCGGAACCCCCAATATCTCCCTGTCCTGATGATATACATCCGGATTTTTGAACGCAAACGTTTCGGACTGGCCCAGAAGTTTTCGCATGAACCCGATGCCTTCACCCACGCATACATGGTCCACGTCCATGACCTTCTGGAGATCCGGGATGGCGGCGCAAAACCCGCCCAGCACAATTTCAGACCCGGGCGATATCCGGCGGACCGCTTCCACCATTGTTTTCACCTTTTGAAAATTGGGAATAATGGCGCCGATACCGATAATATCGTACCCTTTGGCCACTTCCCTGCAGAATCGCTTAAAGGTCGGAAAATCAAGCACCGTGGCAGGCGTATCAAGATTCTTCCCGATGGCATGCAGACCGAAGGAATTCATGAAGGACCGCATGGAATAGATGCCCTGGTATTTAGTCAACTGGTTATGATAAAGTTCGATTTTTGAGTCTTTTCGGGCATCGACACGGTCAACCCCGAAGGGTTTATATACAGAGGAAAGAAGAACGCTTTTTTTTTTCATTTTACATATCCACGCCGGGAAGTGGATTGCCGCAATAGGCACAACGGCCGCTTTGAACCTTATCGGTTTTGACATTGAAAAACCCGGCACGTTCAATGATCAATTCACCACAGTTGGCACAATAGGTGTTTTCGCCATCATGTCCGTGCAGATTACCGATATATACATATTTCAGGCCGGCCTTTTTACCGATCTCATATGCCTGGGTTAAGACATTTGCCGGTGTCGGGGATACATCGGTGCGTTTATAGGCCGGGTGAAAACGGCTCAGGTGCCAGGGCGTTTCCGGCCCCAGCCGGTCTGCAATAAACCTTGCGGCCGCCTTGATCTCAGCCGTGCTGTCGTTCAGGCCCGGTATCAATAACGTGGTGACCTCCACAAAGACCCCCCGCTTTTTCAGATGCAGCAAATTTTCCTTGACCGGTTCGAGGCGCGCGCCACAGTTCGCCTGGTAGAAATCATCGTCAAATGCCTTCAGGTCCACATTAATCGCATCCAGAAAGGGCGCGATCATGTCAATGGCCGCCGTGGTCATGTATCCGTTTGATACAAATACGTTTTTCAACCCCTTTGAATGGGCTAGCTGCGCGGTATCACAGGCGAATTCAAAGAATATCGTCGGCTCCGTGTAAGTGTAGGCAATGCTGTGGCATCCCGTTCTCAGGGCATCCGTCACGACATCGGCCGGGGAGTAATCGGCTCCGGTAATTTTTCCGGTCGCCCGGGGCATCTGGGAAATCTCCACATTCTGGCAGAAGTCGCACCGCAAATTGCATCCTGCTGTGGCAATGGAATAGGCAAGGGTGCCGGGCGCAAAATGATAGAACGGCTTTTTTTCAATAGGATCCGGATTGATGGCAATGAGTTTGCCATACACCAAGGTTTGAAGGGTGCCGCCAACGTTCTGACGGACCTTGCATCGACCGTACCCATCGGGTTTTATCTCGCAACAATGATTGCAGAGACGGCAGGCGACTTTGTTGTCTTTCAGTTTCTCATAGAGATACGCTTCCATAAGCTACCTCGTATTGATTGGCAATTTGCAATTGGAAATTAGACATCAGGAATTGGGGGACGAATTCAATATCGAATTTCCGGTTTCTAATTTCAACACGCAAACGCACACCAGGGACGCTTTCATACACAGATACCCGTAAATTCTTCCGTCTTTTCACGATCCCTCGTCTTCACCGGCACGCCTCCCACCACGACACCCGGCTTTTTCGCGGCATACTTCAAGGGCAGGGGGCGGGTCCGGAAACGCGGCACCAGCGACGCCGATACCCCGGCAAAAGCGCCAAAGGGGAGTTTCTTCACAAGCTCTTCAGCGGCGAGTCTTCGTACAATCCGCCCCCGGCCAAAGGGGATATGGTCCACGGTCCGCGCTTCGATGGGAATATTCCCGGCAAGGCGCCTGAGTTCAGCCTTTAGCTCCCGGACGCTGAAAAACCTTGCCTTGCTGTATATGCAGGTTGAGAAGGCTCCCTTAATCCGACGCTGTATACCTTTTAATGCATGGGGGTTCATCACACCCACGAATACCTTGTCCTTCGCCACCCGGCACGCCTCTTCAAGCGCTGCCGACGGGGTGTCCACGAACTCCAGGGTATTGAAAAAAACCACATGATTGAATGAATTGTCGTCAAATGGGATGTCCTCGGCAAAACCGCGGCAAAGTCGCAACCGGTTGCAAACCCGATTGGCGGCCATGTCCAGCATAGGGGAAGACGGATCCATACCCGTAACATCCAGGCCCTTTTCCATCATCAGGGCCGTATTCACCCCCACCCCGCAGCCGATATCCAGTACCGTGTCACCGGGAAGCGGCCGCAGCATTTCGAACATGAGCCCGGTCTCCAGTTCCGCCACAACCGCGTTGCAGGGATCGCTGGCCCATTGCTCACATGCCATTGCATCTTTATGGGTAAAAACGTAGCCCATGCATTAGTCCCTGACGGCTTCGTAAAAAGTCCAATAGCTGCGTTAGCGTTTTGCGGTCTTCCTTCCCCACCAATGAAAGACCCTTCTTTCTCTTTTCGTGCCTTTCGTGTTTTTCGTGGACATTGTCGCTGCCGGGGCATGCGGTGGCAGTCCACGAAAGGCACGAAACCCGCGAAAAAAATAAAAATATTGATTTCCGCTGCTTTTTTTCCGTGTATTCCGTGGTTCCCATTTATTCGTGAAAATTGGTGTGGATTCGTGGGCGCTTCCATCACGAATTGACACGAATCCGCACGAATAAAATGAAATCCAACACCTTTAACCATAAAAAACAAATACATTTTTTTCAAGCCATAAAAAAAGCCCCCGGAAATCCGGGGGCTTTTGGGTTTTTCTGTCAGGCACATAGTGCCTGTTACAACATACAGAACAACAACTTAGAAGCTTGCTTTGATCTGATGCATGAAACCGAAGTTGTCGTCGGTATTATCAACCGTAGCAGTTTTGGCACCCAGGTCGTAACCCAGCAGATCACCGGTCATCAGGTAAGCCAGAGTACAGCTGTATTCCAGGTTATCCATGATTTTGTAGGTGGCGCTAACATCAATTTCCATGCCGTAATCGTCATCAATGTCGCCCGTGTATGCTTCATCGGCATTGGCCTGACCAATGATACCACTTACAGTGAGGTCATCGTTAACGGTCACATCAGCACCGGCATACAGCAGTTCTACGCCTCGAATCTGGCCTACACCACTGTTCAAAATTTTACCGCCCATATCATCGGTGAACAGCGCAAGAGGATTAAAGTCATCGCCCAAACCCCCATAAGAAGCGTTACCAATGGTAAGTTCACCGCCCTGACCGGAAATCATTTTAACGACTTCCGCTTGTTCCTGACCGGAAACAGAAGCCCAACCCAGATAGAGGTGAGCCATGTCAAGATCAAAAGAGCCTTCCACATTGTAAGAGAGGGCACTGATATCGGTATCCTGAACGACCAATGAATCCCAGTCATATTCACCGCTCTCCCAGACGATTTCACCCTGGAAACCAATAGGGCCGAAAGCCAGTTTCCAGTAAGGCAACAGCGCCTGCTTGGTCATTGTATAACCGGGCAAGGTGTAAACGATACCGCCGACGGTGGTGGTATAAGACGGATCGTTATTCCGTGCATAAGCACCCAGCAGACCAGCCTCAATATTATCCTGCTTGAAAATACCGAAAGCATAGTAAACATCGGTATCCGCATCGGCTTCACCGTCAGCTGTAAAAGCAGTCGTTGAATCCTGTTCCTGTGTTTTCTGAATAATTGCACCAAAGGTCACAGGGCCGGATTTACCCACGTACTTGATACGGTCGTCATTGTAGTCATCATCAAATACGTCAAGACCCCAGACACCGGCCTGTTGATGACCAATGATGAACATACCCACATCGGTCAGAGCGGTCATATAGACCCGATCCCAGTCGATGTTACCTTCTTGTTGTGCACCGAAATTATCGTCGTCAAACACGTCAAACCGGGTGGTCACGGACAGGGTGTCGGTGGCCTTGAACACGGTCTGAAGGCGGAAGCGGTTGTCATAATACGCTTCCGATTCGGGGGTCTGATCGTTCAGGGTAATATTGCTGTTGTAGAAGCCCCGCACCCGGTAGTAACCGGAGAAGTCAACATCAACAGCCATTGCCGGCACGGCCAGAGCAAATGCAAGGCAGGCGGCCATTGCTAATACGGTAAATTTTTTCATTGAAAATCCTCCCTAAGGAAATATTGCTATTTGAAAAACCATTCAGATTGTCTCATTTGTTGAAGATATTCGGGCTGCCGACCCGACTTCCATGACAGGCACCCCCTCCTTTCCGTATTTATTTTAGTCCAGTATATATTAAAATGCGCCCAAACCCCTGCCAATTCTGATTTTATGGGGTCAATGGCGGGATTTTTCTTAAAATTTGAATAAATTATCTTAAGTTATAAAAACAAAAACGTTAATTGTCAAGGATTTTGTCGATTTTTTTTAAAAAAATTACATGGCACCCTCGAGATCATAGCGAATTACGCTGGACCGGGGGGTGGAAAGTGCCGCCTCCCGTGCACTCACAACGACCACGGAAATCTCTTTTTTCCCGTCATTATCGATATCACCCGGGGAAAAATCGCTGGCATATCCCGAAACAGACCGTGTATGCCACATTTCCGACAGCCCCAGGCCGTCCCACCCCAGACAGACCACTTTGAGGCCGTTGAAGTGCTTGAAACGGCCGAATAGGCGACCTGATACCGCCTCATTGACCACAGTCAACACCTCATTCTCACCATCATTATTGAGATCCGCCACAAACACCCGCTGGGAAAGATACCGCCGTTCTCCGATTTCATTGTCACTGTCTTCCTTGGTGGTGATATACATCTCGCTGCCGCCAAAATGCTCCCGGCTTTTCCAGAGCATTTCGCCGTCTTTTGAATAAACTTTCAGCCGGTCATTCTCGTCCATCACAATGAGCTGTTTACTGCCATCATCCAGAAGCCGGCCCCATGCATAATCATACACACTGACGCCATTAACGGGCATGGGGATCTTTTCTTTCTGAACATAATCGCTGCCGCTTTTTTCCAGTCTGTAAATGCCGGGCAGAAACACATCCTGGGACATGCCTTTTTTCTGGCCCGCAATCATATTACCGCTCTTTGCCCGAAAATACCAGGGCTGATTTTCCGCGATCATGGCAATAGAGCGGCCATTTACCTCGCACACAAGCGAGCATAGCCGCTTGTTACTTTTATTAATACAGGTCACAAATATCTCAGCCTTGCCATTGCCATCCGTGTCCACGGCATCCACGCCAAGGTACTGCTCATACCCCGCGCCCTGATACTCGGCAATCTTGTAGAAACGGCCGCGCTCCATACGGCGGACGCACAGATAGCTGCCGGCGATCAACACCGCCTCGTTCATGCCGTCCCCATCCACATCGCCGACGGCGATGCCTGACAGCTCTAATTCATAATCCCGGCTTTTCCAGAATCCCCTCTCCTGGCGGGCTTTTCCGGTTACCACAAAGGGGGACCCCGGTGCTCCTGCTTCTTCGGATTCCCGCGACACCGGCAACGGTGATTCCGATGGGGTCTCCTCATTGCGCCCCGACGGTTCATCTTCTTCGGCCAGCAGCTTTTCCGGATGCATATACGGAGATGGGACTGGCGGCGCAACGGTTGCCTGTGGCGCAATCGTTACAGCTTGCACCGTTTTGCCGGCTGACCTGACCGGCGAAGCAGCGAATACGGTTGTGCCGATCTCTTCAGCAATATTGTTCACTGCGGGGATCACACCGGCCATGGAATCGGCCTGCCGGTAAAAGGCCGCCGGCGGGGCATTTTTCGCCACATCAATTACATTGGCGTCAATACTCACATGCCCGCCCAGCATGGTGATGCTCCCGTAGATCACATAATCCGCGCCCAACGTCTTTCCGAAATCCGATGCCGCCGTCCGGCTCAGGGGCTGCACCAGGTTTTTTGCGCCGGCCCGCACGCTGGCCATGTCAATGGTGACAACATCCGTGGCTGCCGTAATGCGGGACCCCATCATGTCAGCGATACCCTGGGACAGATAGGAGAGGTCTTTTTCCGCATTCACTGTAAACGGAATAATGGCCAGTTTCCTGGTGGCGGCCGTCGCATTTCCGGCCATCAGTATAAGCAGGGACAGCGCAACAAAATTTTTAATAGCTGATTTATGCATAGGTGCTTCCTGAAATTAGATATTAGAAATTGGAAATTCATACATCTCATGGCACGGCAATCCCCATTTCTAATTTCCAGTTTCCAATTTCTAAGGTTTAGGTACAAGGCGTTCCCCACCACTCAAACCTCAACACTCCCCCAGCTTCTCCGCAAGCAGTTGATTCACAGCCTTGGGGTTGGCCTTGCCGCCGGTCTTTTTCATCACCTGCCCCACCAGGAATCCCATTACCTTCTTCTTGCCGCTCTTGTATTTCTCCACCTCGTCCGGGCATTCGGCAATCACCGCATCCACCGCAGCCCCGATTTCGCCGGCATCGGTCACCTGCACCAGATTCTTCTCTTTCACAATCGCATTGGGCTTCTTGCCGGTGGCGGCCATCTCCTCGAAAACGGTCTTGGCAATTTTGCCGCTGATCACATCGTCCTTAATCAGCCGGATCAATTCACCGAGGTCGGCGGCGGGGACCGGCGAATCCTCGATGGACTGCCCTTTGGCATTCAGAAAGCCCAGCAGCTCACCCATGATCCAGTTTGCCGACTGTTTGGCATCACCGGCCTTTGCCGCACAATCTTCAAAATATCCTGAAAGTGATTTCGACGTGGTCAACACACCTGTATCATAAACGGAAAGACCGTATTCGGCAACAAACCGCTCCCGCTTTGCCGCTGGCAGTTCCGGAAGGTCGTCGTTGATGGATTGCTGCCACTGGTCGTCTATAACAAGGGGGACCAGGTCCGGATCGGGGAAGTACCGGTAATCGTGGGCCTCTTCCTTTCCCCGCATGGAGACGGACCGGGATTTGTCTGGGCTCCACAGCCGGGTCTCCTGTACCACGGCACCGCCGTCCTTGATAATATCGATATGGCGATCAATTTCATAGGCCAGGGCCTGCTCCACATGCTTAAACGAATTCAGGTTTTTGAGTTCCGTACGGGTACCCAGCGCTGCCTCGCCCATAGGGCGAACCGAGACATTGGCATCACAACGGAAACTGCCCTCCTCCATGTTGCCGTCGGATATCTCCAGATACCGGAGAATAGATCGCAGCTCCCGAAGATACGCCCCGGCCTCGGCTGCAGATCGCATATCCGGTTCACTCACGATCTCGATCAAGGGCACACCGGTACGGTTATAATCCACACAGGAAACCGGCCGGTTATCATCGTGTATCAGTTTGCCGGCATCCTCTTCCATATGAATCCGGGTGATCCCTATCTTTTTCGGGCCGGCTTCCATGTCGATGACAATATGGCCGTGCTCGGCAATGGGCAGTTCATACTGGGATATCTGATAACCCTTGGGAAGGTCGGGGTAAAAATAGTTTTTCCGGGCAAACCGGCTGGTTTGCCGGATTTGGCAGCTTGTGGCGAGCGCCATCTTCATGGCGAATGAAACCACTTCCCGGTTCAGGACAGGAAGGGAACCGGGCATGCCCGTGCAGACAGGGCAGGTATGGGCGTTGGGCGCGGCCCCGAAGCGTGTGGAACAGCCGCAGAATATCTTTGTGTCGGTTTTGAGCTGGGCGTGAACTTCCAGACCGATGACCGGTTCAAATTCCATTTTGAGAACAATCCATGTGAGTTATGCGAACATCAAACAATTCTTAGCAGAACCGTCTTTAATGGTCTTGTAAAAAGTCATTTTGTTGTATGCTGTATCACGCGGATAAAATAGTCAAGAGATTTTTCAGCCTCTTTTTCATTTTGACATCCTCCGGATTCAAGGGCTATAATGCGTCGTCTTTGCAACAGATTATCGTAAAAAGGACCAAAATGAAATTCTTTCTCTGTGTTATCGGTATGGTGATGATTTTTGAGGGGCTGCCCTACTTCGGGTTTCCCGAAAAGATGAAACAATGGCTGGTCCAGATGCTTGAACTGGAGAACAGCGTACTCCGGATGATGGGATTTGTGCTGATGGCTATCGGCCTGGTGCTGGTGTACTGGGGGAGATGTTAAAGAAATAAAGACCGTTATCAATACCACAAAAAAAGGCCCCCAATTTCTAACTTGTGTCCATCCATTTTTATGGAAAGACACATTTTTAAGTTTCCAATTCATAAATGCGGATTTTTGCGTAAGATCAAGGAAGACGAGGGATTGCGCGGAGGCGTACTGGACGTACGCCGCACAAGCAAGCCCGAAGTTTGACGCAGATATTGCGCAAAAAGGCCATTTATGGATGGAAACTAACTTCTAATATCAAATTTTACAACCCCATGTACTCCATCAACGACTACGACTACAGCCTCCCCGAAAACCTTATCGCCCAAGCACCTGTGGAAGGCAGGGACCAGAGCCACCTGCTGGTGCTGGACCGGCAAACCGGTCCGGTTGCCCATCACCATTTTTGCAACCTGCCTGACTTTCTGTCACCGGAAGATGTGATTGTCATCAACAATACCAAGGTGGTGCCGGCGCGGTTGTTGGGGAAAAAAGCGACCGGCGGCCGGGTGGAGGCCCTGATTCTGGACTATCCCGGACAGGTATCCCCGGCCGGAATTATCTGTCAATGTCTGCTGAAAGCATCAAAGCAGCTTAAACCGGGCGCCCCCATTCGATTTGAAGAGAGTCTGGACGCTGTTGTGGAGGAATTTCACGAAGGGCGGTACAGAGTCCGGTTTTTACATTCAGATGATTTTGAAGCATTGATTGACGCAAAGGGCCGGCCACCTCTGCCTCCATATATCCGCCGGCAGGACAGCGATGCGGGGGAAAATGACCGGGCCACTTATCAAACCGTCTATGCCTCAGAAAAGGGGGCAGTTGCCGCGCCAACGGCCGGCCTTCATTTCACCCCGGCGTTATTGGATAAAATCCGAACCATGGGTGTCTCTGTCGTGCCGCTGACCCTTCATGTGGGATATGGCACTTTTCTGCCGGTCCGGGTGGATGATATTCGGAACCACACCATGCATGAAGAACGATTTTATCTTTCACAGGCTTCCGCCGATACCATCAATGCCGCAAAACAGAAAAACGGCCGGATCATTGCCGTGGGCACCACTGTCGTCAGGGTCCTGGAATACATAATGGCCAAACAGGGCCACCTTGCTGAAACCCGTGGGAAATGCGATCTTTTCATTTATCCCGGGTTTGAATTCAAAATGGTTGATGCCATGATCACCAACTTCCATCTGCCCCGGTCTACCCTTCTGATGCTTGTGTCCGCCTTTGCCGGCAGAGACCGGATCCTGGCTGCATATCATGAAGCCATTGACCGGCATTACCGGTTTTACAGTTATGGCGATGCCATGCTGATTACCTGAATTGAATCCATAAATAAATATTCAGTCAACCGAAATTAGGGGTTAAAAATTCGTGCAGATTCGTGTAAATTCGTGGGGTAAATACAATGGGGCCACGAATCTGAACGAATAATTTATACATTATGTTTAAGTTTGAAAAAACGATTGAATGCAGTACAACCAGCGCCCGCGCAGGGACTATGCAGACCGGCCACGGAACCGTGGAAACACCGGTATTTATGCCGGTGGGCACACTGGCATCGGTAAAATCAATGTCCCCGCAGGACCTTTATGATTGCGGTGCGCAAATCATCCTGGGCAACACCTATCACCTCTATCTCCGGCCCGGGTGCGAGATCATCGAAAAATTTGAAGGTGTACACCGGTTTATGGGGTGGGACCGGCCCATTCTGACCGACAGCGGCGGGTTCCAGGTTTTCTCCCTTGCCAAACTTTCAAAAATCAACGACGAAGGAGTTGTATTCCAATCCCATATTGACGGTTCTTCCCATCTGCTGACCCCGGAAAAGGCCGTGGATATCCAGGCCTGCCTTGGCTCGGACATTCAGATGTGCCTTGACCAGTGCATCGGATACCCTGCGGGAAAAGATGCAGTGGAAAAGGCGTCCGACCTGACGACCCAGTGGGCCACGCGATGCCTCACGCGCTGGCAGGATACCGGCGCAGATGCAAAAAGCGCCCTGTTCGGTATTGTTCAGGGCGGCATGTTTGAAGACCTTCGCGAGCAGTCAGTAAATGAGCTGACAGTCCTGGGCTTTCCCGGCTATGCTCTGGGCGGTCTGAGCGTGGGTGAATCCATCGATACACGGCTGTCCGTTGCAGCCCACACCCTTCCCCTGCTTCCGGCGGATAAACCCCGATACGTAATGGGTGTGGGAACCCCCGGAGAGCTTGTGGAGCTGGTTGCCCTGGGGGCGGACATGTTCGACTGTGTCATGCCCACCCGAAATGCCAGAAACGGCAAGCTGTTTACCGCCACCGGCGCCATCAACATCCGCAATGCCTGTCACACACATGACACCGGACCTGTTGATCCGGAATGCGATTGCTATACCTGCCGCCACTTTTCCCGGGCCTACCTCCGGCATTTGTTTATCTGTCGCGAACTTCTTGCCTATCGACTTGCCACCATGCATAATCTTTATTATTATATAAACTTGGTGAAAAAAATGCGGGATGCGATCCGCAATGATACCTTTCCGGCGTTTCGCGATACGTTTTACAGCAACATGCAAACAAATTGCCCAACAGAATGATGCGCTGACACCCCATAACCTTTAAGGAGACATACCATGAAAGATCAAGTCACGGAAGCCTTGAATGAAATCCGGCCCCAACTGCAGGCGGACGGCGGGGATGTGGAGCTGGTGGAGATCGACGGCGGCATTGTCAAGGTCCGGCTCAAGGGCGCTTGCGCCGGTTGCCCCATGTCTCAGATCACCCTGAAGGACGGCATTGAGCGATATCTGAAAAGCAAGGTCAGCAGCGTGGAAAGTGTGGAAAACGTCGGCTGACCCCCTGCGTTACATCGCCTTTTATCTTTGAACCGTCTTTGATGTCTTTGCGCGTGTTTCATGGACAGCCAACATGCGTCCCGGCAGCGCAAAAGTCCACGAAAATAGCGAAACACACAAAAAGAACGCCTCTCTTGCCCCGTCACACATGCAGCCTCGCTCACCGGATTCATGACGATTGGCGGAGGATTCCACAAATTGGCACGAGTAAAGCCGGATGCCGGTTTTTTTACAAAGCTGTCAGCCAAAAATATTTGACAAAAATAACACCCTTTCATAAAATGTCCATCAAATGATGGATAGAATTGACGGCCCGAATCAACAAACCATTCGGGCTGAACTTTCAGATAGAGGGATATTATGTCTATTGCAGAAAGTGTGAGCAAAAGCCTTGCCGCGTCTTCCTGGATTCGCAAGATGTTTGAAGAAGGGGCCAGGCTCAAAGCCGAATACGGGCCTGAAAATGTTTTTGACTTCAGCCTGGGAAACCCCAATGTGCCGCCACCGGCGGCCTTTAAGCAGGCACTGGCGGAAACAGCCGCCGATACAGCCATCGACCATTCCTATATGCCCAACACCGGCTACCCGGAAACCCGGGCCGCTGTGGCGGCGCAGGTGTCAAAAGAGCAGGCCGCAACCCTTTCAGCATCCGATATTATCATGACCTGCGGCGCAGCCGGCGGCCTGAACGTTATTTTGAAAGCGATTCTCAATCCCGGAGAGATGGTGGTCACGCCCGCCCCTTTTTTCGTGGAGTACAAATTTTACGCACTGAACCATGGCGGGGAATTTGCCACTGCACCGGTCAAGGCAGACTTTGACCTGGATCTGGACGCCCTGGACCGGGCCATCGGTAACACCACAAGGGCCGTCATCATCAACTCACCCAACAACCCGACCGGCGCGGTTTACCCGAAAGAGACGCTGGCCCGGCTGGGCATACTGCTGTCTGAAAAAAGCGCGGCCTTTAACCGCACTATCTACCTGATAGCGGACGAGCCTTACCGTAAAATTGTCTATGATAATATGGATGTGCCCCCGGTTTTTGCCGCCTATGCGGACAGCCTGATTGTCACGTCCTATTCCAAGGATCTGTCTTTACCGGGGGAACGTATCGGCTTTATTGCCGTCAATCCGGCGGCGCAATTTAAGGAAGACCTGCTTGGGGCCATGGCTTTTGCCAACCGGGTGCTGGGGTTCGTAAACGCCCCTGCCCTGATGCAACGGGTCGTGGCAAAAACCCAGGGGCAGCAAGTGGACATCTCTGAATACGCCCGCAAACGGGAACTGATTTGCGACATTCTGTCGGATTGCGGGTATGCATTCACCAGGCCCATGGGGGCGTTCTACCTGTTTCCGAGTTCACCAACTCCAGACGACGTTGAATTTGTAAGGATACTCCAGGATGAGCGGATTCTGGCGGTACCGGGCAGCGGCTTTGGCGGTCCCGGCTATTTTCGCCTCTCGTTCTGTGTGGATGACGATACCATTAAAAACGCGGCCGGCGGGTTTCAGACGGCCATGGATAAAACAAAACAATAAGGAGTGGATAATGAAAATCCTGAAAATCGACCATCTGGGCATTGCGGTAAACGCCATTGACCAGGACAAGCCCTTCTGGGCGGACACCCTGGGGCTTTCCTTTGAAGGCACAGAAACAGTTGAGGAGCAGAAAGTCACCACCGCGTTTCTGCCGGTGGGCGAAAGCGAGGTGGAACTGCTGGAGTCCACATCACCGGACGGGCCGGTGGCCAAATATATTGACAAAAAGGGCCCGGGTATTCACCACATTGCCTTTCGTGTGGAGAATATTGACGACGCCCTGGCGACGCTCAAGGAAAAAGGCGTCAAACTGATTGACGAAACCCCGAGAAAGGGCGCGGGCGGCGGCCGGATTGCGTTTCTGCACCCCAAAGCAACGGGCGGGGTCCTGGTGGAATTGTGTGAACGGTAAACCTGATGCACTCGTAAAAAGTCAATTTTGGGACGGCAAAGTAAAAAGTTCAAGTTCGCGGCGCGCAAATCTCGAGGAATGGAGCGTACTTAGTCGTACGTGACATGACGAGAGATGCAGCGCAACAAAGAAATTGGACTTTTTACGAAGCCGTCAAACCTGAGGAGTTATATCATGGCTGACATTAACAAATGGAAAGAGATTGCCGAAAAAGAGTTAAAGGGAAAGCCCGCTGAATCATTAAACGTTGAGACACCCGAGGGCATTACCATCAAACCCCTGTATACGGCAGACGACCTGCAGGTACTGGAATACACGGACACCATTCCCGGCGAAGCGCCGTTTGTCCGCGGAGTGCGGGGCACCATGTACGCGGGCCGGCCCTGGACCATTCGCCAGTATGCCGGTTTTTCAACGGCCAAAGCGTCCAATGAATTTTATAAAAAAAACCTGGCTGCCGGCCAGAAGGGCCTTTCCGTGGCCTTTGACCTGGCTACCCACCGCGGCTATGACTCCGACCACCCCAGGGTATCCGGAGATGTGGGTAAGGCCGGTGTGGCCGTGGATTCCGTGGAGGACATGAAAATCCTGTTTGACGAGATTCCCCTGGACAAAATGACCGTGTCCATGACCATGAACGGCGCCGTGCTGCCCATTCTGGCGGCCTATATCGTGGCGGCCGAGGAACAGGGCGTAAAGCAGGAAGACCTGCGCGGCACCATTCAGAACGACATCCTTAAAGAATACCTGACCCGTAACACCTACATCTACCCGCCCACCGAGTCCATGCGCATTGTTGCCGATATTATCAAGTACTGCTCGGACCATATGCCCAAGTACAACACCATCAGCATCAGCGGTTACCACATGATGGAAGCAGGCGCGGATTCGGTCCTGCAGACTGCGTTTACCCTTGCCGATGGCCTCGAATACATCAATGCCGCCCTGGGCGCGGGCCTGGACATTGACGCCTTTGCCCCGAGACTCTCTTTCTTTTTCGGCATCGGCATGAACTTTTTCATGGAAATCGCCATGCTGCGGGCGGCACGACTGCTGTGGTCGGAAATCGTCGGCCGGTTCAACCCCAAAAATCCCAAGTCCCAGATGCTGCGGACCCACTGCCAGACCTCGGGCTGGAGCCTGACCCGCCAGGATCCGTATAACAATATCATCCGCACCACACTGGAATGTATGTCCGCCGTGCTCGGCGGCACCCAGTCCCTGCACACCAACTCATTTGACGAGGCCGTGAGCCTGCCCACGGAATTTTCCGCTCGGCTGTCGCGAAATACCCAGATCATCGTTCAGGAAGAATCCCAGGTGACAAAGGTGGTGGACCCCCTTGGGGGATCTTACTATGTGGAGGCACTGACCGCCGGCATTGCCGAAGAAGCCCGGAAAATAATAAAAGAAATTGAGGATATGGGCGGCATGGCCAAGGCCATTGAATCCGGCATGCCCAAGATGCGCATTGAGGAAGCAGCAGCCCGGCGGCAAGCCAAAATCGATCAGGGCAAGGAAACCATCGTGGGCGTCAACAAATACCAGATGGAAGACGATGCCCCGCTGGAAGTCCTGGAGGTTCCGGAAACCGTTCGCGAGGAGCAGGTTGCCCAGTTGCAGCAGATCCGGAAGAACCGGGATGAAGCAAAGGTCAGGGCGACACTTGACGCCATTACCGCCTGTGCGGCATCCGACGGCAATCTGCTGGAAGCCTGCATTCCTGCCATCCGGGCTCGCGCCACGGTGGGCGAAGTCACCGATGCCATTGAAAAGGTTTTCGGTCGTTATGTGGCCACCACCCAGTGCATCTCCGGAGTTTATGCCGGTGAATTCGGCGACAGCGAGATCATCGACTCCCTGCGCAAGCGCACTGACAATTTTGCCGAAAAACACGGCCGCAAGCCGAGAATTCTGGTGGTTAAAATGGGCCAGGACGGTCATGACAGAGGCATCAAGGTGGTGGCTACCGGATATGCAGACCTTGGCTTTGATGTGGATATCGGTCCCATGTTCCAGACACCCGAAGAAGCGGCGAAAATGGCTATTGAGAACGACGTTCATGTGGTGGGGGCTTCCAGCCTGGCCGCCGGGCACAAAACCCTGGTGCCCCAGCTCATTCAGTCGCTCAAAGATCAGGGGAGCGAGGACATTCTCGTGGTTGCCGGCGGTATTATTCCGCCCGCAGATTATCAGATGCTGTTTGATGCCGGCGTGTCGGCTGTTTTCGGCCCGGGCACCATGCTCACGGAGTCGGCCAACGAGGTATTAAAAGCCCTCGGCGTTTAATGTTTCTCAACACAGAGACGCAGAGAACGCAGAGACGCCTTCTCCGTGCCCTCTGCGTTAAAAATAAAAACAGACACTTAAGATTGATGCTCTCGTAAAACGTCAATTTTGGGACGGCAAAGTAAAAAGTTCAAGTCCGAGGCGCGCAAATCTCAAGGAATGATCTGTAGGGGCGAATCTTCTGTTCGCCCTTTGATCGGGCGAACAGAAGATTCGCCCCTACATCGTACGTGACATGACGAGAGATGCAGCGCAACAAAGAAATTGGACTTTTACGAAGCCGTCAAAATCACATGGCAAACAGGCTAACTACCGACGATTATGTAAAGGGCGTGCTGGCGGACGACCGGCGGATGCTGGCGAAAACCATCACCCTGATCGAAAGCAACCTTCAGGCGGACAGAACGCTTGCCGGCGAGGTCCTGGAGCAGCTTCTGCCCCATACGGGTAATGCGGTCCGCCTGGGCATTACCGGCGTCCCGGGAGTAGGGAAAAGTGTTTTTATTGAAACATTCGGTACATTTCTGACACAGCAGAATCAACGGGTTGCGGTTCTGGCGGTGGACCCCTCAAGTGCCCGAAGCGGTGGCAGCGTCCTGGGAGACAAAACCCGTATGGAAAAACTCTCCGCCGACCCCATGGCCTATATCCGGCCCTCCCCTTCCGGCAAAACCCTCGGCGGCATTGCGGCCAAAACACGGGAATCCATGCTGATTTGTGAAGCCGCCGGCTTTGATGTGATTATTGTTGAAACCGTGGGTGTCGGGCAATCCGAGACAACGGTTGCGGCCATGGTCGATTTTTTTCTGGTCCTCATGCTGGCCGGCGCCGGAGACGAACTTCAGGGCATCAAAAAAGGGATCATCGAACTGGCCGATGCCATTGCCGTCACCAAGGCGGACGGCGAGAATTTGGAACCCGCGGAAAAAGCAAAAAAGACATATGAAACCGCCCTTCACATGCTGAGCCCGCAGACATCTGTATGGCATCCCCCCGTTCTTGTCTGCAGCGCATTTGCCGGACGCGGGATCAGCGAGATTTGGGAAACCATAGTCTCCCACCGAAAGGCGCTCAAAAAAGCCGGGGCGTTTGATGTCAAACGACGCAAGCAGGCGATTCAGTGGATGTGGGGCATCCTGGACGCCGGCATCAAAGAGAAATTCCTGGCAATGCCGGAGATCCAGGAGCAGCTCCCCAAAATCACGGCGCAGGTGGAAAAAGGAGGAATTACTGCCACTCGGGGGGCGGACCAACTGCTCTTTTATCTTGACAAACGGCTTAAAATATAGCAGTTTTAAAAATTTCGGGGCAAACGTACGCAGCAGGGAAATAATTCGCCAGCCCGCCCATTGACGGTGCTTCCGATGCTCCCTGTTTTTTTTGGCAAGATTCCGGTTTGCATTGATATTGGACGACTTTTTACGAAGCCATCGAAGTCATCATAAATAAGGGGATACCAAATGAGCTCAACGGAAAACAAAATAAAGGAACTCCAGGAAAAAGAACAGGCGATCCGCCAGATGGGCGGAAAGGATGCCGTCGCCAAGCACAAGAGCAAAGGGAAGCTGACGGCCCGCCAACGCATTGAGGCACTTTTCGATCCCGGAACATTCCGTGAACTGGACATGTTTGTGACCCATCGCTGCACCAATTTCAACATGGACCAGGTGGAAATTCCGGCAGACGGGGTTATTACCGGTCACGGCCTGGTGGACGGCAGGCCTGTTTTCGCCTATTCGCAGGATTTTACCGCCAGGGCCGGGAGCCTCGGCGAGATGCACGGAAAAAAGATTGCAAAGATAATGGATATGGCACTGAAGGCGGGCGCACCGCTTATCGGCATGAACGACTCCGGCGGCGCACGGATTCAGGAAGGGGTTGACGCCCTTGCCGGTTACGGTGAAATCTTCTACCGGAATTCCATCTGCTCCGGTGTGATTCCGCAGATATCCGCCATCATGGGGCCAACCGCCGGCGGCGCCGTCTATTCACCGGCCATGACAGACTGGGTCTTTATGGTCAAAAACACCAGCTACATGTTTATCACCGGTCCCGAAGTTATAAAATCGGTCACCGGCGAGGAAATTACATTTGAAGAACTCGGCGGGGCCATGACCCACAATGAGAAAAGCGGCGTGGCCCAGTTTGCCTGTGAAAATGACAGCGACGCCATCGAAAACATCAAAAAACTCCTTGCCTATCTGCCGTCCAACAACATGGAAGACCCGCCGGTACTGCCCACCGGTGATGACCCCTATCGGGAGGTGCCTGAGCTGGACACCGTTATCCCGGACGATGTCAACCAGGCGTATGACATAAAAGACGTGATCCGCTCCATTGTCGACAACAACGAAATCATGGAGCCCCACGCGCTGTATGCCAAAAACATCGTTGTCTGTTTTGCCCGGCTGAACAACCGGTCTGTGGGGATTATCGCCAATCAGCCGAGTGTTCAGGCCGGTTGTCTGGATATTGATTCGGCGGACAAGGCCACCCGGTTTATCCGGTTCTGCGATGCCTTTAACATTCCCCTGCTTACCATTGCCGACGTGCCGGGTTACCTGCCGGGCAAGGATCAGGAATGGGGCGGTATTATCCGGCACGGCGCAAAACTGCTCTGGTGTTATTCCGAAGCCACCGTGCCCAAGCTGCTGCTCATCACGCGAAAAGATTACGGCGGTGCTTATCTTGCCATGAGTTCCCGGCAACTCGGGGCGGACATGGTCTTTGCCTGGCCCACAGCGGAAGTAGCGGTTATGGGGGCACCGGGTGCGGCCAATATTATTCACCGCAAAGCGATCAAGGAATCGGACAATCCCGAACAGACCCGAAAGGAAAAAATAGAAGAATACAAGACCTATTTCTCCAATCCATACTGCGCAGCCCAAAGAGGTTATGTGGATGCCATCATTCAACCCAGAACCACCCGCCAGCGGCTTTGCGAGGCCCTGGAACTGATGTGCACAAAACGCGAAACACGGCCTCCTAAGAAACACGGCAATATTCCCATGTAGCTTGAAGCGGGCAACGCCTTGTTTAAATATCGCCAAACGGAGAGATAAATCATGAAAGAAGCGGATAGAAAAAAACGAAACGCCGCCATTGCGGCCGCGGTAATGAACTATATCAAAAGCGAGGCGGAGATAGCCGCAGTAAACGGTCTTGTCGCTGCCAACAAAGGCAATTCACCGCTTGAACGTGGTCCGTTTGTCTGCAAAAACACCTGGGGCGCGGATGCACGCCATTCCCAGATGCAAAACCGGACAATGATGCAGATGCGGGCGTTCAACAGAAAATAATAAAATTAAGGAGACACCAACCATGAGCGACCATAATCAGGTAAAAATGACAACGATGAATTATGATAAAGACCGACCCAAGGCCGAAAATCCCCTGAAAATACAGGACCTCTCCCTGCGCGACGGCCATCAGTCACTGTTTGCCACCCGGGGACGGACCGAAGATATGATTCCCGTGGCCGCGCTGATGGACGAAGTGGGATACTGGGCTGTGGAGGTCTGGGGCGGCGCCACGTTTGACACCATGCACCGGTTCTTGAACGAAGATCCCTGGGAAAGAATCCGGACCCTGAAACGCTATTTCAAAAAGACGCCGCTTTCCATGCTGCTGCGCGGCCAGAACCTGGTGGGCTACCGGAACTATGCCGATGATGTGGCAAAAGCGTTTGTGGAACGGGCCGCAGAAAACGGCATGGACGTTTTTCGTACCTTTGACGCCCTTAATGACTACCGGAACTTTGAAACTGTTGTCGCTGCCATCAAGAAAGCCGGAAAACATTTCCAGGGCACCATCTGTTACACCATGACCGAACCGCGCCTTGGCGGCGATGTTTATAATGTGGATTATTTTATCAACAAGGCCAAAGAGCTGGAAAACATGGGTGCAGACACCATCTGCATCAAGGACATGGCCGGGCTGGTGGCACCCTACGATATTTACGAAGTAATCAAGGCCCTGAAGGAGAATGTCAAACCGCCCATCCACTTTCACAGCCATTTTACCTCCGGTCTGGCCCCCATGTCTCATTTGAAAGCGGTGGAAGCCGGCGTGGACATTCTTGATACCTGCCTGTCACCCTATGCCTACCGGACGTCCCATCCGGCTATAGAACCCATGGTCATGACCCTGCTGGGCACGAACCGGGACACCGGATTCGACATTAACAAGCTGGTGGAAATCGACGCCATTCTGGAAAGGGATGTAATGCCCAAGTATCGTCAGTTCCTGAACGAGCCCAAGATGTCGGTCATCGATATCAATGTACTGCTCCACCAGACCCCCGGCGGCATGCTCTCAAACCTGTTTAACCAGTTAAAGGAGATGGACGCACTGGACAAGCTGGACGACGTTTACAAGGAACTGCCAAAGGTCAGAAAGGATCTGGGCCAGATCCCGCTGGTAACCCCCACCAGCCAGATCGTGGGTGTTCAGACCGTCAACAATGTGCTCTTTGACGAAGGGGACGAGCGGTACAAACGGATCACCGATCAGGTCAAGGATCTGTGCTTCGGCCTTTACGGCAAAACTTCCGTGCCCATCAATCCGGATGTACAGAAAAAAGCATTAAAAGACTATCCCCGGGGTGAAGAACCCTTTACCGGCCGGCCTGCAGAAATACTGGATCCAGAACTGGAAGATGCCAGGGAAGAGATCGGCGATCTTGCGGTGGACATTGACGATGTGCTGATTTATGCGCTCTATCCCGTGACCGGGAAAAAATACCTGAAATGGAAATACGGGTATGAGGAGCCGCCCGAGTCTGTCCGCGCCAAGAGCCTGGAGCAGGCCAGGGCGGAACTGGCGCTTGTGGCAAAAGCAAAGGCCGGAGAGGTGGTTGAAAAAACCGATAAGCATGAAATACCGGAAAAGAGCGAAAATTTCCGCACTTTCAATGTATTCGTAGACAATGATTACTTCGAAGTCGGTGTTGATGAAGCCGGGGATTCCCCGGTTATCAGCTACATTCAGCAGGCTGCATCCAGACTTGGTGCCGCGCCTGCTCAGCCCATGGCCTATAGCGCAGCCCCGGCTGCTCCCGCCGCACCGGCTACCCCCGCCGCCGATACGCCAGCACCCGCAGCGGCACCTTCCGAATCGGCAGCGGAAACTCCGGCAGCGCCTGCGGCGGACACCGGCGCCGGAACCCCGCTGATCGCGCCCATGCCGGGCATGATTGTCCGATACCTGAAAAAAGAAGGGGATACTGTGGAAGAAGGCGAAAGTCTGGTGATCCTCGAGGCCATGAAAATGGAAAATGCATTGCCCGCTCCTGCAAGCGGCACTGTCAAAGCCATTAAATACGACACCGGCGATAATGTACCCAAGGACGCCGTTCTCTGCATCATTGAATAAGTGCCCGACCGCAGAGACGCAGGGATCGCTGAAAAAAATATCAACCTCTGCGTTCTCCGCGTCTCTGCGGTGAATACATCTAAAAAAGAATTAATATGTAATGGTCAGAATGACCGAACAAACTGCCCCTGAATGGCGGGCAAAGGCTGGCCCATGAAAATACATGAATATCAGACAAAGGAACTTTTCCGGAAATATGCCATTCCCGTTCCGGAAGGACGGGTGGCCATCAGTGGTTCTGAAGCGATTGAAGTGGCTGCGTCATTGGGCGATTTCCCCGTTGTCGTAAAAGCCCAGATTCACGCCGGCGGCAGGGGAAAGGGCGGCGGCGTCAAACTTGCCGCCACTGCAGAAGAGGCAAAGACCATTGCAGACAGCCTGATCAATACCCGGCTTGTCACCCCTCAGACCGGCCCGGAAGGCAGCCTTGTCCGGAAGGTTCTGGTGGAGCAGGGACTTGATATTGAAAAAGAGCTGTATCTTTCCATCATCACCGACCGGGAAACCGCCAGCATCGTCATCATGGCAAGCGAAGCCGGGGGCATGGACATTGAAGCCGTGGCTGAAGAAACCCCGGAAAAAATCATCAAGGTTTATGTGGACCCGCTTGCCGGGCTTTCACCGTTTCACTGCCGGCAGGCGGCATTCGGCCTCAACCTGCCGCCGGAAACCATAAAGGCCTTTACCGGAATCGTGTCTGCCCTCTACCGGCTTTTTGTGGATTATGATGCCTCCCTGGTGGAGATCAATCCCCTGATCATCACTGCCGACAAACAGATTCTGGCGCTGGATGCAAAGATCAACTTTGACGACAACGCCCTCTACCGGCACAAGGATATCCAGGCATACCGGGATGAGGGCGAAGAGGATCCCCTGGAAGTGGAAGCGTCAAAGTACAATCTGAACTACATCAACATGGACGGCAATGTGGGCAATATGGTCAACGGCGCAGGCCTGGCAATGGCTACTATGGATATTATCAAGCTCGCCGGTGCCGAACCCGCCAACTTTCTGGACGTGGGCGGCGGCGCCAATGCCGAAATGGTGGAAAACGGGTTCCGGATCATTCTCAGCGACAAAAAGGTCCAATGCATCCTGATCAATATATTCGGGGGCATTCTGCGCTGTGACGTACTGGCCAACGGAATCGTTCAGGCGGCGAAAAACACTGCCATTGACGTGCCGCTGGTCGTCCGCATGGAAGGCACCAACGTGGATGAAGGCAAAAAAATACTGGCTGAATCCGGACTGAATCTTCATCCGGCCAGAAGTCTGAAAGAAGCCGCCACATTGGTGGCTGAAATCGCTGGACAGGAATAATCATGAGTATATTTGCAGACAACAACACGCGACTGGTGGTGCAGGGCATTACCGGCAAAGAAGGGGCCTTTCACACCCGGCAGTGTATGGCATACGGGACCGACGTAGTGGCCGGCGTGACCCCGGGCAAAGGCGGCCAGGATATGGATGGTGTGCCGGTTTTCAATACGGTACAGGAAGCAGTAAAAGAAACTGCCGCCAACTGCAGCATGATATTCGTGCCGCCACCGTTTGCGGCAGACGCCATTCTCGAGGCCGTGGATGCCGGGGTTGAGCTGATCGTGGCCATCACTGAAGGTATTCCCGTGCTTGACATGATGCGTGTGAAACGGGTTCTTTCAGGTTCTTCCGCCCGCCTTATCGGCCCTAACTGCCCGGGGATCATTACCCCCGGCGAGACCAAGATCGGTATCATGCCTGGCAACATTCATCTTCCCGGCGGACCGGTGGGCGTGGTCTCCCGATCAGGCACCCTTACCTATGAAGTGGTGCACCAGCTTACCGGACAAAACATCGGCCAGTCCACCTGCGTGGGCATCGGCGGGGACCCGGTAAATGGAACAGATTTTATCGACTGCCTGACAGCTTTTGAAAAAGACCCGGACACCAAAGGCATTGTCATGGTGGGCGAAATCGGCGGCAATGCGGAAGAAAACGCGGCAGCATTTATATCCGACCAGGTTTCAAAACCGGTGGTGGGATTTGTGGCGGGCCTGACCGCCCCACCCGGTCGGAGAATGGGCCATGCCGGCGCCATTATCAGCGGTAAAAGCGGCGGTGCCGAAGGCAAAATCACGGCCATGGAAGAGGCCGGCATCCATGTTTGCCGGGATTTGGGCACACTCGGCGAATTATGCACAAAAGTATTTTGAACCATTCGCGCTGATTCGTGAAAATTCGTGGGAGACAAACTGGCCCAGGAATCGACACGGATTGACACGAATTTGGAATAACAGTCCGCACGGAAGGGCCGGAAGGCCACGGAAAAACACCATGCATGAAATGGGGATTGCCGTTCAGATCGTAGAGATTGCCGCCGCATCAATTCCGCCGGACCTCGAGACCCCCAGTGTGGAACGGGTTAACATAAAGGTTGGTAAATTATCGGCCGTTATTCCCCAGAGCCTGCGATTCTGTTTTGAAATCGCAACAAAGGATACCCCCTTGGAAGGGGCCACCCTGTCAATCGAGGAAATCCCTGTCACCACCTGCTGTAAATCCTGCGGCCACCAGCAGACCATCACTTCTCCTGAGTTCATATGTGAATCCTGCGGCAGCGGGGATCTGGATATTCTTTCCGGAAGGGAATTGGATATTGAATCCATCGAATTGGCCGAGTAAATGTTCCGGCCTTGAAAATTCTCACGTTCGGATTTATTTTATTATAATAGATTGGGCGAAACCACAAGGAGCACATTATCATGAAAGAAGTCAAGGTTGTCCGCAGGGTTCTGGATGTAAACGAAACCATGGCTGAAGCCAACCGGCAACGGTTTTTGAAAAACAACGTCTTTGTGCTCAATGTCATGAGTTCTCCCGGTGCCGGCAAGACGACCCTGCTTCAAAAGACCCTTGACGCCATTATGCCGGACATTCGAACGGCTGTTATTGTGGGCGATATCTGCACCACCAACGATGCAGACCGGCTGGCCCGGTCCGGCGCCGAGATCGTCCAGGTGAATACGGATGAATTCGGTGGTGATTGCCATCTTGCCGCCCACGTTATTGAAAATGCCGCATCCGCGTTTGATCTGAGCAGTCTGGATCTGCTGATCGTTGAAAATGTGGGGAACCTTGTCTGCCCGGCGGAATTTGATATCGGTGAAGACGCTCGGGCCGTGGTGCTGAGTATTACCGAGGGCGAGGATAAGCCCCTGAAATACCCCCTGATGTTCAGGGTCTGCGATGTAGCGCTGTTAAACAAGGTGGACCTGCTCCCCCATCTTGACTATGACATGGCCCAGGCAACGGCGAACATTCGTCAAATCAATCCGGACATGCCGGTTTATGAAACCTCATCCAAAACCGGCGAGGGAATGGCCCACTGGCTGGACTGGATTAAAACGAAAGTGGCAACGAAAAAAGGCTGATGGCTTTGAATAAGATTAATCCCGACACGCGGTTTATGGCTGAAATTAACGTCCATTTTTTTACTGCTCAGATGTATGGAGGCCTCAAGACCTCCGTTACACAGGCTGAGGCAATTGCCGCCAGTTATGGTATATGCACCGGCACATATAGCGGAAGGCTTTACAGGCTGTCTCGCAATCCGTCATTCCGGCCAGTGGAGCGAAGCGGAACGTGAGCCGGAATCCAGTATAAAATTGATATTATTCATTATTATGATGGTCCCGTAAAAAGTCAAATTTGGAACGGCAAAGTAAAAAGTTCAAGTTCGAGGCGCGCAAATCTTGAGGAATGGAGCGTACTTAGCAGTACGTGACATGACGAAAGATGCAGCGCAACAAAGAAATTGGACTTTTTACGAAGCCGTCATTATTATAGATCCCGGATCTCGCCCCGCCTGCGGCAGGGCTTGTCCGGAATGACGATTTTCATGGTTGCGGGACAGCCGGTTCAGGCGTCCATATAAATACCGGGAAATTCAGGTGCCGTTTACAAATCAGGTGATGATTCATCTCGAGGAACCTCTCGCGGGGACGATATGACGAGAGCTGCTGCGCAACCCAGCAATAAAATCTACATTTGGGCTTTTTACGAAGCCGCCCATAGGGGGGACTATGGATATACGGCAGCCAGTATACGCAGGTAGCTGGTATCCCGGCAATGCAGCAGATTGTGAGCGCCAGATCAACCGGTTTCTTGAACAGGCGCCGGCACAGGCTTCCGGCCAGACAGCAACGGGTGTCATCGTGCCCCATGCGGGGTGGGCTTTTTCCGGCGGGATCGCATGCAGAGCCTTATCCCTGCTGAATACCGATCCGGCGCCGGAAACCGTTATCATCTTCGGCATGCACCTGCCATCCGGGGCCGCCCCCGTTATCATGCCCGATGGCGGTATTGATACACCGTTCGGTCCGTTGATGGTGGATACCAGACTGGCGGAAACGCTGACATCCCAATTCTCCTTTGAACGGGAAACAGCGGTACGGTTTTCGCCGGACAATACGATAGAGCTTCAACTGCCGTTTATTAAATATCTGTTCAAAAATGCCCGGATTCTTCCCATCGGCGTTCCACCGACGCCTATGGCGATGGAAATCGGCCGTTTTACAGCGGAATCGATTAAAGACAGAGGGATACAGGCAAGTGTCGTGGGGTCCACCGACCTGACCCATTACGGGCCCAGTTTCGGCATGACCCATTACGGGCTGGGAGATGCTGCCCACGACAATGTCCGCAATAATGAAGATAGCCGTATTATCGACCGGATGGTGGCCATGGACCCCGAAGGTGTACTGAAGGAAGCCCGCACGGCGCACAATGCCTGTTGCGCCGGTGCTGCAGCCGCCAGCATTGCCCTGGCCCGTGGGCTTGGTGCCAGCAATGCCAGGTTGACCGAATATGCGACCAGTTATGACAAAAATCCGGGCGATACCTTTGTCGGGTATGCCGGTATCGTTATGGCGGGTTCGCAAAAAGTCCAATAGCCGCGTTGCGATGCATCTCGAGGAATGAAGCGTACTTGGTTGTACGTGACATGACGAGAGATTCATCAACGCCTTGCGCTTGAACTTTTTGCGAACCCGCCATAAAAAATAGTTTTTAATGGATTATCAAGGTGGCCAACGAACCCTAAAACCAACGTAAACAAAGGAGGATACCATGACCACACCTCAACATTGTCCGGGTTTTGAGCAATTTAAAAATCTGAAATCATTTACCTGTAAATGCCCTGGCTGCGGAACGGCAAAAGAGATTTTTTCAGATGAGTTTGACAAGCCCCACAAATGCGACGGCTGCGGAAAGGAGATCGATTTTACGCAGTGTTCGCTGGAGGGGGCGGCAGGCCCCGCCTAAATTAAATCATATTTCAACCGGAGGTGCATCATATGAATGCATTTGAATGTCGTTCCATAAGCGATGTTGTGGACTTTGCCGTTAAACGTGAGGAAAATGCCCGCGATTATTACCTGCAGTGCCGGGACAAGGCGGAAAACAGCGGCATCAAGGATTTTTTCAAGGAACTTGCAGATGAAGAGGAAAAGCACCGAAAGCTCCTGACCGAAGTGGATTTGAGCGATGCCGGCACCCTGGAACCCGCTCAGGTGGAAAATCTTAAACTCAGCGACTTTATGGTTAATGCCGAATTTTCACCGGATATCACCTATCAGGAAGCACTGACCCTGGCCATGAAAAAAGAAGAGAAGGCCCATGCCTTTTATGCTGCATGGAAAGATAAGTGCAAGGGCAGCAAAGTTGCAGAGCTCTTTGAATTCCTTGCCGGCGAGGAGATGAAGCACAAGCGGAAACTGGAAGACATCTATGACGAAGACATCCTGATGTGGAATTAAGACGTTTTCAGAAGCGCCTGATTCGCTGGTATGAGAGCCACCAGCGGCCCCTGCCCTGGCGCGAGAGCCGGGACCCTTACCATATATGGGTTTCCGAAGTCATGCTGCAACAGACCCAGGTGGCCACGGTAGTGGGGTATTATAAACGATTCCTCCAGGCATTCCCCGATGTTCAGGCACTGGCAAACGCCGATCTTCAGGATGTTTTAAAAATGTGGGAGGGCCTAGGATACTATTCCCGGGCCCGCCATCTTCATGCCGCGGCCAGTCAGGTAACCAGTATCCCGGGCCAATCCATCCCGGATAATCCCGAAGACTTCAAGCGCCTCCCCGGTGTTGGCGATTACATTAATGCAGCCGTACAGAGCATTGCCTTTGATCACCCGCTTGCCGTGGTGGATGGCAATGTAAAACGGGTCCTTGCCCGCCTGTTCCTCATGGAGAATCCTGTAAACCGGTCCGGCAGTCACAAGATGTTTGCCGCCAAAGCGCAAACGCTTCTCGACCATACAGATGCCGGCGCTTTCAACCAGGCCATGATGGAGCTTGGCGCCTTGGTCTGTAAGCCGGGGACCCCGTTGTGTCATGCCTGTCCGGTCAGCCGTTTTTGCCAGGCGTTTCAACAAAATACAACGGGCGAATATCCCAAGCGCCTGGCCGCCGCAAAAACGCCGCAGCGCCATCTGGCCGTGGGCGTGATTCAAAAAAAAGACAAGCTGCTGCTTGTTCAACGCCCGCCAACCGGTCTATTGGCGGGGTTGTGGGAATTCCCCGGAGGACGATTAAAACAGAAAGAGCGCGCCGAAAAGGGCTGTCAGCGAACCATACAGGAATCCGTGGGGCTGACCGTGGATGTAGGGGAACGACTCACCCGGGTAAAACATGCCTACACCCACTTTAAAATCACCATGGATGTTTACGTCTGTGATTACATATCCGGCAGGGTTCGCCGAAACGGCCCGGCCGACCACAAATGGATCCGGCCCGGGGCATTGTCCGGCTATCCCCTTCACAAGGCCGTCCATAAAAGTTTGCCGGCATTGTACGATTTTCTGTCGTAATAACACCGTCGGCGAATTTGACCGCAGAGACTTACAAACATCCTGACATCACTCAAGACTTCGCCGCATAGTCCTGTTTGCATTCCAGCAGCCGGTGGATGTGCTTTTTCTCCTCATCGCAGATCGCCAGCATCATCCCTCTTCTTTCTCCATCAAACATCATAGCAATCTCCTGAAATATCAGAAGCGTATCTTTTTCAAAACGCAGTGCCGCATCTAACACCGTGGCCGGCGTCATGCCATCCGTCATTTGCAGATGGCCCATGGCCTCGGTAACGAGCATGTCCATGAACAATGCATACTCGCCCACCAGCTTTTCCTTTTCTGTCAAAGACCGGCCTGAGTCGACCAGCATCTCTTTGTATCTTCTGCAATGCCTGTCTTCCTCCTGCGCCAGAAAGGCAAACACAGACCGCAATGTTTCATCTCCCACAGCATCCGCCCACTTACGGTAAAACGTCCGGCTTTCCTGTTCCATGTACACGGCCAGTTCCAGGACCGTCTCAACATGCTTGATTGATTTGAAAATCGGATCCATAAAACAGTCTCCCACTGTGTTTTCCCGAAGAACTTTGATTTTCTTGATTATATCAAAATTCTGTGCCAGAGTAAAAAATACGCTTTCTGCACCTCTGCGTTTTTAACACAAAAATGAGGTCTTCCCATGAACCGACGCGAATTTCTCAAACAGGTTGCCCGATGGTCTGCCGGCGGTATGGTAGCGGCACCGGTTTTTACCATTGCACCTGGCCTGCTGGCTGATGATACCGTGAAATCTAAAATCGTTGTGGGCAGTGATCCCGACGTGGATGGACTGATAACATCTGTTGTCAGTGCCATGGGCGGCATGGCCGGCTTTGTCAACAAAGGCGATCATGTCGTAATAAAGCCCAACATCGGCTGGGACCGTCGGCCGGAACAGGCGGCCAATACCCACCCCATGGTGGTAAAAGCGCTGGTGGAACACGTTCTTGAGGCAGGCGCAAAGAAAGTCTCCATATTTGACCGCACATGCAATGAAGAACGCCGTTGCTATTACAACAGCGGCATAAAGCCGGTTGTGGATAAAATCGATGACCGACGGGTCTCCTGCAACTATATAGATGACCGGAAATTCATACCCGTAAACATTAAAAAAGGAAAAAACCTCAACCAGTGGCCTATTTACAGGGAGGTGCTCGAAGCGGACTGTTATATCAACGTGCCGGTTGCCAAGCATCACAGCCTGGCAAAGCTGACTCTGGGATTAAAAAACGTTATGGGGGTGATCGGGGATAGCCGGGGAAAAATCCACTTTAACCTGGCCCAGAACCTGGCCGACCTCAACACGGTAGTCCGCCCTACACTCACGGTGGTGGATGCCACCCGTATTCTGCTGCGCAATGGCCCGCAGGGCGGCGACCTGAATGATGTGAAAACCTTAAATACCGTGGTGGCCTCCACAGATCCGGTGGCTGCGGACGCATACGCCGCGACCCTGTTCGGTCTTTCTCCGGACGCTGTTCCGTCCACTGTTGCAGCCTATAAAATGGGCCTGGGTGAAATGGACCTGGCCAAGTGCATCATCAAGAAAATATGACTATCCTTTTCGTGAATTTCGTGGACTGTCCTGTTCATTCAGGTCGTTGAATGGTCTACGAAATACACGAAAGGCACAAAAACAGGAAACCACCATGAATGTCCGGACCGCCACCATGCTATTGCGCCGCATCTCTCAACTTGCCTTTCTGGTGTTATTTCTCTTTTTGTTCCGCAAAACCGATTACACGGGGACTGACACCATTCCCTATGCCGTGAATATATTCTTTCGATGGGACCCGCTGGTGGCAGCATCGGTCATGCTGGCTGCCAAAACCTTTATTGCCCTGCTGCTGCCGGCATTGTTTATCGTCCTGCTGACTCTGGTATTCGGTCGGGCCTTTTGCGGGTGGATCTGCCCCCTGGGCACCCTGATCGACAGTGCCGGCCATGTGATAAAGCCTGTCAAGCCGACACCGGTCAAATGGCGGGCCGGCAAATATATTATTCTGGCCGTGGTCCTGATTGCCGCGGCATTTGGCGTTCAGCTTATCGGATTTGCAGACCCTTTTGCCATTCTGGTCAGGGGTGCCACCATTGCCATTGATCCATTGCTTTATGGACTGACAAGTGGCTTTTTCAATACCCTCTATTTTCATGCACCCGCATGGGTGTCTGCCGTGTCTGAGCCGGTCTATTCGGTTTTCAAAGAAACTCTGCTGCCATACAAACAGGGAACTTTCTATCTGCCATTTCTCTCCTTTGCCATACTGGCAGGGGTGTTTCTGCTTGAGTTTCTGGGCCGCCGGTTCTGGTGCCGCAACCTCTGTCCACTGGGTGGTATGCTGGCCCTGATTTCCCGGTTCTCGTTTTTCAGACGAATTCCGCTGAACGCCTGCAAATCGTGTCAATCCTGTAAAACCGAATGCCGCATGACGGCCTTTGGCGATGATAACAAAATGATGGCCGAAGAGTGCAACCTGTGCATGGACTGCCTGGAATACTGTCCCGACACCATCACCCGATTCCGGTTCTCAAAACCCAAAAACCGGGCACCTGTGGATTTGAACAGGCGCCACCTGGTGGCCGCCGGACTGGCAGGACTTGCCCTGCCCTTTCTCTCAAAAATTGACGCCACCGCTGCAGCCCCGCATCCCTGGCTGATCCGCCCCCCCGGCGCCCTGCCTGAAGAAGATTTTCTCAAGACCTGTGTGCGTTGCGGTGAATGCATGAAGGTGTGCATTCAAAATGCCCTTCAGCCGGTAGTTCTGGAGCAGGGGCTGGACGGCATGTTTACCCCGCGCCTTGTGCCACGTCTGGGATATTGTGAATTCAACTGTACCCTGTGCGGCCAGGTATGCCCCACCGGTGCAATTCAAAAGCTTTCCCTCAAAGAAAAGCAATCCTTTATTATCGGCCGGGCCTATTTTGACAAGAACCGGTGCCTGCCATATGCCGACCAGACGCCCTGCATTGTTTGCGAGGAACATTGCCCCACCCATGACAAGGCCATCAAATTCAGGGAAAAAACCATCCAAACCTCTGACGGGACCAAACAAGCCCTGAAGCAGCCATACATCGTTAATAACCTTTGCATCGGCTGCGGCATTTGCGAGGCCAGATGCCCCCTGGAAGGCAACGCCGCCGTCCGCGTGATCGCCACCACCGCTCCACCGCCCCAACCGGTCACCGGGTACGCATAATGCCCATCAACAACCAACAATACCCCAATACTTATTTAACGTGCTGCCTTTACACTGTTTTTTACCATTAGAACAATCAGATATCCGATTAAAATCCCATTTGATCAACCAAACGCACGTAAGGTACACCGAAAATGACGACCAACAGTCAGTGGGACGACAGCGTCAGGGGCATGATAAGACAATGTGTGGCATCCGGCATTGATCCGCCCCGGGTATTGGCAAAGGCTTTGGAGGAGGATTACGGATAGACGGCTATATTAAGGAAGCACTGGAAGCGGTTAATAGCTGGGCTGACGCTAACCACAAAAACTGACCTCCCCCATTCTCCGGCATTTCATACTCTATAAAAATCCCCTTCCCAAAAAAAATATCCCTCCCCCTTGAAACTTGTCACAATGATATTATATTTATTATAGTTAATTATATAACTATTTGAATTAATACAGTATAATTAATTTCAAGCGCGAATGATGATGGACTCGTAAAAAGTCGATTTTGGGACGGCAAAGTAAAAAGTTCAAGTTCGCGGCGCGCAAATCTCGAGGAATGGAGCGTACTTAGTTGTACGTGACATGACGAGAGATGCAGCGCAACAAAGAAATTGGACTTTTTACGAAGCCGTCAATGATGCCTGAACAAAAAAATATCGTGATTAAAGGAGGTGGTTTCCATGAACAGTATTATTCCATGGCGCCGCAAGTCAAAAGAAGCGGCCGGAAATGACAGCCTGCAACAACAGGAGTTTTTTGACCGTTTCTTCAGGGAGCCGTTTGGCAGCCTGATGGAAGGATCCTTCTTTCCGGCCACAAGAGAATTGTTCGCCGGCACAACTGCATTATGGCCGGATATTGATGTGAGCGAGCGCAGAAATGACATTACCGTGGAAGTGGAAATCCCCGGCATGGATAAGAAGGATATTCAACTATACCTGGATGGCCGGGTGCTGACCATCAAAGGTGAAAAAGTTCAAGACAGTGAATCCAGAAAAAGGGGCGTTTTTCGAAAGGAACGATCATATGGGTATTTTAACCGGTCGGTGGAACTGCCGGCCGATGTGGACGCGAATTCAGTTTCAGCCAGATACAAACGAGGCGTTTTAAGAATTGAAATCAAAAAAATCAAATCCGCAAACCAGAAATCCATTCCCGTGAAAACAGCCTGATGACAACAGAAAGGGGGTATTGCCATGATTACCAGAAATGTTTTTGATTTTCCCATGAACAGATGGACGGCGCCGTTCAACGAACTGGAGCAACTACAGAACCGGTTGGACAATCTTTGGACGAACTTTCGGGGTATGCCGCAAAGAATGCCGGATGCAGGTGTGTTTCCGGCGGTAAACCTGACGGAAAATAAGGACAACTATTATCTGCGGGCGGAGTTGCCCGGCGTAACAGCTGATGATGTCAGTATTGAGACGCTCAATAATGCAGTCACCTTAACCGGCGAACGAAAGCTGCCCCAGGAGGATGAGAAGGCGCGTTTCCATCGCCGGGAACGTGATGCCGGCAGGTTTTCAAGGATCATAAAAATGCCCGGCCAAATTGACAGCGACAAGATTGAGGCAAGGCTGCAGGATGGCATATTGACCCTGACCATTCCCAAGGCCGAGGCAGCAAAACCCAGGCAGATTGCCATACATTAATATATAGGAGGATGAAAATTCATTTTGCAGATGGCAAAGTAAAAAGTTCAAGAGCAAGGCGCCGATGCATCTTGAGGAATGGAGCGTACTTGGCCGTACGTGACATGGCGAGAGGTGCATCGCAACGCAGCCAATTGGACTTTTTACGAAGCCATCAAGGAGGTGATAAAATGACAGACCATAACAAAGACATCCAGATAAAGGAGAAGCAGGAAGTTAGTACACCGGAGCAGACCACGCCGGGCCCCTGGTTTACCCCGGCCGTTGATATCTTTGAAACCGATTCAGCCATTACGTTGATGGCGGATATTCCGGGTGTGAGAAGCGACGATTTAAACATCGACCTGAATAACGATGTGCTAACGCTCATGGGCGATATCGCCCCGTATGAAAACAAGGACGAAGAAGATGTGCTGATTGAATATCAGGTAGGCCGGTACTTTCGGCGATTTTCTCTGAGCGACACCATTGACAGGGAAAAGATTGAAGCCAGGTTAGACAACGGGGTACTGCATCTGACCCTGCCCAAGGCGGAAAAAGCCAAACCCCGGAAAATTCAAGTCACCACCTGATGATATCTATTTTCTTGGAAGCGGCTGTGCACAGCCGCTTCCGGATAGATCACGCAATGATTGAAAGTAAAAAGTTCAAGTTCGAGGCGCGCAAATCTCGAGGAATGGAGCGTACTTGGCCGTACGTGACATGGCGGGAGATGCAGCGCAACAAAGAAATTGGACTTTTTCGAAGCCGTCATCAATGGTTGTTCGATTTTTTTAATGCACCATGCGGCACAAGCAATCAAAAGCCATGCAAGGTCCAGTAAAAGCTTCCTTCAACAAGATTATCGGCCGAGTCGTGAATAAAAACATATAATATCGGGTTCGCGGAAGCATCAACACTGGCAGTTGCATACCGATCATAAGATGCATAGGGGGTCACCTGCAGTGCGCATCGTCTGTGGGAGGTCCACAACACCTCATCAAGGGTAATTTCATATCGCTTGGATGTGTCGTTCCAGGCAACGCTGCTGACATTATCCGTACCGTAAACGGTACTTAAATCAGTATGCAGAACATATCCAAATGCTTTGGCCAGACGACCCTGGTGGCCGGTGATACTTTGGTTATGGTCATCGATAGCCGCAGGTCACCGGGATGCCTCAGATAAAAAATCAGAATAAGATATATTTTCAGATCGGTGAGAATTGTTAATCGACTATATTAAAGCTGAATCTTTGTGTCAACGCTTTTGTAAGCGTCAGGTGAAAAAGGGGAAACAGCGGCGTTTTAAAAAGTGAATCATGGGATTCGCCAAATATTATTTTTCCAATTTATTTTATAATATCAAAATATTAACCAACAAATCCGTTATCAGACGGAGCGGCTTCTTCGTAGTTCTGCCAGAACGTCAAAAAGCTGTTTTCAAACGACCGCTGGCGGGTATATGTCCGGGCCTTCTGCCGCATGGCCGCAAGCATATCCGGATGGTTGCAGATATCAAGGACGGTTTCGGCAAACCGGTCTGCCAGTGAATCGTCAGCCGGCAGCACGAAACCTGTTTCTTCGTGAATCATATTCTCGCTGGGGCCGCCCTGATCGGTAACAATCACCGGGACCCCCGACGCCTGGGCCTCCACAACCACATTTCCCATGGTATCCACGGTGGAAGGAAACAGAAAAATATCGCTGGACGCATAGGCCTGGGACAGGTCTTCCCCGGTGAGATAGCCGGTAAACACCACCGGCAAATCTGCAAGTGCTTCCTGCATCTCCTTCATATACGGCCCTTCACCGACAATAACGAGGCAGACATCCTTGCGCACCCGGCAGATTTGACGCATCATCGCCTCAAACATCTGAAGATTCTTCTCTTTTGACACCCGGCCCACGTAAATCAGCTTGATCATGGTATCGGGCATCTGATAATGGTTTGCAAAAAATCCGTTGCGCTTGTCCGGGTGAAAGTCAGTAATATTGACACCCCACTGATGGACGATGATCTTCTCTGCCGGCAGCCCCTTGTCGATCAGCTCCTGTCCTGTCATGGCGGACGGCACATATATCCGTTCCATCTGACCATAGAACCAGACCATGTATTTCCAGAACAGCTCCTCGATCTGCGGATCGCCGGTCAGCGCCCCAACGGTCTGCGGAAGTGATGTATGGTAGGTGCCGTAAAACGGCAGATCCAGTATCCGGGCCACAGCCAGGGCGGTCAGCCCCATTGCCCCCGGGGTCTCAGCATGGATATGGGTAAATTGCTGATTGTAGCAATACTCAATAATATTCAATACCGGCGGATAATATACCTTCAGTTCAGGATACTCGGGCAGCTCAAATTCGCCTATGGGATCAAACCCCATCACATTGGCTTCGGGGGTCTGCCCGGGATCGCAGTTGATAAGGGTCAGGGCTTTGCCGGTAAGGGTGGCCGCCGTCACTTGGGATCTGATGGCCGTCGCCACGCCGTTGATCTCGTTAAATGTATCCGTGAACATGCCAATATTGCGGGGTTGCACGGCAGGCCATGCGCCCCCGCCTTTCTGAATGTTCAGGCAGCTTAAGGCAAATTGCCGGTCTCTTGAAAACAGGGAATAGGCGATAAAATAGGGAGACAATATCATATAAAGAGAAGCCGAAGAGCCGATGGTGGTAAACAGGTAAAAAAGGTCCGCACGGGTCAACCGGGTCAGGATATCGTCGGCAAACTGCCGCATAATCATCTCTGTTACATGGTTGACAAACCCCATCCACGCATCATCCGCATTTGCAGTATCCTCTCCTTTTACACGAGCCGCCAGTTCGGGGTTTGAAAAGATGACCTGTTTGGCAAGGGCCAGCATCTGATCTGTCACGGAGGCACCACCAAGTATGGACGTATCCGGTTTTGCAGCAGCCTTTGCGTGGATATTCGCCACTTTCCGGGCATGATCCGGCGGAAAAAACGTGTTCTCAAGAAAAGCGGAAAGATCGGGATCATTAATCCAGCGGTCCACCTGAAAGGTTTCGCTGTAAAACTGATACATAATGCTGTATATGTTGTGGGCCAGGGTCCGGGGGCCGGAATCATGGGTTTGAACCGTGGCCTCTCCGCAACAGATGCCGGCCAGAAAAGCGTTCACATCCAATGCACCGGGCACGCCGGTCCAGGAATGGCCCATGTATAATGATGAATGGTCGTCAGAGCCGCTGATCAGGTGCTTTGCCCAGGGTCGATCGCCACGGGGTGCCATATCATGACGATCAGCCAGCGTCGTTATTGTTTCCGGTGTCAGGGCGTTGACGATGCGCCGCACAATGGCGTTCTGCAGCGAATCCCGGGCCCCGTTCAATTCGATGATATTGAAAAGCAGTAGCATCTTTTCAAAATGCACAATGCGCAGCAGGCCGTTGACGCTGTACATGGGATGGGCCACTGCATGGACAATGGCCGCCTTGTCCAGATAATCCACCAGTTCATAAACATTTTCCCGGACCTTGCCGATGTCCGCGTGCTGGGCCTCTGTAATGTTGTAGACCAGCACATGCAGTTTGCAATTGTCCTCAGGGAAGTAGGATGTAATCTCCTCGCTGATAAAGGTATCCGGCAAATGCGCAATCTCCATCGCCCCTGCGATAGTGTTATGGTCGGTAATGGTGACCAGATTCATCCCCTGTGACTTGAGGGAACGATAAAGGTAAGCGGGGTCCGTGTAGCTTTCAGAACACCCGATTTTCTTCAACACCCATGAAGAGGGCCGGTGCGAATACCGGGAATGAACATGCATGTCCATCTTGCATTGTCTGGTTTCCATTGTCATGACTCACTTTTTGATTGTCGGGTTGACATCAGGCCGGGCCCGGTCATTCCGGATACGTGCAGCAACGCCCGTAACGGTCGCGGCCGGGTCTGCATGGCTGCCATCATCAGGCCGACATAACTTTCAAACCGTTGAAAGCGCCTCAAGTGTCGTATGAGATCAGGCTTCAACGGCAGTTGCAGATCCTGAGGATGAACGGCAATGCGGGTGGCCGGTCCCGGCAGTCCGAGGTTGATGGCATTCACAGCACGTAATGCCGCTGTCCGAATCCGGGTGTCTGCCATATAACCGGTTACCGGCATCAGATAAAACCGCCGTATGCGGGCATCATATACACCGGCATGGGTTTCGTAAAAGGCAAAAGGCAGTCTTTCAATGCGTCGCCGGGACAGCCGCCCCATGGCCCAGGCAGGCGGCACATAGAGCTTCGGCGGGTTCAGACCGTTTTCGGAAAACCATTGGTAAGAACGGGAAACAATTTCAGCCGTTGTATTGTCATCAAGCGAGAGATGCTCGGCCTCGTTCCGGGAAATCAATTGCCCGTGAAGCCGGTGCCAGGCCGTTGTCATGCGGATGATCCGGTGCCGCCATCCATGGGCGGCCAGTTCCACTTTCTTTTCCTGCCATGCCCGCAATTGATTGACATCAGAAGGTGTCCAGTTTCTGCCGGGCACAACCAGCATTGTAAAACGGTGAATTCCGGCCTGCTCGAAAAACCTGACGATGCCCCTGACCTGTGACAGCGTTTCCGGCATCACGTCATGGATGGAAACCAGGGCTGTCTTTTTTGAGGCATTCAAGCTTGACACAGTTCACCGTCCCATTTCTGAAACATCTTTGATTGCCTGCTGATCCCCGGCTTCAACCGGCGGCACATACCCGAACCGGTGAAACACATCCGAGAACCTGCGATAAATCTGCTCTTCCGAAAGACCGTAGGATGAAAGGTCATAGTGATGCGCGCTTTTGTAGGCTTTCTGTTTTCTGCTCTCCAGGCGCAGGTACCAGTCAAAGGCAGGCGATATACCATAACCAAAGCGCTCATAGAGCGTGCTTACAACTTTTCGCAGATCCGTCTGAATATCTTCCATCCGAACAATCATGTGCCTTGCTACCGGCAGTTGCGGCAGAACCTCCGGCAGGTGGGTATAGGCATATCGCTGGACATCGATCATCTGGTCCCGGAAGGTATTGCCCTGCACATCATTATCAAAAATAGCCGCGCCCTCCATCATGGAGCTGATATGGGACGGTACGGCGAACAAGGGATTCCGGACGGTTCCCACAATCCGGCAGTCCGGAAATGTTCGGGCCAGGGCCTGCACCATGGGACCGAAGGAAACATTTTTTGAAAGCAGGATCTTATCGGTACCGTGAACATACAGGTGGCGCTGAAGACAGGTTTTGTAAAATGCCATGATGCGGGCCTTATCCTTTTCCGGGGCTGCATCGTCAAAAAAAGCCAGATATCCCAGATCTTCCGGGAACGGGAACGGCAGGATCATGAGAAAACACGCATAGATCGGCGCCAGCGCAAAATAGTCCTCTTCCGGATCGGACAGAGATATCTTATGGATGGCATCCAGTTGCCCAAAAGCCAGCCACTCCAGTGATTGCAGCATTTTTTTCATGGGACCACCGGCCAGCCGGTCCAGCTCAGAAAGCCCGTGAATGATCTTCCGCTGGGTGATAGTCGGCGCAATAATCAACTCCCAGAGCGTGAAGGTGGTAAATCGATCGGTATCGGCCGCCAGAAACCGGTGCAGAAACGTGGTGCCGCTACGGGGGACGCCCATGATAAAAAGGGGCTTTCTGATGTTAACGGACTTATAACCCGGGAAAAAAAGCTCGTCAGCGACGTATGCCAGCCATTGAAGGGTCTGCAGCACCAGCAGCATTGCCGAAAAGATCAGCATGACCGAAAATCGTCTGGGGGAAAACCGGGCCTGGGTATGTTGGTTGGCAAGAAATGTTTTCTTTAACAAATGAAAACAGGTTTTGTAACTGAACAGAATATTTTCTCTGAGCGAAAAGCGTTGCATTGCAGATTTTAACCCCTGCATCTAATTTCAATAAATTAAACTCTGATAAATGACGGCTTCGTAAAAAGTCCAATTGCTTTGTTGCGCTGCATCTCTCGTCATGTCACCTACAGATCATTCCTCAAGATTTGCGCGCCTCGAACTTGAACTTTTTACTTTACCGTCCCAGAATTTACTTTTAACGAGACCATCAATAGATACCCCCCTTTTTTGTCAGCTTTATTAAAATTGTGTTAGGAAACCGTTATAATGTGACATCAATTGTAATAATTCAGCTATATTGCCGGATTCGGCGACGATCACAGCCCCGAAAACAGCGCTTGCTTGCACCGGGCGGTTTGCGTATGATATCGAACAAAAAAGAGACAGGTTCAATATGCTATGAATATTGCTTATAGTGGAATTGCGCTGGCCCTTATCGGTCGCGGTGTCGGCGTCCCCATACCCGAGGATATTCCGTTGCTCACGGCCGGTTTTCTGTGTGCCCATCAGGTATGTCAACTGAAGTGGATGCTGCCGGTTGCCTGGTTCAGTGTGATCACGGCTGACTCACTCAGCTTCCTGGGTGGGCGGTTTTTTCGCGGACAACTGCCCCGGCTGCCAATTATCCGTATTGTGTTTTCCCCGGCCCGTATGCGCAAGGCCGAACGTTTCTACCAGCGTCACGGTTTAAAAGGCCTGCTGGCCGCCCGGTTCATGCCGGGCCTGCGGACCCCCCTTTTTTTTACTGCCGGCACCGCCCGCATACCCTTTTTCAAATTCTTCATCACTGACATGATGACCGCTGTGATCAGCGTCGCGGTCCTGGTCGGTCTGGGCTGGTATTTCCCCACCCGGCTGAATCGTCTTCAAAACATCGCATCATGGTATAAATGGGGAAGTCTGCTGCTGGCAGCTTTGGTGATGGTGGTGATTATGGTCTGGAAATTTTTTAAAGCCCGCCGGTAACGGCAGCTGACTCATGACGACACCGGTCTATCCGTGTCATAGAACCTGTCTTCCAGATGCAAATACCCCAATATACCCTTGCTGACGATCAGTCGTAAGGGTTCGGGAGGAAAAGGCAGTGTCCTGCGATTGACAAAAAAAACGTCCGTCAGATCGGTTTTTCGCTCCAAGACAAGATCGGCAACCGTTTCACCATTCAAATGGGTCAGGCTGACACCGTGCCCCATGCACCCGACACTGTAGACAAACCGTTTGTCACCCAGGTACCCCAGTGCCGGGGCCATATCAACGGTGATTGATACCGGCCCGCCCCATCTGTGCGTAAACCGGATTGTTTTCAGGCACGGGAATAAGCAACGGACATCTTCCTCCAATCCCCTGAAGGTATTGTCATTCATATCCTTATCCATATCATCCCCAAAACTTAAGGATACATCCCGCCCGCCCATTAAAAGCCTGTTGTCGGCAGTTAGCCGGTAGTAATGGACGAGATTTCGATTGTCTTCGATCCCCTGCCGGTGCTGCCAGCCGATCTCGGCAAAATGCTCTTCTTTCAGTGGTTCCGTCAAAACAATATGGGTCCAAATCGGTGCCTGTTTCCGTTTGATGGGTTTGATCAGATGGGACCAGGCGTTTGTCGCCAGGACGACTTTTTTGGCCCTGATAGAACCATCGGGCGTCAAAAGCGTTATTCTCCGGGGCCCTCTTTGAACATCCCTGACCTTTGTATTTTCGTAAATCTGAATATCGTGACGCTTCAAGACCGCCTTCCAGCCCCAGGCAAGCCTGGCCGGATTCAGTATGCCGCAACGGGGCTCCCACCAGGCCCCCAGATAGTGTGGACTTCTCACTTCTTGTGCCAACCTGTCCTTATCCCACCAATCGATACCTGACAGCCCGAGTTTATGGGCAAATTCGATTTCATGCTGCAATCGTCTTTTATATTTTTCAGATGTTGCCACTCTTAAAAAACCGGGGTGCTCATAGTCGCAATCGATATTGAGGTCATCCACCAGTCTTTTCAAAGTGTCTACCGCCCGCTCCATATAGAGGTGGGCCTGCCGGGTCCGGATTTTTCCGAATCGCAGTGCCGTCATTGAAAGGGTGAGGCCGAAAAGGGTCATGTTAAACCCGCCGTTTCTGCCGCTGGCCCCGTAACCGATGACATCGCCCTCAAGAAGCGCGATGGAAAGACCGGGGCTGGCTTTCTTCAAATGATAGGCCGATGAGAGACCGGTAAACCCGCCCCCCACAATTGCGACATCCACATCAATGTCACCGCCGAGATTGTTTTCAGCGGTATAAGCACCCTGGGACAGCCAAAAACTTTTTTCTCTGAAGCTGCTGTTTGTCATCATGCACCTCATCATCACGCCGTGCGCCGGTAGACCCGCTCTCCGCCTAAATAGGTCTCTTCGACCCGGATGGCACCGATATTTTCCGGCGCTGCTTCAAAAGGGTTTTTATCCAGTACGATAAAATCGGCCCGTTTTCCCGGTTCCAGGCTGCCGATATGTTGCGTCTGCCCCAGCAGAAAGGCCCCTTCCCGGGTATACATGTTGATTGCTTCAGGGACGGTGATCGCTTCTTTCCGATCCAGGACTTCATCTTCCGTGGTTCGGCGGGTTACGGCACGCTCCATGGCCACCAGTGGATTGCATGAATCCACCGGCCAGTCCGAACTGCCGGCAACATGAATGCCGGCATCAATAAATGTTCTGAGCGGCATTTTTTTCAACCCCTTGATCGGCGGCAGGTTGTCGGACCCCATATGGGCAAGAAAGGCCGGCTGTGTGGCAATGGCCAACCCGGTTTCTTTGATCATCCGAATGTCATGATCGGTGGGGAAAAGGGCATGTTCTATCCGCGGTGGCGCAGGGTGATCGTAAGGCACCCCCAGACTTTTCATTGCATCAACGGCCTGGGCAATGGCTTCATTGCCGATGGCATGCAGCGCCACGGGGTGACCGTTTTGAACCGCCGTTTTCAGACATCGGTTCAAGTCGGCCGTTTTCGCCATCATCTCACCCACATGAAAATAGAAATCCCGGCCGACTTGAACCGGGCTGCGCAACCCGATCCGGATCGGATTCAGGGACCGTTTCAATATAACATTTACCATTGTCTGCCAACCCGAATACAGACTCTGGAAGAGCGTCATTTTGAATCCGGCCCGATCCGCACCATCTAAAAAAAATTTCACCGGACCGACCATCGGTAACTTGTCGCTGCCTTCTTTGTATTGTGCTTCTGCTTTTGCAAAGGGCAGATCGTACATGTTGCCGTCGCTGGCAGGATACCCCACAACCGGCAAGTGAAGGATGCCCTGTTGATACAATTTCTCATAAAATGCCCATGCATTTGTGGACACGGCCGGATCACCCAGACGGGTGATACCGAAACCGAACATCTGTTTCTCTGCGGCCTTTACCTGCTGAAAAAAGCGATCCTCAGCACAGTTGATCCAGTTATCCATGGCCATTGCCATTGCCTTGCCGGATATGGATTCAATGAGCCGGCCGGTGGGAATGCCGTTCCGGTCTTTTTCAATCTCGCCGGCAAAGGGTTGGGGGGTGTGCTGATCAATCTTCAGCTGGTCCAGGGCCCGGGAATTGGCAATGGCCTCATGCAACGAATAGTGAATAATAAAGGCCGGATGGTCCGGGCAGGCGGCATCCAGGTCCTTGCGTGTAGGCGATTTGTGCCCCGGAAAACGCACGGGGTCATATCCCTGGCCTACAATCCATTGCTCTTTGGGTACCTCTGCAGTCAGTACTTGAAGACGCTTTTGCAGGGAAGCGACATCCGGCACCTTTTCGGGGGTGCAATCCAGAAAACCGTTTGAAAGCGCCCCTATCAAAAAATGGTTATGCGGATCAATAAAACCGGGCAGAACCGTCCGGCCATGTCCATCCATGTGGATTGCCCGGCCATATTTACCCTTTAATGCGTGAAAATCCCCGGTTTCGACGATGCCCCCGTTATTGAACACCATGGCCCCGGCCCGGGTAAAATTTTGATCCATTGTAACAATATTGACGTTGTGGAGCAGGTTCATGAAGCATCCTTGAATAAAGGAACAATTAATATTAGTTAGTTGACTAACATAAATAATTATGTTATGTCAAGTTAATTTTCAAGGAAACAATTATCAAAAAATTTCATGGAATATTCGGGATAGAGGGCATCAGAAATGTCACGAAAAAATTTACAGAATGAACGGCGGCAACAAATACTGAACGCATTACACAAACGGCTGCTTCTTAAACCCTTTGATCAGACCTCCATCAAGGAAATCGCAGAAGAAGCCGGACTCAATCATGGAATGCTGCATTACTATTTTAAGAGCAAAAAAGAGATTCTGCTGGCATACATCGACCACTCCATTGATATGTACAGCGCTTTATATGCGGACTGGCTCCAGGAGAACAGGGACAAATGCAAAAGGCGGGAAGATATTCTCTCAGCGTCCCTTGATTTTATGACACAAAAAATCACCTTTAACCGCGACTTGTCCAGAATATTCATCGAAATATGGGAAATCGGGAATTACAATGAAAAAGTAAAACACAAACTCAAAGAGGCCTATCGTGAATGGATTTCCACCGCCTCCGGTTTTCTGGCGGACCAGCTTGACGATTCTGAAATTGCGAAACAGTTAAGCATTGCTGTTGTGGCGATTTCCGAAGGGCTATCCTTGTTGTCCATTATTTTCGAGGATGATGAATTCGCTATAGAACCACTGGTGAAGATGCTGCAATCGCTTCTTCACTAGCCCGGATATTTCATGAAATTTTTTGATAATTGTTTAATTTATTATATATTTTAGGATTTTATGATTCGTTTTTATCATTTTCACAAAATACAAACTGTAATTTTACTTGGCGGCAGCAGACAGCATGTCAGTCCGATACCTCACAGAGCAGGTCCTTCAGCCGCTCGCTTAAAAACATGATGGATTCGATATCGAGATGATCGGTGATGGTCTCGTCAAACAGCAGCCGGGCCTCGGCCTCAAACCCGTCTTCCGGTTCCGCATCCCAGAACATCAGCATTACCGGTACTTTTGGCAGTGCCTGAAAACAAAGGGCCGCGTCCGCCGAACCGAATTCCAGGGTCATGTCCCGCGCGCCCAGCGTTTCCGCAGCCCCCCGAAGCTGCTGGATGCGCCCCGAAAAGGCATCCTTGAGGGGATCTTCCACATGAGTTTTCATTGACTTGATTTTGGAAACCGTGTTGGGGAACTCTTTTAAACCTTTCCATTTGCCGGTTGGCTCGGCACTGCCGCCCTGGGCCATGTGGTTTAAAATAAACACCTGCTCCCAACGGGTCAGAGGGGAGCCGTCCTGAAGCGTGAGGCTGTCTTTGGCAATCAAAAGGGTGCGATTAAAATAGGGCAACGCCAGTACCGGTGCATCGCCGTCGGTCAGAATCCGGCCGCCGATGCGTCCTGGCATATCTTCGATATTCATGGAAGCGGACCGTTGCTGTGCCCATTGAAGGGCGTCTTCGGCCATGTCCCGTTTTGTCCACCGGCCGGCCGCATACTGGGCCGCCAGTTCATCTTCACAGGCGGCCGCCATGTCCGCAGAAACATAGGGACACTTCTCCAGGGGCAGTTGCTCCGACACCACCATGCTGGCAAAGGCCAGGCAGGTGGCATAGCCGCATTCACCGCAATTGGTTTGCGGCAGGACATCGCGATACAGATCCAGCGCGGAAAGCGCCATATCAGCCCCCTCTCTTTTCCGGACGAATCATCTTTCGGGATTGGTAGTGTTGTAGGTATAGGACGTCACCCTGCCATCTTTATCAAACCGGATCACCAGGTCCTTTGTTTCCGTGTTGCCGAACACCCGGTAATGATAGCGCCCGTATGTCCATGTCTCGTATCCATCCTCCACCCCCACCCGCCAAGGCGGTCCGAACCACGACCGAATATCCGCTTTTGTGGTTTTTTCCATTTCAATATTCGCCACCCCGGCAGAGGGAAAATCCTTCCCCACTGTCGCGCATCCGGATAACAGCAGTAAAACCCCGAAAATCGCCGGCAACAATGTTATCATTTTTTTTCTGTAAATCATGACAACCTCCGTTAACACGATACGTTATTTTTCTGAAAAGATAGGGCCTGTCATCCAAAAAGTAAAGGCGCGACCTGCCTTTTACAGGCCGCCATATTGCTCATCCGTCTGTTATCATATCAAATTGATTCGATCCAACGTCATCTTTCAGCTTAAAGCGGGCCACCAGCTGCCTCATATGATCGGACTGGGATGACAGTTCCTGGGCGGCGGCGGATGTTTCTTCTGCACTTGCCGCGTTCTGCTGCGTGACACCATCAACCTGAGACAGCCCTTCACTGACTTGCGCAACGCCACTGGCCTGCTCATTGCTCGCTGAGGCTATTTCCCCCATCAGATCAGCTGCTTTTGTGACAATTTCATTGATCCGCGTAAGGGCATCCCCTGTCTTTTGGGCAATGTCATTACCGGCTTCAACCTTTTTTGTAGATCCTTCAATCAGTGCAGTGGTTTCCTGTACGGCTTTTGCGCTTCGGGCGGCCAGGGAACGGACTTCCTGGGCGACCACGGCAAAACCTTTTCCATGTTTTCCGGCACGGGCGGCCTCAACAGCAGCGTTCAGCGCCAGCAGATTCGTCTGGAATGCAATATCATCTATGGTTTTTATAATTTTTCTGATTTCATCGCTGGAGCCACTGATCGCTTCCATAGCCCCTACCATCTCTTCCATCTGTTCGGCCCCCTCCTGCCCGGCCTCACGGGCTGAAGCGGTCAGCTGGTTGGCCTGCGTGGCATTTTCTGCATTGGTATTGGTTTGTGCGCCTATCTGGGTTAAGGAGCTGTTGATCTCCTCCAGGGACGAGGCCTGCTCGGACGCCCCTTGTGACAATAAAGTGCTTGAATCTGACACCTGTTTTGATCCTGCGTTCACCTGCAGGGCGGCAGCGTGTATTTCAGCGATAAATCTATTCAAATTATTGATCATCTGCCCAAGTGATCTCCCCAACCTGTCATTTTCCGAAGCGACATTGACATGCTGATCAAGGTCGCCACCAGCGATCGCTTCGGCAACATCGGCCTTTACGTTCATTTCTTTTACTACGGCATTTAAGGCCGCCCCCATGAGCCCGACCTCGTCGTTTCCGGTGGGCAGCCGTGCTGAAAGATCTCCTTTTTCAAGCATGCCTGCAAAGGAAACAACATTTTGGATAGGGCCGATCACAATTTTTTTCAAACTGAAAAACAGCGCAACAAAAAGGGTTAAAATAACAAAAATTGCACCAATGGCAATAATCTGTGCTGTCTGTTTCAGGCCTTCCCGTATAAATTTATCCGTCACATAAAGATCCACAAAAGCCAGTTTTTCATCTCCTTTCACTATTGCTTTGCTTCTTTTGATTAATTGACCTGTCACGCTATCCAGATTTTCTACGGGGTTCCATTGGCTGTCTCTTTGCAGTCCGATCAGTATGGTCTCCTCATCAATATCCCTGACCTGAACGGCAACGACGCTTTTTTCCAGAAATTCAGATTCAATCACCACTTTGGCGGCATCAAAATCATAATTAAAAATATGATCTCTCAGATTCAGGGACAGTTGAAAAATGGTGTTATCGGCAAGTGAATTCAGATCCTCTGTCATCTTGCTTTTGGAGACATACAACAGATACACAGATAAGAGCAATAAAATCAGTGAGAGTAACACAATAAGGATCACACTCATCTTCGCCTGAATACTTTTCAGATCAATACTGGGTATCAATTTCATATTTCCTCTCCTGTAAAAAAATCGGCCGGCAATTTCGTTACGATAGACAGAAGCAAGGCGGCAAACACCACTGGACAGGGGGAATGCCTGATATGGATAAAAATATGACTACGATTGAGGGCAGGACATGGCGGGGGGATGGTATCGCGGCTGGGATTCGAACAATGAAAAGGCGAGGGAGCCTCCTTGTTAATTAGGTGTTTAGCGTTTTTTTATAAACATACCCAGACTTGCATTCTATGTCAAGGCTGTTAACAGATATGATTCGCGAAGACATTGACACCCGGGGACTGCCCTGATATGTTTACAGATATATCGACGCTGGCAAGTATTTCCCGATGGCAAAGTATTTTATATCAAAAAAAAAGGAGAACACAGATGAAAAACGTCAAACATCCTCTCTCTTTTCTCTGTTTCATGATGCTTACCGCATTGTTCTTGAGTGCCTCAGCCAACGCACAAGTCTTTAAGGCGAATTTTGCATTGTTGTCGGTTGCATCGGAAAGCCCGGATAAAGGTGTTCTCATCGATCTTATCAAAGAGATTGCAAAAGAAACCGGCAACCAGGTAGAGATTAAAGTTTATCCCTTTAAACGATCGCTGCAGAACGCCATAGAACATAAGGCGGATTTTCATATCCCGTTTATCAAAAGCCCTTATAAACCCGAAGATCAGCTTCCTTTTGATTATTCCACCGCTTCACTGTTTGATGTCAACTTTATTTTATACACCAATAAGAACAAGCCGATCGACACCAGCAACCTTGCGCAATACACAATAACCACCGATGCGGCCCATGTGGACCTGTTTGATTTTCCGATTAAGCCCGATTATCAGATTGAAAGCTCCCTTAAAAAGCTGAATGCAGGCAGGATTGACGGATATATATTTGCCGATTCCGAAGCAGACCCCATATTAAAACAACTGGGCCTTAAAAATATCAGGCGACAACTTTACAAGGTTTATGATGTTCATGCTGTTTTACCAAAAGGGGAAAAGGGAAAAGCGGCGGACCAGATGATCACAAAAGGCATGGCCATTCTCAGGCAAAACGGAAAGTGGGCAAAGATCATAAAGCCGCTGGATAACGAATATGTAGACTGGCAACCCTGACAGTAAAGACTGCGAATCGCCCGGGATGAATACCCGGCACCGGCTGAAGGTCGGACGGTTGCGATAGGGACGTTCTGTTTTACAACTGGGCTAAGAGAAAAAAACCTGTTCCTGAGGGCTGTCAATACCTGAAGGGAGAAGATGTCGAACCTTGGCCTTTTTATATTTTCTCAGCCGTTCATATTGCGGGGGTGCCGGCCGTTGAAAAACGCGCAGGCCTGATAATAGCGAAGATCAGCCAGCCAGTAGCGGAGATACTGGCGGTCGGTGAAAAAGCGATGGATCAGGCGATGAGGTGCGGCAAACGCCTGCAGCATGGGGGCGAACTGCTCGGACGGATCCCGGAAACACTCCCAGTCACAACGGCGGCAATCGGCCCGGCGATCCAGCCGGCTGATTTGAAGATCCGGGTATTTGCCCAGATTCTCTTCCCCGCGATAACCGCAGGGAAAGGCATCACCATTCCGGGCGTCCACAAAGAAAAAATCGATCCCGCCACGACACCCGGCAGTGGGGTGTTTTTCCGGAAGTAAACCGGCATATTCCCTGAAAAGGCTGTACAAAGACGTGAGCGGCGAAAAAACACGGATCTTTGCTCTGTATTTTTCCACTTTTTCCATGAGCACCTTGAACAGCATTGCCTTTTCCGCCCGGCTGAACTTCACGATCCGGTCGGTGGCAGTGGCGGCATAAACCGCCTGCATGCCATCGGCCTCACGCGCATCCACACTCATGGGATAACATGTATTGAGCATGGTAAACCCCATGTTGATCACCATCCGGTAAAACCGGTCCAGCCCGTCACTGTATAAGCGGTAAAAAGCTGTCAGGTAATCCTGCTCATCCTGAAAATCACTGCGGTCCAGTTGCGCGGTCAGGCTGCCCCCCACATTCCGGTTAACCCCCAGGTTCACGGCCGGATAGATGCCACAGTCATGGAAGATCGGCAACGCCATTTCAATGCCCCTCACAACTCCCGGGAAGCCCCGCATCTCCTCATGAATTGCCGGAACACCGGTATCAATGCTGATCCAGAAATTCCGGAGCGGTGTTTCGGCCAGCTTTCCCGCAACTTCCTTGACACGATCTTTGAATTTTTCCGGATGTTGATCATTATATTTAATAAAGAATCCATTGGTGCCGGTCCGGATAAACGGGATCCCGGCCGCGCCGGCGTGGTTGATCATCTCAACCAGTTCATCCAGCCGCAGCAGCGGCTCTCCGCCGGTAAAAGAAAGCGCCGCCACCCCTTTTTCGGCAGCCGCATCAATCATTTGCCGGATCTCGTCCAGGGGCATGTCACGCCGGGGGAACCTACTGGTGCGCCGCATGCCGCAGTGGGGACAGGTGGCATTGCAACGATCGGTAATCTGAATAATCAACTGGCCCGGCAGTCGCTGCCGGCAACAATTGGCGGCAATGGACGTTATCTTCGATATGCGAGAAAAAGTGGGAAACGTCATTCTTGTCTCACTTAATCAAAACGGTCTCGTAAAAAGTAAAATTTGTGATGGCAAAGTAAAAAATTCAAGAGCAAGGCGTCGATGTATCTCGAGAAATGAAGCGTACTTAGTCGTACGTGACATGACAAGAGATGCATCGCAACGCAGCTATTGGACTTTTTAGAAGCCATCAATCAAAAAAGTGCGCCTTTGCGCTGTTGAGCCTCGCAAGTGGCTCCCGGTACATATCCCACATGGTATTAAATGCCGCTTCAAAGGACCGGGTTTCCATATACTGCCGGGCGTTGTGTTTCATTGCCGCCAGCTTGTCCGGATCCAGCAGCAGTTCGTTTATCCGGGCAATAAAGGCACTGATATCATCGGCAGGCACAATAAACCCGGTCTCCTGGTCGATAACATTTTCACCGGGGCCGCCCTTGTCGGTTACAATCACCGGCACCCCGGATGCCTGGGCTTCCAGGACCACATTTCCGAAGGTATCGGTCGTGGACGGGAAAATAAAAATATCACTGCCCGCATAGGCCTCGCTCAGGTCATCGCCCTCGAGGTAGCCGGTAAATACGACCGGACGGCCGGCCAGCGCGGCTTTCATTTCCGCCATATAGGGGCCGTCACCGACGACAATCAAATGAACACCAGGGAATGCATCTGAAACCGCGTTAAAAATATTCACCAACTGATGCATGTTTTTTTCTTGTGATACACGGCCCACATAGAGAAGTTTTTGAACGTTGTCGTCCAGGTCAAAATTGGTTTTATAGAATCCATTACGCTTCTGAGGCGTATAAGTCCCGGTGTCAACGCCCCGGGGGTAAAAGCGGATTTTATCCCGGCTGAGCCCCCGTTCCACCAGTTCGTCGCCGGTGGCCCGGGACGGCACCATAATGACGTCCAGCTGATCATAAAACCAGATCATATACTTCCACATCAGGTCCCCCAGTCCCGAATCCTCGGTGAGTTGAGCCACATACTGGGGCAACGCTGTATGGTAGGTGCCGTAAGTGGGCAACTGGAGGATATTGGCAATAGCCAGGGCCGCAAGGCCAACAGGCCCCGGCGTTGCGATATGAATCCGGTTAAATTCCTGTTCATAACAGTAATCGAGTATCTTCAGTAACGGCGGATAGAAAAGCCGTATCTCCGGATATTCAGGCATCTCAAAGGTATCGATGGGCTCAAATGCCTGGAATCCGTAATGGTTTTCAGACGGCCCGCAGGTAATCAGGGTCAAGTGCTTGTTGAGCTGCGCAGCAATCTCGCCCTGCTGCCGGAGCGTCTTTGCCACGCCATTGATGTCGTACAGCGTATCTGTGAAATGACCGATGCGCAACGGCTTTTTGATGGTTTTGCTGTCCGACCGCATCTGGGCCTGCATCTTTCTGCAGAACAACCGGTCCTTGGTAAATGTGGAATAGGCAACAAAATAGGGGGATAGCATGGCATAGAGCGCGCCGCCCCCGCCGATCATCTGGAACACGTCAAAAATATTGCCTGAGGAAAGCTTCTCCATGGTGGTATTACAGAGCCGGGCCAGAATTTCATCCGCTGCCTGATCCACGAACCGGTAACACATGGATACTTTTTCGTGGGCGGCAAAAAAGTCATTGCTGGTGATCCGGGCAAACGCCGGTACCCGTTGTAAGACATCCCGGGCTGTCTGCAAACAGAAATTGGACAGAAATTTGGACTGATTGCCCAGGCCGTTGTCAGCGGTATCACCGGTTGGCTTGGCGACCTTTATCCTGTCTGTGACGGCATCGCTTTTATGGCCGGGCAAATGAAGGATTTTGTCCACAAAGCCAAAAAAGCTGTCACTATCCTTAAGCTGGTTTATGCCGAATTTTGTATTGTAAAACTGGTAGGCAATGGAGTAAAGGGTATGGGCCAGCACACGGGGGTGGCTGGCATTACCGCAAACACAGTTTTTCCGGTTTTCAATGGCGGCCAGAAAGTCGTTCAGGTCGCCCTCGGCCTCAACCAGTGTATAAGAACTGGCAACATGAAACCCCGAATGGTCGTCCGAACCGGCGGTCAGATTCTTCTGCCACGGCTTATCCCCCACCGGCGCCAGGTCATGCTTGTTGGCCAGTTGTTCAATGGACTCTGGTGTCAGGCGGGATAAAATATCGGTCAGTATATCGTTCTGATATCCGTCCCGGGTGCCGTTTAATTCAAAGTGTTTGAACATCAGCAACAACTGCTCGAAGTGGTCTGCTGTCATCCGGTCATTTACGGCAAACAGAGGGTGGGCCACGATGTGCAGGATCGACTTCTCCTTCAGGTAGGGAATCAGGTCATAAATGTTCTCACGCAAGCGGGCGATATCCGCATGCTGCGCCTCGGTGATATTCAGAGCCAGGACGTGAATCTTACACCCGGTATCCGGAAAATAGGTGGTTACCTCTTCGCTGATGAACGTATCGGGCAGGTGGGCGATTTCCAAGCTGCCTTTGATGGTGTTGTGATCCGTAATCGTAACGAATCTCATGCCCTTTCGCCGGGCATAATCATAGATGCTCACCGGATCGATATAGCTTTCCGCACACCCGAGCTTTTGCAGCACCCAGTAAGACGGCCGGGTGGAAAACCGGGAATGCACATGGAGATCAGCTTTCATCGGTTGCATAATGAAGCCTCCCTGGTAATTCTTTTGTTCATTTTCTCCCTCTAAAAACTCAATTTTGTAAAAAATTAAACCATAAACATTAGCAATCGCTTAGATATTTGTTAATTTTATGTAAAAACACCGCTGAAATCCTCGACACGCATGCCCTCCAGGGGACGCTTAAGAATCCTATTGTCATCAATCAGAGATTGACAGGCAGTGCGGTCTCGCCTATGCGGCGAACTCAACTCGTGAAATAACCGGGCTATACTCATGGAACAACCGGGTCTGATGCAATGGCTTGGTATTTCCGGCGTCATACCCATTGAAAAATGATCGTTTTTCAGGGACTACCCGGATTGCCAAACCGGATTAGTAAAAAATCAATAGATATTAAATAGTTATTCAACAGGATGATGTAACTGCATTGACTTTATTAAAAAATTTTGCTATAGTTAGTATTCATCTATTTCACATGGATGGCACAATCTGGGGTTTCCAATCCAGAAATGTGAATTTTTCCGCAAGATCAAGGAAAACAAGGGGTTGCGCGGAGGCGTACTGGACGTACGCCGCACAAGCAAGCCCGCAGTTTGACGCAGATATTGCGGAAAAAGGCCATTTATGGATGGAAACCAGTTAATTTATTCATTCCTAAGAGGATCGTCCCCATTCCTGTTTCCGGTACGCCGTGGTCTGGCGCCGGCAGCCGCGCTCGCCTGCTCCCCGGACTGCCATTTCAAAGGGATTGATATACCAGGCATCAATCGGCATTTGGAGATGCAGATACGATGAAAAAAAACCGCATACACCGGCGCTTAATCAGCTTTTTTGCACCGGGGCTGGCCGGCTTTCTTCTTTTTTCATGGTATTTGCCGGTTCTGGCCACAGGCCCCCCTTCTACGCCTCCCCGCATACAATCGGTGGTAAACACCACAGATCAATCACTGAGTCGCAACAAAGCAGCAATGTCAGACGACCGTCGAACAATCGCGCCCACCAGCGGCTTGGGCTTACTGGTTCTGCTTCTATTGGCCTGGGCAGCGCATTCCCTGATGATGCGGAAACGACACCGGGAAAGTTTAAAAAAGCTCGGACAACAACAAGAAGCATTACAGGCCAGTAAAGACCATTTTGAAAAAGTCATTGCCCATATTTCGGATATTGTATGGCAGTATGAAGTGACCAGGGATGGGGAATATGTGAATGGTTATATTTCGCCGGTGGCGGACCGGATGTTTGGGGTACCGGATGGCACCATCGGGAATAACTTTGAAAAAGCGTTTTCCTATGCTCCGCCTGAAGACCGGCAGTTAATACAAAACGCTCTGCAAAAAGCCTTTTCAGAAATCGACAAAAAGCAGAGTGTGGAATATCGCGTGAACAAACCCGACGGCACGCAGCTATGGCTTCGGTCTCATGGTACTGCCCACCTTCAGCCCAACGGGAATATCATTCTCTTTGGCACCACAACAGATATCACCGAACAGGAAACAATAAAAAAGGCTTTGGCGCAGAGCGAAACCAAGTATCGCCAGTTGATTGAAAATTCACTCTTCCCGGTGGTGGTCACAAACGCCACAGATGGCACGATCCTGTTTGGCAACGAATATGCCTCTGATTTGTTTAAAATTTCTCATGAAGAGGCGATCGGGCATCGGTCCCTCGAATTCTGGGCCGATCCTGTCGATCGCGAACAATTTATCACCCGGCTTTTTGAAAACGGTAATGTACAGGCATTTGAAACCAGCCTGAATCTGCCGGAAAACCGGAAGATGCATGTACTGATTTCGGCCACCACCATCGATTTTGAAGGTCAAAAGGCGATATTTGCTGTTTTCAGCGATATTACCAAACGAAAACAAACCGAAGAACAGCTGCTGGAGATAAATCATCAACTGGAAGAAGCCACGGCCCGGGCCAATGATATGGCTTTTAAAGCAGAAATGGCCAACATGGCAAAAAGCGAGTTTCTGGCCAACATGAGCCATGAAATCCGGACCCCCATGAACGGCGTCATCGGCATGACCAGACTGCTGCTTGAATCCACGCTCACACCCGAACAGCGGCAATATGCGGAGAACGCGCTGACGAGTGCCCGGTCGCTGCTGGCCCTTCTCGATGATATCCTCGATTTTTCCAAAATCGAGGCCAACAAGCTTGAGCTTGAAATACTGGACTTTGATCTGCACGATCTGCTAAAAGATCTTTCCGTGACGTTTTCACTGCAGGCACAGGAAAAAGGGCTGGCATTTGTCCTGGATATAGCACCTGAAGTGCCGCCCCTGCTTCAGGGAGACCCCGGTCGTTTGCGGCAGATTTTGAACAACCTGACCAGCAATGCCATCAAATTTACCCAATCCGGCAAAATCGTGATTCAGGTGGGCCTGGAAACCGACACCCCCGATGATGCACTGTTGCGTTTTTCTGTTTGCGACACCGGTATCGGCATCCCCGAAGATAAGCTTGCTGTTCTGTTTCAAAAATTCAGCCAGATCGACACGTCCATCACCCGTCATTTCGGTGGAACGGGTCTGGGGCTGGCCATTTCCAAACAACTGGCTGAAATGATGGATGGCGAAATCGGCGTGGAAAGCGAAGCCGGACAGGGGACAACTTTCTGGTTCACTATCCGGCTGGCCAAACAACCCCGGAAAACAGAAACCACCCATCACCGGTTTGCAGACAGGCACAATCCGGAGAACACAGCCAATGATAACCGGGCGTCTCATCCGGAAAGGACAGATTTTTCAGCCCCGGCCGCCATCGACCAGCTACACACCCTACGCAACCGGTTTGCAAACAGCAATATGCGCGTACTTTTGGCCGAAGATAATGTTATCAACCAGCAGGTGGCATTGGGGATCCTGAAAAAAGTGGGGATAAAGGCAGACGCTGTTGCCAACGGGAACGACACAATTAAAGCCCTGGAAACCACACCCTATGACCTGGTACTCATGGATGTCCAAATGCCGGAAATGGACGGATTGACCGCAACGCGAAAAATTCGTGACCCCGCCTCTCCGGTTCTCAATCATTCAATCCCCATCATCGCTATGACAGCACACGTCATGTCCAGTGACCGGGAAGAGTGTATAAACGCCGGCATGGACGGTTATATCGCCAAACCCATTGACCCTTTCCTTCTCATGCGTGAACTGGAAAAGTGGTTACCCCAGACACCGAACAGGGACAAGGACATTCATAGCAAAGCGTCCCCTGCAGACAGCCCGGCACCAGACCGTCCAGCAAAACACTTTGACCGGGACGCCCTTCTTGGACGGGTCCTGGGCAATGAAAAGCTCGTAAAAAGCATTCTTGAAAAATTTCTGGAAGACATGCCGGGGCAACTATCCGAACTCAGGATGCTTGTACAAAAAAACCACCCCGTTGCGGCAGGCAAACAGGCTCACAAAATCAAAGGGGGTGCCGGCAGCATTTCAGCCAATACATTGCAAACCACCGCCGCTGAAATGGAAGCAGCCGGCAAGGCCGGTGATACATCAAGACTTGAACGATTACTGCCGGAACTTGAGCGGTATTATGCCGAACTGGAGACGATTATCAGGGACGAGATAAATCCGGGGGAACATCCCCTTGAGTAAAAAAGGGCAGACACGATTGTCCACCCTTTCAATAGTCATTCGCCCTGTGCCACACGTTCAATCGCCGGTTATTCACCTGCCGGAAAAAGAGCGGCCGGTTTTTCCTTGCTGCCGGTAGCATTGGGGTAATTCGTATACTGACGGGCCGCCGTATTGGTGTCAAGCAGATGGCCGGCTTCTTCCATAAAGCCGTTAAACCGCTTCTTGCACTCATAAAATCCGTGCCACCAGGAATAGTCCGGCGCCATCATGGCTGCTCCCATGCGGGCCCGACGGCCTTCATGGTGCCAGAGTTCGTAATATTCCACTTCCAGGGCTTCATCAAAAAACCGGGTGTTATCCAGCAACCCCTTTTTATACAACCGGTCAAGCATGGCCTTGGCCGGCTTAAAATACACGTCGTTGTATTCGGCCACGACCTTGTCCAGCTTTTCGTAATGGTCCGTTACCCATTTCATCCCGTGGCACTGTGTACAGACGGCCTGCATCTTTTCCCGCTCCTTCTTCCAATCGGTTTGGGCGGGCAGGGGTTTAAAGTCCTCCGGCCGGATCGTGAGCGGTGCCTGTAACTCCCATGACAACCGCTCGGTCACATCATGGGTGGTCCTGACCGGACCGGCGCCGGACATGTGGCACGTGGCACATGTGGGCCCACGGTAATCAACGCCTGCGGACCAGGTACCGGGCGCGGCATCCCAATTGTATTCATCGCCAAACGCCGTATAGATATCCCCGTGTTTGGATTCCATATAAATTTCGATCTGGGGGTGATCCGGCCCCAGATGGCACTGGCCGCAGGCCTCTGGTTTTCTGGCTTCCATCACGGAAAACCGGTGCCGTGTATGGCAACTGGTGCAGCTTCCCCGGCTGTTATCAAGATTCACACGCCCCACGCCCACATTGGGCCATGTTGCCGCGCTGAGGTCTCCCTCCTCATCCGTTTCCAGTACCGTACCGTGGCAGTAATAACACCCCGCACTCCGTTCAACATCACTGTTCATGCCCTTGTTCAGCCACGGATCAATCTTCCATATAATTTCAAGCGTATTGGCATGCTTGCTTCTGTTGTACTGCTCTGCTTCGTTGGGGTGGCACCGGGAGCAATCCTTGGGCGTGACCACCCCTGACACCGGCACCCGGTAGGCCGGTTTGGCATAAGGGTCGTCCGCGTTCTCGTATTGCCTGTAATGGGCCTTGTTCACATCCGCTGCATATTCCTCGGTTTTATGGCAATCAATGCAGGTGATATTGGCGCTGGCATGACGGCTGTTGGCCCAGTCTGCAAAAATACCGGGGTGTTCCCGCTTGTGGCATTGGATACAGGCAATGCCCGCTTCAGAAATACTGCGCTCGATGCGGAACTCCTTTTCCTTGGCCATGCTTGCCGCTGCCGCATCATCAGGGTCCGGCGTATCCGCAGCACCGGCGGTCCACCCCGCCAGCAACAGCACGGTAAAAACCACCAACACAAATCGACACTGTTTCATACCACCCTCCTCTGGATATTCATTCATGCATTCGGTTTAAACTGCTTATACCGGTAAACCGGCGTGGGATTGTGGACCAGATCCCGGTGACAGTCCACACAACGTTTTTCCCGGCCCGGCAGGGCGTATACCACCGACCGGTGGGCCAGCATGGCACCACGCTTTTCCGGAATATAAAGCAGGTTTCGATGACACTTCATGCACTGGTCATTGTCAAACGAAGCATACGCCTTTTCACGATTCTCTTCCCGGTCATATTCATCCTGAACAAAGTGGGCGATAATGTCCTTTAACCCGTGCATGGTTTTGGTATAGAAAAAATCCACCGTATCGTGGGGTGCCGGCAGATGACAATCCATGCAATCCGCCACGAAGCCCTGGGCATTATTTACATGGGTGGAAGTTCGCCAGGTATTTACAGCCGGCTGAATTTCATGACAGGATGCACAGAATTCGGGCGTGGATGTCCGGACCATGGTGTAATAGGTCATGCTGAACACGGGGAACCCGATAATGATTCCCGCCACCACCAGCAACGCGCTTTTGGTGAGTCTGTTCATGCCCCCTCCGCAGAATGACAACAGGCCTGCCCAGTGTACCGGGCATCGCTTATATCAGTAAAACATACAATGAAAGGAATCTTGAATATATTGAATTTGGCTAAAAAAATAATACACCGGACCGGCAAAGTCAAATATTTTTCCGGGTTATGCTCAGCAGCGGAATCTGTTTTTGTGTAGAATAAAGCTTATGGACGACCAGCGTTAACCATGATAAAATAAATTATTATTAACCCTGAACATCTGAGGCACCCGACAAATCATGCCCACCCGTCAACCCGATCCCCAAGTGCGGATTAGTGCCATTCTCGGGCCTTTGCTCAGACCGAGAGTACTGTCATTCAAAAACCGTATCCTGAAATCCGGGCAGATGCGCCTGCTGGTTTTCGGCCTCATCGGTGCTGCTCTGTGGGGCGGTGTATTTGCCGGCGCTTTCCGGGTTCTCACCTATTTTCAATCCATCGAACAGCTCGGCGACATTCTGGCGTATAAGCTGCTGTCCATGATCTTTATCGTCATGCTGTCGCTGCTGATCTTCAGCAGCATCATCACCGTGCTTTCCAAACTCTATCTTTCCCGTGACCTCGACCTGGTCCACTCCCTGCCCGTCGCCGGCCGCCACGTTTTTCTGGCCCGCTGGATTGAAAGCACGGCAGACAGTTCATGGATGGTGGTCGTATTTGTCCTGCCGGTGTTCATTGCATACGGGATCGTGTTTTCCGCGGGACCGGTCTTTTATTTTTCATTCACCATATCTCTGGTTTCGCTGTGCATCACCGCCTCCGCCCTTTCCGCCATTGCCATCGCCATTGCCGTCAACCTGATTTCCGCCTCCCGGTTAAAAACCATTTTTGTCTTTATGGGGCTGTTGTTGTTTGTCGTTCTGTACATGGCTTTCCGGCTGCTTCGGCCGGAACGGCTGGTGGACCCGGAAATGTTTACCACAACCCTTGTCTACCTCAAATCACTCAGTACACCGTCAACACCCTGGCTGCCCAGCACGTGGGCATATGACGCGGTAAGAGCGTCCCTTTCCGGATCCTTCGGCGATACCGGGTTCAATCTCCTGCTATCTGTCTCCTTTGCCGCAGCCATGGTCATGCTCATGATGATAACAGCCCACGCTGTCTATTTTGCCGGATTTTCCAAATCAATCAGCGGCCGTACCGATTCCATGAAAGCCAATTCCCGCCGGTGGATATGGTACAGTCTGTTTTTTGTACCCCGTCGATCCCGCACCTTTATTGAAAAAGAGATGAAGACCTTTGTACGGGACCAGACCCAGTGGTCCCAGGTTTTTCTCATTGCCGCCCTGATCTTTATTTATGTTTACAACTTCAAAGTTTTGCCCTTTGAGCAGTCCCCCATCAAAACTGTATACCTCCAGAATCTCTTTGCTTTTTTGAATATGGGCCTTGCCGCCTTTGTGTTGACCGCCATTACTGCACGGTTTGCCTTTCCTGCCGTCAGCATGGAAAAAGGGGCCTTCTGGATTGTGCAAAGCGGTCCCGTATCCAAAGGCGGGTTTTTGAGAGTCAAGTTTTTCGTCTATCTTTTTCCCCTGTTTGGCCTGACCCTGCTGCTCATCGTGCTGACCAACATCTTTCTTCAGGTGAGCAACTTCATGATGGTACTGTCGGTGGTCACGATCGTATTCATGGTGCCGGCCATCGTGGCAATGGGGGTCGGACTGGGCGCAAAATTCCCCGATTTCGCGTCGGAAAACCCCGCCCAGGCGGTCACCAGCTTTGGCGGATTTGTCTTTATGACCACCAGCGTTCTTTATGTTCTGGCGATGATTATGCTGGAAGCCGGTCCCACCTACCGTATTTTCATAACCGGTATTCGGGGCCATTCACTGGGGACAGGAAGCTGGATATGGATTATTCTGTCGTTTGGCGGGGCCGGCGCCCTGTCCATCTTTTCCACGATGTACGCGCTACGGCTGGGTGAGAAGAGTTTAATGGCAAAGTAAAGGGGCCTGGCCCGGCGGGCCATGCTTTCATACTGGCGTAAAAAAAATAGCCACGGGCCCACACGGACACGTATGGATGGTTACGTATTGTCTGTGTCTTTCTGTGTGGGTCCGTGGCTATTTTTTTTACCAAAAGCCCGGGCGCTATCCGAGCCCGGAAAGGTCTTCCCCATACTGGTTAATGAAGTGCTCAAGCTGAACCTTCTGCATGGGCAGCAGGCGCTCAAAAAAAACGCAGAGGTGCCGGACATTGTCGATATTATTTTTCATGCCCGGCAATCGTGCAACTTCAAAGTCGTTGACGATCTTAAATGGGATCCGGTCCACGATAATACCGTCGCCGGGAAATGCAATAGAAAGAGATCTGGCCCGGCGCAGGAGTTTTTCGTTTTTCTCCACATAGTGCATGGCCAGCCCCTTCATGCCGATGTTCTTGATGGGGCCCAGCTTTACATAAGTAGGCTTTCCCATCTTCAGCAACGAAGCCTTGGCCACAATCACATAAGCCCCATGCACACCAAACCGCTTCCACCGCCGGCGCTCGTTGGGCCGCGGCGGCGCGGTCGATTGCTCGGATGCGGGTATGCCCATATTGTCCAGAGCCTCTTTTAAATCGGATTGGGAATCGGCGGCATCTGTGTTTTCCACCGCCAGGAAATCTTCTTCCGGCTTCTTTGCCATGCGTGGCCCTCCATATCAAGGTTAAGATGGCGGGTTTTTACCTGTGTGAATAGTAGCATGGAAGAAGGGAAAAGGCAAAATTACGACCAAAACTTTTTTGCATTTGGAGTTAAAGAGGAATCAAATTAAAAATTCTGGCACTATACCTGACTGACATGAACAAACAATAGATCAATGAAGGTAGTTACATAATGCAGATATGGAGAAGGTCAACTTGAGACAATGTCAGCACATGGCATACCAATCGTAGCGCCACAATTTGGTCCTGTTGGATTTGTTTGTCCTGTATACTTGCAAGCAGCCAAGACATTCTCTTCTGAAGTAGATCGTTTAAAAAGTTTAATAACCGGCTTTTCCCATTGTCTTTTTGGTTCCATTGAACGTATCTCCCGTAAAACTTCTAAAGTAATAGACTAACAAGGCTTAAAACGCTAATTAAAATTCTTCAAAATGTCAAGAAATTTTTCACAAAAAACCGATTTTAACAATAACTAATTAAAATTACTTAATTTAATATGCTCCTGTAAAACTTTTCGACAACCTTAACATTTTCTTAACCGACTCAACACCATTAACCAATAACATAAAGCAAGGGGAAATGAGACATTGTGAAAGAGATTGGCAAAAAAACTCAGCCAGAAGACCCGAGGAAGGTTTCCTCAAAATGTCGATTTTTTTTACACATATATTTTCCATTCATGGAGCTCCAATTAAAAATACAATAAAATCAAATATATATAAATATGGCACGTGAATTGCTTTCTAAAGTTAAGAAATTTTAATGACGCCAAATTTGAAAAACCATATCAAAGATTAAAGAGGAAAAAATGAAAAAATCAATAATAATGCTTTTAGGAGCCATTGTCTTTTTCGGACTATGCGTTGCATCAAGCGCCGATGTCATCTCTTTTGAAGATGTTTGGAGCGATCCGGCAACTTATGCTGCTGTTCAAGATGACTATTATGGTTTTGACTGGCACAACTTTTATGTTGCACATAAGGATTTAATTCCTGGTAGCGGCTACGAGTACGGCGTTACCGACGGAGAATGGGCGGCCTTTAATTACGATGCAAGCATTGCCACGGTGGATGACATGGTTTTTGACTTCACCGGCGCCTATTTTACCGCTGCATGGGTGGATGGCCTGACCATTCAGGTTTCCGGCCTGCGTCATGATGGCAGTGATTATCATACAAGCTTTACAGTGGATGCGGACGGCCCCACATGGGTAGACTTTGACTTTTACGGTATATACAGCCTGTCGTTTGCGTCTTATGGTGGTGGGCAGTACCAGAGCCAGTTTGTCATGGACCAGTTCACCTTTACGAAAGCAGAACCGGTTCCCGAACCGGCCACGATGATCCTTATGGGTGTGGGTCTTCTCGGTCTTGCCGGATACGGTCGTTTACGCAGAAAAAACGCATAGCAGACACAGCACACTTTTTCACAAATAAAAAACCCGTTGCCCTGAATATAAGGACAACGGGTTTTTTGTGTTTTTTTTCAATCCTGAACAGCAAAAAAAGTGGCGGAGAGAGAGGGATTCGAACCCTCGGTGGAAGTTTCCCCCCACACTCGCTTAGCAGGCGAGCGCCTTCAGCCAGCTCGGCCATCTCTCCGTATCAATAGTGGCGGAGGAGGTAGGATTCGAACCCACGGAGCTTTCGCTCAACGGTTTTCAAGACCGCCGCCTTCAACCACTCGGCCACTCCTCCAGATATTTAAACTATTATCTATACCATTAGCGGTTGGCGTACGTCAAGAATGAAACGCCTGCCTGATTGATAAATTCGTGTCGATTTGTGCCGATTCGTGGGCAAATAAAAAAAAATTAGACAGCCCACGAATTTACACCAACTGACACCGATCAGCAGGGCCTGGGACAAACATTTGTCTCTGTTCCAACGGAGGGCAGGCTGAAGTGGTTTCACGGCAGCTTGAGATCATTAAAAAATTTATCATCTTGACAATGATCCGTGGTTTCGGATAGAATGAATGAATACTCATTCATCCAGGTTTATTTATAAAATATAATCACACAGGAGGTATCTTTTATGAGCAGAAAAATCAAAAAAGCGGCCGTTATCGGGTCCGGTGTTATGGGCGGCGGCATTGCTGCGCTTCTGGCAAGTGCGGGCGTCGAAACCCTGCTGCTCGATATTGTTCCGTTTGACCTGAAAAACGAAGAAAAAAATGATCCTGAAGCCCGCAACCGAATCGTCAAAATGGGGTATGACACCATATTAATGTCACGGCCTGCGGCCCTGATGCGCAAAAAGGACGCGGCCCTGATATCCATCGGCAATCTGGAGGACGATTTTGACAAACTTGCGGACTGCGACTGGATTATCGAGGTGGTTGTTGAACGGCTTGACATCAAACAGGCCCTGTTCAAGCGCATCGAGCCGGTGAGAAAACCGGGCAGCATTGTCTCCTCCAACACATCGGGTATTCCGCTCAAGGACATGTCGGCCGATCTTTCCCCGGAATTCCGCCAGCATTTTCTGGGCACCCACTTTTTCAATCCGGTGCGATACATGCATCTGCTGGAAATCATTCCGGGCGAAGAGACCCTTGACGAGGTGCTGACCTTTATCGCGAAATTCGGTGAGCGGAACCTGGGCAAAGGCATTGTCTGGGCCAAGGATACCCCCAACTTTATCGGCAACCGGATCGGCGTTCAGGGAATTGTCAAGGCCATGCAGCTTATGCTGGAAAAAGGGCTCACCATTCCCGAGGCAGACGCCCTGTTCGGCCCGGTCATGGGCCGGCCCAAAACCGCCATGTTCAAGACCACCGACCTGGTCGGGCTGGACACCATGGGCCATGTGGCCAAAAACAACTATGACCTGGCCGTGGACGACGAGGCCCGTGAAGATTTCAAGGCCCCGAATTTTGTGGACAAAATGATCGAGAACAATCTGCTCGGCAAAAAGGTGAAGGCGGGTTTTTACAAGACGGAAAAGAGCCCTGAAGGCAAGATCATCCGCAAGGTCATCAATCCGGAAACCCTAGAATATGCTGAATACGGCGCCCCTGATTTTCCCTGCCTTGCCGAGGCAAAAAAACAGTCCACCACTACGGAAAAGATGAAAGCTGTGGTCTACGGCGACGACAAAGGCGCGGAATACGCATGGGAAGTCCTGGCCAGCGGCCTTATTTATGCGGCCAACCGTATCCCCGAAATCTCCGATACCATCGTGGAAATCGACAATGCCATGAAGTGGGGCTACAATTTCGAGTTCGGCCCGTTTGAAACATGGGACGCCATTGGCGTGGAAGAATCCGTGGCAAAGATGGAAAAAGAGGGCAAGTCCGTTCCGGAAAAAGTGAAAAAGATGCTGGCCGGCGGCAACAAAACTTTCTACAAAACGGAAAATGGCGAGGTCTGGTTTTACGACTTTGCATCTGAATCCTATAAAAAGGTGGCGATCAGCGACGAAGCCGTCTCCCTGAGTATTCGCAAGGGCATGGGGAAGACCGTCAAAACCTGCAAATCCGCCAGCCTTGTCGACCTGGATGACGGCGTCTTCTGCTGTGAATTCCACACAAAGATGAATGCCCTGAACTCGGAACTCATCGCCTTTATCCATGAATCCCTGGATTACGTGGATGAAAACGGCGTGGGGCTGGTGATCGGCAATCAGGCCGGCGGCATGCCTGGCGCCTTTTCCGCCGGTGCTGATCTCAAAGAGATAACCACTGCCGTCGAAGCAGGACAGTTTGATGCAATCGACAAAATGATTAATGATCTTCAACAGGCAATACAGCGGGAGCGCTATTCCCACTTTCCGGTAGTGGCTGCGCCATACGGCATGACCCTGGGCGGCGGGTGCGAAGTCTGCCTGGGCGCGGACCGGATCGTGGCCCATGCCGAGCTATACATGGGGCTGGTTGAAATCGGCGTAGGGGTCCTGCCCGCCGGCACAGGCTGCATGAACCTCTGGAAAAAGATGACCGCCAACATTCCCGACCAGGTTAAAGACATGGACCTTGCCAAATACTTTATCCCTACATTCCGGAACATCGCCATGGCCGCAGTATCCACATCCGCTGCTGAAGCCCGCGAAAACGGATTCCTCGGCCCCAATGACCGGATCGTTTTCAACCGGGACAACCTGATCGGCGAAGCCAAAAAAGAGGTCCTCCGGATGATCGAAGACGGATACGCCCCGCAGCCGAAAAAGAAACTCAAGGTCCTGGGCGAGGCCGCGTGGGGCATGGTCAATGCGGAAATATACAATATGCACAGCGGCGGGTATGTCAGCGATTATGACGCCTATCTGGCCAAACGGATCGCCTTTGTCATCGGCGGCGGTGAAGCCCGCACCAACAGCGAGATCGACGAACAGGCCATCCTGAATCTGGAACGCGAAGCATTCATCGAATTCCTGAAACAGGAGAAGACCATGGCCCGGATCAACCACATGCTGAAGACCGGTAAACCGCTTAGAAACTAAGGAGAATACCAATGAGAGATGCCTACATCGTAACATCCGTCAGAACCCCCGGCTGTAAAAACCGTCGGGGCGCGCTGAAAGATACCCGGCCCGAGGATATGCTGTCCTTTATCCTCAACGCCGCAGTAGAAAAAACACCCAACCTGGAGAAAGGGGCCGTGGATGACGTCATGGTCGGCTGCTCCTTTCCCGAAGCAGAACAGGGCATGAACGTGGGACGCATTGCAACCCAGATCGCCGGATTTCCCGACGTGGTCTCCGGCGCCACGGTCAACCGGTTCTGCTCATCCGGCCTGGAGGCCATCGCCCAGTCGGCCATGCGCGTCATGACCGGCTGGTCGGACATCACCATCGGCGGCGGCGTGGAGTCCATGACCTACGTACCCATGGGCGGCAACATCCTCCGCCCCCATCCAGACTGGTCCGTTGATCACCCGGACCTTTATACATCCATGGGCATTACCGCGGAGAACGTGGCCAATCGCTATAACATTACCCGGGAGCAGCAGGACGAATTCGCCTATAACTCGCAGATGAAGGCGGCAAAGGCAAAAGCGGATAAGCTTTTCACTGAAATCGTGCCCTTTCCGGCCACCAAATTTGTGGAACAGCCCGACGGTACCATCAAGAAGGAGACCTTTATTCAGGATTTTGACGACGGGATACGTGAATCCACCACTCTGGAAGGGCTGGCCAAGCTGCGGCCTGTCTTTGCCGCCAACGGTTCGGTTACGGCCGGCAATTCATCCCAGACCACGGATGGTGCAGCCGCGGCCATCATTATGAGCGAAGAAAAAGTCAAAGAACTGGGCATCAAGCCCATTGCCAAGGTCAAGCTTTATACCACCGTTGGCTGCCGGGCGGACGAGATGGGGGTGGGCCCCCGCTACGCCATCCCAAAGCTTCTGGACAAGGCCGGGCTCAAGGTCGATGATATCGGCCTGTGGGAAATCAACGAGGCCTTTGCTTCCCAGGCCCTCTATTGTATTCGTGAACTGGGGATCAACCCGGACAACGTCAATATTAACGGCGGCGCCATCGCCCTGGGGCATCCCCTGGGCTGTACCGGTGCCAAGCTCTGCGCCACCCTGCTGGCCAATATGCAGGCAAAAGGGGTAAAATACGGCGTGGAATCCATGTGCATCGGCGGCGGCATGGGCGCAGCCGGTCTTTTTGAACTCTGCGACGGATAATTGTCGTACGTATTTCCTTACGCCAACTCAGAAAACAAGCATCCCGGAGGCAATCGCTTCCGGGATGCTTGTTTTTACCGGCACCTGGAACACTGCCGTCTGGGCCTTCAGGCCCTACGCAGACGTCACAAAACGTAAAGGATACTTGCCCGCCGGGCCAGCTATATGTAGAATAATCTCAGTTTCACATGAACCCGCCAACCGAAGGGCTGAGGATGTGCCATATGGCTGAAAAAACGTGTAAGCATGCAGGGAAACCGATTCAGGCGATATCCATGAAACCGGTTGTCCTGATACTTGCCCTGTTTCTGATAGTAGCTGCCCTTCAGTCCTGCCGCTCTACCCGGAAACTTCTCTACCACCCCGTCCCTGTGCCTGAAGAACGGGCCCGTCACATTCGGGAAGCATACCCCGACGTCGAACAGCTTGATATCAAGGTGGCGGAAGATTGCCGTCTTCATGGCTGGTTTATTAAAAAGAACCCGGCTCATCTGCCCACACTCCTGTATTTCGGCGGTAATGCGGAGGAAGTATCGGTTAACATTGAAATGATGCACCGGCAGCTGAATGCCAACGTGATCATGGTGAACTACCGGGGCTACGGGAATAACGACGGTACGCCCACGGAGGAGACACTTAAGGCCGATGCCCTGGTGATTCACGACCATATAATTGACAGCTATCCATTAAAACAGGATGCACTGATTGCCTGTGGCCGGAGCCTGGGCTCAGGTATAGCCGCCTATGTCGCATGGAAACGGCATCTTCCTGCATTGATTCTGATCAGCCCTTACGACAGTATCGCGAATGTTGCAAAACGGCATTTCCCCGGCTGGCTTGTCAGCATGGCGCTTGCGGACAAATACAGGAGGACCATCGACTTCAGTCCGGATATCAGGTCCAGAACCCTGATCATTGCTTCGCAAAACGATACGGTAATTCCCATCGTCCATTCCCGACGGTTGTTTGAAAGCCTGACCTGCCCAAAACAGATGGTCCTCATCAACAAGGCCGGCCATAATGATTTTCAGCTTCACCAGGCCTACTGGACGGCATTGAATAACTTTACCGGCACCGGTCAACCGGCCCGATGTGTTGAATAACGGAGGCGTGGCACGAGCAGCACCCCTGCCACTATTACCCCGCCGGCAACCATAAACCCGCAGCCAAACAGCCCGGCATCCCCAAACATCCCAATGACCGTTGGGACCACACCACTCCCGAACATGAAGGCGATTGGGATGGTGAACGCCACCGCCACGTTACGCATATCCACGGAGAAGATCGAAGAAAGCGCCGTAAACCCGGCCGGGAAATAAACGGTAGAAAGCATGGCCTGCAGAAACACCGCCATGCCCACTGCGGCCGGCGCGTTGAAAACACCCATGCCAACTGTTGCCAGGCCGGTAGTGACAAAGGCGTAAACAATGGTCTTTTTCGCGCCAAACCGGTCCGTGGCCCATCCGCTGACCAGGGCGGTTACCAGCCCTGTCACCCGCGACAGGGCCAGCAGGGTGTTGGCTGAAGACCGGCTGATGCCGATATCGCTGGTCAGGTAAAGCGGCAGCATATTGTATATCCCCATGGTGCTGCTGATGCCCAGACTGAAGAGTATGACCATGACCCAGAAAGAACGATTCTTCATGATCTGCCGCACGGCGGCCAGCCGCGGGGGCTGGCCGGGAAAATCACCGCCCCTGCCGAACCGGGCAAACACCATGCCGAATGCGATGGTTGTCATGCCGATCACGGCCAGTACCACTCGCCATGAAAACCAGAACATCAACACCTCGGCAAGCAACGGTGCGGCCACAAATGCCAGGTTCGGTGCGAGTTCATGAATAGACACCGCCTTTCCCCAGTTGCGCCGGTCCACCATACCTGTCAGGGTACTGATACCGGAAGGCAGATACAGCCCGGCAGCCATGCCGAGAAAGCAAACAGCCCCGCGAATTTCCCATAATCCCTGACGCATTGACAACACCAGCAGAGCGGTCCCCACCAGTACCGCAGAAGTGACAATGGTTTTCCGATGGGTGATACGGCCGGAAACAAAGCCCGATACCAGCATGGCCGCGCAGTACCCCGCAGCCATGAAGAAAAACAGCCCCCCGGCCTGGCTGTGAGAAATTTCCAGCCCCGCTTCGAGGGTCGGCATCAATGGGGACAACACAGCCCTTGCCACAAATGTCAAAAAAAACATCCAGGAAAGAAGCAAGATGGGCCCGAGGGTTGCGAGGGAATAAAACGAATCCCGGGTGTCTGTCATAATACCCGCCCTACCCTGCCAGAAGCGTCTTTGCATTCGTCAGGCTTTCCCGGGCAGGCCCGGGATCAACACCCACCTGGATGACTTCCAGCAGCAAAACCCCGTCAAAGTTCCGGAAAAAATCAAGATGGGGGGTATAGTCAAAATCTCCCTTGCCGATAATCAGATGATCGTCGGTTTTACCGAAATTGTCGGTAAAATGGACCTGCCGGGCCAGTGGCCCCAGACGGGTAATTACATCGTCAAGTTCGCTGTTCAACCGGGCATGTCCGATATCCACACAGAACCAGAGAGCCGGCGACGCAATCGCCTCCCGAATGGCCAGCATATCATCCGTGTTCCGGTCAATGGTTTTGCCTTCAAAACCGATGTTTTCAAGACATACTGAAACTCCCCGTTGCTCGGCGCGATCTGTTATCTCTCGCAGGGCTTCCAGGTTATAATCCCATTGAATCTGGGCCACCTCCGGCACCTTTTTTTGAAAATCTTTTGATACCACATAACTGCCGTTATGCACGGTCACCAGATTGCCTCCCATATCCGCACACATGTCAATGGCAGCCACAACCTGCCGAATCGATTCGGCCCGTATGCCCGGGTTCAGCGCCGCCATATTCAGGCTGTTGAAGGGTGCATGCACAGACAGGCAGATGCCGGCATCTTCCACAAGCGCCCTTGCCTGCCGCCTTTGTTCATCCGTAATATCGCTGCACACACACTGGGGAAATTCTCCGGATATTTCCACGGCATCGTACCCCAATTCCACAGCTGTCCTTATGGTCTCAAGTACCGGCAGCAGCATTACTGCCACGCCGGCCATTCCGATTTTCGGCATACTGACTCCTGTTCTTGTAAACTGTCTTCCAGTTGAAAACGAACTCCATTGTTCCACATTCAGGCAGACTTGTCACGTTTTCCATTGCCCCGGTATTCCAAAAATTGATTGAGGAATCGGGCTGTGTGTTGCATGATGAATATAAATCAACCATGGAATGAGGTCACCAAGCAATGAAAATCCACAACAACAGCCGGGTGATGATCACCGGGGCGGCCAGCGGTATCGGTCGGTCCACGGCCCTTGCCATGGCCGGAAACGGTGCCCGCCTCTTTCTGACGGATATCAATGAAAGCGGGCTGGATGAAACGTGCGGCCTCGTCCGCCAAGCCGGCGGGACGATTGGTCACCATCAGGCATTCGACATTACCGACCGGGCAGCGGTCAATGCATTTGCCGATGACATACACCGGGATTTCGGCCCCATGGACGTGCTGGTCAACAATGCCGGCATTGCCCTGTTTGCACTGGTAGAGGACATGGCCCACGACCATTGGGAGAAGGTCCTCAATGTAAACCTCCGGGGGCCCATTCATGTGATTGAATCTTTTTTACCGGCCATGATACAGGCAAAAAAAGGGCATGTGGTCAATATCTCTTCCACTGCGGGACTGGCGGGTCTGCCCTGGCATGCGGCTTATTCCACCACCAAGTGGGGGCTGCGGGGTCTTTCCGAAGTACTGCGCTACGACCTGATGCAACACAACATCGGTGTTTCCGTGATCTGTCCGGGCGGCGTTGACACTCCTTTGAAAAACCGGGTAGAAATACTGACAGTGGACAGGGGAAGCAAAGCCGTACAGGAACTGATCGCCCGGTTTGAGAAGCACGCCGTCACACCGGAGCATGTGGCACAACTTATCATCAACGCGGTTGAAAAGAAAAAATTCCTTGTCATCACATCAACGGACATAAAGGCGCTCTATTTTCTCAAGCGGTTCTGTCGCCCGGTTTATCATCTGATTATGCAGCGCCTGAGTGTCATGATGAACCGCCTCAAAACCGGTACATAAACAAAAACATCCCTGCGGAGGCAAATGTCAACCGACCATGTGCAGGCCGGCCCCGGTAAAAAGGGCGTCCGCAGCATGGGTGGCGGTGGGCGGACGGGGTATTGGCGGTGGTGGCCGGTGGCGGCTGAAAAAGATCCTGTCCCGGAGGATCATGCCCGGGTCGCCCCCTGAAAGAGGCGCCAAATCAAAATCGGGATCAAAATCGAACGAACGTCGAATTCTTTACGGCACAGTCATTGCTCCATCCAGGAAATCTTTTTGCGTGACAACCCGGGTTTTCATCTCCGGATAATAGGCCCTTATGGTTTTAAAACTTTTGGGCTCGTTGGTTTTCTCCTGTTTTATCTCAATAGCCGTAACTCCTTGCTCCGTCGCTACAATAAAATCGATTTCCGTCTGATTGGTCGTTCGCCAGAAATTGATTTTATGTCGACTGTGGATATCGTTTGCAAGCCATTCGATCAGGCAAAAATTTTCAAAAAGATGGCCGGTGTCATCTCTCATATCCATTTTCCTGAAATTATCGATAGCGAAATTGCGCAGCCCGAGATCCAGAAAAAAAACTTTAGGGGTTTTGGTGATCTCTTTTTTATAATTTTTAAAAAAAGGGTAAATCCGTTTGATGATAAAGGTCTGCTCCAGAATATCGATATACCGTTCTGTCTCTTTTCGTGACAACTTCAATGATGTTGATAACCGTTCAATGTTAAGAAGCTGTCCGCATTGATGCGCAAGAAGTCCTGTTAGACGGTTGAACGCAGCCGTGTTACCGATATTCAGAAAATCCGTAATATCCTTTCCCACATAGCTTTGAAAAATGTCTTTAATGGACAGCTTTTTTTCCAGACTGTCCCGCTCCAGGGCGATGGCCGGATATGAGCCGTACAGCATCATCTCCGCCAGAGCCCTGGATTTAGTTATCGGAGAAGCAAATTGCAAGTATTCATCAAAAGACAGGCGATGGATGACAAACTGGCGCTCCCGCCCCACCAGATGTTCTTTCAGCTTGGATTTAATTTCAAGCTGCGATGACCCCGAATAGATAATTTTGATATTCAGCCCCAGGTCGTACAGCTCCTTCAAAAACAGGCCGGGATTCTCAAGCCGTTGGATTTCATCAATAAACGCATAGATGCGGTGAGGGGGTTTTCCGATAAACTGGATGAAATCGGGCAGATTTTCAAAAAGTTCGCGGAGTTTCATGTCATCCAGATCAAAATAAAAGATAGATCCGGCATCAGTGCCGTTTCTTATCAGGTGCTGTATGAGCAGATACAGAATCGAACTTTTGCCCACTTGCCTGCTGCCGATCAGGCCGAGAATCCGGTTCTTCTCCAGGTTACCGATCAGAACAGGAAGGATTTTTCTTTCTTTGAGAGGAAAGACATGATCAGGGTGTTTTCGCCAGGGATTTTGAAGGTCAAATATTTCATTTATCATAATACTACCTAGTTTATTTTTTTATATATATTATAATAAACTAGTTTAAATGTAAACGAAATTATATTTCAATTTTTACAAGCCGGCCTATTTGTCAAAATGGGAGAACTGCATGGAAAAGGTCCCCTTGCCCTGGGTGGCGGACCGCAGGGAGGTGGAATACCCGAACATCTTTGACAGCGGGGCTGTCACCCGGATTTCCTGCATATCGGCTTTGGCGTTCACCGATTCGATTTTGCCGCCCCGGGCGTTGATGTCACCGATCACATCACCCACCGATGATTCAGGCACAAACACATCCACCTTCATAACAGGCTGGAGAAGAAACGGTTCCGCATTGGCAAATGCTTCCCGGCAGGTCATGGAGGCACACGCCGTATAGGCCAACGGCGTGCCCAGGTTTTCTTTGTAAGAACCGCCCACCAGTTCAACCGCTACATCAATGACGGGATATCCCATGTGAGAGCCGCTTTCAAAGGACTCCATCACCCCTTTCTCCACAGCCGGAATAAACTCGGCCGGAATGATGCCCCCGGTAACTTTTGACGTAAAGCTGTTGCCTGTGCCTCTTTCCCGGGGGCTCAGTTTGAGCTGCACCTCGGCAAAATGCTGCTGCCCGGCAATCTCCCTGTCGAAAACAGCGGAATGGGTGATGGATGTGGCAATGGTTTCCCTGTATACCACCTGGGGCTTGCCCACATTCACACTGGTATTGAATTCCCGCAGCATCCGGCTGACAATGATCTCCAGATGCAGCTCCCCCATTCCTGAAAGAATGATCTGGCCCGTGTCTTCGTCGGTCTTAACCTTCAGGCTGGGGTCCTCGGCGGTAAACTTTTCCAGCACCTCGTTCAGTTTTTCCTGATCCGCGTGGGTCTTGGGCTCCACTGCCACGGATATGACAGGCTCATCAAACTCCATCTTTTCAAGCACCACGGGCTTCTCCTGCCGGCAGAGCGTTTCACCGGTGGAGGAGTCTTTCAGGCCAACAATGCCCACAATGGCCCCGGGCCCGACTTCGTCCACCCGTTCCCGCTTGTTGGCATGCATCTTTAAGATCCGGGAAACCTTCTCCTTTTTATCCCGCAAGGGGTTGTATACCGCTTCCCCGGCCTTGAGCCTGCCGCTGTAAATCCGCGCATAAGAAAGCTTCCGGCCTTCGATCAGGAATACTTTGAACAGCAGCATGGCCAGATGTTGCGATTCCCTGGGTTCACATTTCACCGTTTCGCCAGTCTCTGGATTCATCCCTTCGATGGGCGGTACATCAACCGGGCTGGGCAGATACATCGCAATGGCATCCAGCAGCGGCTGCACACCTTTGTTCTTCAACGCACTGCCGCACAAGACAGGCACCAGCGAGAGGTCAATGACCGCCTGGCGGATCGCATTGTTGATAGTCTGCGTGTCCACTGGCGTGTCTGCGATGTACGCCTCCATAATGGTTTCATCCACATCGGCCAGGGCTTCGATCATTTTTTCCCGATGGGTCCGTGCCACATCCAGGTAATCGTCTTCAATATCGATTGTTTCATAGTTTGCGCCAAGCGAGTCATCGTCCCACACAACCTGTTTCATCTCGATGAGATCAATAATCCCGGCAAACGTGTCCTCACTGCCGACGGGAAGCTGAAGGATCACTGGCCGTGCTTTAAGCTTCTCCACCATCATGTCCACGGTCCGGAAAAAATCAGCCCCCACCCGGTCCATCTTGTTCACAAAGGCAATCTTGGGAACATGATACTTGTCTGCCTGGTGCCAAACTTTTTCAGACTGGGGCTCCACCCCGCCAACGGCACAGAACACCCCCACCGCACCATCCAGTACCCGCAGAGACCGCTCCACTTCAATAGTAAAGTCCACGTGCCCCGGAGTATCGATCAGCTGAATCTCGGTGTTCTTCCACTGACATGTGGTGACCGCGGAGGTAATGGTTATACCGCGCTGCTGTTCATCGGGCATCCAGTCCATGACGGCTTCACCGTCGTGCACCTCGCCGATCTTGTGAGACCGGCCGGTATAATACAGAATCCGTTCGGTTACCGTTGTTTTACCCGCATCAATATGGGCAATAATACCGATATTTCTCAAATTTTCTATTTTTGTCGCTTTTGTATTCATCTACTTCCCGAGCCTTATCATCTAATAGTCGCCTGGAATGGCAGGGTAAAACCTTCAAGCGCAAGGCGTCGATGCATCTTGAGGAATGGAGCGTACCTGGTTGTACGTGACATGACGAAAGATGCAGCGCACCGCAGCTATTGGAGGTTAGCCGGCCATCCCTATTGGATCATGCGCATATCCGCCTTAAATGCAAACCTTATATCAATATGCCCGGCCAGCACATCACTATCCTGGCCGGCGATTAAAATCTTCACTCTTTCAATGTCATCCACATTCAGCACCAGTGAATTGACAATGGAATAAATGGTCATTAACTCCGTTCGGGACCCTCCGGGATGACTTTCCCGGATATCCGCTGAAAAATCTACATAGGCGATCCGGTTGTCCCGAATGTAAAGGGCCTTGCAAACCGTTCCCTCAGGAATCGTTCGCACCAGGTCACCGGACCTGGGGCCTTCTATAAGGGCATCCACAATACTCCTGGCAAGTCCTGCCGTATCGCCCGGATCGGAAACCACCCGCTCCTCCGATGCCAGATCGCACCCGCCCTTGACAGTGAAGTAGAGATACACGGTTTTTTTTGTATCCCTGTCCACAAACGCATGGCGAGCCCTTCCGCCCGCACTGTCACCTTCGTTCACCCGGCGGGAGACGATTCCATAGGCCACAACAGCCGCGGCCATGGCCACAACCCCGATAATGATGATGCTCCGTTTAAGGTTCATGGATATCTATCCTTCCATCGGCATTCCTGATACCGCTGGGACAACGACCTTTCCGGACAAAAATCATTCTAAACACATAAGACATGAAACAAGTTATGTCAAGATTCGCAACGGTTGGCAAGGAGAATTTGCGGTTTCCCCATAAAGCGGCGGAGAGACCATGGGAAACGACCGTTTCAGGGAACAATCCACTGAGTATGGCCTGGAAGATAGGATACGGTAATTTGCTTGCCGGGGTAGAGGCTTTCCTGTTCGACGGTTGCCGCCGATGTTTTCAGTGTCAAGACAACATCCCCGACAGTGATGGAGACGGCAATCCGGCCGGTCTTTTTTTCCAGAATCAGCCGGGAAACAGTCCCGTCCAACAGACAGGCCTGCGATTGCCCGTCCTTTAAGGACTTTTCAAGACTAAACGCTATCATCGCAGTGGTATCCGGAGACGGAGGCGGGGACACCATAATTTTATGACCGTTGGTCAGGGGCCTGAACCAGCTTCCGTCCGATGCATGCTGCCACGGACCGGGCACAACATTTTTATTGCCCGCATCCCAGGCCCGGCCCTGATACATCTGAAGAATTCGGTCACACCCTTCGTAGATCCACTGGGAATCATGGCTCACGACGATAACAGTGGTGTTCCACCGCGCCTTGGCCCTGTGAACGGCCTGCTTGATACGCAGAGCGCTTTCTGTATCCACATTGGCGGTCGGCTCATCAAGCAACAACACTTTCGGTTTGATCGCCAGGCGGGCGGCCAGGGCCACCCGCTGGGCCTCGCCGCCGGAAAGCGCTACAGATCGGCGATGACCGAATGTTGACATGGAAAGACCGACCATCGACAGCGCCTTTTCCACCTGTTCGTCAAGGCGTTCGGTCATACCACGGATCTTCAGACCGTAACTGATATTTTTATAGACAGACCGCAACAGCAGCGATGGGGTCTGCGGCAGAAAGGTAACAATCCGGCGGATATGTTCGCTGAAGGGGGTTGCCGCACGGCCATTGCACCGGACTTCCCCCTGCCATGGACTGTCAATAAAGGCCAACAGCCGCAAAAGCGTTGTTTTTCCGCTGCCATTTGGGCCCATAATACCGGTGATTATGCCTTGATCAATATCCAGGCGGTCAATATTAAGAACGGGCGAGCCGTTGTAGCGCTGCTTGAGGCCGCGTATCTGATAAATAAAATCCATTATTTCTGCTTGAGCAGCATGGCTCCTATATTCAACGAAAATGCAATCAACATCAGCACCATTCCCAGGGCAATCCCCATGGCAAACAACCCCTTGTTGGTTTCCAGGGCAATGGCCGTGGTAATTGTCCGGGTATGCCACTTGATGTTGCCGCCGACCATCATGGAGATACCCACTTCTGTCATCACACGGCCGCAGGCAACAAGACCGGCCACGACAATGCCCTGCCGCGTCTCCCACAGGCTGGTCAGAAAAAGCTGTCGCCGGCTGGCCCCAAGGGACATAAGGGTGACGCGGAGGCGGCCGGCTGTCTCCTCTGTAGCCGATGCGGCCAGAGACATTACAATGGGCATTGCGAGAATGGTCTGCCCTACGGCAATACCCGGTACGGTAAACAACAGCCCCGCCCCGCCCAGTGGGCCCCTGGAAGAAATAAACGCATATACAAGAAGCCCCACAAAGACGGTTGGCAGAAACAGCATGGTATCCACCACCATCCGGACCTGACGTCTGCCGGGAAAGGCCTGATAACCAAGCAAAAACCCCAAAGGAATGCCCAGCACCAGGCTTGCCGACATGGAGAGCATGGTCACCCGCAGGGTCACCAAGATAGCCGACCATGTCGCGGCATCACCTTGAGCCAGCAGCACAAATGCTTTTACAAACCCGGCAGCAATAAAGTCCATTGGTTGCTTCCTAATGGGCGTTGGGGATAAACAACTTCTTGCCCAGCAATTTAAAGCCGGCTATCCGCTCCTGGGTTTTGGTCCGGGTCAACCATTTGGCAAAGGTCATGGCGGTTGTAAATTTTACGTCCGGGCAGTTGGCCGGATTCACCGCTATCACACTATACTGATTTTTCAGAATATCATCCCCTTCTACCAATATCTTCAGGGGGGGATTGCCGCCGGCATTGTGGCTGTATTTAATATAGGTGCCCCGGTCGGTCATGGTATAGGCATTCTGTTCGACCGCGATATTAATGGTCGCCAGCATGCCCTGGCCGGTCTGCCGGTACCAGGACGCCTTTTCCGGCACTGCCATGCCGGCACTCGTCCACAACGATATCTCCTTTTTATTGGTCCCGGAATCATCCCCCCGGCTGGCAAACACGGCCTGAGATTCGGCAATGGCTTTCAGTGCCTGACTGACGCTTTTACCCGAAACTTCCGCCGGATCAGACGGCGGCCCGATAATTACAAAATCATTGTACATGACTTCCATCCGGTTAATACCATAACCGTCGGCCACATACTGCTTTTCCGCCGCAGGTGCATGCACCAGCAGCACATCCACATCACAGTTCTGTCCGAGCCGCAACGCCTTGCCAGTTCCGACAGCCGTCCATTTCAGTTCGATGCCCGTCTCTTCGGTGAAATACGGGGCCAGGTAGTCCAGCAGCCCGGTATTGTCCGTGCTGGTCGTGGTGGCCATCATCAGTGTTCTTGTCTCACCTGCAAAACAGGTGACGGTGAGCATCAGTACCGCCAATGCCAATGTAAATACTTTGAGTCCTTGCTTCATTGTCTGACCTTTCATTCTCTTTCGGTTTTTGAAATAATATCGGGGCATGTCCGCCTATTTTGCCTGCTCGACAACCCCTTGCAACGCTTTGCTGTTCAACAACTCAATAAAACCATTACTGCTCCGGAAATACGATACGCCCGCTGATACTGACATCATATCCCCCCAGCGACTGTGCCATTACCGCAAATTCATCTTCGGAAAGCAGACCGCAGAAATACTGAACCGCCTTGTCGAAAAAAATGGCCTTGGACACCAGCAGATCGTAGCGCTCCCACGCCACCGGAATAAAATCCAGCCCCAGGGTCTGCGCCACCATCTTGATGGCCATGCCGGCATCCGCATTTCCTGAAAAAACCTCAAGCCCTACATCAATGTGCCGGTCAACAACGGTGTCATATCCGGCAATGCGGTCAGCTTCAACACTGGCTTCGGCCAACTTCAGATCCAGCAGACGCCGGGTGCCCGTGGCAGTGGAACGATTGACGATAGTCACCCCCCTTTTTGCCAGATCGCCAACGGATTGAATGTTTTTGGGGTTGCCCTTTGCCACTATAATAACCTGCTGCCGCTTGCAGAAATTAATGACTGCCGGCATGGCCGGCAGCGTTTCACCGGCAAATGCAAAGTTATAATCACCGTCATCATTCTGTACCAGATGGGAAGCCGCAATATGGCACTGGTTTTCAGCCAGGGCTGAAAGTCCACCCATACTGCCCACATTACCAAAAACCGCCAGACAATCGGGACTGTTCCGGTTAAAGAGCGAAATGGTCTTCTCCAGCAACGGGTCGTTGCTGCCGGCAATCACAAGCAGCTTGTCCGACAGGTTTTTCGGCCGTGGATCCGGGTGATTGAGGGTATTGGCTTCCACCCACTGCTCCACGAGATGAAGGGGGAACAGCCATTTGCCGGTCACCTTGGCGCCGGGGAGCCCTTTATCCGCCACGAGGGTATAAACGTTTTTTTCATTAATGCCCAGAAACGCGGCCACTTCTTTGGTGCTTAGCATCTTTTTCATGATTCCATCCTGTTACGCCGTCAGAACGTTGTGACGTTAACATCTACTGTCGGTTATTGTCAAATAATTATATTAATATGGTTAAATATAACCAAAACAGACTATAAATGACAATTAATGATTAAACAAAACTTTTCTTTTCCATGAATTTCGTAGTTGGGAGGGCCGGGATCGAAGACCAACAGATGGCACATGGCATGAAGAGTTTGATGCCTGCTGTTTTTTAATCAGAAAGACGCCGCGTTTCAGGGATGTGAGGAAAACGATTTCGATTTCGAAAAAACAAACACTTCTTTACAGAAACTAGAGCAGCTTCCGGAACGCCGACGCCTTGATCGCCGCCACCACCGGACCGTTGATGGTAATGCCCAGCTCTTTCACCGATTCCGGAACAATCTGGCAGATCAGGGTTTGCCCGAAACAACGCATTTCCACTGCCACGCGGTTTCCGACAGTAACAATATCGGTGACCGTGCAATCAAGAATATTTCGCGCACTGGACGCCTCGGGATGCCGCTTGAACAGAGTGATCTCTCTGGCAGGCAGTTCAAAAAGGTTATCTCCGGCCTGGCCCGGTTCTGTCAAAACCAAATTACCAGCGCCCCACCGGTATCGATACAGGTCATTATCCGGAACCGGGTCTTCCAGGGTCACCAGATTGGCATACGTTTGGGCCCCGGACAGCAGCCTATACCGGGCCAAATCTTCGGATGAAAGGATATGGATCAACCGGCCCTCCTCTAACACCATCACCTGGTCGGTCATGAGCCGCATTTCCCGCAAAGAGTGGCTGATGAACATCAACGGAATTTCAAATGTCTCAAAAACGCGCCGGAGATAAGGAATAATCTGATATTTCAGAGACTCATCCAGACCGGTCAATGGCTCGTCCATCAGAATCAGCCGCGGGCAGGCCAGGATGGTGCGGCCCAGGGCCACCCGTTGCCGCTCTCCACCGGAAAGGCGATCGATGCTTCTATCCAGCAGATGGCCCAGCGAAAGCACATCGATCAATGTGTCCGGCGAAATGATGCGCAGGGACGCAGGGGTACGCTTATAACCGTACAGCAGATTCTGCTTCACGTTCATATGGGGAAAAAGATGGGCATGCTGAAACACCACGCCGATACGGCGCTTTTCAGGGGAGACACAAACCCGTTGCGTGCTGTCAAAAAGGGTCCGGCCATCCAGCGCAATAACGCCCCGGTCCGGATTGACCAATCCGGCCAGAATATGCATGAGGGTGGATTTGCCGCTGCCGGACGGTCCGAATACACCGGTACGCCCTGCCGTAGCCGTGAAATCGGTTTGCAGCGTAAACCCCTGATATGTTTTTTCAACCGATACAGTCAGGTTCATGATCGCACCCTTTTTTTCAAGGAATGTGTCATGGATTCACTTACCATCAGCACAATAAAAGACAGCACAATCGATACCAGACACAGCGACAAGGCCATGCGATCCCCGCCCGGTGTATTGGTATAGTCGAAAATCGCCAGAGGAATGGTCTGGGTTACACCGGGGATGTTACCGGCCAGAATGATTGTGGCACCGAATTCCCCCAGGCTTCTGGCAAACATCAGGGTCATGCCGGCAACCAGCGCCCTTCCCGACAACGGCAGAATGATCGTAAACAGGGTGCCCCACCATCCGGCCCCCAGGGTTCTGGCAGCAGCGATATAATGTTCGTCAATCGTCTCCATACCGATACGCAAGGACCGGACCAGAAGCGGGAAGCCTACCACGGCCGAAGCAACAATGGCTCCGTTCAGCGTAAAGATGACGCGGATGCCCATGGCATTCAGGTATGGCCCCAGGCCGGACTGACCAAGCAGGATCAACAAGAGGTAGCCCACCACCACCGGCGGCAATACCAGGGGAAGATTAAAAACCCCTTCAAGCAGAATTTTGCCCGGCACCCGGGTAAATACCAGCAGATAGGCCGCCGCAAATCCAGCTGGCACGGATATAATCGTGGCAGCGGTTGCCACCTTCATGGAGAGCATAATCGCCTGAATGTCCTGTGGGCTGAGGGGCAACATATCTCTCCTTACGGACCGGTAAACCCGAATGATTGCAGGATAGCCAGCGCATTCTTGCTGTTAATAAAATCGTATATCACCCCGGCAGCGGGTTTATCCTTACCTGTCCGGGTCAGGGCCATGGGGTAAGACACCCGGGTATACAGATTCCCGGGCACGGTAAACAGAATGACGGCATTTTGCGCCAGAAGCGCGTCGGTCTTGTAAACAAACGCGCCGTCGGCTTCGCCCCGGTCGGCATACATCAGGGCCTGTCGAACATCCTTGGCCATGACAAGTTTCTTTTGTGCAAGCAGATCGCTATACATGCCTGCCGCCCGCATGGCCTGTTCAGCATACTGGCCTGCGGGCACACTGGCCGGACTGCCCAGCGCGATACGGTCCAGGCCGCCGATATCGATCATGGTCCTGACTTTCAGATCTTTTTTACCAATAAAAACAAGATGGTTATAAGCAAAAACCCGGACGCTTGGCACATCAATTACCCCTTTCCCCGCCAGATAATCCATCCATTTGGTGTTGGCGGACACGTAAATATCGGCCGGCGCGCCCTGGGCGATCTGCCTGGCCAGCGATCCTGAGGAGTTGAAATTGTACTGAATGGCAATATCGGGGTGGTCGGGTGTAAACACAGCTTCCAGTTTTTTAAACGCATCCGTCATGCTGGCTGCCACTGATACGTTAATTACCTCAGCCCGGGCACGCCCCCCGGTCAAAAGAACCAGGATAAAAAAAACAATGAAAATCTGTTTGTGAAGCTTCATGGCTTGCCTCCCTGAGTTATACAAAAGAACCTTTCATTTATCATGCCGATTGCTTCAACCTGCCGGAAATTATATTTCATGCTTAATTCCAGATAGATAATATCAAACCTGAGATTCTACCGGTGGCACCGGACAATTCAAAATTGCAATAAATACAGCTCATGGTTACATTTTTGTTTTATTAACTACTAAATCACCATCGCGAAGACCGCGCGACTTGATTTCATGGTTTAGTTAGGCTAAACCGCCACAGGCCCAATGACGCTTTCAGCAGTCATATGTAATTTATAAATGACATTGATTTTCCCAAAGGTCAAGTATAAAATGACAAAAAATGGGGGACACTATGAGCAGGAACGCAACCCGCATTACATGCCATGTAAAAACTTACCGGCAGGCCAGGGGATGGTCCCAGGCACAGCTTGCAGAGGCCGTAGGGGTGAAGCGGCAGGCCATCTATGACATTGAATCGGGCCGGTACCTGCCAAACACGGCGGTTGCTCTAAAACTGGCCCGGTGCCTTGACGTTACCGTGGAAACCCTTTTCAGCGAAGAAATGGACAGCACGGCCCAGCCCATTGACCTGGTGGGCGAACAGCAGCCGGGCATTCGCCGGCTTCTGGCCGCCAACCTCCGGGGGAAACTCACCGGTGTGCCCATGACCGGCAAAATTCTCTTCAACAGCGGCCTTCCCGCAGCTGACGCATTTCTGGAAGAAAACGGCAACACCGCCACGGTATTCTGCTCTCCGGATACGCTAGATAATACCGTGCTGCTGTTCGGCTGCGACCCGGCGTTTTCCATTCTCGGCGGACATGTGGCCCGGGCCTTTTCATCCGCCCGGGTGCATTGCTGTTTTGCCTCCAGCTATGCGGCCATGCAAGCCCTGTCATCGGGTCGCGCCCATGTAGGGGGCATCCATCTTCACAACGCTGAATCCGAGGAGGCGAATGTTCAAATCGCCCGGAAAATGCTCTCGGGCATGAACGGCAAGGTGATCGGGTTTACGCAAATGGAAGAGGGGCTCATGGTGGCCAGGGGCAACCCTCACAACATAGAGACACTGGCAGACATGGCGGATAGAGATATTACTTTTGTCAACCGGGAATGCGGCGCTGCCTTACGTATCCTTCTCGACGATCAACTGGCCCGCGAAGGCATTTCCATCGCTGAGATCAAGGGCTACGGCTCCGAAGTTCACACTCACAACCAGGGCGCCCAGTGGGTTGCCGCCGGCCTTGCCGATGCCGCCCTTGGCCTCCATGCCGTGGCCCATGTCTTCGGCCTTGACTTTGTCCCTCTGGAAACGGTCCGTTGCGACCTGGTGATTCCCGACGACCTCATGGATCATCCCACCATTCGCACCATGCTTGACACGCTTCAATCCAGGGCTCTCAGGCACGACATTGCGTCTGTTCCGGGATATGAAACATCACCCACCGGCAATTTGATTGATACCTTATAAAATGATACAGTGCAAAACCATGCACGAACACCTGTCAACAAAGATACCACTGCTCCTGTTTCGGAATGGTGTTTTGGGAATCAATCAATTTGAAACCATTATAACATGAGGAGGGGCCCATGCCGCATCACCATGCCAGCAAATCGCTGCTGACCACCGTCGTCATTTCCTTTTTTATTTTCTTTTTCTCCTCGACATCCGCCTTTGCAGCAACCATGTCAAAAAAGGAAGCGCAGCAGACCATAAGAGAAACCATCACCGCACTGTTAACCGGCAAAACCATCGACCCCGCACTTAAACAAGAAATTGAAGCCTTTAAAAAAATGCTTGAAGCCGGCACCCTGAGCCGGGAGGAAGCCAGGGGAATGATAAAAACTGAAATGCTCCCGGTTTTAAATGAAATCCGGACCTCCCGGTATATTCTCGCGGCACTGCCCGACGTTGTCGACAAACTCTTTTCACCTTACCTGAGCTGGGAAGAGATGCGGAAAATCGCCTGGGAAGCCGGTTGCACGGTGATCAAAGAGGGAGAGCAGATGATCCTCACTATCGGCACCCTTGCACCGGAAGGGACCCCCTGGCTCTCGGTCGCAAAGACCGAACTGGTCTCCAAGATGGATGAATTGAGCGATGGAAAAGTAAAAGTCAAAGTATACGGCGGCGGCATCATGGGGGAGGACACGGACATTCTTCGCAAAATGGATGTGGGTCAGCTTGACGGTTGCGGATGCACCGCGCTGGGCGTTTTGAATGCCTGCCCGGAAATGGCCGTGTTTCTGCTGCCAGGGCTGTTTAACAATTATGCGGAAGTTGATTACATCTTTAAAAAATTTGAAAAACGCATCGACAAGGCGCTTGAAGAACGAGGATATATCCTTTCGGCAATGATTGACACCGGGTTTTTTTATTTTTTCTCAAAAAAGAAAATAACCAGCCTCGACGATATCCGGCGGCGGAAAATGCTGACCTGGTTCGGGCAGCCCGAAACCGCCGCATATGATGCGCTTGACATAAATGCCACACCTGTGGCGGTCCCTGAGACGCTTTCTGCCCTGAGCACCGGACTGGCTGACACCAATCTTGCACCCGCGGCGTGGATGCTGGGCATGCAGGCTTATCAATACGCCAATTATTATATTAAACAGCCGCTGCTTTATTCACCGGCCGCCATCATTACCAGCCTTGCCACCAAGGAACGGCTGAGCAGGCAGTTCAATGTCTCCCCGACATTCTCTTATAATATCCAGGAACTGCTCGTATTTGAAGTCAGGTTGCTTGAATCTTACTGGAAAAAAAAGGTTCGGGATTATGAACGCAAAACCCTGGATGCTTTTGAAAAAAAATGCGGCATGACCGCCGTTGAATTTTCACCGGAAGATATGAAGGCCATCCAGGCGGCTTCGTTGCGAGTACAGCAGAAACTGGCCGGCAAGCTTTACCCACAGGAACTATTGGATGACGTGCTGGCGGCGCTCGAAGCATACCGGGCAACGCATTAGCATTAACATCTTTTTCACGCGTGCATCAACTTTTTAGGGCATCCTGAATCCGCGTCATCGCCTCGTCCACATTTTCGTAGGTATTAAACGCGGACAAACGGATATACTGCGCACCGCACTTACCAAATCCGGCGCCGGGCGTGCATACAACCCCTGCCTTTTTCAGCAGGATGTCGAACAACTCCCATGAATCAATTTTTGCATCCACCCAGACATAAGGGGAATGCTCACCGCCCACATACGAGAACCCCAGTTCCCCCATGGCACCGGTGATCCGGTCGGCGTTCTTCATATAGGCTTCCACCATGGCGCGGGTCTGCTGCCGGCCTTCAGGCGAATACACCGCTTCCGCGGCCCGCTGAACCGGGTAGGATACGCCATTGAACTTTGTTGAATGCCGGCGGTTCCACAGGCTGTGCAATGGCTGCAGGTTACCGGCACTATCATAGGCGGCACAGGCTTTGGGCACCACAGTAAACGCGCATCGGGTGCCTGTAAACCCGGCTGTCTTTGAAAAACTCCGGAACTCCACCGCCACCTTTTCCGCACCCGCGACCTCATATATTGTCCGGGGCGTGGCATCATCCCGGATAAACGCCTCATACGCGGCGTCATATAGAATCAGGGCCTTGTTTTCGATGGCGAAATCCACCCATTTTTTTAACTCCGCGTGGGTGGCGGTCACGCCTGTAGGGTTGTTGGGAAAACAGAGATATATCAGGTCCACCGGTGCATCCGGCAGGGCCGGCAGGAAATTATTGTCAGCCGTGCATTCCATATACACGACCCCCTCATAGCGCCCCTCCTGAAACATGCCGGTGCGACCGGCCATCACATTGGTGTCCAGATAAACCGGGTAAACCGGATCGGGAATGGCCACACGAATGTCTGTGGCCAGAATCTCCTGAAAATTGCCGGTATCGCACTTGGCTCCGTCGCTGATGAAAATTTCCTCGGCCGATATATCCGCACCGCGCGATTGATAGTCATATTTGGCAATGGCCTCCCGCAGAAACGGGTAGCCCTGCTCAGGGCCATAGCCCCGGAAACTTTTCGCCTCTCCCATCTCGTCAACCGCCTTGTGAAACGCCTCGATGCAGGCATTGCAGAGCGGCTGGGTGGCGTCGCCGATTCCCAGCTTGATGATCCGGGTATCGGGGGTTTCCTTCTGAAAGGCACTGACCCGGGTGGCGATTTCAGAAAACAGATAAGATGCCTGCAATTTCAGGAAGTTCTCATTTATCGTAATCATATAAACCCTTTTGTTGTCAATTATCAAGAAATCTCTACCAAATGATTTTCGTTTATATTAAAATACGGACCTTCTGTCAAACAAGGAACAGATGGCCGGGTGATCGGCCGCCATGACAGGATTGAGAAATATGAGAAAGCACAGATACTCCATAACACTTGGCATCATTGCTATACTGCTGGTTATCGGCGCGGGCCTTGCTGTTTTTCGGTATGACCTGGCCCGGACCATTATGACCATGGTCAATCAGAACACCCCGTTGCCCCTTTTTATCGGCCTGATGATCGTTTTGCCGTTTACCGGCTTTCCCGTCAGTATATTTTTTGTGCTGGCCGGCCTCAAGCTCGGCATCCTGCAGGGGCTGGGGCTTACTGCCGTGATTATGCCCATCCACTTTATCGGCAGCTTTTTTCTTGCCAGGGCACTGCGAACCCCTTTAAACAAGTTGTTGACCGCCAGAAACTATAATATTCCGGAGGTTCCCAGTCACCGGGAACTGGGTTTCTGCTTTCTTGTTGCGGCCCTTCCGGCCCCCTATGCTGTCAAGAACTACCTTCTGCCCCTGGCCGGCGCCTCCTTTCGCAGCTATCTCCTGATCGCTCTGCCGGTCCAGCTTGCACTGGCCGCCCCTTTTATCATCCTTGGCGAATCCGCCGCCGACACCGACCCGATCCAACTGGGGGCCGCCATCCTCGGCTTTGCCCTTCTTTACCTTGTCATCCGCAGCCTGGAAACCCGGCTCGGCCATGACATTACCCCCAAGCCCCCTGAAGAAGAGGGATAGAGGGGCAATTTGCTTCCTGTTGGTATTATTGACAACAGTCACAAATGCTGTTATTATTGTCAGTATGAAAGCTGTCAAGCTCATTCAAACGCGGATTGTTTATCCTGAATCAGCATTTGCAGAGTTTGTATTATGGCGTCTTCCAAAGCAGTCAAGCGGCGTTTTCCACGAATTCAAATACCGGCTTGCATATATGGTGAGTAGCAAATGCGTCTTGCGCTATGATGATGAGACCAGCAAAGGCGATCATCGGCATCTTGATGGGAAAGAACGCCCCTATCAGTTCACCACCCCGGAGCAGTTGATCGTGGACTTCCAGAAAGATATTGAGAGGTGGAACCATGAAAACCGTAACCCTTGATGTGCGAACACCTGCCGATTCAATGGCAGATTTCACACAAACCTGGAAAACAGGAAAATCAAAAAAATCCGCACGGATAAGCTTTGCTGCGCCGGAATTGCTTTGGCAGGTGTTAACCGCAAAACGATGGGAGTTGCTTAAAGTTTTGTGCGGCGCAGGACCTGTGTCAATCCGTGAAACGGCACGGCGTGCCGAACGGGATGTCAAGGCCGTTCATGGCGATGTAACAGCACTGTTAAACGCCGGAATCCTCGATCACACAGATGACGGGCGGATCATCTTTCCATACGAAGCCGTGAAAGTCGAGTTTCTGTTGTATGCGGCATAACTTGACGGTGTGTCAATGTACCAGTAGCCGACAAAAAATATTGTTTTCTCAGGCATGCTTCCGTATTATTTATTCCATATCTTCTTAACTGTTCACTATCCAATTTTTATGGGAGGCTGAAATGGGTGTCATTACAATTTCCAGAGGTTCTTACAGCAAGGGAAAAGAGATTGCCGAAAAGCTCGCTGAAAAACTGAACTATGAATGTTTATCAAGGGATATTCTGCTGGAGGCATCCTCTCATTTCAATATTCCGGAACTGAAGCTGGTCCGTGCGATTCACGATGCGCCATCCTTTCTCGAGCACTTCGGGCACAGAAAAGAAAAGTATATCATTTTTATTCGTGAAGCATTTCTGGAGCATATCCAGAAAGACAACATTGTGTATCATGGACTGGCCGGCCACTTTTTTATTAAGGATATTCCAAATATTCTAAAAATCCGGATCGTCGCCAATATCGAAGACAGAGTAAAAGAAGAGATGCGGCGGGAAAATATTTCCGAAAAAGAAGCCCACCGCATTTTGACAAAAGATGACGAAGAAAGGCAGAAGTGGAGCATGAACCTGTACGGAATTGATACCAAAGATATCAACCTCTATGATATTTCGTTACATATCGACAACCTCCAGGTGAATGATGCAGTGGAAATCCTGAGCGATATTGCCAGGCGGCCGTGTTTTCAGACAACCGAACAGACCCGGAAAATGATCAATGATGCCTATCTGGCGGCCAAAGCCCATTCCGTCATCTACGGAAAAATTCCCGCCGCAGAGGTCAACTGCAAGGACAGCATCATCTATGTCAATATTGAAACAGACCTGTCCCTGGAAAATGAATTCACCGACAAAGCGAAAAACCTTCTCAAGGATATGGACGGCATCAAAGAAGTACGGGTCAATATTATTCCGTTCTGATTCGGATGTTCCAAATCCCGTTTGTTTCACAAGGGACAAGCCCATGCCGACAAAATCGGGATCGGGATGAGGATTGATATTTATAAACTGTAAGGAAAGATTTAGGCTGCGAATATGAGTCAAGAACAGACCTGACCCCTGGCTCAGATGAGCTGCTGGGGCTCAAAAACCCTGAAAACAACGGGGCCAAACAAAGCCTTAAGCTGCAACGCCGCATCAATAAAATCGAAGCCCTGCCGCCTTCTGAGCAAAAAGTTCTGCTGAGAACAATTGATACGTTTCTTAAGGGGGCAACAAGGTAAAATATTGGAGGAACAGGCAATGAGTGAACAACAGTCGATGATAAATATTGAGAACCTCACCAAACAACTGGAACCGCTGATTCGGCGGGTTATCCGTGAAGAACTGACAAATGTCGTAAAAGACATGCCGGGGTTGTTTTATCTTAACCCCGAGATGCCGCTACACAAAGACATGGAAGAACTACTGCAACGGAAGGCCGAAGGCCGGATCAAACTTCATTCGCATAGCGAGGTATGGGGTGAGTGATTACGAAGCGGCATACGAAGATTTGTTCGTCCGCAACCTTCGCCGTTATGCGTCCATCCGTAAGGCCATTAAGCGACGGGCCGAAAAAGTTCTTGAGGATCCGTATACAGGGACCGAAGCGCTCGGCGACATCAGCGGCAGGCTGAACCTGATCGGCTGCCGGAGTATCCGCATTGATCGTAACTTTCGGATTGTCTTTGTTGTCTGCGAAGAATGCCGGCACATTCCTGAGTGTGCATACTGCTTTTGCGACGACCTGCCGGATAAAACAGTCGTATTCCTGACGGTGGGACCCCACGACAAAGCATACGCGATAAAATAAGGTAAGTCTGCCGCCTCGGGCTCCGCCTGTCGGCTCCGCATCCTGCGGGGGCAGCCTTGCCATTTTTTATATGCCCACCCGCCACCCTTTGCGGTAGCCGCCGCGCGTCAGTTTTTCGTTCCTGCCTGTCATGCCGCCTGCATCTTCTTACATAATCAAACCTCAATTATCGGTCATTGCGTCATCGCAAAAACCCTTGCGGCACCAACGAACCGATAATTTTGATTATGTCATCAGGCGCAGCCGGTCCGCCAGGCAGGGCTGCGGCCTCGGCATAAGCGGCGGCGGCTGATTTTATGCCGTGCCCGCCCACCGCCCTGTATTTCAGTGATTGGCACTGGGAAATAATAATAAGTAAACAAACAATAAATTAAATAATACATGAAATCCCAATGGATAAATCAAAGTTTTATATTTATCATATAACCACGTTAAAAATAGACCTTTGAAAAAAATTGCTACAGCCCCCGAATAATCTTGTAGCAATAATGAGAAATGCAAATGCAAAAAAATATATGAAGTTAAAAAAATAGCGGCTTTTTGACCTACTTTCCTATAAAGTGGGACATACAATATACCTCTAAATACTATCTCTTCAACAAGTGGGAGTAAGATAATCGTATTAAACAATAAAACTATTAGAAGTAAGGGAGACATTTCTTTAATATGGATTGCCTTGTAAGCATCATGTGTAATCTCAAAACCAAAAAGCAGGGACATAAAAACAAAAAAACATGTTATATAAAACCCAATACGTATGACTCTGTAAGCATATTTTTTTTTAAGGTTAAAAGCCTGATTTAAAGTTATTTTTTTCCTTTTCATTATCAATACAATTATGAATAAGACCGCAAAATTCCATACGAAAACATATAACTCCCAAGATAGTTGACTATAACTATAAAAATTATACCATAATGATTGGACTAAATAATTATTTAAGAGGAAAAATATTAGTATTATGGCAGGCAAGAGTGAAAATAGTTGCGAATCAACATCTTCATTGTAAAATATGTATCTATTTTTTACAAAAAAGAGCAAACAAAGAAAACAAACAGGTGAATATAAGAAAAAAAGAAGGTCAAACCTAATCATAACAATATTTATCTATGCTATTTTTTTAAATAAAATCGATATTTTATACATAAACTTGATTTTGATAACACCAAATGACAATAAAAAATAGTTATTAATGTCACACCCTTTTGCTTCTATATGTAAAGAATTTCGGGAAAGGGGGCCAGAATTCTTTACTTACTTATTTGGATAAATTCTGTAGTTTTGCCTGCGTCTCAGTACTCCTTCAATAAATTTTTTAAGGACAAGGTCCTTCCGATGTTTCTGCCGCTTCTACTTTTGGAATCACAACAATCGGGATTGGGGTTCTATAAAAATACGCTCTAAGGACCCACGCAAGAGAATTAGACCAAAACCTCTGAATTTTTCCTATATCATTCCAGACACCAGCAGGATCTGCCTCTACTCCTGGTGGTGGCCCACCATTAACACTCATATCTCTTGAAAACTCATTTAAATACCCAGCAGAAGATTCTAACCCCCACGGATCCACCAGATTAACCGGATCATTGAGGACGTACCCGTACAGATCACTATCCCCACCGGCGAATCCGATCGGGTCTTTGGCGGTCCATCGGCCGGTGTCGGGGTCGTAGTCGCGGTAGCCGAAGCGGACAAGGCCGGTGTCGCGGTCATGGAGGCCGCCGGCAAAGCCGAAGGGGAGGTCAAAACCCGGATTTGTATCGTTCAGAATGTAGCCGTGTGAATCATATTCGATCTGTTTGACGATGTTGCCGGCGCTGTCGGCCACGGCCCGGAGCGATCCCACCTGATTGTATGCGAGGTAGTATAGCACACCTTCTTTTTCTACTGCAACGGGCATGCGGCTGTCGGCATACTGGAACCGCATGAGGAGGTTGTCGGAACCGTCATAAACAGCCAGCAGGCGGGTGCCGCCCTGCCAGAGATATTTCTCGGTGATGGTGCCGTTGACCTTTTTGGCGATGCGGCGGCCAAGGGGATCGTGGATGTATTCGATGGTGGTGCCTCGGGAAGGTCAACGCGGAGGAGTTCGCCCCGGGAGGTATAATCATAATAGGTGGTTTCATTACCGCTGGTTTTGGATTCAAGGAACCCGTCAAGATCGTATTGATAGTCCGTCGCACCGGTGGAAAGCAGATGATCTTCGTCGTTATATTCCAGGGTGCGGCCGGTGATGCCGCGAAGGTCGTCCATCTGCCAGGTGCAGGTGCCATAGGGAAGGCTATCATACGCATATTCTTCTACCAGGCTCCCGTCTTTAGTGACGGCTTCCAAAGGACTTAAGAGACGCCCAAATGTGAAAATCCGAAGGGCGCCCCCAAAGTCCACGCAAAGTCCACGTATCTACATATTATTTCTCTTTTTAAATTTCTTCTTTTCTTGTTCAAAAAAATTTTTAAATTTAGGATTATTGCGGATATTATCAAAATCCTTTTCACCGGCTATTTTAGGAAACCACTTATTTATATCATGACTTAATGGGATTTTTAGCCATAATATAGATTCATCAACACCACCCAGTATTGAATAGAGACATGAAATATTATACGCAATCTCGTCTTTAAGCTGTTTTGATTGGTTTACCTTATAGGAATATTGAAAATTTATTAGTGCTTCAGGGTAATTATTTATCCGATAAAAACAGACAGCCTTAAGGTAGTAGTCGTTATGATTAAATTCTTTTTTTCCTTCCATGTAATCATTTAACGCTTCCATCCAATGCCCTAATTTGAAATTTGCAGTACTGCTGACAATAAGTATCTTCTCATAATTAAATGCTATAAATTCCTTCCCTTTTTTTGCGAGCGGATCATCATTAGGTTGTTCTTCTGGTTCAGTCTTTAAGGCATAGTATAACCTTTTCAGTTTTGGTCTAGCTTTATTAATAGTACATAACGCTTTCTCATAATCCTCTTCACACATCTCAATGACACCCTGTGGCACCAGCCAGAACAAACTAAATGCATTGTCTTCTGCCACATCGGTCTCATAATTTCTCTTTATCAGATCACTTGCTTTTTCAGTTTGGTCTGACTCTATGAATTTCCAGGCTTTTTTATACTCCGCAATTTCTTGATCTTGTTTTTGATTTGAAAAAGCAACTTGCCCTGACAATAAATAAACAATTAAAAAAGTAATTGCCGAAATACTTAAAATGTGGAGTCCTATTTTCATAATAATTCCTTAATCCGTATTATCAAAATGGTAGTTCATATGTGATTTTGCCCCCCTCAACTTTGGGGCCGTCTGTTATTGGTTCAATGGTTAACTTTCCAGGCACATCTGGAGCCACTTCATGATGAATGCAAGCATCAACTTTTTCGGCTTTATCTTCCAGCCAATCAAGAGTGTCGAGAGCCTTATCTTGAAGTTCAGAATTTAACCAATCGGCCTTTTCCACCTCTTTCTTTGCGTCTGCAACTTTTTCTGCAATTTTTTCGTCTGTCCCAATATGAACATCAATTAATCCATCCGGATCAACAAAATTAACCGGATCATTTAGGACATTAATCCGATTAGGCACTTTTGGCCGCCAGGCGCATCCCCTGCCAATACAACCACTTACCTTAAAAATTCAAATCTGTAAAAGAACAAAATTCAAGTGTTTTTGAACATGTCGTATGTATAATGTGGATCAGTCCTCCGCTTTTTTTCATACTACAGATTGTTCTCATGATCAAAGCTTTTATGGGCTTTTGTCGGGTTTTGCGGCGGTTAAAAGAAGAATGGGTTTTCCTTTTAACTGCAAAATAAAATTTGATCCATTACCTTATTCAGGGGCTTTGAAGGCGTGGCCGGGGCATGCGCCCTGCAACCCTTTGATGGACAAGGGCCTGGCAGGGTTTGTGCGGGCGACATATTGCAGCGTTATCAGACGGCATTTTAACCGCCTGCCGGAGGCTGCTAAAACGATAAAATTCTGTCTGATAACGGCCCGATATGTCGCGATGCAACAAACCGTGACAGGCCCGTATGGGGCGGACCGGTGCCCGGGTGGGCGGGTATATAAAATCTGACGGGCTGCCCCCGCAGGATGCGGAGCCGTCAGGCGGAGCCCGAGGCGGCAGCCCTGCCTTATTGATCAGGGCGGTTTTCCGTTGTCATGAAGCCGGTGGCTGATGTTGACGATGTTGTCGGCGATCCGCCCGGCAATGGCGGCCACGGCATGGGGGTTGACGTTGATGCCGGCGTTTTCAACTTCTTCAAATAACAGGTTCAATACATGGGCCAGGGCGTAGGTTTCGTCAATAAGGGCGGTCAGTGTTTCATTGATCATGATGGTTTCCTTTCAATTGGATGCAGGTGTCCGGTTGGTAAGGGGGTTGCGGTCTGGATTGCCCGGATGAACCGGGCAATGACAGCGAGGGGCGCTAACAGCTGACTGTTATTCCCTGTCGTGTTCTCTTGGATGACAGCGTTGATGGACTTGTTTTAAGTCGGTGATGTTCAGGTGGGTGTAAATCTGGG
>JAXHTY010000009.1:0-130091 GCA_034189905.1 Thermodesulfobacteriota bacterium
TTATTTCAAGTGTTGAGTTCGCCGCAGATGCGGCGAACTCAACTTGCCCGAAGGGTGAAATTTTTTGATATAAAATTGACCCGATTCCTTAAAATAAGAATTACAGTTTGCATTTTGTAAAAACGGACAAAAGATACCATAACATTTTAAAATATCTTTAAAATGAATCAATTATCAAAAAACTTCATGAAATATGCGGGTTAAGGCAGGCTGTCTGATATGAATACAATCCCTGCAAGAACCGTGCATTTTGAAGCAGACGGCCTGATGCTGTCGGGCGTATTACATCTGCCGGAAAAAAGGCCGGCACCGTTTGTGGTGGGATGTCACGGTCTTTTTGCAGACAAGGTCTCCCCCAAACAGATTGCGCTGGCGGATCAATGTGCCCGTGCGGGCCTTGCCTATTTCCGGTTTGATCACCGGGGTTGCGGCGAAAGCCAGGGAAGCCTTGCCGAAGACACTTCGATTGACGCCCGATGCCGCGATCTGGAAGCTGCCATTGCTGCGATACAGGGATATTCAGAAACCAGCAACCTTGCCGGCCTGTTCGGCAGCAGTATGGGCGGGGCCGTGGTCATCGCAACGGCCAAAAAATTTTCCGGCATCCGGATCGTCACCCTGGCCGCCCCGCTGGTCAGCGAGCCGGTGGCCGGGGCAATCCGGACCGCCAACGACCCCATGGCCGAAAAAATGCCGGATTCTTTTTATGACTGCGCCCTGCGGTTTGATATCACCGAAAAAGCAAAAGGCCTTTCACGTATCCTGCTGTTTCACGGTGAAGCCGACACCATTGTGCCCTGTGATCATGCAAAACAGATATACGCAATGTGTGAACAACCAAAGGAACTGGTGCTCCTGGAAAACGGCGACCACCGCATGAGCGATCCCCGTCATCAGGCAGTATTCATGGAAAAAACGGTGGCATGGCTTGAAATGGGCCGGGTTTGAACTCCGTCAGCTTGTCTTCAATTGCCGCCACCAGTTGAAATGCTTCGCCAAAGAGCGAGTCCGCCCTGTCATCGCTCATTGCAGACTGGGGATAACACTGCATCTCCCAGGCTGAAGCCATATGTTTTTCACGACGTCTGATTTTCAAGGCCATTTCTCCAAAAGAACTTCTTTTAAATCACGATAGCCGCCATCACTCATCCGACGATTTGAGTACCGCCAGGAACGCGGATTGGGGAATGGCGACCTTGCCCACGGTTTTCATCCGCTTTTTACCCTTTTTCTGTTTTTCAAGAAGTTTGCGCTTCCGGGAAATGTCGCCGCCGTAACATTTGGCGGTCACATCCTTGCGAAGGGCGGAGATGGTTTTTCTGGCAATAATTTTTGCCCCGATGGCGCCCTGAATCGCGATTTTGAACATCTGGCGGGGGATCTCCTCCCGCAGCTTTTCACAGGCATGACGGGCCCGCTCCACAGCCTTGTCGCTGTGAACAATCTGGGAGAGCGCGTCCACCCGTTCGCCATTCACCAGAATATCCATCTTGACCAGGTCCGCCTCCCGGTAGTCAATCACCTCATAATCCAGTGATCCATACCCCTGGGTAACGGTTTTCAGCTTATCGTAAAAATCATACACCACTTCGGCCAGGGGCATTTCAAATATCATCTCCATCCGGTTGCCTGTAAGATAATGATAGGTGGTGCTGATCCCGCGCCGCTCCATGCACAGGTTCATCACTGCACCCATGTATGTGTCCGGCACAATAATCGACGCCCGGATAAAGGGCTCAAGGGTTGCCTCGATGGCCGTGGGTTCGGGATACATGTCCGGGTTGTCCACCATCAGTGTGGTGCCGTCATGCAGGCGTACCTCGTACCGGACCGATGGCGCCGTTATAATCAGGGAAAGATCATATTCCCGCTCAAGCCGCTGCTGGACGATTTCAAGATGCAACAGCCCCAGAAACCCGCACCGGAAGCCGAACCCCAGAGCGGCGGATGATGTTTTTTCATAGACCAGGGAGGCATCGTTGAGTTTAAGTTTGTCTATGGCTACGGCAAGCTCTTCATACTCGTCCGATGCAATGGGAAACATGGACGAAAAGACCATGGATTTGGCTTCCTGAAACCCCGGCATGGGGGCTTTGCAGGGATTGCGTTTCAGGGTGATGGTGTCCCCGCACTTGGTATCGCTCAATGACTTGACACCGGCAATAATATACCCCACTTCGCCCGCAGCAAGCTGTTTGCGGGGCTTACGGACAATCTGAAAGATACCCACCTCTTCCACTTTATAGGCGGCATTGTTGGACATAAAGACAATGTCATCGCCGGGTTTCACAACCCCGTCAAACACCCTGGCATGAATAATGGTGCCCCGGTAATCATCATAGGTGGCGTCAAAAATCAGGGCCTGAAGCGGTGCCTGCGGATCGCCCTTCGGCGGCGGTAGTTTCTCGACAATAGCATCCAGCAGGGGCTCTATGCCCACGCCATCTTTTGCGGACACCTTTATAGCGGCCTCGGCATCAAGCCCCAGGTCGTCCTCAATCTGCTCCATGACCCGGTCAATATCCGCGGATGGCAGGTCGATCTTGTTGATCACCGGAATAATCTCCAGATCATGTTCCACCGCCAGATAGAGGTTGGCGACGGTCTGTGCCTCAACCCCCTGGCTGGCATCAACCAGCACCAGCGCCCCCTCGCAGGACGCAATGGCCCGGGAAACTTCATAGGAGAAATCCACGTGACCCGGGGTATCCACGAGATTCAGATAGTATAGCTTACCATCCCTGGCCGTATAAGGCAGACAAATCGTCTGACTTTTGATGGTAATGCCCCGCTCCCGCTCCAGTTCCATGCTGTCGAGAATCTGATCCCGGAAATCCCTTGCCGAAACAATATCGGTGCTTTGAATCAACCGGTCACTCAGGGTTGACTTGCCGTGATCGATATGCGCTATTATGCTGAAATTTCGTATATTATCCATTTTATTGGGCAATCACCTTCAACAACAGATCCCCCCGGGTACCGTCGGCCGATTGCCTGCCAAGGCCTTTAAGCCTCAGCTTGGCGCCGGATCGCGTGCCCGGCGGCACCACAACCCGGTACAGGCGCGACTGAAATCCCCAGGGGATATTGACAGTTTTTGTCGTACCGGTAATTCCCTCAAGTTGAGTAATCACCAGCTCTCCATGCAAGTCCGGCTCGCTGCCTGGCCCGCTGGGCCGTATTATCTGGAGCCGCGGGGTCTTCCTTTTGGCGGTAAACCCGGCGGATCGTTTTATGTCCGCTTTTGTTGGCATTTGCCCGAACAGTTTCAGCAGTGCAATCCCGGCCACAAACCCGCCCACATGCGCCCACCATGCAACTCCGGAGCCGCCAGCACCGGTCATGGTTGCGTTTAGCACCTGCATCAGAAACCACAGGCCCAGAAAAAAGAAGGCGGGCACCTCGAAAAAAAAAGGAATAAAGATCAGGGGTACCAGGGTCAACACTTTTGCCGCAGGATAGCGGATCAGATAGGCCCCCATCACGCCGGCAATGGCGCCGCTTGCACCCACCGTCGGCACATTGGCTGTCGGATAGAACATAAACTGGGCAACCCCCGAAGCCAGGCCGCACAACAGATAAAACAGAAGATATTTTCCGTGTCCCAGATCATCTTCAATATTATCGCCAAATACATAAAGAAACCACATATTAAAAATCAAGTGAAAAAAACCGCCATGCAGAAACATGAAAGAGATGAATGAAAACACCTGAAGCGGCAGCGGGAAGTAGGCGGCGATTTCCGGTCGTGTGTAGCGGGCGGGCACAAGTCCGTAATTATACAAAAACCGGGACATGTTAGCGCCATGGGAAAGCTCGATAATAAAAACAACTATGCAGATGCCAATGATCGTGTTATTGACGACGGGGTAGTTTTCGGAAGGATTGAGATCACGGATTGGCAGCATTTACTCTATCCGCATACTAAGGTCCACGGCCCTGGCCGAATGGGTCAGCCCGCCGGCCGAGATGATATCTGCCCCGGCATCGGCCAGTTCGCGCAGCCGTTCTTTTGTCACCGATCCCGACACCTCGACCAGTGCACGGCCGTTAATCAGCGCAACGGCGTGTTTTATCATTTCCAGATCCATATTGTCCAGCATGATCACGTCGGCGCAGGCATCAAGCGCCGTCCGGGTTTCTTCAAGGGTCGTGACTTCCACCTCGATTTTAACCAGATGATGTACCTGCTGCCGCGCCAGGGCAACAGCCTGTTTGATGCCACCGCAGGCCGCAATATGGTTGTCCTTGATTAAGACGCCGTCAAACAGCCCCATGCGATGGTTTGATGCACCACCCATCTGGACGGCGTATTTCTCCAGAATCCGCAGGCCCGGTGTTGTTTTGCGGGTATCCACCAGACGGGTTTGCGTTCCTTCCAACTCGGCCACACAGGAACGGGTATAGGTGGCAATGCCGGACAGCCGCTGCAGAAAATTCAGGGCGGTGCGCTCGCCGGTCAGTATTGTCCGCATGGAACCCCGGACGTCAAACACCACCTCACCCGCGGCAACAGACTCACCATCTGCGGCGGCAATAAAACACTCCATGTCCGGATCAAGGAACTCAAACACCCCCTTGACCAGTTCCATGCCGGCTACCACCAGCGGCTCCTTGGCAACGATATATCCCCGTCCATCGGCATCTCCGGGAATCAGGGTGTCGGTGGTGATATCCCCGGTCCCGATATCCTCGGTCAGCGCCGCCTCAATCAAGTATGACCATTGCCAGTCCATTTTACGTATTCCCCGTATAATGATTTATATCTGCTTGTTTCGCAAAAGATCTAAAACATTTAAAGAAATTGAAATTCGATATTAGAAATTGGAAATTGGGCGTTGCCCCTGTTTCCAATTTCAAATTCCCAATTTCCAATTTTGATGGTCTCCTAAAAAGTCAATTTTGGGACGGCAAAGTAAAAAGTTCAAGTTTGAGGCGCGCAAATCTCGAGTAATGGAGTGTACTTAGCCGTACATGACATGACGAGAGATGCAGCGCAACAAAGAAATTGGACTTTTTACGAAGCCGTCAATTTTACGCCATCTCCATTACTTTATCCAATGTGGCCTGGAGCTTTTCCCGACGGGCCTGGAGATCAGCAAAACTCTCCTTCACCTTTTCCACGACATGGGCCGGCGCCTTGTTCAAAAAGTCGTCATTGTTCAGTTTGCCGGTCACCCCCTTCAGGTCTTTTTCCAGTTTTGCCATCTCTTTTTCAATCCGGGCCTTTTCCCTGGCGAAATCGATAACCCCTTCCAACAGCACATATACCGTTACATTGTCTACCACCGATGTGGCCGCGAATTTCGGCTTTTCGCCGATCGTTTCAACGGCAAAAGACGAAAGCCGGGCCAGATTAACGATCATTGCTTCATTGGCCGCAATCCGGATCTGTGTCTCCTGATCACCCGCATGAACAATCACGGAAAGAGCCTGTGACGGCGATATATTCATCTCTCCGCGCACATTCCGGATACCCGTGATAACCCCCATGACCAGTTCCATTTCGGCCTCTGCCCCGGCATCAGGGGTCACCATGGCCGGCCCGGTCTCAGCCCGGGGAAATGCCGCCTGCATGATCGAGGTATCTTCACCGGGCAGCACATGCCATATCTCTTCGGTGACAAACGGAATAATGGGGTGCAGCATGACAAGAATATCGCGCAGCACCCGGCGCAGCACAATCCTGGAACCCTGCTGCCGGTCATCGCCATTTTTGCCGTACAGGTCCGGCTTTACCGCCTCCAGGTACCAGTCGCAGAACTCGTGCCAGACAAAGCGGTACAGCGCCGCGGCAGCTTCATTAAATTTATAGGTGTCGATCGCCTCAGCCACTGTCTGTCGCAGCACGGCCAGACGGGACAGAATCCATTTATCTGCAAGACAGGCATCAGAAAAGGTCTCTTCTCTGTTGCTGTCATCAATATACATGAGCGAAAAGCGGGCCGCATTCCACAGTTTATTGATAAAGTGGCGGTATCCCTCGATACGGCTTTCCGACAGCTTTACATCCCTTCCCTGGGCGGCAAAGGCTGTCAGTGTGAATCGCAGGGCGTCGGCCCCGTACTTTTCAATGATATCGATGGGGTCGATCACGTTACCGGTGGACTTGCTCATCTTTTTGCCCTCTTCATCCCGCACAAGGGCATGGATATAGACATCGGCAAAGGGCACGTCCTTCATAAAGTGGACACCCATCATCAGCATCCGGGCCACCCAGAAAAAGAGAATATCAAACCCCGTCACCAGCACACTGGTGGGATAAAATGTTTTCAAAAGCGGGGTCTGGTCCGGCCAGCCCATGGTTGAAAAAGGCCACAGTGCGGAGCTGAACCATGTATCCAGCACATCGCTTTCCTGCGTAAGATTATTGCTGTCGCATGCAGCGCATTTTTCAGGGGTTTCTATCGCTACAATAACCTCTCCGCAGTCGTCACAAAACCAGGCCGGAATCTGATGGCCCCACCATATCTGCCGGGATACACACCAGTCGCGAATATTGTCCATCCACTCGTAATAGGTCTTTGTCCAGTTCTCCGGAATAATCTTCGTTTCTCCGTTCCGGACCACTTCAACCGCTTTTTCCGCCAGGGGCTTGACATTGACAAACCATTGCTTGGACAGATTGGGCTCCACTACTGTCTTGCACCGGTAGCAGGTGCCGACGCTGTGGATGTAATCCTCCTGTTTTTCCAGCAATCCTTCCGCTTTCAGGGCGGCAACCACGGCCTTCCGGCACTCGAACCGGTCAAGCCCGGCAAATTGTTCGCCGGCCTCTGCGGTCATGTATCCCTGGTCATCAATCACTTTGATCATATCCAGTTGATGGGTCCGGCCAATCTCAAAGTCGTTGGGATCATGAGCCGGGGTTATCTTCAGAGCACCGGTGCCGAAGCTGGTGTCCACATAGTTGTCGGCAATCACCGGGATCACCCGGTCGGTCAGGGGAAGCCGAACCTTCCGGCCGGCCAGGCCGGCATACCGCTCGTCATCAGGATTGACTGCCACACCGGTATCACCCAGCATGGTTTCCGGCCGGGTGGTGGCCACTACCAGGCCGCCCTCGCCGTCCGCGAAGGGATACAGGATATGGTAAAGCCCCCCCTGCATCTCTTCATACGCCACCTCTATATCCGCAATGGCGGTATGGCACCGGGGACACCAGTTGATCAGGTATTTGCCGCGATAAATCAGGCCTTCATCATACAACGTTTTAAACACTGTACGCACGGCCATGGAAAGGCCGTCATCCATGGTAAACCGTTCCCGGTCCCAGTCGCAGGATGCGCCGAGCCGCTTGAGCTGACGAATGATGGTGCCGCCGTATTCCTGCCGCCATTCCCAGACCTTTTCAATAAATGCCTCGCGGCCCAGATCATGACGGCTGGTACCCTCGGCCATAAGCTTTTTCTCCACCACATTCTGGGTGGCGATACCGGCATGGTCTGTACCGGGCATCCACAACACATTGTCACCGCACAGGCGCCGGTACCGGCAGAGAATATCCTGCAACGTGATGTTCAATGCATGGCCCATGTGCAACATGCCGGTGACATTGGGCGGGGGAATGACGATGGCATAGGCCGTCTTTTCGCTGTCTTCGTCTTCAGCGGCGAACAGCTTTTCTTCTTCCCAATGTTGATACCACCGCTCTTCCACACCGGCGGGATCGTATCCTTTGTCCAGTTCGCGGGGGGTGTTCATTTTAACTCCTATTTCTCTCGTTCCCAGGCTACCGCGTGGGTACGCAAAACAAATTCATACGACAAGCTTCCTGAAAGTCAGGGATGGCTTTGTAAAACGTTCAAGATCGAGGCGTCGGTGTATCCCGAGGAGTGAGGCGTACTGGACGTACGCCGCAATGGCGAGGGATCCACCGCAACGAAGATATTGGACGTTTTACGAAGCCATCAATAATAAAACAGGGATTATGTAATAATCCCTGTTCTTTTTCAACTCTTTTTTAGGCACAATCCTGGTGGGCCGGGGATAGTTGTCTGTTTACTGTTCCCCGCCGCCGTAAACCAGCTTCTTCAGTTTTTCAATTTCGGCAACAATGGTTTTTTCCACAACGTCCTCTATAATTTTCTCCAGCTTTTCGGCATATACCTCTTTAATCGCCTTCACCAGGGCAGACTCCAGCTGCTCATCTGTAATTTGCCCCGGCACACCGGTCGCCGCCATATTTTTCAGAAGACGTTCCTGCCATGCCTCCATGGATTCAGAATTAAAGCCCTCTGGACCGTCAACCTCCCGCCGATTGCGGACATGAACGGAAATCTTTTCACTTTCCCCGACCTTGATTTCATCGGACGAATCCAGTGCGGTTTCAAGTTCCGTCTCCAGAGAATTGGAAAATTCGGCACTTTCTTCCGTTTCCTCTTCATCTTCATAATCGGTTACCAGACTGTCTTCGTCCAACACATCCTCACCGTCATCTTCCATCTCATTGTCGTTCAAACCGGCATCCACCGGTGCTGGCCCGGTTTCACGCAGCTCTCTGAGGGAACCGTCACCTCTCTGCGGCAGATCGTCATCAACGATGTCGCTCAGTTCCACAGTATCGGCAAAGTCCATCATCTGTGGATCTTCGGGCACCGGTGTTTCGGCAGTGGCCGACGCCGCATCAGTCGATTCATCAAACGCAACGTCTTCCCGCATGGCGGCAAAGCCGGAGGTGTCTTCACCGGCCGCTTCCGTCGCCTCTGCGATTGCCATGGATTCTTCTTCGTCGTCCGCGGCCTGGGTCAGATCGATCACATCATCTTCTATTGCGGGCTCTTTTTCCTGGTCCACCGTCTCTGTCAGATCCACAATATCATCTGTCTCCCGGGTATCAGCATCAGCCTTGGCAGCAGGTGCTTCATCCAGCATTTCGGTCAGATCCAGAATATCGTCTTCCGATTCCAACTCATCAGCTTCAGCCGCCGCTTCTTCTGTCAGATCCAGAATATCGTCTTCCGATTCACTGTCCGCCTCTTCCGTAAGCTCCAGAATATCGTCTTGTTCATCGGTTTCCACAGCGTCCGTCAACTCAAGGATATCAGCTTCGGCATCGGCATCAACTTCCTCTGTGAGATCAAGAATGTCATCATCATCCCGGGTCTCTTCAAAGGCCTCGGTCAACTCTATCACATCGTCATCATCATCTTCGGAAACCGTATCCGTCAACTCCAGTATATCTTCATCATCATCATTGGTGTCCATTCTATATGTGGCTTCATCTTCCGAAATCAGTGTATCCTCCGTCATCTTCAACAACTCATCATCTTCCTCATAGGCGGGTTCGGTAAGATCGATCACATCATCCTGGGCATCTGCCGCTGCCGGGACTTCTTCCGTAAGATCAAGAATATCGTCGTCCACTGCCACATCGGATTCCAGTGCAGCCGACATATCATCATTTTCAGCTGCCTCGATAAAATCCCCTTCACTCTCATTGCCGCCGACAACGTCACTGAGGTCAACAGTCTCTTCTTCGCCGATGGGATCCACCATCAGGGTTGATTCACTTAATTCCAGAATTTCGAGATCCTCATCTGTTTCTTCCAGCGGGTCCACATCAGCATTGGTTTTATCGGGCTTCTGGTCCTTTGAATCTTTTTTAGCTGCCATAATCCCCCTCATTTCAGCACGGACATGCAATTAATAGAATTTAGTTCTTTATTAATACCAGCAAAAGCCCTTTGTGTCAAGGGTTTTGCAGCTTAAGTACCTGAAAAATCATTGTCTGTTCGAAGATTTGACGGCCTTGAAACAAGCCTAATGCCCGACGGGTAAAAAATTTTTGAATAGTTCCGGCCAAACTGATACATTATTTTACACAAACCCTGATAAAGCCTATCAAAACAGGAGTTGATAATGCGGCGTTTTTTCATCGATCGGCCGGTATCCGCCGGCATGGCACACACCATCAACGGCCCCGATGCCAGACACATTACCCATGTGCTGCGCATGAAACAGGGAGATGAAATTGCCATGTTTGATGGTAACGGGTACACCCTTAAGGCCCGGATCGATATGCTGTCCCCTAAAAGAGTTGCGGTCACCATCACCGATGTAAGACCCTGTGAAACAGAATCGCCGATCCACATTACAATTGGCCAGGCCCTTCTCAAGGATAAGAAGATGGACGGGCTGATACGTCAGCTCACTGAACTGGGCATGAATGAGTGGCTGCCGTTTACTGCTGAACGCTCGATACCCGATCCCGGCCGGATGCGTGTTCACACGCGCATTGAACGCTGGCAGACCATTGCCCGGGAATCTCTCAAGCAGTGTGAACGGGGTGTTTTGCCACAGATTCACGGACCTGTTGCATTTGATGATGTGCTGTCTTCAATTGATAATTATGATCTTGGCATCATCTTCACAGACAAAAGTGCGCCGGGGCTTGAAAAAATAAAACCGTCGATCAGCAGGGTATTGATCCTGATCGGTCCTGAAGGGGGTTTTACAAATGATGAAATCGAACAGGCCCGTTCCCGCGGTTTTGTCACGGCCGGTATGGGCCCCCGCATCCTCAAGGCCGACACCGCCGCAGTTGCCGCGTCCACGCTGGTGCAGCACCTGTTCGGGGACATGTAAGATGGTACCGATGAAAATTTCTTGACAAGCCCGTCATCATCCATTAGATTGTACATTTTAAAACATGCCGAGGTAGCTCAGTCGGTAGAGCAGGTGACTGAAAATCCCCGTGTCGGTGGTTCAAATCCGCCCCTCGGCACCAATAAAATAAAAAGGGTGATGGCAATATCATTTTACCATCACCCTTTTTTATGGATTCGTTTCCCTGGTTAACAGCCGCTGCAACTTAACGCATCAATTTGCTGGTTAATATACTCAAGCCGCTCACTGTCGTGGGACACATATTCCTCCCCTTTTCCGGATTTTGCCGACATTCGAAGTTCTCCTGCCGTCAAGGCGCTGATAGAGAGTTTGCGGATTACTGGTCCGGCGGGCCATGATTCTCAGGTTGCCGCATATCTGCGGGCATACACACCGATGCCAAACGCCGCCAGCATGGCGACGAGAAAACCGACAAGCCCCAATGACGGGGCAGCACGGGGATGGGAGGCCGGATCGGAGGGGTCGGAAGCTCTCGCGATCTCGGTGCCATCCGGATACCCGTCATTATCCGAATCCGGGTCAACCAGATTATATAAACCGTCCTCATCAACATCCTTATCCCACTCCGCCCCCCAGTAATCATATTCCGGGCCGTCATTAATCAAATCATTATCCGCATCCGGGTCAATCAGGTTGGGAAGGCCATCTTCATCCGAATCCTCACAACTGTTCTGCCAGAGCAGGAACTCCTCCCCGTCATTTATGCCATCCCCGTCTGTATCCGCATTTATTGGATCTGTTCCCCGGCAGTATTCCTCCAGATTTGTTAACCCATCTCCTTCCGGGGCATCGTTATCCGTCATGGCATCCGTAATATCGGACGGGTCCAGCCCGTGCTGAATTTCCCAGGTATCCGGCAAGCCATCGCCGTCCAAGTCATCAGTCGCATTTTCCACCAGCCGCCATGCCAGCGCATAATCCCACAGAAAATCCGCCTGCCCGTTTCCCGGCTGTACCCGTATTTCATATGCATGGCCGGCAATAATGGGGGTCCATATATTCTCCGTGTTGTCCCATGCAGATGCGCCGGTCGCCACGGTCTGGCCGGCCGTGGCATCATAGAGCACAAGATCCATATCATAATATGCAGCATCTCCGTAGAAAAAATCCGACGTTCCCCCGTTAATGGCGACATGCCAGACCAGTGCCACACTTATCCGACTGTGTTCCGTATCACCTGAAAAATAATAAGTTGCCGTATCACTGGACCCCTCCAGTGCGCCAAATGCAGGGTTATAATCGAACCCGTATTCTGTTATGGCACTACCGCTGTCCTGTTCCCCGGCGGCGATAATATGATAAGCCGCCTGTATATTGATCTGTCCTGCCCCGAACCGTTTATCAAGGCCGTTATCCGTCCGGTCCTCACCATCCGCCCGATAGTCGCCGATATAATCGTCATCGCATTGACAGTCTGTTGTTCTGTCGGCACCGGCCATGAGCGTGGCCCTGATGACTTCTGCGTTATCGGCATTGGTTATGCCGTCTCCGGCATCCAGCAGCAAGGCCGCTGCTGAAGCGCCCAGAGACGAGGCGGCACTGGTCGTTTCCATCGGCACCACCACATCCGGTTTAATGCGGACCGGTTCATACACTGTATCCGCATATGAATCACTGAGGGGAACGGTTGTGCGGGAGTGACTGCCATCCATGCATCCAACGGTGATCACGTTAAAGGCGCTGCCCAGAACAATGGTGCCTGTTACAGTATTTTTCAACCCGACACACTGAATGTAGTTGCTGCTGTCAATCACCCAGTCCAGCCGGCGAAGGGCCTGGGAGTCCAGGTCTGTGTTACCGAAACTGCTCACATAGCTGTGATTGGCAACCCGGTGAGAAGATGATTCCGGCTGTTCAACAGACCCGATATTCAAGAACCCATCCTGCAACCAGTGGTCGGCCCGGTAAACATCAACAATGATAATACCGGGACTCATGGAAAGGCTGTTGCCGTAAAAATACCATCCAACACTGGTTGCATGGCCTGACGAACCGGTATCACCGCCGCTTTTGTCGGTAATGATTTTACCCGTAAATTCACTATGGGTGGTATCCGGCATCCAGTGCCCATTGGAAAGGCCCTCCACCTGGGTCACGTCAATGCCGACACCATCCGGCATAGCCGTCCCCAGCTCATTTCGCAGGTCGACAAAGCCGATATTATCCTTATAACTCGCATCGACATGACCACACAGGAGAAAACATACCAGAAAAACCAGAGTTATTTTCTTCAAGGCCATCCCTTTTTATAAAATAATGTGCTGCATTCCCATGCCGAGAATAGTAGGAGATTGCTTCGCTCCACTGGCAATGGCGCAAGTATCGATCCTGCAGGGCCATCTTCTTTGAATACTGCAAATAGCTCGTCCCCACAACAAGAAAAACCACCATCAGCAAAAAGAGATTCACACCCGGCACCGCACCCGGATAAGCGCCTGAATCCAAGGAATCCGTTCCTGCCAGATACGCTTCCAGATCGTCAAATCCGTCATTGCCGGACGACACCAAAAGGGTTATTTCAGCTGACCTAGCCCGCATATTTCATGCAATGCCCGCTAGAATACTGTCCTTCTTGTTTTGATGCTGATGGGGTCTATCCTGCAACAATCCATTTTCTCAGGCTGGTAAAAAACAGCAGATAGACACCCATGGCCAGGGAGAAAAGGTCCCTGATCAGCAGGTGGACAACAGATGTTGTGGGGTCGTGGGAAAAAGAAAAGCAGCCGCAGTCAAATTCATGGCCGCGCAGCAGATTAATGCTGATGGCGATAATAAACATCAGAAGCATCAGGTTGATAATGGCCACCGCGCCTCTGGGGAAAATGCCCAGCACCAGGGCCGCACCGCAGATCATCTCCAGCCAGGGGACAAACACTGCAATGGGATGGAGTGTGGCCACAGGGAAAAGATTATACCCGTGCAGGATATCCACAAACTGGCCGGGATGTACGATCTTGTGAATACTGGCATAGATGAACATACCGCCCAGCACCAGGCGGAACCCCAGTTCCAGAAGAACGGTCATATTGTTGAGGCTATTGTTTTTCAACGGGCATCCCTTCTTGCTGCCACTTCTCCATTCCTTCGGCAAAGATCCGGATATCCTCATATCCGGCCGCGGCCAGTTCTTCTGAAAGAAAGTGGCTGTCCGTGCAGTTGATGCCGGAGCAGTAAGTGATAATTGTCATATCCGTGGCATAGGTATCCAGAAAAGAAAAAATATAGTCTTCAATCTCGTAAACGGGCATAGAAACAGCACCCGGCAGATGGCCCTCTGCATATGCATCGGCAGGACGGGCATCTGCAAAAATACAGGTCCCGCTTTCAATCAGATTTTTGACGGCCTGAAAATCCACCACCGGAAAACCAGCCACCTCATCCGGCACGCCATCCGCCGATGGCGGCGTCATCAGGGCAATACCGTTGGGAGAGAGACTGTTGACAAGGAGGGCCATTCCAATGGCAACAACGGTCAGCAGCATCATTTCTTTCAATGTGATGTTCCAAGCCGTCATGATTTTCTGCCCTTTCAGACAACTATGTGGTTGAAATTTTTCAATACCACTGTGTGGCAGTGTCTTTCAAGTCTTTTTTATTTATCAACGCTTAAAACATTCGTCCCGTTTGATTTAGATGTCCCTCTGAGCGCACATTTAAAGAAACTTCGCCGAAACACCATTGATTTACATACCACTTCAGGATAAAATAATTAATGTTGTTCATTCATCACCAATGCCGCAAGGAGGTTTTTCATGATTTTATTCAGCAAGTGTAAAAAAATATCAGGAAGGATTGAGTGTCGTATTGTGCTGTGTATTGCAATCCTTATTCTGTTGACGGGCTGTGCAGCCCCGAATATCAAGCTATTCAGCGATGCTTCGGACCCTTTAATGGAGCAGGTGCTGGATGGCGAGGCCCTTGAAAAGGTGGTGGTGATATCCGTGGACGGCGTTATCACGGACGAGCCGCAAGAAGGGTTTCTCTCCCGCCAGATGCCCAGCATGTTGCAGGAAGTTGTTTCCCAGCTGGATATGGCGGCAAAAGATCCGGCAGTCAAGGCCCTTGTGCTGAAGATCAACTCACCGGGGGGCACCATTACCGCAAGCGATATTCTTTACAGGGAACTCATGGAATTTAAAAAGCAGTCAAGGGCGAAGCTGGTGGTCTCCATGATGGACCTGGCTGCTTCCGGTGGTTACTATGTTGCCCTGCCGGCAGATTATATCATGGCCCATCCCACAACCGTTACGGGTTCCGTTGGGGTTATCTTTATGTCGCCCAAGGCCTATAATCTGATGGAAAAAATCGGCGTGGCCGTCCGTGTGCGCAAGTCCGGCCGAAACAAGGATATGGGGTCGCCCTTTCGTGAACCCACGGCCGAGGAGGACAAGTTACTGGACGGCATTATCAGCGATATGGCAGGCCGATTTATCACCCTCGTCAAGGAGCGTCGGGGAGGAGACAATCTTTCGCTGGAAGCGATCAAGACGGCCAGAATCTTTACGGCCAATGAGGCCCTGGAGGTCGGATTAATCGATGAAATCGGCTATCTGGATGATGCCATCACAAAGGCGAAGTGTATGGCCGGCCTTCCGGCAAACGCACGGGTGGTGGCCTACCGCCGTACCTACTTCCCCAATGACAATGTTTACAATACCGCCACGACCCAACTTATGGGCGGCAGTAAATCACTGGTGAATGTAGACCTTCTGGATGCCATGCCGGCGTTCAAGACCGGTTTTTATTATCTGTGGTGGCCGTCGGCAGGACAGTAAGAAATCACGGCCCGGAGGGACATTACCCCATTTTCTTAATCCGCAGAATATCGTCGTAGATATCCCGTCGAGGCAGGCCCGTGGCGGCCGCCAGGACCTTTGCCAGCTCCGAGGCACTGCTGGTGGAAGCATCAACCGCCTTTTGCAAATTAGCGGTCGGTAGTGCGGGTTTCACACCCGTGGCCCCGCCAATCACCAGGGTAATTTCTCCCTTGATGGCATTCCGTTTTCGAAGGGTATGCAATATTTCCGATACCGCCCCCCGGATAAACTCCTCATAGGGTTTGGTCATTTCGCGGCACACCACTGCCGGCCGGTCCCCCATCACCTGCAATATCGCCTCAAGCAGTGCTTCAAGGCGACGGGGCGATTCATACATCACCAGGGTAGCCGGCTCATCTGCCAGCATGCTCAGGCGTTCATGCCGCTGCCCCTGCTTTTTCGGCAGAAACCCGGCAAACAGAAATGCGTCCGTGGGCATGCCGCTGGCCGATAACGCCGTAATAGCAGCGGAGGCCCCCGGCACCGGCACTACAGGAATATGACTGGCTGATGCCTCTCGAATCAGTGGGAATCCCGGATCGGATACAGATGGTGTGCCGGCATCCGTTACCAGGGCGATGGATCGTCCCTGATGCAGCATTTCCATAAAAACCGGAACTTTTGCGGTTTCGTTGTGTTCATGGCAGGAAACCAACCGGTCGCCGGCATCAATCTGGTGAGCGTTTAGAAGCTGACGGGTATGACGGGTGTCCTCGGCAGCGATCACGTCAACGGCCTGCAGGATAGAAAGCGCCCGAAGCGTTATATCATGGGCATTGCCAATGGGGCAGGAAACAATATAGAGAGTTGCTGTCATATGGATACATGCCGCTCTATCGCCAGAGCCAGATCCTTTTTTTTCACCGGTTTTGGAATAAAATCATTCATGCCGGCGGCCAGGAATGCCTCCCGCGCACTACCGGCATCATTGGCAGTCAGGGCGATAATCGGTACCGGCTTCATCCCCTTGACCTTTTCAATGCGCCGAATCTCCTTTGTGGCATCGAGTCCGTCCATCTCCGGCATCTGGCCGTCCATCAGCACCAGATCAAATTGCTGGCCCTGTTCAAAATAGGCGACCGCCTCTCTGCCATCGGCAGCCACCAGCACACGATGGCCCATGTTTTCGAGCATACGCCGGGCCACGGTCTGATTCATCGGGTTGTCATCGGCCAGCAGCATATGCAGCCGGTTCACCTTTCCCGGGGCCGCCCCCATTGGCTCATCCGATTCGGCATGCTCATTCAGAAAGGCATTATCCGGTGGTTGTTCCAGCCGGCCTTTTGCGATGGTTTCCAGCACACGGAATAATTCTCCCTGCTTAATGGGCTTTAGTAAAAAGCAATTTCCCCCAAGCGAAAGGGAGGGGTTCAACCGCCGTTGAATGGTGGGTGTGGTCAACCATATCACCTTGATGACAGGATCTGTCCCGTACCAGTGAATGATATCCAGAAGGGGCATCACATCCATGCCGGCATCGGGCACATCAATAATCACCGCGGCAAAGGGATGCCCGGTTTCCGTGGCTTTATCCACCTGAAGAGCCATCGAATCAGGGCCTGTTGCCACGACCAGTTCTGCCCCTGCTTTTGCCAAATGGGTTTTCAAAATGGCGGGTTCTACAAAACCATTGCTGACCAGCAAAAAACGGGAACCACTGACAATAAATTCATGATCCATGGCAGGTATTGCCCGGGCTTCAGCGATTTGTTTTTCAAAAACTGCGGTGAACCAGAACGTGGCACCATTGCCGGGGGTGCTTTTCACACCGATCCCCCCCCCCATCATTTCTGACAGATGCCGGGAAATGGCAAGCCCCAGCCCCGTTCCCCCATACTTCCGGGTCATGGAAGGATCCAACTGGGAAAACGATTGAAAAAGCCGGTCTTGCGCCTGCTCCGAGACACCAATGCCTGTATCAGTTACCTCAAAACGGAGAGTAACGGTTTCCCGGGTTTCGGAAGCCATATCCACCGTCACGAGGACACCGCCGGTTTTTGTGAATTTAACCGCATTACCGATCAGGTTGGTCAATATCTGACGCAACCGGCCGGGGTCGCCGATGACGGAAACGGGGACCGACGCATCAATCGTCGCACCAAGGCCGATATGCTTTTCATGGGCCAGCACAGCGAGCATATCAATGGTATGATCAACCAGTTCATGAAGACCAAAAGGAATCGTCTCCAGCTCAAATTTGCCGGACTCAATCTTGGAATAATCCAGAATATCGTTAACCAGCGCCAACAGGGCATCGGCACTCTTTCCGATGCCGGTGACATAGTCCTTCTGCTCTGTATTCAGGGCGGTTTCCTGCAGTAACTCAGCCATGCCCACAATGCCGTTGATCGGCGTTCTGATTTCATGGCTCATGTTGGCCAGAAACCGGCTTTTGGCGATATTGGCCGCCTCGGCCTGGACCGCCAGGTTATTGGCATGGGCAACGGCTGTTTCAAGCTGTTGGTTCAGTTCTGCTGTTGCTTTTTCCGTGGCCCGAACCTCATCGTGCATATGCTGAATCTTTTTCCGGGCTGTTTCAAGCTCCTGTACCTTATCATTCAGACTGGCATTGACAACCGCCATTTCTTGCATCATCACCTGTTTTTGCCGCTCAAGATGCCATTGGATGGATGCCGCCCTTGTCAATTGGCGCATCTCTTCCGGATCAAACGGTTTCTTGAGAAACAGAAAATCAGAACGGCCGATGGTTTTCAGCAGGTTGTCGGTATGGGTATCATAGGAGGTAAAGATAATAATGCGAATGGCCGGATCTATCCGCCATATCTCTCTTGCTGTATCCGCCCCGTTCTTACCCTGCATCCGCATATCAATAAAAGCAACAGCAAACGGGGCCTCTTCGGCAACTGCCGTCTGCACCGCGTCAATACCTGCTTCCCCGCTGTCCACCGCGCTCAACAGATAATTGTCAAGGCTTCCCGATGCAGCCAGCCGGCCGTGGATGCTTTTTTTCATATTCACCGGATCCAGGATGCGCTGACAGGTCTTTCGCACACCGGGATCGTCATCAATGATGAGTATTCGGATTGGGTTTTGATCGGTCATGGTAAAAATCCGACCCCGAAGGGACCGGCTTTGATTTATCGCTGTTTTATTGACTCAATAAAACAACTCACATCCACCGAAGATTTTTCATCTTTAAAGGAAGCGTGAAAGCTGGACATGGGGCTGGGCGGCGAGGAGTCCTCGTCCGCAATGGCTTCCCGCTGGGAAAAAACAGCCCCGGCCAGCTGTTTTGCACGATCCAGACCCAATGCCAGCATCACATCCGGATTGGACCAGGTCGCCTGGGCGCTCACGGGGAAGGCCAGATTGACATGCTGCTGTCGGACCTGCACCCAATAGCCATTGCCGGACTCCATGAGGGTGGTATCTGAGGCGTACTGGCCGTTTTCCCACTCCCATAGCCGGGTATCAATATAGGGATTGCCGGATGCCAGATCACCGATCCGTGCACTAAAATCGACAGCGCCGGTGTCCTGATTATACACCAGCACCATCACGTCGCTCCACAGATAGTTCCGGTCGTTGGGCGGCCCTACCATGTTCCAACCGTCAGCATTCTGAACACTGTAGTGCAGCGGACACTCCACGTCTTCTGTAACGGTCATGGGAACGCCGGTGATATCAATCTGCATCCCTTCCCTGGCCAGAATCCAGGCCGCGCCGCCGGGGTAAATCTTGAAATCGGGATACTCCCGATAGCTGCCGCCATTGTAATCCGGATCATAAGTGCCGATCTTGTACTGGGTGGTATCATATCCGCCAAGCAGATCATCGCCGATAATCGCGCTGGCCTCCGGATTGTCGGGGATATGGTGACAGGAATACATGCGATAGTCGGCAGCTGTGCTGCCCGATGCAACAGGCGGGGCATTATCCGTTTCCCGGGCGCCGACCACAAAAATATTTTCCTCACTATCGGGGTCATACGGCCCTTCTATGAAGTCTTCTGACCAGGTATATTCACCGCTGCCACTATCCCGGTACCCCACAATCCACATGTAGGCCATGCCGGGAATAAAATTGATTTCCGGGTTGGGGACGGTATAACTTGTCAGATCGCCACCGGTTTCCTCCCAATCAAAGGCAGTGCCGGGGTTGTCTTCAAAAAACTCCCGATCCGCCCTGGCGATGCGCCACCGGGTGGATATATGACTGTCTCCTTCGGGGTCTGAAAACGGGCCGGCCTCAAGGATTACCGGATCGCCCGGTGCAAACACGGTAAACGATGCCGGACTCACATAAACAGGAATATCCGGCGGTGAATTGCCGGAAACAAAAGGTTCATGCTCATAACACCCCATGTCCGGATCATCGCCCAACGGACGGATTCGTTCCTCCAGGTCTTCAGCTACAGAGGAAGTAGCAGCCGCATCCACACATAGAGAATCCGCCGTCAAATGATAATCATGGGTTGCCAGAGCGCTGAACAGTGGATCTTCACTGATGGAGTTGGTGCCGGTCAGTCCGTTATAATCACTCACACCATTTCCATAAACATTGTTGTACTCGAGGAATGTCGGCGTGGGCGTCACGGTTCCACTGCCGGAAACACCATAATCGGTGAAATTGGTGATGATATTGTATTGAATATCCGGAGAGAGGACATCGCTGCCACCCGATGTTTCCAGGTCTATGCCCGTTGCCCCGGTCCCTGAACCACCGTCAATTGTGTTATGATAAACAGTAGCATAGGATTCGCCGTCATATGTGCTGATAAGAATGCCCTCCTGCATCTCACCGGAGGTTTCTTCATAAATAAGGTTGTTTTGAATAAGCGGCGAAATTTCTGCATACATCCCATAAAGCTGCACGCCTCTCATACTGTCATAAATAATATTACCCAAAATAGAATTGGAGACGGCGCCGCTGGAGCTGAAACTGTAAATTGCAGCAGACGTATGATTGTAAAACTTGCAGTGTTCAATTGTGTTGCCGGTGGTGTTCTGCATGTTGACACCGGTCTGGAAGTTGCGAATTGTCATATCAGAAAGAACAATATTGCTGGACGTATCCTGTATAAACACACCGGTAACCCAGGAGGAGGCCCCTGTACCGTCAATGATGGTCTGGTCGACACCGGCCCCCATGATGGTAATGTTGCTCAAGCTGTTAATATATAAAATGGTATCGCTACTTTCGGATGCAGCACTGTAAGTACCGGCAGCCACATGTATGACATCACCCGAGGTCAAAAAAAAGTCACCGCCAAATGCATAATGCAGCGTCCGAAGGGGACCGCTTGTCCCGCCCTGAAACGTCTCATACAGGCCATCGTATGAATCGTCTCCTGTAGTGTTATTCACATAGTAATCTGCCGCATACACCATTTTTGGCGGCACGGCAATCAGCACGCCTGCGGCACACGCAAAAAACAGTAAAAAGATAAGCGTTCTGCCGATTTTATGTTTAAGCATTGGTCCTTTCCTCCTTCGTATGTGGCGGCCTGACGCGTAGCGCAGGTGCTTGTGCCGCGTGAGACCGCCGCTACACTGGCTCCGATAATAACCACTGATCTTGCAATAGCCCCGGTCGATGCAGCGGAAGGCTTCAGCCTTCCAGCGAATACCCTTTTACCATGAAGACCATAATCGCTGGTTGGGTTTCGTCCCTCAACCCAACCCACAACTCTCTTCTGCCGTGGCTCAGCCCGTAATCCCTCTCTCCCAGGCGCCACCGACCGCAAACAACGTTTTGATGGCAACGTAAAAAGTTCAAGAGCAAGGCGTCGGTGCATCTCGAGGAATGAAGCGTACGTAGTTGTACGTAACATGACGAGAGGTGTACCGCAACGCAGCTATTGGGCTTTTTACAAAGCCATCACGGGTGTGCCGGCATTGCCGGCAACTCTGTCGCCTCCTGAATGATGGCCTCCGTCTCATCATCCACCGTTTCATCCTCCGGTATCGGGGCAGGTTCAGGAGAGGGCAAAGGCGCTTCCGGCGCCGGCGTCTCATATATTAACTCAACCGTCGGGTCTTCGGGGGGCGGGCCGTCTTCCGGCACATACTCATCAGGTGGTGTTTGCTGAAGCCCCCCTGTATCATCGCCGGTGTCGTCCCCTGTGCTATCGCCGGTATCCCCGCTATCGCCTTCATCACCTGATTCATCTCCCTGGCCGGACTGGTCACCGACAGCATCGTCGCCGGTATCCCCGGTATCATCGGCGTTATCGACCCCCTGCATAATCTTTTGAATCTGGTCTTTTGGCACGTTCAACGGCTGCCCCAGGGGCTGGCCAGTACGCATGCCAAGCTGCTGAAAATCCCGGATAATCACCGGCGGGGCATCCGGGAAATCCAGGCTGGAGACCTCCAGGGTGGTATCCTGCAGTGCCGTGACCTGTGAATCATCGCCCATGCGCTCCACAATAAAATCAGACCCGCGGACCCCGACCACGGACGAACTTGTTTTTACATTAAAACGGGAATACTTGTATTCCGCCAGCTTTTTCACCAGAAACCGGGCCTTGCCGGAGAACATCTCCATAAAGGAGAGGCGGTTTTTGCCTTTTGGATCATACACACTTTTGTTGATCATCAGACTGGAATCCGGGGCCAGGGTCATTTCGCTGCCATCCTTTAATGAAACGACCATACGACCGCCGTCCCGGGTAAAAAGGGTATCCCGGTTATACAACGGAAGTCCTTTTTGCGCCGTATACCCGTTTTGCCGGTCCGAATGCATGATAAATGCCTTGCCCTGCGCCACCTTGACCGTCCCCACGGATTGGCCCACGCCGTGACGATATGAAGGTTGAATGGTCAGATTGTCCGGAATGATGACCCGGGCCCGGGCATCGGCATGCAGGCCGATAATTACTGAAAAAAACGCAAGCACCAACACCGGCAAAAGCCGCACTCCCCGTTTACTGGTATGTGGCATCATAAAGACTCCCTCATTAAAAAGACAATATCGACGGTTTCACAAAAAACTTTCAACCGCAAATCCGGCGCTTTGCAGTAAGTAACGGCCATACTCCTTACAGCCTTGCAGATATAAAAAACTCTATCGCATTGCTCCGGTATTCATAATCACTGATATTGGAATCATTTTCCGTGTATTCATAGATAATGGTACCGGAGAGTATGTCCTTATACAGGGCTTTTTCCAAGAAAAGACTGCCGATATACTTGGTATCGTCCCGCGTCACACTGTAAGTCGAATCCGCATGATCGTATTTTTTGAACCGGCACTGAGCGGTGACCCCCACGGTGGCATCCCACCAGGCATTCAGATAAAGGCCGGCTTCGGTGTCGGTCCGGTCATAATCGTAATCGTCATGGGCGGCTGAATTGACCTGGTACCCCAAACCGGCGCGGCAAAGCCCTATCTCTTCCGGCAGGGTATAGGCAAACCGCAACATCCCCTTATTGGTATGCCCGTCCTCATCATTATCATCCATGTTGTTATTCCGCCGGTATGTATAAGACAATTCCGTCAGCAAATCCTTTCTTTGCCATGAGACAACCGGCGACACGGCATGCCGCATCAGATAACTTGAAGAATCGAGCCAGTAGTAAGCGGGTTTGTATGCCAGGCCCATGGTGAACGCCCCCCGCCGGAACCGGGCATGGAGGTCAAAAAGGCTGCCGGTGAGGTCATACTGGTGGAAGTCGTCGTACCACATCTGATAATGGGTATAGCTGCCGCCGATAACAACAGCGGATGTTTTGATTACATCATAGCCGGCACCAAGGCTGGCTGTGGTGATAAAATCGTCTTCCTGTTCATAAAGGGCGTCATTATCAATAGGCTCCAGAAGCACATTGTCATCATATTCCCCTCCGAGGCTGGCCCGGAGGCTGTATTTCTGTTCCTGGCGCTTCTGCTGACGCATGTAAGCAAGCTGACGGGCGGCCACGGCGCCAAGCCGATCATCCGGGGCCCGGGTTCTGACAAACCGGAACTTCCGCTCGGCCATGGCTGTATCGCCGGTCCTTTGATAACAGATACCGGCATAATAGGCGCTGTTATAACGGATACCGGTTTTCATGCCGGCCGCCGCTTCCAGGTAGATAAGGGCGTTCGAATACGCTTTTTGTTTGTAAAACGACATGCCGGCATAGTAACGGGCCAGCGCGTTAGACGGCTCCCTGGCAGCGACGGCCACAAAGTACTGAGATGCAGCTTCATAATTGCCCAGTTTGTAATTGACAAACGCCCAGTCAAAGTCAAGGCCGGGAATGAAATGGCCGGCGGATTTTGCCGTATCCATATAGATGAGGGCCTTGGCATAGTTGCCGGTCTTGATATGAGTTTTGGCCAGATAGTAATTAAAAAGCGGATCGTTTCGGTTCAGGGCAACAGCTTTTTCAAACTTCTCCTGTGCTGCGGCATAATCGCCCGCTTCATAGGCAAAGACCCCGGCATCAAACAGGTTCTGCCCCTGGTTCAGGGCCGACGCCGGCATCGCGATTGACAGAATTAAAACAATACATCCCACACCCATTATCCATTGGTTGTTCATACACTCCCCCCAGCACAGGTAATGGCTTATAGAAGTCCAGAATTTTGGTCAATGTTCATCAAAATAGCGATCAACCAGCTTCTCCGCAAGGCCGGTATACGTGTCGCAGGTCAGGGCTTTCAGTCGTTCTTTGTATTCAGGCGGCACCTTTTCCAGCGAATCGATCAGGGCGATAAAATCATCACTTGTGATGGTTCTCCCGCGTGTCAGCGCTTTTAACTTCTCGTAAGGGTCGGCTTCTCCAAACACCCGCATCACCGTCTGAATCGGTTCTGCCAGAAGCGCCGGGTTGGCGTCCAGATCTTCTTTGATGCGTTCACTATTTATATCAATCTTATTGAGGCCTTTCAAGCAATTTTTCAATCCTATCAATACGTAAGCGAACACCGCCCCCAGATTCCGCAACACCGTGCTGTCGGACAGATCCCGTTGAAAGCGGGACTGAAGCAGTTTAACCGAGAGATGTTCCATCATGGCAATGGCGACACCGAGATTCCCCTCGCTGTTCTCAAAATCGATGGGATTGACTTTATGGGGCATGGTGGATGACCCGACTTCCCCGTCTTTGAGTTTCTGCTTGAAGTATCCCAGAGAGATATATCCCCACATATCCCGGTCCAGATCAATCAGAATCGCTGCCGTTCGGATCATCACCTGAAGCAGCTCGGCAATATAACTGTAAGGGTTGATCTGGGTGGTCCACAACAGGGGGGTGGCCAACAGGTATTCCGAAACAAAACGTCTGGACGCATCAATCCAGTCGATTTCCGGAAATACAACGGCATGGGCATTGAAATTACCCGATGCCCCGTTGACTTTACCGTGAATTTCAGCATTCTTCAGCTTGTCCAGCTCTCGGCGCAGACGCCAGGCAAAATTGACAAACTCTTTCCCCACCGTGGTCGGTGTGGCGGGCTGACCGTGGGTCCGGGCCATCATGGGGACGGATCGGCCGGCATGGGCCAGGTCCTCAATTTTTGCAAGCACTGCCTTCAGGGCTTCCGCCACCAGATCCCGCCCCTGACGGATCATCAGGGCATATGCCGTATTATTGATATCTTCCGATGTACAGGCAAAATGAGTCCACTCCCGAATGGCGGAGAAACCGATCCCATCCAGTTGTTCTTTTATATAATATTCCACGGCCTTGACATCATGATTGGTCGTCTGTTCAATGGATTTGACCGACCTGGCAGCGACCTCATCAAAGGTTTCGGCAATGGCAGCAACCTTTTCCGCATCCGTGTCGGAAAGTTCAAACAGACCCAGCTCCCGGCCCAGAAATTTCAACCATTGTATTTCAACATAGATCCGGTTCCGAATCAGGCCGTACTCGGAAAATATTTGATCAAGCCCGCCGGTCAGCTTTGCATAGCGGCCGTCCAGTACGGATAGTGCGATCAGTTCATCCATATGTCATGCCTCCGATTTTGATGGCTTTGTAAAAAATCTCCAGCCCTGCAGCAACGGTATTTAACGGGAAATAACGTGCCTGCCTGTCAACGCTTTTAGCGCAACGGTTCCCACGCTCCTGCGTGGGATCGCATAAAGACTTTTCGATTTCGATCACGATTTCGATTTTGATTGATCCAGTCTCTGAGTATCTTAATCTTCGGCCGGAAAAAAATAAAGCTTCTTTTGGTTCTGTATTTGACATCTGTGCGCAAGTAACGTATTTTCTGTTTTTTACAAAAAAAACACGGGATATGTGCCAAGGCGGAAAAAAACTATGAGAATTCTTGATGTACTGAAAAAAGAAGCGATCATCACCAACCTGGAATCCAGGGATAAAAAAGGGGTGCTGGAGGAATTGACCATACCGGCATCCAATATATCCAAGATTGATCACAGCAAGCTGGTGCGTATGCTGATGGAAAGAGAGCGTCTGGGGACCACCGGTATCGGCGGGGGGATCGGCATTCCTCACGGAAAACTCAAAGAACTTGAATCGGTGATTCTTTGCACAGGGCTGAGCAGGAAGGGTGTGGATTTCGAAGCCATGGACAACAAACCGGTCCATATCTTTTTTCTCCTGTTCACCCCGGAAGGATCCACCGAACTTCACCTGATGTTGCTCTCCCGCATATCTAAACTGCTGAAAAACGACATCTTCAAAAAACGACTGATGGATGCCACGGATGCTGATACGGTGATCACGATCATCGAAGAATTTGACGGCGAAGAGTAAAAATCCCGGCCCAGAGGACCAGGTTCCGGCTGCACCCTGAAGGGGGTGGGCTGCATCGGAATCGCCAGCGCAATCAAAATCGAGCGGACCGTGAATTGGGACGAAGCAGTCCTGAAGTTTAACGCATACACGAGGCTCAGATGCAGGACGTTAACATCACCATTATCACCGGTTTGTCCGGGTCCGGCAAAAGCTGCGCGTTGGATGCCTTTGAAGATTCGGGTTATTATTGCGTTGATAATCTGCCGGTGGCCCTGTTGCCCAAATTTCTGGAAATGCCCGTGCAGACATCTTCGGTGCTGACCGGCCTGGCCTTTGTGATGGACCTGCGGGAGAGCGACTTTGTGGCAAAATCCCGGGAAATTTTTACCGACCTTAAAGAGAAGGGATATAATATCGAAATTCTCTTCCTTGAGGCGGATGAGGATGTCCTGATCCGACGATACAGCCAGACCCGCCGTCACCACCCCCTGGCCGGAGACAGGGGGCTGGTCCGGGGCATCCGAGAGGAAAAAAAACAGCTCCACCCCCTGAGACAGGCATCAGACCGCATCATAGACACTTCCAAAACAACTGTCCACGACTTGAAAGCCCTGGTGCTAACCCTGGTGCAGCAAACGGCCACCCGTCGCGCCATGCGTATCACCATCCTCTCCTTCGGATTCAAATACGGCATTCCTCATGACGCCGATATCATTATGGATGTCCGGTTTTTACCCAACCCCTATTTTGTCGAGACACTCAAAAACCTTGACGGAAGGACGAAAAGTGTTAATAATTATGTATTAAACAATGAAACAGCATCATTGTTTCTTGAGAAATTCCTGGCGTTGATTGACTTCCTGGTTCCACTTTATGAGAATGAGCCGAAAGCCTATCTAACTATTGCCATCGGATGCACGGGAGGGTTTCATCGAAGTGTTGCCGTCGCCCAGAAGGTATTCGAACATGTAGCGGGCAGACACCCGAGCGTGGCAATTACACACAGGGATGTAAAAAACACCTAACCATAAAACCAGGAAAACAAAAATCATCTTATGACAGGTATACTGATTGTCACCCATAAAAATCTTGGTGACGCACTGATTGAAGCAACAGAATTTATTCTCGGCGCCCGGCCGGATGCAGTTATGGCGATATCCATTGACTTGAATGAAAATGCCGAAAAACTGCGACAGAAAATTGCAGATGGCATCAAGACGGTTGGAAAAGAGAAGGGGGTGTTGATACTGACGGACATGTTCGGCGGTTCGCCCTCCAATCTCAGTTATTCCTTTCTGGAAGAAGGCAGGGTTGAGGTGTTGTCCGGCGTGAATCTGCCGATTCTGATCAAGGCCGTCCGCATCCGCCAGGAGAAATCGCTTTCGGACATTGTCAAGGAAGTGGAAGATTACGGTAAAAAAAGTATTTCCATTGCCAGCAGTATATTAAAGGGCAATAAACGGGAATGACCCCCTGTGCAAGTTGCATGAATATTCATCTGGCCGGCAAACCGCTGTCCATAAGCGGATTCACGACATCTGATATAGAAAATATCGTTGCCCTTGAAGAGGCCTGCTTTCAGAACCCATGGCACAAAGTGTCCTTTGAAAACGAGTTACATATCCCAGACGCCGGGGGATTTGTCGCCAAAATTGGCGACTGCGGGAAAGTGTCAGGATATATTCTGTTTCGTACCATACTTGACGAAATGCACATTCTGAAACTTGCCACTGACCCTGTCTGGCGTAATCAGAACATTGCTTCATTGCTCATTCAAAAGGCGGTGGCAACCGCCCGGGCCAGCCAGTGCGACAGGGTTTTTCTCGAAGTCCGCACATCCAACAAAGCGGCAATCGGTGTCTATAAGAAAAACGGCTTTACCGTCAATGACATCCGGAAGGGCTATTACGCCCCGGATGATGATGCATTAATGATGGAGATGCAAACCCAATCACTTCAAGGAGGGATATCATGACGACCACAATCGGCATCAATGGATTTGGACGAATCGGCAGAATGGTCTTCAGGGCAGCGCTGAACAATCCCGCGGTAAAGATCGGGGCGATCAACGATCTTACCGATCCGGAGACCATGGCTCACCTGACCGCCTATGACTCGGTTCACGGTCATCTGACAAACGACGTTAACCCCGGGGACAACTGCATCATCGTGGATGGGGAGTCCATTCCGGTTACCGCCATTAAGGACCCGGCAAAACTCGCCTGGAAAGAGCACAATGTAGATATTGTTGCCGAATGCACCGGTCTGTTCAGGGACCGGGATTCCGCGGCAAAACATCTGGAAGCCGGGGCCCGGAAAGTGATCATATCGGCACCGGCAAAAACGCCCGACGCTACCATCGTGATGGGCGTCAATGATACCAGTTATGATCCGGCGAACCATCATATTATTTCCAATGCTTCTTGTACAACCAACTGCCTGGCACCGGTTGCCAAGGTGATTTATGAACAGTTCGGCATCAAGGCGGGCCTGATGACCACGATCCATTCCTATACCGGGGATCAGCGACTGCTCGATTTCCCGCACAAGGACCTTCGCCGGGCCAGAGCAGCGGCACTCTCCATGATTCCCACCACCACGGGAGCGGCCAAAGCGGTTGCCCTGGTGTTGCCGGAGTTGTCGGGAAAATTGAACGGTCTGGCCATCCGGGTGCCAACCCCCAACGTTTCCATTGTGGATTTTGTCGCCACAGTGGACAAGTCCGGCATAACGGCATCGGATGTCAACCAGGCCCTAAAGGAAGCATCTGAACAGGAGCTTTCAGGCATTCTCGGTTACAGCGACAGCCCGCTTGTTTCAACCGACTATAACGGCTGCCCCTTGTCATCCATTGTGGACGGCCAGACCACGGACGTGGTTGACAACATGGTCAAGGTTCTGTCATGGTATGACAACGAAACCGGATATTCCAACCGGATGGTGGATCTTGCCATTATGATCGGCAACCAACTCTAACCCGAATATTTCATGAAATTTTTTGATTATTATTTCAAGGAATAAGATCAATTTGATATCAAAAAATTTCACCCTTCGGGCGAGCCAATTTCGCCGCACCTGCTTTGTTGTAGCATGCTCGCAGTAGAGTGACTACAGCTTCGCATGCTACGCCTCGCATCTGCGGCGAAATCGACTCGTGAAATATCCGGGTTGATGGCTTCATAAAACGTCCAATAGCCGCAGATGCACGACGCCTGCTCGTAACGTTTTACTTTGCAATCCCCGGGGCGGAAACGCTATACAAACACATTTTTTAGAATGGAGGAAAAAATATGGAATCGCGGAGACCGTTTATTGCGGGCAACTGGAAAATGTTTAAAACATGCGATGAAGCCGAACAGACCGCCAGGGAACTGGTCGCTCTTGTGGCCGGGGCCACCGACCGGGACGTCATGATCGCCCCGCCCTTTACCGCGCTTTGGCCCGTAGCCCAAGCTTTGGCCGGCACCAACGTAGGCGTTGGCGGCCAGAACCTATACTGGGAAACAGAAGGCGCCTTTACCGGTGAAATTTCACCGGGCATGTTGACATCGGCGGGATGCACCCATGTCATCATCGGCCATTCGGAGCGGCGTCAGTACTTCCGGGAGACCGACGACGCCGTAAACAAAAAGATAAAGTCCGCCGCCGCCGCCGGATTAAAACCCGTGATGTGCATCGGGGAAACCGAGGCCGAACGGGAGGCAAAAAAAACCTTTTCCGTGCTTGACAAACAGGTTAAAAACGGGTTACAAGATTTAGCTTTAAACGATGTGACAAATCTGACCATCGCATACGAGCCGGTATGGGCGATTGGGACGGGCAAGACGGCCACATCAGACCAGGCACAGGAAGCGCATGCGTATATCCGCAATCTGGTCACGGAATGCTTTGACGAATCCGTTGCCCGGGCCATGCGGATTTTATACGGCGGAAGCGTTAAACCGGCCAATATCGCTGAATTGATGAGCATGGCAGACATTGACGGCGCCCTGGTAGGCGGCGCAAGTCTGGAAGCGAAAACATTTGCCGAAATTGTAAATTTTTAAAGGTACTCATATGGGCATACTGATTACAATCATCCATGTCATTGTCTGCATTGCGCTGATCCTGATCGTGCTGCTCCAGACAGGCAAAGGCGCCGGAATGGGGGCCACATTTGGCGGGGGCGGCAGTCAAACCCTTTTCGGCAGCACGGGCGGTGCCACGTTTCTCAACAAGGCCACCACCGCGGTGGCGGTAATTTTTATGCTCACCTGTTTGTCGCTTGCCTATATGTCAACAAACAAAAAGCCATCCTCCATTATGAAGGATGAAAAACCCGCGGCAAGTCGTCAAGAACCGGGTGCCCAACCGCAACCGGTCGATGACACCAGCCAGGAAGCGCCGACGCCGGTCCAACCGGCAGAATAGACCATGTGCCGAAGTGGTGGAATTTGGTAGACACGCTGTGTTGAGGGCGCAGTGGGGAGACCCGTGCCGGTTCAAGTCCGGCCTTCGGCACCATCCATCCTGATATCCCTCCCCGCCGGACTGCAGTCGTCTGAATTGCCCTTCAAAAACGCTACATGGGTCCCTTGAAAAATTAAAAAATGAAACGTCAGCCTCACCCCAAACAACAATCGGTCCGGTGTTCTGCATGCCGGTATTTCTATATCACATGGGACGAAGACTTTCCCTACGGATGCCGGGCAATGGGGTTTAAAGGCCGGCGATCACCCGCCTCAACCGTCTTGAATGCTTCTCATATGCCCTGTCAGATGTTTTCACCCAAAACAAGGCCCGGCAAATGAACCTGACCGTCAATGAAATATTCCACAGCATTCAGGGCGAATCCTTATTTGCCGGCCTTGCCTGCGTATTTGTCAGGCTGAGCGGCTGCAACCTGAACTGCCGGTATTGCGACACCGGCTATGCCAGGACTGATGAGGGAACGACCATGCCCCTGGACGCCATCCTGGAAGAGGTCAGGGATTACAACTGCGGCCTGGTGGCCGTCACCGGCGGGGAACCCCTCTTGCAGGCCAACACGCCTGTATTGATAAACCGTTTGATCGGCAGGGGATTTCGTGTCATCATGGAAACCAATGGTTCCATTGATATTGCACGGGTAACACCCGCGTGCAGCCGGATTGTTGACATTAAATGCCCGGGAAGCGGCATGGATGACAAAAATAATATGGCCAACCTTCAACATCTTCATGAAACCGATCAGGTCAAGTTCGTTATTACGGACCGTGTGGACTATGAATTTGCCCGTTCAACAATCGAGCAAATCAAAGCCATTCCCGCCGGGAATATTCTTTTCTCACCGGCCTATAACATGCTGTCCCCGGCAGACCTGTCCCAATGGATACTGGCTGACCGCCTTGATGTCCGCCTGCATCTTCAGCTTCATAAAACCATCTGGGGGGAGGCGCGCGGCCGATGACCCAGCCCCCTAAAAAAGCCGTTGTCCTGTCCAGCGGTGGCATTGATTCCACCACGGCCATGGCCATTGCACAGGACCGGGGGTTTTCGGTTTACAGCCTCAGTTTTGCATACGGCCAGCGCCATCAGGTTGAGCTGGATGCCGCCGCAAGTGTTGCTGTCCATATCGGGGCAAAAGACCATCTGATCATCCAGGCCGGGCTTGACGCCATCGGCGGATCAGCCCTGACAGATGATATTCCGGTGCCGGATGCTGCCGCACACAACGAAAACGACATACCTGTCACCTATGTACCGGCGCGCAACACGATTTTCCTCTCTTATGCCCTGGCCTGGGCCGAGACACTGGGGGCCTTCGATATTTTCATCGGTGTCAACAGCGTGGATTACAGCGGATATCCGGACTGCCGACCGGAATACATCGCAGCCTATGAGAAAATGGCCAACCTCGCTACCAAAGCGGGGGTAAGCGCTCAGACCCGGCTCACCATTCATACCCCCCTGATTCACATGACAAAAGCCGACATCATCAAAACCGGCATCTCCCTTGGCGTGGATTACGGCATGACCCTGAGCTGCTACAACCCGTCGCCGGACGGCCTTGCCTGCGGCAAATGTGAAAGCTGCGCGATCCGCCGTCAGGGGTTCATCGATGCCGGGGTGGCGGATCCGACACGGTACGCGGAGGCGTGAAGTCAGAAAGGGGCTTTGCGGTTACCCGGCACCTCGGCAAAGAAATTGGAAGTTTGATGCTGGAAATTAGCGGTAAGCTGCCAATATCCAATTTCTAATTTCCAGTTTCACTATTCTTGCCATATCTGCGGCATACGGAATTTATACTTTCAACATCAGGCCTTCAGCCGCCCCCCCAGGGCATCCACGCGCGCCTTTACCGGTGGATGAGAGTAATGGAGGAATACGTAAAACGGATGGGGGGTCAAATTTGAAAGGTTATCAACGGACAGTTTCTTAAGTGCATCGGCCAGGGCATCTGGCATGCCGGTGGTCTCGGCGGCAAACCGGTCCGCAGCATACTCATTGTGCCGGGAATGGGCCAGCACCAGGAGGCCCACAAAGAATTCGATTGGTGAAAAAAGAATGCCAAAAAACACCAGCCCTGCATATACCGACGGCGTCTGCACAAAAAATGCATGAAACAGGGGCTCATAGGAAATAAACAAAGAAAGCAGATAGAACATGACGCCGGCCTGAAGAATGGCCAGGATCAGCCCCCACAGCACATGCCTTTTTTTGTAATGACCGATCTCATGGGCGACAACGGCAACAATATGGGCGACCGGATGGTTGCTGATCAGGGTGTCAAAAAGAACCAGTCGCTTGCGCTGGCCGAATCCGGCAAAAAACGCATTGGATTTGGCGCTGCGCTTTGAGCCGTCCATCACAAAGACGTTGGTCAGGGGGAATTTCACGGTTCGGGCATATTCCATTACCCCTGTTTTGAGTTCTCCCGCTTCAAGTGGCTCAAATTTATTGAACAACGGCATGATCCAGGCCGGAACCACCACCTGCATGATCATCATAAAGAGTGAAACGCCTGCCCAGCACCACAGCCAGGCCAACCCGCCGGCATTTTCAAAAAACCAGAGAATGGCAGAAACCAGCGGCAGGCCGATAACCGCCGCCAGGACAATAATTTTAAGCCGGTCTGTTACAAACGTCCGCCAGGTGGTGGTGTTAAATCCGAACCGCGCTTCAATCACAAAGGTGGCATAAATGGCAAACGGCAATTCAAGTAGGGCTTTGGCACCCAGCAGAACCGCGATATAAAAAATTCCCGTCATCACCGGCGATCCACTCACAATGTCCATGGTGCGGACCCACTGGTCCAGCCACTCAAACCCGTGAAAAAACCAGAACCCGAGGAAAACTGCCAGGTCAAATGTGGTCACCAGCCGGTTGAACCGGGTCTTGACCCGAAGATATTCCTGGGCGCGGACATATTGTTCAGCATTATAGACACCCGCAAAATCAGCGGGAATATCCGGTGACAGCACCGATAGGTTCAGATAATCCGCGATGCAGTCGATAAGATAATGGAGGCACAGGGTCACCAGAATAACAATCGCGATCCAGTTCATGGGGCCTCATCTATTTTGAGAGTTTAAATTGTTCGTTCAATGAACACACACCTGCAAACATACATCCCAGTAGCATCGTTGTCAATGGTACCGGCAAACGCCCGTCAACCCGAAAAAAAGGGATGTATCGCGGCACAGGAAGCATGTCCCAGAAAACAGGACAAAATTGTCTTATTTTATAATACAAGACAACCCAAAACCCGGTTCTCGATATGTAAACACCACTTATTTCAAATTGTTAAAGAAATGCAAGAAAAAGAAAGACGCTGGCACGCCTTTTGTATGCATTTAAATTCATACTAAACAGTGTTTTCCGTTGTAAGGGTTGCTGTTAAAATCCAAATTCAATAAAAAGGAGGTCAATTATGTTTTTCAAGCAAATTATGATGGATGAGTCAGGCGCCCTTTCATATTTCATCGGGTGCCCGAAAGGTGGCAAGGCATGCATTGTAAACCCCCGGAAGGACATTCATGAATACATTGACACCGCCTCCCGGTATGGTATGCAGATTACAGAAATATTTGAAACCGCCGGTCATCGGGAACGCCACAGCGGTAAGGAAAAACTGGCCACGCTCACGGGTGCGCAGATTTATTTCCTTGAAGAAGATGAAAAAACCTGCGGAAAACTGGCCATTGAAGGCGCCACTTTCACATACGGCGACGCCGAAGTGAAAATTATCAGCAACTCCCAATACACCCCCTTCTCAAACGCCATGCTGGTGACAGACAAGGCCAATCAGAACAAGCCATGGCTGATACTGACCCGTCAGTGCCTCTATGCGGACAATATGCACGCGGAAAACCTCTCAGGCAAGAAGCTTGCAGACAAATTGACGGATTATCTCGATTTTTACGAGAACGAACCCCAGACCGGGCTGACTGACAACATGGCAACACTCACCCGCAACATGTTTCAGACAAGCCGGACTGAACTGGCCAAAATGTCGTTGCCCTACTAGACGCTCTGCGAACAATTCCATTGCTCCTAGACTGGAATGGATAGACGTCCTGCTGGCTTGTCGCAACGATTCGGAACAACATGTCAGCTTTCCGACGCCGTATCCGTTACCAAACCGTCGCATACTCACACCTGCACCTCACGCCGAAAAACCGAAGCACAAAACGCATAAATTTACAGTGTATCTTTAAAAAAATCTTGCACATTTTAATCAATTATGGGATAACTATTAAGTTTATCATTGATCTGATTTCTGATTTTCTGCTGGCTGATATTTCAACGACTTGAATTCGCGATCTTTATTCCGCTGAAAAACCCGGACAGATCAAAAAACACCCACGGACCAGTATTCAAACAATTCTGGCAAGCGAGAAAATGTGTAAGAATTCAATATGAAAGTAGCAGTTCTGCATTACCATCTACGGCCGGGTGGCGTTACAACAGTCATTCGACAACAAATTGAAGCAACAAGAAACGATAATGATTTTCTGGTGTTAACCGGTGAGAACCCGGTGGACGATTTTCCCGCCGATGTCCAAATCATCCCCTCTCTGGGCTATGACCGGGAAGATACCACTGCCTGCACCAGTCCGGAAGATACAGCCGGGGAAATCATCAACCGGATAAACAGAAAATGGCAGCACGGGTGCGATCTTGTCCACATCCACAATCCGTTTCTTAAAAAGAACAGGCAGTTTCTTAAAATTCTGAACGCGCTGGGCAGCAGGGGAATGGTCCTCTTCCTGCAGGCTCATGATTTTGCTGAAGATGGGCGTCCGAACAGTTACTTTGCCCATGATCCATATCCTGAAAATTGCCACATCGGTGTCATCAATTCCCGCGATCATTCGATCCTGCTGGATGCCGGCGGGAAAGATGCCGGTGTTCACAAAATTGCCAATGCCGTTACGCCTTTTCCATCGACACCGACCGAAACGGAGGGCGATTCCGCGGAACGCATTATTCTCTACCCGGTCAGGGCGATACGGCGAAAAAATATAGGCGAAGCCATTCTGCTGTCCCTGTTCTTTGGAAACAACGAAAAACTGGCGATCACACTGCCGCCCAATAGCCCGGGGGATCTCCCGGCTTATGAGGGGTGGAAATCGTTTGTCAAAAACAACCGGCTGAATGTAGAATTTGAGGCGTCTTCAACACGAGACTTTCTGAATCTTGTGGCGAATGCCGAAGCTATGATCACCACCAGCATCACCGAAGGCTTCGGCTTTTCCTTTCTGGAACCATGGACTGCCGGGAAACCGCTTTGCGGCAGACGCATCCCTGAAATCTGTGCCGATTTTGAAAATGCCGGGATCGACCTGTCACACCTTTATGACACAATTGATGTTCCCATTGCCTGGTTTGACAAAAGAGATCTCAGACACAAGCTGCGACAGGCGGCAATGCGCAGTCGAAGCGCTTTTGGAATATCACCGGCGCATTCCGCAGAATCATCATCCGGCAGGAAATTTATTGCCCCTTTTGAGGCAATGGCCGAGGCCGATACGATTGACTTTGGATTCCTTGATGAATCCCTTCAAAAACGGGTTATGCAACGGCTGCTCAATTCACCGGAAGATAAATCGGCGCTGGTGGCACAAAATCCTTTTCTGGTTCATCGCAACCAAAGAGATGCACAAAGGGTCATCGATCAGAATAACCAGGCGGTTCTTGTCCGGTTCAACCAGTCGGCATTGGCGAACCGGCTGACAAAGACCTACCAGACTGTAACGCAGACCCCGGTTCATCAGCACATTGATAAAACCCGGTTGTTTGAGCGTTTTTTGACCCCTTCCAATTTCAGCCTCCTCAAATGGGGTCAATATACAGAGGAAGCGGTTGATGACTGATTTCACCGGTAACAACGAATTGACACCCCTTGAAACCGGTATGGAACCCGGCGGCAGCCTGAAAAATCCCGTCAAGGCCGTATTGTTCGACATCTATGGCACCCTTTTTATCAGCGCTTCCGGCGATATCAGCACGGTAAAAGCCCGGTGGCAGACCGATCCGGTTGTCGGGCAGTTGATGGATAAATTTGCCGTCAACCAGTCACCCAATGAACTTCTGGATAATTTTTTCAATACCATTAACGCTACGCACAGCCGAATGAAAGCCAGTGGCATTGACTGCCCCGAAGTAGAGACAGACAAAATCTGGCAGCAGGTTCTGAATACGACAGATAACGTAAAAGCCAGGGAGGTGGCCCTTTACTTTGAGCATTTGGTCAACCCGGTCAGTCCCATGCCGAACCTTGAAGCAACACTTGCCCGCATTGAAGCGTCATCGCTTCGGGCGGGAATCATTTCCAACGCCCAGTTTTACACCAGGGAACTCTTTACGCAATTTCTGGGAAGCGCACCGGAAGATGCCTGGGCGGACCCGGATTTGATTTTTTATTCATATCAGTACGGTTATGCCAAACCGTCACTGTATTTGTTTGAACTGGCGAAAACTGCACTTTTGGAAAAAGGGATCCATGCCAGTGCCGCGCTTTACATCGGCAATGACATGTTAAACGATATTTACCCGGCCCATACATGCGAATTCCAGACCGCTCTCTTTGCCGGGGATGCCAGATCGTTACGCCTGCGGAAGGAGGATGAGCGATGCAAGGGCCTGGTGCCGGACATTGTATTAACCGATCTTTCCCAGCTCAACGAATATCTATTCGACCACTAAGGAGGTAGCATTATGAACGATTTTTTAAAAAATCTTCGCAGTAACCAGGGGTATCAGCAACAAAAGCAATACCCCCAGAAACACAAAAACACCCGCAATGACAGTAAGGGCAAAAACAGCAATCAGAAAGACGGATCTGATGCCGTTAAAGTCCTGCTGGAAGAGCTGGCACCGGCAATTAAGCAGTTTCTGGAAAAAGTTGCGGACAACCAGGAGCGCATGGTTGCGGCCCACGAGAAAAAGGTGGAACTGCTTGAAAAAATCGAGGGTAATATTCCGGAATACTTCCGGTATGCCACGGGTTTCAGAAAGCAGAGCCGTCGTCGCAACATTGATGAACGAAAACAGAAAATTCTGGATATGATCAAAAAACTGCGCGATGAAAACATGACCTATGAAGAAGTGGCGGAATACCTGGATAAAAACAACGTCCCCACGTTTTCCGGCCGTGGTCGGTGGCATGCGCAGACCATTCACCGACTCTACATGTATTATCCTTAACAGCAGTCAATAACAGTCGCGTTCTGAGAACCTGACATGATGACGAAGTGGCGGAGACATGGAGGTTTCCCCCCTTCCTCATACCTGCAACCTGCGCTTTTATCGGATTATTCCGCCCCTTTTGCCCGCCACTTCAATGATGCCTTCTATCTCCTGAAACGCATTTGTTTCCTTGCATCCCTGTCCCTTCCCTTTGCCCTGCCTTTCTACCCGTAATCTCCATGGTTGTGATTCAGCCCGCATATTTCACGAGTCGAGTTCGTCGCATATGCGAGGCGCAGCATGAATGGTAGGAATAAATCAATCATCAAAAAATTTCATGAAATATGCGCCTGGTATCCTCTCCCAGCGGATCAGGCTTTGGATTACCCCTGGAAGGGGGTTGTCCAAATCGGGATCACACGGCAGCCGATTACAACTCCGATAACGACAACGGGGGACAAAGGCACGCAACAGTTTTTACGGCCGCAACAACCCGTTGCGTGGTGCAAAAATACCGGGTTAAGGCCTTTTTAGAAGCCTTCAATTTTGTCTCTTGTATGAAACCGGTAAGTACGGTAAAAATAATGAATAAACCGCTACCAAAGGCTTCTGCATGAAGGCATATTTCATAAGACGCATTCTGCTGATGATTCCGACGTTTCTGGGTGTCACCATTCTTGTGTTCTGCATTACCCGGTTCGTACCGGGCGGGCCTGTGGAACGCATGATTTCCGAATCCTTCCGTATGCAGAACATGAGCGGCGGGCCGTCCGATCGGCGGGAGGGCAACCAGCCCCTTTCGGAAGAGCAGATAGCGTATCTGGAACAATACTACGGCTTTGACAAGCCCGTTCTTGTGAGTTACGTGCACTGGCTCGGGAACCTGCTGTCCGGCGACCTGGGCACCTCTACCCGCTACTACGATCCGGTCTGGCAGATGATCAGGGAACGCATCCCCATTTCCCTTTACTTTGGCATGCTTTCCATGCTCCTGATCTATGGTGTATGCATCCCTCTGGGCATTGCCAAAGGCATCCGGCATAAGAGCGGATTTGACAACATAACTTCCATTGCGGTCTTCACCGGGTATGCCATTCCCGGCTGGGTGCTCGGCATTCTGTTATTGCTGCTATTCTCGTCTCATTGGGAACTGCTGCCTCTGGGTGGTCTCACCAGTTACGAATTTGCCGACATGTCACTTACCGGGAAAGCCGCAGACATTGCAAGGCATACGATCCTGCCCCTGATTGCTTATGTAACCGGCGCGTTTGCCGTGATGACCTTTTTGATGAAAAACACCCTCATGGATAATCTTTCCGCGGATTATGTTCGTACGGCCATTGCTAAGGGACTTTCGTTTAAAAAGGCTGTTTTTAACCATGCCCTGCGAAACAGCCTCATCCCTATTGCCACCAGCTTTGGCAATAATATTTCGATTATTCTGACGGGCTCCTTTTTGATCGAAAAGGTCTTTAACATCAACGGTATGGGTCTGCTGGGATACGAATCCATTGTGGAACGGGATTACCCCGTAGTCATGGGCATCCTGGTGATCGCGTCGCTGTTGTTTATGATCGGGAATATTCTGTCGGATATCTGTGTGGCACTGGTGGACCCGAGAGTGAGATTCAAATGATGGATGGCTTCGTAAAAAGCCCAATATCTGCGTTTCTCGGGGTTTTCGACGTCTTGATCTTGGATTTTTTACGAAGCCATCTTACCTGTTAATACGAATTGAAACAACTATGATAGCGATAAGCCCCCTGACAGCGAAAAAAATAAAACGGTTCCGGTCTGTCCGCCGGGGATACTGGTCCCTGGTGATATTCTGCTGCCTGATTCTGCTGTCCCTTGCGGCCGAACTGCTCATCAACAACCGGGCCATTGCCGTCTATTACAACGGTCATCTCTATTTACCCACTTACGGGGATATTATCCCCGGCACCACCTTCGGATTTGACTATCGCCATGAGACCGACTACCGGGATCTGGCAAAACGCATTCGGCAACACACCGCCGGCAACTGGATTCTCATGCCGCCGGTGCCCTACAACCCTTATGAAAACGATTTCAGCCAGGATGGTTATCCGCCTACAAAACCGTCTTTAACGGACAGGCATTTTCTGGGAACAGATACTGCGGGACGGGACGTACTGGCCCGCCTGGTATACGGATTCCGTATTGCCGTATTTTTTTCCCTTGCTCTGCTGACAGTAAATTATGTTATCGGCGTGGCCATCGGCAGTGCCATGGGATACTGGGGCGGTAAATTCGATCTGTTCCTTCAGCGCGTCATTGAGGTCTGGCACAACATTCCGCTGCTCTATGTCATTATTATTGTATCGTCCATCATGGTGCCCAATTTCACCATGCTCCTGGGAATCATGGTCTTTTTCGGCTGGATCTCTCTCACATGGATCATGCGAACGGTTACATACAAAGAAAAAGAGCGCGATTATACCCTGGCGGCCCGTTCTTTGGGGGCCTCAGACAGCCGTATCATTTTTTCCCATATACTGCCCAACACGGTATCCATTATTGTAACATTTGCCCCGTTTTCCGTGGCCGAAGGCATCATCGCCCTCACATCCCTGGATTACCTGGGGTTCGGTCTGGCGCCGCCCACCCCCAGTTGGGGCGAATTATTGCAGCAGGGATGGGCCAACATGCAGGCCTGGTGGATTGCCGGTTCCGTTGTGATTGCCATGATATGGACCCTGGCCATGGTGACATTTACCGGCGAGGCCGTTCGGGAAGCCTTTGACCCGAAGATGCATACGGTGTATGAATGATATAATCGAAATCGAAAACCATAAAAAGCAGACACCGCGTCTCTGAATTTGAAAAAACCGATTTCGATAGCGATTTCGAAAAAACCAACTAAAAACCAAGGACGCATTTGATGAAAAAACAGACACCATTATTATTGACATGGCTGCTTGTGCTGACACTTATTCTTGCCGGCTGCTCATCAGACAAGGGTGATACAGGGGAACAGGGAGAAAAAACCGCTGAAATCCCGGCGGCAACAGCGATGTATCCTCGTTACAAAGCCCCTTATGCCGAGTCCGGCCCGCCGGCGGATCTTAAATGGCTGACCAACAACGATGACCCGCTGTATGCCTCCCCCGATGCGGTTAAAGGGGGGGATCTTCGTCTGTCTATCATCAGTTATCCCATGACCTTCCGGGTGGTGGGACCCGATTCCAACGGCAGCTTCCGCAGCGCCATCTTGGGGAATCAGATGGGGCTGATATCCGTCCACCCCAACACGGAACATATTATTCCCGAACTCGCCACTCACTGGGCGTTTGGCAAAGACAACAAGACCATGTACTTCAAGCTGAACCCAAAGGCACGCTGGTCTGACGGCACCCCGGTCACGGCCCACGATTTTGCCTATACCCTGGAATTCATGCGGTCAAAATCGATCGTGGCCCCATGGTACAACGATTACTACACAAAAGAGATCGATAAGGTTATTGTTTATAACGACCACACACTGGCGGTGGTCTCCACCAAGGCCCAGCCCGACCTGCATCTGAAGCTTGCCCTGCGCCCTGTCCCCAGCCATTTCTATGGCGAACTCAACGACGATTTTGTCCAGACATTCAACTGGAAAATCGCTCCCAACACCGGTCCTTATAAAATAACCGATTTTAAAAAAGGCAAATACATCAAATTCAGCCGGAAAAAAGAGTGGTGGTCGAAAGACCTGCGCTATTTTAAAAACCGCTTCAATGTGGATACGGTGACGTTCATACTGGTCCGGGATTTCAACATGCAGTGGGAATACTTTAAAAAGGATCGAATGGATGTCTTTCCCGTAAATATTCCCGAGTACTGGCATGTAAAGACAAAAACACCGGTGGTGGAAAAGGGATATGTGAAAAAGCTGTGGTTTTTCAATGACACCCAGCAGTCGGCCAGCGGCATGTGGCTCAACCAGGACAAACCGATTTTTAAAGACAAGCGGGTGCGATATGCCTTCGCCCATGCCATGAACGTCCGGAAGGTCATCGACACGGTGCTGCGCGGGGATTACTTCCGCCTGGAGCAGGGATTTATGGGATACGGGGACTATACCAACGAATCCATTCGGGCCAGACGGTTCGATCTGAACAAGGTAAACACTTATATGACCGGAGCCGGGTGGGAGCGGGGGCCGGACGGCATCTGGCAGAAAGACGGCATGCGTTTTTCCGTTGATGTCACCTACGGATTTGACGGCCACACCCCCCGGCTGGTGGTATTAAAAGAAGAAGCCCGGAAGGCGGGGATTGAGCTGAATCTCCGCAAAATGGATGCCTCCGCCACCTTCAAGCAGATTCTGGAAAAAAAGCACGATGTGGCCTGGATGGGGTGGAGCACTTCTTTGCGGCCCCAGTACTGGGAACACTTTCACTCGGAAAACGCCCACAAGCCCCAGACCAATAACATCACCAATACCGACGACCCGGAAATGGATCAACTGATCGAGGCCTACAGAAACAGCCTGGATGAAGACGAACGCAAGAGGCTCTCACAGCAGATCCAGGCCAAAATCCATGAAATCGGCTGCTTTGTGCCGACCTTTATGGTGCCGTATGTGCGCCAGGCCTGCTGGCGGTGGTGGCAACTGCCAGATCCGCCGGGCACCCGGCATACCAACGATCTCTTCGAGCCTTTTGACAGCGCCACCGGCGGACTCTTCTGGTTTGACAAGGCCATGTACGATGAAACCCGCAACGCAATGAAGAACGATGTGGCGTTCAAACCGGTGACAGTGATTGACAGGACTTACTTTAAGTAATGGATAAACGCTTCTTTTTTCAAGACGGAAGGCAGAGAATCAGTAAAATTTAAAATTCGAAACTGGGAATTAGGAATCAGCGCACCAATATCCAATTTCTGATTTCCAATTACCAGTCTTTCGCTACTTTAATTGATTAGAAGGCAGGAACCACCTTTGCAACAAGTGCCGCTACTACATATGGAAAACCTTGCCGTATCCTTTGCCACCGAGGCGGGGCGGCTTCGGGCGGTGGAGGATGTGTCCGTTACGGTAAACCGCGGGGAAACCCTGGGCCTGGTGGGTGAGTCCGGGTGCGGCAAGAGTGTCACCGCCCTTTCCATCATGCGGCTTCTGCCCAAACCCTCCGGCCGGATAGAAGCGGGACGGATTCAATTTGACGGCATCGACATTACGGCCCTTGCCCCGGATGCCATGCACACAATCCGGGGCCGGCGGATTGCCATGATCTTCCAGGAACCCATGACCGCTTTGAATCCCGTACATACCATCGGAAAGCAGGTCTGTGAAATTTTCCATCTTCATCCTCAGACCCTGCCTGCCGGTGCCGGCCGAAAGGAGAGCGCCGAGCAGGCCGAGGAGATGTTGCGCAAGGTGGGAATTCCCGATCCCCGGCGGCGCATGAAAGAGTATCCCCATCAGATTTCAGGGGGCATGCGCCAGCGGGTCATGATCGCCATGGCCCTGGCATGCAGCCCCGATCTGCTGATTGCCGACGAGCCTACCACCGCGCTTGATGTCACTATTCAGGCCCAGATCCTGGACCTGATCAAAAACGCCCAGTCAGAAACCGGTATGGCGGTGATTTTCATCACTCACGACCTGGGCGTTATTGCCGAAACCTGCGAACGGGTCTGTGTGATGTATGCCGGCAAAATTGTGGAAACCGCGGACGTCCGCACATTGTTTCAACGACCGGCCCATCCCTACACCCGTGGCTTGCTGGATTCCATTCCCCGGCTGGAAAACCGGCGAAAAAGCCGGCTTTCCATTATTCCCGGCATGGTTCCCGCGCTGGGCGAATTTCCGCCGGGGTGCCGGTTTCAGAACCGGTGCGGCCGGATGCAGGATATCTGCAGTGATAAGGATCCCCTCCTGGAACCGGTGGGGAAAGAACACATGACAAGCTGTCACTTTCCCGTCAAACAGGCACAGTAATGAAAGAAAACCGATACCTGCTCAGGGTTGAAAACCTGAAAAAGCATTTTCCCATCTACGGTGGCGTCTTTTACCGGCAGGTGGGTCGGGTGCTGGCGGTGGACGGGCTCTCTTTTGCCATTCGGCAGGGGGAAACGCTGGGACTGGTGGGGGAATCCGGTTGCGGCAAAACAACCGTGGGCCAATGCATCATGAGGCTCCATAAGCCAACCGAAGGCCGCATCCTGTTTGACGACACCGACATGGCGACCATTAACCGCAGGACGCTAAGGCACTTGCGGAAACATATCCAGGTGGTGTTTCAGGATCCTTTTGAATCCCTGAATCCCCGGCACACGGTCGGCCATATTCTGGAAGAGCCGTTTAAAATCCACAAGATGGGCAACACCGCAGAACGACGCGAACGCGTGCGGGAACTGTTGGACCGGGTAGGCCTCTCCAGGACAGCGGCCGACCGGTATCCTCATGAATTCAGCGGCGGCCAGCGTCAGCGGGTGGGCGTTGCCCGGGCCATGGCATTAAACCCCCGTATGATCATCTGCGATGAGCCGGTCTCCGCCCTGGATGTCTCCATTCAGTCCCAGATCCTCAACCTTTTGATGGACCTTCAACGGGAATCCGGCTTCACCTATCTCTTCATCGCCCACGATCTGGCCGTGGTCAAGCATATATCCGATCGTATCGCGGTCATGTATCTGGGAAAAATAGTGGAAACCACGGATGCGGACACCATTTACGAAACGCCCCTCCACCCTTACACAAAAGCCCTCATTTCGGCTATTCCCGTTCCCGACCCCACGGCCCCTTCCAAGCGACAAATTCTTCAGGGCGATGTGCCTTCTCCGGCCGACCCGCCCACGGGCTGCCGGTTTCACACCCGGTGCCCTTATCGGGTCGACAAATGCACCACCCGGGAACCGGCACTCAAAGACTACGCGGATCAGCCAGGCCATACCCATCTGGTGGCCTGCCACCGGACCAATGAACTCGCGTAACCCGGATCAATCATCAAACAGTTTGACATCTGCGCCGTCACATGTCTGCTTCATGCCCATCAGGCTGATCCGGCACCGTTTGATGAACAAAAAGGCCACGGCAATGGCCAGAATCAGCGATGCAATCCCGATCATGGTCATGGGTTCGTATTCCTTGACATTCAGGATAATCACCTTCCGGGCAATAGCGATCAGGGCCACCTCGAGAACAATCTCCGAATGCACCACATTTTCCGACAAATATGCCTTGATGGTTTCAAGAAGTTCCAGCCCGATGAGCAAAACTAGAAAAAAACCGAACACATCAAACAATTGATCAATGCCCAGCCAGTATCGCGGCGGATCCCATATATCTTTAATAATCAGCACCACAAGCTCAATGGTGGTGATAAACACCACCAGCACCATAAGGGCAATGAGCGTGACAATAATGCCTTTTTCAAATCTTTTGATCATGATCCCCTGCCTTGCAATCGTCAGCCCACATCAAGGCACAATCCATATGGCCCTGTCTGCAGCCTTTTGAATAACATGGCCGGCAACACTGCCGAAATGTGAATTTCTGCCAGCACCACTTTTCCCGATCACCACTGTACCAAAATCTTCTTTCTTTAGAATTTCAACAATCGCCTTGCCGGTAAGTATTTTTTTCTTTTCAGACCTGAAAACGATCTGCGTATCATCAAAACCGGCCTTTTTTAAAATCCCGGTTGCCACAGCCGAAAAATCGGCAATACATTTTTCATTGGATGTCATCAATGCCTGCTCCAGTTGGCCAGTTGCACCGGGCTGAGGATCAATTTCACAGATCTCCCCGACCCGGGGCTGAATATTCAGAAACTCAAGGGTTACCTGCCGGTTTTCAGAAAGCATAAAGGCCACATGATCCACCGCCCTCAGAGATATCGGGGAGCCATCCACGGCAATAAGGATTCGGGATGATTTTACCACACCATCCACAATCCACACGGGAATAACCTTTGAACCGGCCAGCAGGTTGGATGTAACACTGCCCATAAACAATTCCTGCAGACCACTGACCCCCCGTCTGCCCACAAGAATAGCATCATAGGCGCCGGCCTCTGCGCAATTCACGATATCAGCGGCAATGCCATCTGAACGGGGCTGAGTCTTAATTTCAACACAGGGCGGATCAATCCCTTTGTCGATCATTCTTTTTCTCAAATCTTCCAGAAGCTGCTCCGATGCCAGCCTGTTTTCCTCATAGACCTTATCCAGCTCAGCTTTTGCTTTAGGTCGTTTCAGTGCCTCCGCGAGCAGGTATTGTGAAATAATCGGCTGAATGTTAACCAGAACAAAATCGACACGGATCAACTGCGCGTTGACCTGCAGGGCATAATCCAGAGCATTTCTTGAATGAATGGACGCATCAACTGCGATCAGAATTTTTCTTTGCATGGGTCGCTCCAGTTCACCTCTTTGAGTTTATTATGGTTATTAATCCGGACGATAAAATCATTGAAAAGGCGCCACTGAATCGTTATAGTAAAGATAATGTTACCAGACAATATTTTTTAACGCCATCTTTTAAAAACACACCCCATCCATGACGCCATCTGTTGCCAAAAAAATAAAGTCTTTTTATGACCGCTTTAAAGAAGATGATGCCGTCCTTGTTCTGATCAATGCAGACCCGGATGCCATTGCCAGTGCCATGGCGGTAAAACAGCTTTTGCAGCAACATGTAGACCGCGTTACCCTCTCCCATATCAACGTTATTGAACGTCCCGACAACATTGCCATGGTCAACCTGCTGAACGCCGGGCTGGTCCATGTGGACCGTATCAAGCCGAAACGGTTTTCCCGGTTTGTCATTCTGGACTCCCAGCCGTCTCACAACGAGATTTTTGGCAATTTTACCTTTGACGCGGTCATTGACCATCATCCGGATGGTGGCAACAGCAATCTCAGTCCAAAGGCATTCAGGGATATCCGGCCCGAATATGGCGCCACGTCAACCATCATGATCGAATACCTGAAAGCCGCCAGCATAGAACCTTCCTACAAACTGGCAACAGCCCTTTATCTGGGCATTAAAACAGACACCAGCGACTTTGAACGAAACGCCCTGGTGGAAGACGTGCGGGCGTTTCAGTTTATTTATCAGTACACCAACACCCATCTTGCCCGTCGCATTGAACAGGCTGAACTGAAACCGGAATTTCTGAAATACATATCCCGGGCCCTGACCCGGAAAACCATCAGAAAGAATAAAATCATCGCCCATATCGGATATGTGGAAAATCCGGATATATGCGTGATCATCGCGGATTTTTTTATGCGGATCCATTCCATGAAATGGAGCATTGTGTCGGGTATTTACGACAAGAAACTGATTGTCGTCCTTCGCAACGACGGGGTAAGCAGGGATGCCGGAAAAACTGCAAAAAAAATCTTTGACCAGATAGGCAGTGCCGGTGGCCATAAGAGTATGGCCCGCGCCGAATTACCAATGGACGTGTTTGCCCGGGAAACGGGTAAGAAAACGGGCAAGGATATTCAGGCCTGGCTCGTACAGCAATTCACCCCCCATTAACGATCTTTTTCAAGGAGGCTGACAAGATGAATCAATACCCGGATATGTACAGATGCCAGACTGTCAACTGCGGCTATATCTATAATTCGGATAAAGGTGACCGCAAGGGCAAAATCGCCAAAGGCACCCGGTTTGAAGCCCTTCCCGAGGACTGGAAATGCCCGGTATGCGGTGCCAGCAAGAAAGCGTTTGAAAAAATGTAGCAACCTTCGTCACCGCCACTTGCGTTGATACAAAGATGTCTGAGAATTATTTATGAGACACCAGTGTCTTATTATTATTCATATAAACAATTAGTTAAAATAATGCCCCCTCTTTGATCCCCGCCCGCCCCACCTCTGTCTCAATGGTTTGCCGTTCAGGCACACCACTGACACAACGACAATGTCTGGTCGTAGCGTATATTATATTGATATTAATCTGTTTTTTTGCAAGCCCCACAAAACATGTCAACATGGCACAAATTTTGAAATGTTTTTGAAAAACGTCAGGATGGAGAAATTGTTTTGAAGGCATGTGACCAGAATCTTGTTGACACCCTCAAGCTCGCAGAACAGATGATCATGCTCGCAACCAAGGGATATGAAGAGCGGGAGGATGACAGCTGCGCCATCCTGTATGGTATTCTGCTGGATACGGCTTTCAAGATTCAGGAGCTGGCGGAAAAGGAGAAACTGGCGCATATAAAGAAAGGATGGTGGCGTTAATGCCTGACGGCTCCGTAAAAAGTTCAAACATAACACAACAACAATTACTACCAAGGAGGTAATGAATGGGAAGAATCAAAGGCACCCAGACGGAAAAAAATCTTTTAACCGCGTTCGCGGGCGAATCCCAGGCAAGAAATCGTTACACCTACTTTGCCGGCCAGGCAAGAAAAGACGGATATGTACAAATCGCGGACATTTTTGAAGAAACCGCCAACCAGGAGAAGGAACATGCCAAACGGTTCTTCAAGTTCCTTGAAGGTGGTGAAGTGGAGATCACGGGCAGCTTCCCCGCCGGCGTGATCGGCACCACACTGGAGAATCTCAAGGCAGCTGCAGCCGGAGAAAATTATGAACAAACCACCATGTATCCGGGTTTTGCCAAAGTAGCCCGAGAGGAGGGGTTTGAGGATATCGCCATTGTGTTTGAGAAAATCTCGGTTGCGGAAAAGCAGCATGAAAAACGGTACAATGACCTTGCAGCCAATATCGAGGCCGGGCGTGTATTCAAACGCGACCAGAAACAGACCTGGCGATGCCGTAACTGCGGCTATCTCCATGAAGGCGAAGCGGCACCGGAAATGTGCCCTGCCTGTGCCCATCCGCAGGCGCACTTTGAGTTATTAGGCGAAAACTATTAGTCAATAAAAGGAGGGAACACCAATGGCAGAACGACTGCAAGTCTACAAATGTGAATTATGCGGCAACATTGTTGAAGTCATGTACGGCAGTGACGGTACGCTGGTCTGTTGTGATCAACCCATGAAACTGATGGATGAAAACACGGTGGATGCGGCAAAAGAAAAGCATGTGCCGGTTATTGAAAAGACCGCCGACGGATTCAAGGTTAAGGTCGGCGATGTTGCCCATCCCATGGAGGAGAAACACTACATTCAATGGATTGAAATCATTGCCGGAGAAAAGGTATACACCAAATTCCTTAAACCCGGCGATGCCCCCGAGGCGACGTTCAAGATCGACGCTGACAGCATCACCGCCCGGGAATATTGTAATCTCCACGGGCATTGGAAAGCCTAGTCTGAATATTCACCTTATCTGCCGCGGGGAAACAACCTTTCCCCGCGGCCTTTATAAAGCGAGGCAGAGACCATGGCAAAAGCGCTTATTGTGTATTCAACCAGAAAAGAAGAGACCCGGAAAATCGCCGACCTGATTGCCGAAGGGCTCCGTTTGGCCGCCGTGGACGTGACCCTGGCCAATGCAAACGACATTAAAAAAGAATCGGACCTGGCCGGGTATGATGCCTATATATTCGGGTCTCCCACATATCACGGTGACATGACAAACAGCATGAAAACTTTTCTGTTTCTGGCCGAAAAAGCCGACCTGGCGGGTAAAACCGGCGGCGCTTTTGGTGCATTCGGCTGGAGCGGCGAAGCACCTGAGCGTATATTTGAAACCATGACCCATATTTTCAACATGGATATGACGGACGGGCCGCTCATGCTCAAATCAAGCGAGCTTGGCGGCGGCATCAAAATGGCACAGGATTACGGAAAACAAGTAGCTGCCAAGATAACTTAAAAATAGGAAAACAATACATGGACCCTATCATCTTATCAAGGCTGCAGTTTGCAGCGGCAACCATGTTTCATTTTCTCTTTGTGCCGCTGACACTCGGTTTGTCCATCCTGGTGGCGTACATGGAAACAAAATATGTACGCACCGGCGATGAGACCTACCTGAAAATGACCAAATTCTGGGGCAAGATATTTCTTATCAACTTTGCCCTGGGCGTGGTAACCGGCATAACGCTGGAATTTCAATTCGGCACCAACTGGTCGCGATATTCCGCGTATGTGGGGGATATTTTCGGATCAATTCTGGCCATCGAAGCCACGGTGGCATTTTTTCTCGAATCCACACTTCTCGGTGTCTGGATATTCGGCTGGAACAAACTGTCCAAGAAGGCCCATGCTACCGTCATGTGGCTGGTGGCTGTTGCCAGCACCCTCTCTGCCGTGTGGATCCTCATTGCAAACGCGTGGATGCAGCACCCCGTGGGATACACCATTCGCAACGGCCGGGCCGAACTCACCAATTTTTTTGCTGTGGTGACCCAGCCATTCGCTATTCTGGAATTTCTGCACACCGTCAGTGCGGCTTACATTCTGAGCGCGTTTCTCGTGATGGGCATCAGTGCCTACCACCTTTTGAAAAAGCAGCATGTGGAATTCTTTACCCGGTCTTTCAAGATCGCCCTGGCCGTCGGCCTTGTGTTCTCCCTTTTTGAGGTGGTGGAAGGCCATATGCACGGGGCTGACCTGGCCCATACGCAACCGGCCAAACTGGCGGCACTGGATGCCCACTGGGAAACATCCAGGCCCGCCCCCATGTATCTGTTTGCCCTGCCGGACGACAAAAATGCCCGTAACATCGTTGAAATCGGTAAAATTCCGGGGGGCCTGAGCCTGATGGCATTCCACAAGTTTGATGCCGAGGTGAAAGGACTCAGGGACTTTCCCAGGTCGGAGCGGCCACCCGTGCTGATTACCTATTCCGCCTTTAAAATCATGGTGGGGCTGGGATTTTACTTCTGCCTGGCCACCATCCTTGGTTTTATTTATCGAAACCGGCTTTTGGAAAAACGATGGTATTTATGGATGATGGTGCTGTCCGTCCCCCTGCCGTATCTTGCCGTAGAACTCGGCTGGATTGTGGCGGAGGTGGGCCGGCAGCCCTGGATCGTATACGGCCTCATGAAAACCGCTGATGCCGTATCTCCGACCATCTCCGGGGGGCAGGTCATGGTATCTTTTATCGCCTTTATCTTGGTTTACGGCCTGCTGGGGGCCGCCGGCACGTACCTGATGATGCAGCATGCCAAAAACGGGCCCGAGGAATAAAAATCCTGACCGGAAGGCCAGGCTTATTTCGGCTAGTAAACAGACGAGGAGATGCTAATGGACTTACAATCAATATGGTTTTTTCTGTGGGGATTGTTGTGGGCGGTTTTTTTCATGACCGACGGGTTTGACTTCGGTGTAGGCGCCCTCTACCCCTTTCTTGGGAAAAGCGACGAAGACCGGCGCATCATGATCAACACTCTGGGCCCTTTATGGGACGGCAATGAAGTATGGCTTATTACGGCGGGCGGTGTCACGTTTGCCGCATTTCCCATATTGTATGCCACCATGTTCTCATCCTTATACTCGGCGCTCATGCTGATCCTGTTCGCCCTGATTCTCCGCGGGGTGTCTTTCGAGTTCAGGGGAAAGATCGACAACCCGGCCTGGAAAAAAGTCTGGGATACCTGCATTTTTATCGGCAGTTTTGCCCCGGCGCTGCTGTTCGGCGTGGCCTTTGCCAATATCTTCAAGGGACTACCCTTTGACAGTGAAGGCTATTACGGCACACTGCTCTCGCTGCTTAATCCTTACGGGTTGCTGGGCGGCGCTCTGTTTCTGTTTCTCTTCCTCCAGCATGGCGCATTGTGGCTGTGTTTTAAAACTGAGGGGGACCTGCAGAAGCGGGCCGCTGATACGGCCGGCCTTCTCTGGATCATAACCGTATGCGTGGCAGTGACCTTTCTCATTGCCACCTGGTTTATCACGCCCCTGTATGACAACTACCTGGCCAGCCCGGCGCTGTTTCTCATTCTGGTGCTGGATGTAGCGGCTCTGTTTGCCGTACGCCTTTTCATCATGAAGCAATCATGGTTTTCGGCATGGCTTTCATCTGCCGCCACAATTGTTTTGTGCACCTTCTTTGGGGTTATCGGACTTTACCCCAATATGTTTCCGTCCAGCCTGGCGCCGTCGCAAAGTATTACGGCCTATAATGCATCGTCAAGCCCATTGACCCTGAAAATTATGCTGGGCGTGGTGATCGTTTTTGTGCCCATAGTCATTGCCTATCAGGTATGGACCTACAACCTGTTTAAAGGAAAGGTGACACCGGAAGACCTGGAATACTGAGCCAGGCAGAGGACAATAAAATGATGTTCTTCAGAAAATTTCATGATATATTGAGACTGACATGCAGGCAAACGGAGGTACCATCTTGATGGAGAGAGCAATTTTTCCGGCATTGATAGGGATTGTCCTGGCCGTTGTGGCAATGGCGGCAACGGAAAAGAATAGGGGCGCAGCAAATATCACCATTCCAGCCACCAAAGGGGATGTGGCGTTTCCGCATCAAACCCACCAGACCGTGCTGGACGACTGTAATGCCTGTCACAACCTGTTTCCCCAGGAAGCGGGCAGCATTGTTCAATTAAAGGAAAGCGGCAATCTACGGCGCATGCAGGTAATGAAGCAATGCCTGGACTGCCATCGGGAGCTGACCAAGGCCGGTAAAAAAGCCGGGCCGGTCAGTTGCAATGATTGCCATCAATAAATAAACAATAGGAGGCGTATATGAATATCGACAAGGGCGTACTGATAATGGCGGGAACAATGATACTGATCAGCCTGTTACTGGCCTGGCTGTTCAGCGGCTACTGGCTGTTGCTGACAACATTTGTCGGCGCGAACCTGATACAGGCCGGGTTTACCGGGTTCTGCCCTGCTTCCTTGATACTGAAGGCGCTTGGGGTCAAGCCCGGCCGCGCCTTTGAATAAACAACAAAAAGGAGGGAAAGGATGGATAAGTACGTATGTGATGTTTGCGGTTATGTGTATGATCCTGCAGAAGGTGATCCGGACAATGGCATCGATCCGGGCACGGCGTTTGAGGACCTGCCGGATGACTGGGAATGCCCGATCTGCGGCGCAAGCAAAGACGAATTTTCCAAAGAAGAATAAAGCCGGACCATTTGTTTTGTCGTGCCCCTGTTGTATTCAGACGTTCAACAGCAGGGGCACGGCTATATCATAATCACTGAACAAAAGAGGAAGTCACAATGGCAGCAATTCAAGTAGCAGAAAACATTTACAACGTGGGCGCAGTGGACTGGAACATCCGTGACTTTCATGGGTATTCGACCCATCGCGGCACTACCTACAACGCGTTTCTGATTATTGATGAAAAAATCGCGCTGGTGGATACGGTAAAAAAAGAATTTACCGACCAGCTTTTGGATAATATCGCTGAAATCATCGACCCGTCAAAAATCGACTATGTGATCAGCAACCACACCGAAATGGACCATTCCGGCGGGCTCCCCAGGGTGATGCACCGGGTGGGTGAGGACAAACCTTTATATGTTTCCAAAATGGGAGCAAAAAATCATCGGCGACATTTTTCGCAGAAATGGAACTACCATGCCGTGACAAGCGGAGAGGAACTCAGCCTCGGCAAACGCACCCTGACCTTTCTGGAAACGCGGATGCTCCACTGGCCGGACAGCATGTTCACCTATGTAAAGGAAGATAAAATCCTTTTTTCCAGTGACGCATTCGGCCAGCACTATGCCGGCCCCGAGAAATTCGATGATGAGATCGGGGACGCCATTATGCCCCATGCGCAGAAATATTTTGCCAACATCCTTCTTCTGTATACGGACAGGATTAAAAAATTGCTCGAAACCGTTACTGAAATGGGGCTTGAATTTGATATGATCTGCCCGGATCACGGCATACTCTGGCGTAAAGACCCGGGGAAAATCGTCGCGGCTTATGCCCGCTGGAACAACCACGAGGCAGGCAAAAAAGCGGTCGTGGTTTATGATACCATGTGGCACAGCACGGAAATCATGGCTGAAAAGATCACCGAAGGCCTGGCTGCGGAAGGGATTTACGCCAAGCCCATGCATTTACGCAACTGCGACCGCAGCGACGTCATGACGGAGGTCATGGATGCCAGAGCGGTTATTGTGGGGTCACCGACTCTGAACAACAACGTCTTTCCCACAGTCATGGATTTTCTGACCTATATGAAGGGCCTGAAGCCCCTGAATAAAATCGGCGCCGCTTTTGGCTCATACGGCTGGAGTGGTGAGTCTGTGAAGCACATCAGCAGTGAACTGGAAGCCATGAATTTTACCATGCCCGACCCCGGCTTGAAGATTCAATACGTGCCGGAAGGGGACGGCCTGACCCGGTGCGTGGATTTCGGTCGGCGACTTGGAAAACTGATCAAAGAATAGGTTAAAATGAAACACCCCGTCATCGAACTGAGCGAATGCATCCTGTGTGAGGTCTGCACAGACGTATGTCCTGTTGTGTTTCAGCTTAATGACGCCGGGTATATCGAAGTGGCCGACCTGGACAAATACCCGGTGGATGACGTGGATGAGGCCATGAAAAATTGCCCTGCATCCTGCATCCACTGGGAATAAGAAATTGACATTCGGCACACGAAACAAATTCTGAAAATGTCAGTGTCAACCATATGGTCCGTTTGTTTCGAAACCTGTTTGCACATAGACTGAAATCCCCTAAAAAAAGAGCTCTGGTGCTCGAAGGCGGGGGAATGAGGGGGATCTTTGTCGCCGGTGTGTTACAGGCTTTTGGGGACCGCGGGTATTTCCCCTGGAAACTGATTTCCGGTACTTCGGCGGGCGCCCTGATCGGTACAGCTTATGCCGCTGGCCAGATATACCTGGCCAGAGACGCCTTCTTCACACAGTTACTGAGCGGCCACTTTATTCGGAAATGGAAAATACTCAAACCGGAAGAACACATTCTTGACCTGGACTGGATGGTGGACACCATCATCAACGGGAAAGAACCCTTGGACCTTAAACGGCTCAGGCATTCCTGCCCGGTAATGATTACCGCCACCCATTGCCCCGCCGATGCATCCCCCGAAACCATTTATCTCAACTCCCGAAAAGAAGACATTCCCATGGCCCTGAAAGCGACCGCCGCTATCCCCTTCCTTTATCGCGGTTTTATCCACTATAAGGACTGGGTTTTTCTGGACGGGGCTGTTCTGGACCCCATCCCCTATAAAAAAACGCTGGCAAAGGGATTTAAGGAAAAAGAGACGCTCGTGATAACAACGCGGCAGCAAGGATATCGGAAAGGCGAGTTGTCGTTCTGGGCCAGAAAAATATATGAGGCCTATTATAAAGAACCGCGGCACAGACATCTGCTTACTGCGCTGGAAAATTACCCTGAGGTTTACAACAAGGTTCTGGATGAACTGGAAAATAACCATAACGGCATTCAGGTCATTTATCCGCCGGAAGACTTCCGGGTCAGCCGTCTCACCCGGGATGCGGAAAAAATACTTGAAGGTTTCAACCAGGGAGTTATCGCCGGCCGGAATTTCCTGATGAACACTTGGCCGGGGAATGCTTAAAAACAGACGACCAATCTTTTATGTACCTGCTTTCAAAGTGACAAGTAAAATCTCGCCGGGCCTCCAGAGGCGCATGCGCGGGCCCCAGGTGCCGGTCCCCCGGCACACCAGCACGGTCATGCCGTTGACATCATAACGGCCGCCAAGCAACGGGTAGTTCTGCTTGACCAGATAACCGAAGGGCCAGATCTGTCCGCCGTGGGTATGGCCGGATACCATTACATCCACATCAGCGGCGGATGCCGCCCTGGACCCCCATGGCGTATGGGAGACAAATATGATGGCGCCCGGGGGTTTGCCCGCAAGCGTCCTTCTGACCGCTTGAGTGACGCCGTCCCGACCGTATTTAACAGTAAGATCATCCACGCCTGCCACAACGATACCCGGCACCGGCTGTGTCCACTTCCCCCGCAATACCGTAATGCCGGCGTCCTCGAGAAACGTCATGGCCTTTTCCTTGCCCCGGTAGAACTCATGATTGCCAAGCACCGCCCAGACCCCCAATGGGGGCGATAACTGCTTGAAGGCCGATAACAGCGCATCATGGTCGCGATGGTCATGGCCCTCAAGGATATCGCCGGCCAGAATCACCATATCCGGATTCAGGGACTGTACCTGCACGATGCGGTTGGCCAGCCACTTTGCATTCAAAAGGGTCCCCACATGCAGGTCCGACATGACAACCACCCGTGTTCCATCCAGATCCGTTGGCAAGTCGGCCGCTGTTACGTCAAAAAAACGGACAATTGGCGCCCGGAAGCCCTGTACCAGCGCAAAAATCACCATTACACTGCCCGCAATAAACGCTAATTCCCTTAACCGAGGGGTCCATCGCGGCATCAATGAACCAAATCCCGTTATCACATCCATCGCAAGAAACGAAACAAACAACAGCAGCAGCGCCCCCAGAAGAGTCATGCCGGCATATTCGGTAATCAGGGCAGGCATTCCCCTGCCCTGATGGCCGTATACCATTCCCAAAACAAAAATGCCCCACAGGATAACACCCGTTATCAGCAAAAACCGTGGCTCAACCCATCGCACCACAAAAGGCATCGTTCCCACACGCCACATAACATAGGCAAGCATGGCCGTCACAACGGATGTCATCATCACACTGAACATTATAATTGCAATCCCTGGTTTCATCGGTTCACGCTGTCCGCAAATGAATATTCAATGACGTTCAGATTGACACGGCCGATCAGTCCCATCAAATCAAGCTGTGCGTCCCCGCTGCCGCCGGCCATCCGGATATGCGTGACATCCGCCGGTATCTGACCAAACGCCGAATCTGCTGTTATCCATTTCCCCAGATAAAGAGTATTCCATGCATGGTAATAAAAATAGCCATCCAGATACACAACGCCTGCCTCCACCCTTGCCGGAATACCCACCGCCCTGGCCATGGCCGCCAGTAACATCGCATGCTCATTGCAATCACCCTCCCGGTTTTCCAGGGTTTCCATCGCATTGGGGAGTGAGGCCACCGCCCGTTTGTCAATCTTCGCATAAATCCAGTCCACCAACGCCCGTGCTTTTTCAACCGCGGTCTTCCGACCAGATACAACACGGGTTGCCGTTTCCATTATCTGTGGATCATCTGCCTGAATGAATGCATCGGCCTCAAGATAAGGCGCAAAAGAAGAATGTAAGGCGGCCTGCCCGTCCGCTTTTGCCGGCATTTCCTCCTTTTTGATGGTCAGTACCTGTCCCGCAATAGTTTGCCGTTCAGTGGCAAAAAGTGCTGGATCAGCGTCAACACCGGTTACCTCCACTTTCAGCGTTTTCAAACGCTCGGGATTATCAAAGCGGACGTTGGATGGGATGGCAGCCAGATCTGTAATATCCGGTGCCTTTTCGGAGATGCCCGACAGCGCATCCTGCTCGCGGGTCTTTACCAGGGTCAATCCCAGAATTCCCGCTTCTTTCAATATTTCACAGTTTTCACTGATCCATGCAAACTGCTCAGCCCCCTTGAATTCCATACGGACTTTTGTTACATCCATGGGAACATCCATAACCGCAAGCTTTTCCTTGCCGATAACTGTGATTCGAGCCGGTGCCGAGGCCATAACAGACGGGTCAAACACGGAAAAAGTCATGGTCTCCCCGGGTGCCAGACCGGTATTGCAGATGGCATAAAGGGCACCGGCGGCCAGATAAGGAGGCTCCTTCACCGGAATGGAGACCTGCCGGGTTTCTCCGCCGGTCCCGGTGTTTACCACAACCGCATTGTCTTCAATCATACCGGTCGCAGTAAACTTGAAACGCCCCGAACCGATCTGAATCCGGAATGTATCAATGGCAAGATCCGCCGTAAGACTGGCCGTGGTTTCCATTTGTACGCGATGGAGAAGATCCATGGCGTTCAACTGCATAAAAACGGTCTCTTTGAGCACATACCCCTCGCCCTGCTCAAAAAAAACCGTATGGGTATAACCGATCTTTTCGCCGTTCTGCAGAATATCCATCCAGGTGTCCCGCGTGGGCAGGGCCTGCCCCCCTGGTAAGGCGGATTGTACGTCCTGGTTCTGGCCGAAAAAATCGGGCATCATGCCGGTGCGGATGGAGAACAGGACGGCAAACACGCCGGCGGACAACAATGCTGCGATCCAGTATTTTTTCATATTATCCGGTCCCTGTATCAGCATTTGTAACAAAAGGTGTTACTATACAGCTTAATCTGAAAACCGGCTGTTTGTCAAAACAATGACGACCAAGGGCACTGACACAGCCCCACCCATTGAAGCCACGCTGTGGACAAATCTCATAACTGCAGTTTCAAACAACGCTGCGGCATTATCATACAACATCCGTTTTGCCATACTTGATCGTATCGTTTCGGAAAAACCCGGCAAACGGATAATGTTAAAGTGAAGCGGCGTTTTTATCCCTTTTTGTCCAATCACCCGAGGCCCTCCGGGATAAAAATAATCGCCCGGATGGCCATGCAGATCAATTATCTTTTCCATGATCATTCCTCCTGCGTTCAACCATACGGGAAAAAAATGGAAATGCATAGAAAAAGTGAAAATCCGGTCCCGAAGGGGCCGGATTGGGTTCCCCCGAAAAGATGATTCTCTTCTGCGGCAGAATTGACAATCCCATAAAGGCCGGCTAAATTAAAATTATGGATCACAACGCATTAATGGATATTGCCCTGAAACAGGCACAGGCCGCTCTGGGTCGCGGTGAATTCCCTGTGGGATGTGTGATTGCGGCGGGTGTCAATGTTATTGCATCGGGTGCCAGAGACGGATCAGCCAGCCACACCGGCAGTGAAACCGATCATGCGGAAATAATGGCGCTTCGTCACCTCAACCAGCTTTCACAAGGCCTCGACCGTCCGATTGATCCTGCTGGTCTCACGATCTATTGTACGCTGGAGCCCTGCCTGATGTGTTTCGGCGCTATTCTCATCCACGGCATCCGCCATATCGTATATGCATGCGAAGACCCTATGGGCGGCGGCACCCGATGCGACCGCTCCACCCTTCCCCCAATCTACAGCAAAGCCGACCTTACCATCATCACCGGTGTCCGCGATAAAGAAAGCCGGGGCCTTTTCAGGACTTTCTTTGAAAATCCCGACAACCAATATTTGCAGGACACGTTACTTGCCCGTCACATGCTCATTTCAATCCCATAAAAAACGGGCAAGTCTGCCGACCTGCCCGTCATCACGTCTCTGACAAAAACGATTAAACAGATTTCTTTTCCCAGTCCTCGATCGTTGCACCATGCTCCACGTCTTCCCAGCCGGAGATCATGGCCTTGACATGAGCGGTCAGGGAGTGGCCGGTGGTGGTCATGTATACATGTACGATGATGAACGACAGAATGGCAAACCCGCCGGCCATGTGAATAAAGGCGATCACATCCAGGGAAAGAAACGAGAGGCCCCATTGTTCCCAGGAATTGTAATCCCAGTAAAGAAAACCGCTCAGCATTTGAATGGGCAACAGGACTGCCGCCAGGGACAGATAGGCAAGCCGCTGCAAGGGGTTGTGCTTCTGCTCCTTCTGTCTGGGAACAGGATGGGACTCGCCCCTGAAAATACCGTAAAGGTAATAACGCACCACCAGAAACATCTTTTTGGAAGTGGGGATATACTGCCGCCATTCACCGGTGGTAAAAATCCAGAATACAAAAAAGGCAAATGCTATCAGCCAGGTAATCCCCGTAATATCATGCACCCGGACCGCCAGTTCAAAACCCAGCCATTGAAAACCCCCGTGGACCTCCAATCCGGTAATAATGAGGATAATGATCAGAACGGTCTGGAGCCAGTGCCAGAACCGCTCATAACGGGTATATAAATAGATTTTATTTTCAGTCATTGTTGTTTCCTCCACCTATATGCACGATCATTCTTACCAGAGCATGAAGCATCACCACTGCCAGCGAACCGAACACCACGAGCCATCCGATGACATTCAGTATCGTAAATCCGTCCCGGCCGGGCATATAAAAGCCCGCCAGGTTGGCAAGACGACCACCGTCGCTGATGTGGCATTCCCGGCATCCCACCACATTCTCCTTGGGCGCAACCATGTGGGTAATGGGATAAACATAGCGGGTCTCCACAAAGTCGAATTCACCGGAATACGGAAGTCCGGCATAAGCCATGCCGGCCTTGATGGCCGGCCCCCATTCAAATCCCTTCCAGTAGGCATCCGAATCGTCTTTCGCGCTCGGGAACAGATGCGGCACGACAAATCGCTTTTCGATCTTGTCATAGGGTTGCCTGCCTTTATGGATTTTAAAGGGGAATATACGGGACATATTATCCTCCCGGCTGCCCACAGGCTGATTGATCCATACGGGGTTTTCCGGATTGATGGTGTCTGTCAGGGCAAGATGCCGAATTGACCCGTTATACCAGAAGTAAGCGGGTTGGCCGTTCTTCTCCCATCTCATCTCCCCCTTCTTGGTCATATACACATGTTTTCCCAGCGGCCCCTCTTCCGCATAGGGTTTGCCGTCCTTTTTTCGGCCGGCCTTTGACCAGTCCCACCAGACCTTTGTGGGGTTCACCCGGGCATAGGTGGGAATATGACAACCCTGGCATGCCACCTTGTCCGTGTGGTCGTTGGGCTTGGACCCGGCTTTGTGCGGCAGACTGCTGTGGCAGGACTCGCAGGTAATTTTACTGGCCAGGTCATCTTCAATAAGACTCTTTCGTTCCGCCGCCGCCGGTGTGGTATAGACCCGTCCGGCAATCTTATGCAGTGTTGTTGAATGACATCGCGTACAGGTAAAATTCTGACCGTCCGTTCCCATGTGGACGTCAAGCTGCTTGGCGGGCATTGCAAGCGAGGAATCCAGATCCCCGTGTTTCACACCATCGCCGCCCCCGCCGTAAAAATGGCAGGTCCCGCAGTTTTTTCTCGAAGGTCGGCTCACGCTCTGGGCCACAATATCCCAGTCCGGCGGGTAATAGCTCTTACCGTTGCCCTTGAACACGGTGGGCTTGGAAACCGCATGCCCGGCCCCGGCCGGAAACTTCTTATACGTTCCGGTCTGTTCATGGCACACCAGGCAATCCACGCGATTGGGATCTAAAAAATCAAAATTCTTATCTTTCCATCCATAACCGGCATGACAGGAAGTGCAGCGTGGTTCATTGGAATGAATGCTGATACAGAAATTGTTGACTGTCATGGCGCCTTTGCCCAGATGCAGGCTGTCCTGCGTGGCCGGATCGATCCAGGTCCAGTGAATGGTCTTATGAAACTGGAGGGATGCTTCATTATGACAGGAGAGGCAGGCCTTTGTGACGTCCGGGCCGTTTTCAAACACCTGTTGCAGTTTTTTGTGTTTTGAGTGATCGGCCGTAATCCAAAGTTTATTATCTCTGGTGGCCTGATCGGCCATAACCCGGCCCGGTGCTTTGGACGAACCATCAGATATTGTTTCTGCTGCGCTGATAGCAGGCAAACACAAGACTACTGCCAGAAACAAGAGTCCGAGGAACGCTCCCGGCGAAAGGCAGGTCCTATCTCCGGCCGTTTTGAGCCATTTCATAGCAACCTCCATAAGTGATCGTCTTTTAGCAACAATTTGAAAGGATGAAGTAAAAAATCACGGCCCGGAGGACCAGACTTTTCACGCAGCGATGGGGCTTTTTACTGTGCCGTTCCAAATTTGACTTTTTACGAGACCATCAATACATGGCTTCGATCAAATCAGCAAACGCATTATATACATTTTTCCGCTTGACTTTCATGGTGGGGGTGACTTCCCCGTCTTCTTCAAACAGCTTTTTGGGAATAATGGTAAACTTCCGCACATTCTCCACCCTGGCAAGGGCCTGGTTCACCGCATCCACTTCCTGCTGGATCAGTTTTTTGACCTTATCGCTCTGGGTCAGGTCTCTGTAGGTGGAGAATTGCACTTTGTTATCCTGGGCAAACTTGACCACATTGTCTTCATCCAGCATGATCAGGGCGGTGAGATATTTGCGCCGGTCGCCCACAATCACGGCATCGTTAATATAGAGGCTTGCCTTGAGTTTGTTCTCGATATACTGCGGGGAAATGTTTTTGCCGCCGGCCGTGATAATGATGTCCTTCTTCCGGTCGGTGATCTTCAAAAAACCGTCCTGGTCGATCTCCCCCACATCCCCGGAAAAAAGCCAGCCATCCACCAGGGTCTCGGCCGTGGCTTTTTCATCCTTGAAATAACCGGCAAATACTCCCGGGGACTTTACCAGTATCTCTCCATCTTCCGCGATCTTCACCTCGCAGCCGTTCAAAGGCTGGCCCACGGTGCCAAACTTGGTGCGGTGGAGCTGGGACGTACAGGTCACACCTGTCCCCTCGGTCTGACCGTAGCCTTCAATCAGTCGTATACCAATGGCCTGATAGGAACGAAGGACTTCCGGGGAGATAGGCGCCGCACCGGAGTAAGCCACCCGGATACGCTCAAACCCCATACGTTCCTTGAGTTTTCGAAACACCGCAAAATGGGCCAGAATAAAAAGCATATCGAGATATAATGGCACTTTTTCAAAATTCATCTTCAGGGTGGCCCGTTTCAGACCGATCCCCATGGCAACCCGGAAGACATGGCGCTTCAACCACGTGGCATCGGACATCTTGATAAGAATGGCCGAATAATACTTCTCCCATATGCGGGGAACGGCATAACCGACAGTGGGCGAAACCTCCGTCATGTTGTCCATCACCGTATCCGGCCGCTCAACAAAATTCACAATATAGGCATGCCGGATATGGGCAAATACGGAAAAAAGTCGTTCAAAAATGTGACACAGCGGCAGAAAGGACAAAACTTCATCCTTCTGGTGCATGCGGTTTTGTTCTTCAATGGCATTGGACATCCAGGTAACATTGGCGTGGGTGAGCATGGCGCCTTTCGGCGGACCGGTGGTGCCGGATGTGTAGATCAGAACCGACAGATCCGCCGGGGTAATAGTGGTTCGCCGTTCTTCCAGCGCCGATTTATCAACGGCCCTCCCGGCTTCCACCAGATCATCGTAAACCATTACCATGGGGTCCTTGAAATCCCGCAGGCCTTTTGTATCCCAGACAACGACCTTTTTCAACTGGGGCGCCTTTTCCCTGAAGTGCAGCCATTTATCCAATTGCTCCTCATTTTCCGCGAAAAAAAAGACCGAATCGGAATGATTGACCACATACTCAACTTCTTCCCAGGCATTGGTCGTATAAATGCCCACGGCCACACCGCCGGCATACTGAATGCCCATATCGATCATCACCCATTCCGGACAATTATCTCCGATAATGGAGACGCGGTCGCCCTTTTCAAGCCCAATATCGAGAAGTGCCGCGCCGATAGCCCTGGCGGTCTCGAAATACTGGTCCCAGGTAATGTCATGCCACAACCCCAGATCCTTATACCGCATGGCGACCTGGGCACCCTTTTTCGCCACTGTATCTCTGAAAATTTCGGGAACCGTGGTTACCGATATATCTCCGGCATTGTCTTGTGCCTGCTGTTGCATCATCTATCGCCACACCTTTTTTCTTTTCCAGCGTTGATATCCTTTGGCCGACTCTTCGGAACGGACACCCATGTAGAATTCCTTAACGTTTTCGTCCTCCATCAGCTCACTGGAGCTGCCTTTGAGAACAAAGCGGCCGTTTTCCAGAATCAGCGCATGATCTGATATTTCCAGCGCCTTTTTGGCGTTCTGCTCCACCAGCAGGATGGTGACACCCTCCTGATTGATCGATTGAATAATTTTAAACATCTCTTTGACCAGAAGCGGCGACAGTCCCAGGGACGGCTCGTCCAGAAACAGCAGCCGGGGCCGGCTCATCAATGCTCTGCCAATGGCAAGCATCTGCTGCTCACCACCGGAAAGCGTACCCGCCCACTGACTGGCGCGTTCTGAAAGCACCGGGAAATAACCGTATACCCTGTCAATATCCGTCCGGATCGACTTGCTCTCCTTGCGGGTATATGCCCCCATCATCAGATTTTCCCGGACCGTGAGCTCTTCGAACACCTCCCGGCCTTCGGGTACAAAGGATATGCCCATCCGTACAATGGCTTCAGTGTCTTTACCGTCGATGCGCTGGCCATTAAACGAAATCGTGCCTTTGTCCGGCTGGTCCTCAATCAGCCCCATAACGGTCTTTAAAATCGTGGATTTACCCGCCCCGTTATTCCCCAGTATTGCCGTTATGCTCCCCTCTTCCACAGCCAGTGAGGCACCCCGGACCGCATAGATCAAATCATAGTACGTTTCAATATTTTTGATTTCAAGGAGTGGGTTCACGATTCTTCCTCCTCACCCAGATACGCCTTCAACACTTCAGGATGCTGCCGCACCTCATCCGGCTTGCCTTCGGTGATCATGCTGCCGAAGTTCAGCGCCAGAATCCGGTCGGAGATATCCATTACCATGGACATGTCATGCTCAATCAATAGAATGGTCACCCCGAGTTCATCCTGAATATCCTTGATCCAGAAAATCATATCCTGTTTTTCTTCGGCATTCATTCCGGCACAGGGCTCATCCAGCAGAAGCAGCTCGGGCTCTGTGGCCAGCGCCCGGCCGAGCTCAATCTTCTTTCGCACCCCATACGGCAGTGCACCCACAAACTTGGTCCGGACAGACTGGAGCTCGAGAAGATCGATAATGGTCTCCACCTTATGCCGATGCGCCTTTTCCTCTTTTCCGGCAAAGGACCAGGGGCCCCACATCATCCCCCCACGGAACAGACCGGTTTTCATAAACAGATGCCGGCCAAGCATAATATTTTCCATGGTGTCCATCTTATCGAACAGTTCGATATTTTGGAACGTCCGCGCAATCCCCATTCTGGCAACTTTGTCGGGTTTTTTCCCAATGATATTCCGGCCTTTAAATACAACTGCGCCGGCTGTGGGCGGATAGATGCCGTTAATGCAGTTAAACAGGGTGGTTTTACCGGCCCCATTCGGTCCGATTACCGCAAACACCTCCCCTTTTTCCACATCAAACCGGACCTTATCCAAAGCCTTGAGACCGCCGAATGTCATGGAAAGATCCTGCACTGAGAAGAAGGTCATGTTACCTCATATGATTTAATATTTGATGCAGTCGCTGATTAAAGCGCTCCCGAATGATATGACGGCTTCGTAAAAAGTCCAATTTCTTTGTTGCGCTGCATCTTTCGTCATGTCACGTACTGCTAAGTACGCTCCATTCCTCAAGATTTGCGCGCCTCGAACTTGAACTTTTTACTTTGCCGTTCCAAATTTGACTTTTTACGAGACCATCATATGACTCAGAAAAAGAAATTGGAAACTGGAGAAAGGGATACTGCCAATGTCCGGTTTCTAATTTCAAATGTCCAAATTCCCGTTTCATTATAATCGGAGGCCGGGGATTACAACCCGGCCTCCGACAAATGGTCGGACGAACAACACGCCCCGTTCTTACTCACCTTTTGGCAAATACTTCGTTTTCATCCATTCGGTCAGTATCTTGGCCCCGCCGTCAGCCGTACATTGCTGCAAGAACACCTGGTCCTGTCCCACCCGGCAGAGGGGGTCTTTCGGATCAAAGGGTTCATAGTTAATCGGTGCCATTAACCCCTGGAAGCTGTCAAACTTTTCAAGCTCGCTCACCAGCTTCTCCCGGGTCAGATCCCGTCCGCACCGTTTCAAGGCTTCCACAAGCGGCTCGGCATAGGCAATACCCGCACAGAAAGTATACCCCCACCGTTCATCCTTTGCCGCAAACTTGTCATAGGCCTCTGTCTTGTACATTTTCAGCCGGTCGGACATATCGGCCATCGTCAGCACCTTCCCCACATTACCGACCGGATCAATGATGCCGAAAGAAGCTGTGATCACCCCGGCATACGCGCCCTTGGTGATGGCCATCATCAGCGGGAAATCTCCACAGGTAGTCGTGGACATCCACTGAGGATCAAACTTCATGGCCTTGCCCGTGCCGATCATTCTTGCCACAATGCCGGGCGTTACAAAGAGCAGCACCGTGTCTACATCTGCTTTTTTCAATTTCATGATATGGGGGATCATGTCGGTTTCCGTCGCCGCCACCGGCACCGTTTCTGCCAGCTTCATATCGTATTGGGCGAGTTGGTATGCAGCGCCTTCCAGCCCCTGCTTCCCGTAGTCATCATTCTGATAGGCAATACCGATCCGTTTTTTCCCCATTTTTTCTACCGCATATTTACAGAGCACCTGGGCGTCTCCAAGGTACAGCGGATAGATATTAAACAGATATTTATGGGGCGGATCCACCCAGTGGCGGGATCCGGCAGACGGACCGTACCACGGAATCTTCCGGTCCATGAGATAATCCACCACGGCCAGGCCGGGAGCGGTCCCGACGCCGCTAACCCAGCAGAACATACCCTCCTGTTCCTGAAGCTGCTTGACACCTGCCTTTGTTTTGGCGGGATTGTAAGCATCATCAAAATAATGATGAATCAGTTTCCGACCATGAATGCCGCCCTGGGCGTTAATCATCTTGAAATAGGCGTCCGTTCCTCTGGCCACTGCCCCCCATGGGGCGGCCGGTCCGGTTTGCGGCCCCCATTGCCCGATATGAATCTCCGTATCAGTCACCCCCTCCTCGCAGAACGCCCCTGTTCCCAGGGAAATCACCAATGCCATACTCACCATTACTGCCAGCAAAACTTTTTTCATAACTCCCCCTCCTTAAAATGTTAGGAGTCAATGCGGTCCACCGGAATAAGGCCCGGCGTTCCGCGAGTTTAGTTTGCTGCGTCTTTAACAACCGCAGATGGGCCCTCGTCACACTTTCTTTATATAGTGCCGTGCAAACAACCCGCTGGGACGAACGCACAGCACAAGCACAATCACGACAAACGCCACAACAGACTTAAACTCAATGGAAATATAACCGCCAAACAGATGCTCGATCACGCCTACCAGGTAAGCACCGAAAACCGCGCCGGGCAGAGATGTCATGCCGCCCACCACAGCGCCGGCAAAGCCCTTAAGCATGGGATCCCACATCATATAGGGCTCCATGATAACCGGGGCCAGCAGAAGCCCCGCAACTGTTCCCACCATCGAGGATATGCCCCATGTCATCATCTTGATGCGGTTGGTCTTAATCCCCATGAGCCGGGCAGCCATCTCATTCTGCTGGGTCGCCTTCATGGCCACACCAAGTTTGGAAAACCGGAAAAACAGAAACAATGCTATCATAATGATCAGGGCCACAATCAGGGTAATGAGGTTCAGTGTACTGATAAAAATATCCCCGATAAACACACTGTCATAAGCCTTTATGGGAAACGGCATGGTGCGTTGATCTGCGCCGAATTTCCAGGACACCAGCCCCAGCAGCACCATCTCCATACCAATGGTAATAATAATGAGACCGAGAATATTCGGTTCTTTCGCTCGACGCAGAATGGCAAACTCCAGAATGCAGCCCAGCACAACTGAGAACAGCAACGCTCCGCCAAATGCCGCATAAACAGGGAGTCCATAAGAATTAACAATCAGATAGGCCACAAACACCGGCAGCAGCGCCATCTCTCCCTGAACAAAATTCGGGACCTCAGATGCCTTGTAAATCAGCACCATGCCCAGCCCCATCAGGGCATATGTACTGCCTACCGCTATGCCGCTTACCACCATCTGCAAAAAATCGATCATAAAGGTATTCCCATGTTGGTTTTTAGTATTGAAGGGAAGACGGCGTCACACTCCTTATTGATCAAAAAAATTGATGAAAGGTTCAGGTTAAAACGGCCATGTCTTCCAATACTTCTTCGTCCGTATCCAGATGCCGTATATGCCCAAGGGCTCGAACAGCATTATACTGATAAGAATTCCGCCGAAAACGATCCATTGAATATTGGAGACGCCGGTGAGTGAAAAGTAACTGTTGGAAAGATCCCGCAACCAATCGCCCACATAGGGAATACTGAGAATATTGCGAAGCTCCAGATCGAGCCAACTCAAGGCGATCGCGCCGGCGATGGGGCCCATAATAGACCCCAGCCCGCCGACAACGGCCATGGTGAGAAACATGATCGATAAAAAGAGGCTGAACAGTTCCGGGTCGATAAACCGCAGTACAAACGCGTATAATCCCCCGGCAACACCGGCATAAAAGGCACTGACCGCAAATGCCAGGGTTTTGTATAAAAGGATGTTCACGCCCATGGTTTCCGCTGCGATGTCGGCATCCCGAATAGCGATGAACGCTCTTCCGACGCGCGTTTTGACAAGATTACGGCCAAACAGAACCAGAAGAACGGCAATTGATACAGCCAGATAATAGAACTCCTGATCCGTATCAAGGTGGCGGCCAAAAACGATCAGGTCCGGCGCATTAAGCCCCTGACGGCCGCCCAGAAACTCGATTTTCCCGATGATCTGTGTGATGGTCAGTCCAAAACCCAGGGTGGCAATCGCCAGGTAAGGCCCCTCCAGACGAAGCGCCGGCAATCCCAGCAAAAACCCGAGGAGTGCCGCAGCCAGCCCGGCCAGAATTATAGCGGGGAAAAACGGCAGATGGGCCTGGGCCATCAGTGTGACTGTTCCGTAGGCTCCCACGGCAAAAAAGCCCGCATGACCAAGAGATATCTGCCCGGTGTATCCCACCAGCAGATTGAGCCCCACCACCACAATAATATTAATGGCGATGTAGTTGGCCACATACACATAATAATTTTTAAAAATCAATGGGAAACACAGCAGAAACAGCATTAAAACGGAAAACCAGAAAACCGTCACACCCGAAGAAAACAACCGCACATCTTCATAATAGTCCCGTTTCATATCCATGGCAACGTGCTCCTTACATAAGCAAACAGGTGGAACTGATGAAACGCCGGGCTTTTTATACACCGGTCGCCGGGATTGACCGAACCTGCATTATATCGGGGGATGGGCAGGATTTACAGCCATATCCCCGGACGCGAGTTTAAGCCTGTTGCGTCAAACGGCAATCAGTGTAAGCATTCCTTAACAGTGTGCACCATTTTGCCTTCTTTGTCAATGCGTAACCCCAAAAAATTCAGGGCGGCAAACCGTTTTCACGCACAGAATCCCCCGGCCAGATTTCCTGTTCCGGGTTTATTTGCATTGATTTTATAGAAGTCTATCCAGCGTCCTGGCAAGTTCTTCCCGGGTGTAGGGTTTTGAGACCACACCGGAAAATCCGTAATCCTGAAAATTAGCCATAACAGGATCGTTGGAATACCCGCTTGAAACAACGGCTTTAACGGTCGGATCGATTTTTAAAAGTTCCTGTACGGTTTTTACCCCGCCCATGCCGCCGGGAACTGTGAGATCGAGAATGACAAGATCAAAAGGATCGTCACTGTTGTATGCCGTCTTGAATATCTCAACAGCCTGAGCACCGTCAGATGCGAAAACCCGATCATATCCCATGCTTGTCAACATCCGGCCAATCATTTTCAGAACACTTTCCTGATCATCCATGATCAGGATTTTCCCTCTCCCTCTGTGTCCAACGACCGGGTGTGCTTGCTCCTCCATGAAAGGACATTCCGAAGACGGCAAAAGGATATTAAAGATGGAACCCCGGCCTGGATGAGAATCGACCATGATATGGCCATGATGTCTTTTGACAATGGAATAGGTGGTTGCCAGTCCCAACCCGTTTCCCTTTTGCTTGGTTGAAAAAAAAGGATCAAAAATATGGGGGACGAGCTTCTCCGGCATACCGATCCCCTCATCTTCGATGGATAAATAGGCATATCGCCCCGCCGGAAGTGACATCGGGTTCTCGGGACGCACCTCCCTGTTCTGCGTCCGGATCGTTATGATGCCGCCCTCCGGCATGGCCTGGCTTGCATTAAGAATGATGTTACTTACGGCCTGATTGACTTGTCCTTCATCAATATCAACCGGCCACAAATCTTCGGCAAGATCAAACCGGCATTTTGAACTGGTCCCCCGGGTGACAAACTGGGCTGTTTTCTGAATCAACGTATTGAGGTGGCATGTTCTTTTAATGGGATCCCCGCCCCTGGCAAAGGTGAGAAGCTGACGGGTCAGCGCCTGGGCTGCTTTGGCGCCTTCCATAGCGTCGACCAGGATTTCGTAGAGATCATCATCGTCACGCATTATCGAGAGCGCATAAGACAGATTCCCCATAAGAACGCCAAGCATATTATTAAAGTCATGGGCAATCCCGCCGGCCAGTGTGCTGATGGATTCCATTTTCTGGGTTTGATTCAGGACCCGTTCAGCAATGATACGTTCGGTCAGATCAATGCCCAAGCAGGTGACATCAACGATTTCTCCCTCCGGGCCAAACGTCAGCACATTAGACCAGGCAACATTTCTCAGTTCACCGTTTTTGGTAAGAATTTCATTTTCATTGGTGGTATACAGCGGCGGCGTCTCGCTGTTCATAATGGTCAAGAACACTTTGCGGACCTCGTCACGCTGACTTTCGGGGATAAACAGGGAAAACCAGTCTTTGCCCAGAATTTCATCCTCTTTCCATCCGGTGAGCTTTAATAGATGAGCATTGGCAAAGGTGATTCTGGCGTTTGTATCAAGAGAAACACCGATTTGCGGGGTGTTGACCAGTATGTGTCGCCATTTTTTTTCAGAATAGGCAAGAGCCGCATCTATCCGCTTTTTTTCCGTGATATCCCGCGCCACGCCATATGTAACCCCTTTGTCAGGGCGGGGGTGCGACACCCAGCTCAACCATTTGTAACTTCCGTCTTTGCATCTGTAACGGTTTTCAAAATTGATGACCTTGTCACCATTTAACAGTTTTTCCAGAACCACATGGCGCGTGGCCTCTATGTCATCCGGGTGAATGAATTCAAGAAAGGAGCTGGTGAGCAACTCTTCCTCGGAATAGCCCAGGGTCTCGGTAAAGGCCGGATTGACTTTAAGAAATGTGGCTGTCCGGATATCGGCGATACAGATCATGTCCAGAGACATGAGAAAAATCTGCTCAAGATCCGCATCCGATTGTTTGCGCTGCAATGCCGACTCCAGATCTGTGATCCGTTTTTGAAGATCTTCGTATGTGGGTTTTGAGGACATTTTTTTAATCGAAGTAAACAGAAAAGATAGTTGTACCTGTATGATGGATAGCAGATCAGGATAAGGTCATTTTAAAATGCCATTAAAAAAAACATAATAAAACGATGCTTATGTGTCAAGATATTTATGGGCGCCGGGTGCCGGCAATCGGCCTACAACCATCTCTTTTTTTTGAAATAAAAGAACAGCCCCAGCGCGACAACGCCCATGACCAGCCAGACCGCCCCATACCCCCAGCGCCACGTCAGTTCCGGCATATATTGAAAGTTCATCCCGTAAATACCGGCAATAAAGGTCAGGGGAATAAAGATGGTGGCAATTATGGTCAGCACCTTCATGACTTCGTTCATTTTAAAACTGATGGTGGACAGATAAAGGTCCTGAAGCCCGGAGAGCATGTCCCGAAAAGACTCGGTTATCTCAACTGCCTGAATCATATGATCATAAACATCATCATAAAACATCCGGTTAAGGGACTGAACGTAGGGCACTTCACCCTTTCTGAGCTGACCGACAATATCCCTCAGTGGCCAGATCTGTTTTCTGAGAAAAATCATTTCCCGTTTTGATGCATGAATCGCCTCCAGGATTCTGGGAGACGGGTCTTCCATCAGGACCTCCTCCATGGCCTCAATCCGGTCGCTGAAGTTCTCCAGCGCCAAAAAATAATAGTCCACTACTGCATCCAGAAGCGCATAAACAAGATAGTCACAGCCGTTTTTGCGGATCCGTCCCTTTCCCGAGCGCAAGCGCTCCCGCACCGCATCAAATACGTCCCCGGGCTTTTCCTGAAAAGATATGACAAATCCGTCTCCCAGGAGAAGACTCAACTGTTCGGATTGAATCTGGTCCTTTTCGTCATCAAATTGAATCATTTTAAGGACGATATAAACATAGTTCTCCTGCGCTTCGAGCTTGGGTCGATGGCCGGTATTCAGGATATCTTCAAGCACAAGCGGATGTATTTGAAATGCCTGGCCCATAGCTTCGATGATTGAAACATCGTGAATACCGTTGATATCGATCCAGCGGACCATCTCCTTTCCGGTTGTTTCACGGATCAGTGCATCCACATCGGGAATCTGTTTTTCCGAAAGGGTTTCCCCGTCATATTCGGTCAGGGTAATATCAACCCTGTGGGTTTGTTTTTCTCCCACATGAACGAGGGTGCCGGGAGGGGCACCGACTTTTTTCCGGCTTTTTTTAATAAACCGCATAAGATCCCCTTCTTTAATCTGGTTACCCCTGAAAGGAGATTAGGCCCGAATATTTCATGAAAATTTTTGATAAATATTATTTTATAATATCATTTCAGAATATTATGTTATTTTCAGGAGTCATTTCAAAATTGCAAATTGTCATACGGAATAAATACAATTTATATCAAAAAATTTCACCCTTCGAGCGAGCCGATTTCGATCATTCCTCATCGGGCTCATTTTGGTCATGATAAATATGCACATCCCGCTGGGGAAAGGCAATGACAATACCGCGCTCCCGGAACAACCGGTCGATCTCAAACCGGATGCTGGTTTCCACTGCATAAAAATAAGCCACATTGGTCCAGATCCGGAGCCTGAAGACCAGGGCACTGTCGCCAAAATCTTTAAAGACCACATCAGGCTTGGGATATTTGAGCACACGCGGGGTATTGGCAGCGACCTCAAGAAGCGTTTCCCGCACCAGTTCGGTATTGGAGCCATAGGCAACGCCGACATCAATACTCCGGCGCAATCGTTTATCCTTGAAACTCCAGTTGGTCACCTGCTTGCTGATCAGTTCCGAGTTGGGAATGATCAACGAGGCGTTATCGTAAGTCTGCACCACGGTCGAGCGCACATTGATCTTTTTGACCGTGGCCCAGGTTCCGTCCACCTCGATATCGTCACCCACCTGAATAGGCCGTTCAAACAGCAGAATAATTCCGCTGATAAAATTGTTGAAAATATTCTGAAGCCCGAACCCCAGCCCGATACCCAGGGCGCCGAAGGCAACGGCCAGGGACGTGGTGTTAAACCCGATCACATGCAGGGCCACCAGAACGCCGAGCCCCCATATCACATAGGCGCTGATCGTTGTCAGCGACTCCTGAAGCCCTTCCTCCATACCGCTGCGGGTCAGTACCTTTCGTTGAAAGACATATCGCCAGGCCTGGGTCAACAGGTGCGTCAACATCAACACCAGCAGTGCATAGACAAACCCCATGACGCTCAATTGAAGACTGCCAACCTTAATGGGGTGCCGCAATGCCTGCAGCAGGGTCACCAGAAACGCCCGTTTGCCGCCCCATGCCAGTATAGCCCCTACAACCGCCCCGGCAACCAATACCACCTGGCCGATTTTTATCATCAGCCATCTGACCGGGGCATCTGTATTTTGCGGGGTTTCTGTCGCCGCATCATCTGCACTGGGATCAATCTGGTATATTCTGCCCATCTCGCGCAGAGCGGCATACCCCATCACCGCCCACAGCCCCAGAACAAGGGTTTTTCCCCAGGAAACATACCAGTGCACGGCAAAAAACCCATACCCCATCACTTCACAGACAAACCCGCCCACTCCGATAATCCAGAAGAGCACGGTTGAGGGCAGCAACCGTATCACCGGCATGCCGGGTGTTCCATTATCGCGCTGGAACCGCTTGTTGCGTTCCCAGAACGAGAGGCACCAACCGATCACGACAAGTTCAAAAAGCAGGCGGATCATTGACAACAGTTCACTGTCCGCTTCCAGCAGAAAACCGACAAAAATATATACCGCGCCGAACACCCGTACCAGTGTAAGCAAATATGTCAGCCGCCGTTCAAGCGATGCCGGCAATTGAACAAGTTCCCGGTCCTTTGCAAGAAAAACAGCATCCCCCCACCACCGGGTAAAAAGATAGAGCACCAGAAGCGACAGAACAAAGTCGACCAGCGGGGAAGAGGCATACAGGTTGCCGCTACGGGTGTAGGCAGTTAATATAATCATCAGCAGCAACGGGTAGATGGAACGACGAAACACCGAAAGGACCAGTTGCGCGGCAGGGCAGTGGTCCAGCAGCCCGCTCTCGGCAAATTTCCGGCGATAGGGGTAAAAACGGATGACGATCACTACCAGCAGTCCCAGCAGCGGGGCCAGGGTCAATAAAAAAGACTTGCTCGACCGCCAGAAAAGATTTGCCTGAAGCCGGAAATAGTCAAGAGTCAGAAGGGCATCAAGCTCGCCGGGAATACGGTCCATATCCTGTTTCACGTCTTCCCACCCGCCGGCAAGGGGCATGCCGGTCTGCTGTAAGATCGCCCGCTGCTGAATCTCTCCGAAACGCTCATTCAGCCGCTTTGAAAGATCTTTCAGCTTCCGGTGTATCGCCTTGAACTGTTCCACCCGGGCCGCATAAGTATCACTCAAATACCCCAGATAGGTCTTTTTCTGCTGTATAACGTCCACCAGCGTCGTTACGGCTTCGGTTATGTCACCATTTTTTGCATCCGCTTTTTTTGAGGCCGATAATTCAGCCAGATATTGTTTGTTGATAATCAACTGCTCCTCGGTATCGGCCCTGGCCTGCTTCACCCAGTCCAGTTTTTCCTGCAACTCATCCAGCCGGTCCTGGATATTGATCAGGGATATATTGACCTGAAAACCGGCGTTTTCCAGATGCCGGGCCGGTGTCTGTGATAATGCCGCCAGGTTGGCATACGTGGTATGCTGAAACTGATAATTCTCCAGTTCTGCATCCAAAGCGGATGACCGCTGTTTGAGCTGATTGTATTCTGTTTCGATATCCTTAAGAAGTGCTTTTTCCGAAGCAAGTGATTCAGCTATGGAATGATCCGGCGCGGTTATTCCGAATGGCGCCTGAGGGGATTTCTTGCCATCAGCCGCACCGTCAGCGGCATCTGAATTAACCGTTAATATCAGCGGCAAAACCAGCAGGGCGATAAAACACAGGATTGTCAGCGTCCGTCGTCTGCAAGTGTTAGAAGACATAGGGGGTTCCTTACATACTGAAAATTTTTCATTGATGCGTCATCGCTCAACCACATGAGATCACAGCATAACAAAAACCCCATACCGCGGCAAGGGCAAACATGAAGGCATCCGCAAGACCTTCGACACGTCCGGGCAAATGAAACCCTTGACATCAAGAACCCGTTTTTGCAACAGGTTACTCCTTCACGGTGATCGGTTTACCCTGAGCACCTGCATAAAATACGATGATCTCCGCAGGAGAATCGCCCTCGTTAACCCCATAGTGCCACTTGTCCACCACCTCGACAATTGCGTCGCCGGCGTGAAGATGCAATGTCTCCTGACTCTCCGTCACAACCGTCAGCTCACCTTTCAACAGGACACCCGCATTGATTACCGGGTGTTGGTGAAGGGGCAATCGTACTTTCGGAGGGATTTGTATCCGCAGAATCGTTATCTCCGGGTGGCCGGTCGCATAATCGGGAAGCGCCGCGCCATCCCAGCTGACGCTTGATTTTGCCAGGACATCAACATCCACACCACTTTCCGCCTGTCCCCCTGTGGCGCCGGCACATAAACATATGAAACAGATCCCGAATAAAATTTTTTTCATCTCTTCTCCTTGATTGTCCTGTCGCAGCAGCGTATCAAATCCGCGCGTCCTGCCCCGACAGGCCACCTGCCCGGCGGGACAGGCTTGCTATGTCGCAGTAAAGAATCCTGGCCCAAAGGACCAGGCTTTAATGCTGAAGTAAAAAGGCATTCATCTTTCAAGAACCGCTATCAAACGGGAGTCCAGCAAGGCTGATGTGCGGTGGACAACAACCTCCTGGTATGCGGCACTGTTGACCATTTCAAAAAACTTTTCTATAGACGGGTACCGGACCAGAAAAACCTGGTCCCACGCTTCATCCGGCGGACCGATTACCGAAGCCTTTGCATCGCCAAACCATACCAGTTCTCCCCCCACCTTCTGGACCTGCTTAAATGCCGCCCGTGTGTATGCTGCATAGGCTTCCTCACCTGAAACACCGGCCCTGCCATCCGGATATGCCGCCTTTTCCCTGAACTTCAGCATATTCAGCATGACCACCGGCACCCCTTTGGGTACCCCTTCAATGACTTCACGGATCTGCCCTTCTTCTGGATTAATCGCGCCCATTGTTTCACCCCTTTACTGGGATCCTTGTGAAAATGCTGTCTTTCATGTGCCTATTGCCGATATTGCAATTACCGGAACCTGTCATCAGAACGCTTGTTTCTGATGGCGTCTTCACTGGCATTCATCCATCCGGAAACGCTGTGCTGGACCGCATCAAATTTCTCCACATAGGGTTTGATATCCAGCAACGGCGTACCATCAAGGATGTCGATTCCCTTAACATGAACGATATTCCTTTCAACGCCGGTTAACCGTACGATAGAAATGCCGATATGATTCGGCCGAAGCGGCGACCGGGTGGCAAACACGCCTCTTTTCTGTGTATCCATAAAGGGGGTCACTTTCATCTCGGTTCGGGTAGCCCTGTGAAAGCTGTACAAAAGATAAATATGGCTGAAGCCGTCAAGATCCTGCAAGCCCCCCGTATATGCTTCATCCACGATCACATGACCGGCAATCCCGGCAGCCCCCCTGGGCTGAATGGGCATATCTTCAATTGATTGATGGGGTGAATGGATAATTCCGATTGGTTTGATCGCATGCATTTAGAGAGGTCTCCTTCTTATGTGTGACCAACAAAGATTGTATTGCAAGAAATCCCTCCGGCCTTTCCTCCATGGCCGCCTGAACAATTACCGTAAACCGCCGTGATTTGCAATGCATTATAGGCTGCAGGTCCGCGGGGATAACATATAAGAGCATTGTCCATTACAAGCTTCTGAGACAACAGACTGCTTCATAGCTTATTCTTAGCACTGACAAATTCAGACTTCAACACCCAGTGGTCGCCAGAATACTTTGTCGTCATAGCACTCCCCGTATTAAACCAGAACTGATGACGGTTGAATTGATACTCAGGCCTGTATTCAGTTGCTAAATATGCCAACTGAAAGTCATTCACACTACGCAATTTTCTCTTATCTGTGGCTTCTAAAAGGTACTCTTTTTCATCCATAAAAAGAACAACCCATGCATGACCTTCTCCATTAACTGTCCCTAATACAACCCGGGCATCCCGTCCCAAGCCGATCAACCAGTCTGCGAGTATTATTGCATGGTCTTCACAATCACCTCGTGTATAATAAAACGCCTGACGAGAGTTCTGCCAGACATCCGCAAGCCCGCTATATTGCAAGTGATCAAACATATAACTCTTTTGAAGTGTTAATGTGTAGAGTGGCACCCACACCGCATCTGTTTCAAAAGGCATGAAGCCAACAAGATAACTGTTAACAAAGTGGTGAAGGCGATCCAGCCCTTGTGCAGAGGCTGTAGCATTCGAAACCCCCTGATATCCCAGGTAGAATACATGGTCCCTCTCTATTATTTTTTCTCTGTCGAATATGTGGTAAAGATCGTCTTCTGTTAAGTATCGATTGACCCCTTTGACAATAACATAGCCTGCCTGCTCAGAAGTCTGTTTTCGGGAAATGTTTACATTGTTCAGTGAAGACACCACTTGCAGCCTTATTGATCGGTCGTACTTCCTCTCTGTGTACAAATAAGGGCCAACCAGTATCCCGATTAAAATGATCAGCATAAGAATCAGTTTCAATATATCTACCCCTTAAGCCCGAATGAAACAATGATGGCGATAAACAGTAAAATGGTAGATGAAAAGACAGCAATTGCAATATTGCCTTTTTTTAATTCCTCTTCAAGTACGATTGTTTTAAGCAGTTGTTTATCGATAATAATTAAAGCGACAACACCTAAAATTAAAGCCAGGATTGTATAAATTAAGTTGATGCCAAGGTTAAAAAAGGTTGCAAATAAGACTTGAGACTCCATAAAAAACCTCCTGTTAATTGTATTTTAACTGCGCTAACCCGGATATTTCACGAGTCGATTTGCGTGCAGCTGCAAGGCGGCCGATATGAAGTTGTAGTAATCTACCGCCCTCCTTGCCATAGTCTGATGAATCATCTTCTACCGGTTGGGACCGCTCTTGCCGGGGTCTGGTCGCGTCATCTTCAAAATCGTCCAGTTGCCCGGCGCATACCAACCCGGGCGGCCAGAAAATAATTATTAAGGAAATATATATCAGAAATCCGCAAGTTCCTGCCTTCATTTCAGGCTCCTTTGTTTGAAAAAACACGCCCCAAGCTCAACCATAAAAAAACATCCCCTTAAAATCAATAAAAAGTCCGGTCCTTTTTCTTGCCTTTCCTGTATTGCGTGGACAAAAGCCACCAAAAATTTCTGTTTTGAAAGCCCCTTATCTGATATAAACAATACCGGCTCATCTGAGTACAAATTCGATTATTACAGATTAACAGTGCAGGCAACTGACATGACAACACCCTCTCCCCCAAAAGAGACACCGCAGGGCACGCTGGGTACCTTTGCCGGGGTGTTTACCCCGAGCATTCTGACCATTCTCGGCATTATCCTGTTTTTGCGGCTGGGGTACGTGGTGGGCAGCGCCGGTCTGGGCCGGGCATTGCTGATTATCGGCCTGGCCAATCTGATCTCCGTACTCACATCAGTGTCCCTGGCCGCCATTGCCACCAACCTGAAGGTCAAGGGCGGGGGCGACTACTACCTGATCTCAAGGACCCTGGGACTGGAGTTCGGGGGCGCCATCGGGATTGTGCTGTTTCTGGCCCAGTCGGTTTCCATTGCGTTTTACAGTATTGGTTTTGGCGAAGTCCTGGCCGTACTGCTGCCGTTTACCATGAAAGGCCTCCCCCAGATCATTGCCACTGCCGCAGTGATGCTGCTGTTTATCTTTGCCTGGCTGGGCGCGGACTGGGCCGCCCGGTTCCAGTTCGGGGTCATGGCTATCCTGTTTGCCGCCATTGTGTCTTTCTTAATCGGCGGATTTCTGCACTGGGATACGGCCACACTCATGGCCAACCTTGCTGCCCCATCTGATGCCCCGCCCTTCTGGCTGATATTTGCGATCTTTTTTCCGGCGGTAACAGGTTTCACCCAGGGGGTCAGCATGTCAGGGGATCTGAAAGACCCGGGCAAAAGTCTGCCCAACGGTACATTTGCGGCAGTCGGCGTATCCATTATCATCTATTTTCTGTCTGCTGTAATCTTGGCCGCATCACTGCCCGGGGATATTCTGACCACGGACTACAACGCCATGAAACGAGTGGCCGCCGTGGACGCACTGGTTCTGGCCGGTGTGATCTCTGCGACGCTCTCCTCGGGCATGGCATCGTTTATGGGCGCCCCCCGGATTCTGCAATCCCTTGCGGCAGACCGGATCTTTCCGTTTCTGCTGCCCTTTGCCAAAGGCGCAGGGCCGGCAAGCAACCCCAGACGGGGGGTGCTGCTCTCCGGCGCCATTGCGCTTGTGACCATTGCCCTTGGCAACCTGAACCTGGTGGCACCGGTGGTATCCATGTTTTTCCTGATCTCTTACGGCCTGCTCAACTATGCCACCTTTTTCGAGGCCCGGGCAGCCAGTCCCTCATTCCGGCCCACTTTCCGGTTTTATGACAAACGCCTGAGCCTGGCCGGCGGCCTGGCCTGCCTGGGTGCTATGCTGGCCATTGACATGACGGCAGGGATTGTGGCCCTTGCCTTTTTGTTTGCCATTTATCAATATCTCAAACGGACCGCCGGTCCGGCCCGATGGGCGGACAGCCGCCGTTCCTACCGGTTTCAACAGATCCGCAACCATCTGCTGGAAGCGGCCGAAGCACCGGAACACCCCAGGGATTGGCGCCCTTCCCTTTTGATTTTTTCTGATGATTCAGCGCGACGTAAACCTCTGTTGCAGATGGCCGACTGGATTCAGGGGGACAGCGGGTTTGCCACCCTGGTTCGGATTCTTCAGGGCGAAGGCGCAAAGGTCCGCAAAGAAAGGGAAGCCGCCCGGGCTGAACTGAAAAAGGACATTGAGGCGCTTGGCGTGGATGTCTTTCCCCTGGTGATGAGCGGACCGGATATCCGTCTGGCCATTCACACCCTGGTACAGGCTTACGGCATCGGTCCGTTGACCGCCAATACCATCATGACCAACTGGCTGCACCCCGAAGTAAACCCGGAATCTGAACACCGGACCCGGCGGTTCGGCATTTACCTTCGTACCGGGTTTCGACAGGGATGCAACATTCTGTTGTTTTCCGCAGATTCCAGGGCTTGGGATACGCTTGTGGCAACCCCGCCTCCCATGCGCCGCATTGATGTATGGTGGCACGGAGACGCCACCAGCCGGCTCATGATTCTGTTTGCTCACATGATCCGGCAGAACAAACTATGGGAAGGGGCCAAGATCCGGGTGCTGGATATCAGTGAAAACGTTCTTGCCACGGGCCGGACGGTTGAGGACCTGCATGAAACCCTTGAAGAAATCCGTATTGCTGCGGAACCCGAGGTTGTGGCCTGCGCCGATGCCGAGGCAGTGGCGGCCTACTCGAAAAATGCCGCCCTGGTGTTGCTCCCGTTCAGGCTTCGTCAGGACCAGCCCCTTGACATCTTTGGCGGCCATCTGGCGGATCTGCTGTCCAATCTGCCGGTTACTGCTGCTGTTCTTGCGGCTAAGGATATCGATCTGTCCGCAGAGCCGGAAGCCGGGCCGGCCGGTGACACCGCCGCTTTCATGGACCGACTGGCGGATGCACAGAAAAGGGCCGAGGCAGCGGAAAAAGCAGCCGGAGATGCCTCCCATGATGTTGAAAAAAAGATTGATGCCTGGCGAAAGGCGGTGGAAAACGGTAAATCACCCGATGCCATCCAGCAGTTGAACAAAGCGATTATCACGGCCAAAAACCATGCCGTCCACACCGGCCGCAAGGCCGCTAAACTGACGGCTGTGGCGGAAAACCTGGCTGAAACCGCCCGCAACATGAGCCTGGACGCTCCGGATGATGAGACGAATAAAGCGGATCAGCCGTAAAACGTCTCTGTTTTTTCTTGACAGACCGGGCAGATCAACTTATGATATATACTACATTGTAGTACATATCATTAACAGAAAACAGCCGTAAAGCACATGATACGACAACACCGTCTTAAAATTATTGCCATATTTTTTGCTGCGCTTTTCATCACCGGCCAGGCCGGCGCCATTCAGATCAGCCAGAGCTGCAAACCATCCACAGGTGGTTGCTGCTGTTGTGATTCCATACAGCAACAAGCGGAAAAACACGATTGCTGCCCTGCGGATGCTCCCTGCCGGGTTGAACGGCGCGGGCTTCCGGACGTACCGCTGCTTCCCCAGCAGGCTGCCGCCACTTACGCGCATCTCATGATCTCGGCAATCTCAACGCCGGAAACCGCTATTTGTGCGTCAATGTCCGGTTATCAAACGCTTCCCGCCTTTCAGGGCAGGCGTTCTTTGCAGAATACCCCTCTTTATCTACAGCTTGTCTCCTTTCTGATTTGATCACTTCCGGAAAAACCTCCCTTTAAACGATCCATATTTATGACACAGGACCGGTGCGCCTTTGCAATCCTGATTCTTGTCCTGCTGTCTTGATGGCACGGTGTGTTGCTCCCGTCACGGGGCAACCGATTAAACATATGACAAATCAATGACTGTCTCGTAAAAAGTCAATTTGGGGACGGCAAAGTAAAAAGTTATTCGATAAAAAGGAGATCAGATAATGACAAAACGCAACAAACAAGAAGGCAACAGGCGACCGTCAAAAAAAGACCTGGTGACGGGCAACCACAGACAATGGACAGGCGCCGGGATTGCCGGTGCACTGGTGATTATGCTGGCACTGGCGCTAGGGCTTTTATACTGGCTGAGCAATACCCCCATAGCTGCTGTTTCTGCAACGACTGAGGTCGCTGCAGGGACAACAGCCGAAGAGGTAATCTACCCGGTAGCCATGTTTCAGGATGGACAGGCCCGCCATTTTGAGTATCAAACCGATACCCGCCAGATTCGATATTTTATTCTACAAAGCGCTGACGGCGTGATTCGGGCGGCTTTTGATGCCTGCGATGTTTGCTGGCCTTCGGGAAAGGGGTACTATCAGGACGGCGACTATATGGTGTGCCGCAATTGCGGCCGTGAGTTTGCCGCTGCCAAAATCAATGAAGTCAAAGGCGGCTGCAATCCCGCACCCCTGAAACGAACCATTCAGGACGGCAATCTCATTCTTCAAGCCGCTGACATTCTCACGGGCACAAAATACTTCGACTTCCAGAACGGGGGTGAAATATGACACTGAAAGACATTGCCATCAAAAACCTGATGCGCCGGAAAGGCAAGGCCTTTTTTGTGCTGGCCGGCCTGGTCATCGGCGTTGCAACCGTGGTGGGCATTATCAGCTTCATCGAAGCCATGACCAGGGATATCAACCATAAACTGGAAAAATTCGGGGCCAATATCCTGATTGTCCCGGAGACGAAAAATCTGCCGCTTGTATACGGGGGGATGAACCTTGGCGGTGTGTCATTTGAGGCACGGGAGATCGACCAATCCGGACTGTCGGAAATCAGAACCATCAAAAACGCGGCCAATATCGCCGCCGTCGGGCCGGTGGTCCTGGGCACCGTGGTGATCGAGGGCAAGAAAGTTCTCATGGCGGGCATTGATTTTGACGCCACGCATGTGCTGAAACCGTGGTGGGAGATCAAGGGTGCTGCCCCATCGGGCAGCGAGGTGATTGCCGGCGCCGATGCTGCTGAAACGCTCAACCTGTCGGTTAACCAGATCATCTCCGTTAACGGTGAACTGTTGCGGGTTGCCGGTATTCTCGCGTCCACCGGCTCTCAGGACGATCACCTCGTGTTTACCGCCCTGCCTGTTGCACAGAATTTACTGAACAAAAAGGGGGTGGTCTCCATGGTGGAAGTGGCCGCCTTATGTAACGCCTGCCCCATTGACGAGATGGTAAACCAGATTTCCGGAAAGCTGCCCGGCGCCAGAACCATGGCCATCCAGCAGGTGGTCAAGGGACGCATGGAGACCCTGGGCCAGTTCACCCGGTTTTCCTATCTGATTTCCGGCATTGTTGTCGTGATCGGCGGCATGATAGTGCTGGTGACGTTTATGGGCAGTGTCCGGGAACGAACCCGTGAGATCGGTATTTTCCGTGCCATTGGATTCCGGAAAAAGCATGTCATGGGCATGACGTTCATGGAAGCCGGGATACTCTCCGTTCTGGGCGGCATCATCGGATACGGGCTGGGGTTCGGGGCCACATGGATTGGCGCCGGCGTGTTGTCTGAGGGACTGTCGAAAATGGTTGCCTTTGATCTCACACTGGCGGTTGGCGCGCTCTCCTTGGCGGTGATCGTCGGCCTGGCGGCATCCGCCTATCCGGCGTTCATGGCGGCTCAAATGGACCCGAACCAGGCGTTGCAGACCCTGTGACACGAATCATATATGGAATAACCGCTATAACACAGGAGATATAAATGAATCAGATAGTTGTCGAAAATATTGTAAAAACATACGGCACCGGCGACTCACAGTTTACCGCTGTTGCGGATATGAGTTTTCAGGTGGCGCCGGGGGAGTTTGTCGGTGTTATGGGTGAATCCGGCGCCGGCAAATCCACCCTGCTCTCTATCCTGGGAGCGTTAAACGCGCCGACCAGCGGGCGTTACCGGGTCGATGACATTGATGTCTACGGCCTTTCACGGGAAAAGCAGGCCGATTTTCGTCGAGAGTTTCTCGGCTTTGTGTTTCAGAATTTTCAGCTGGTCCCATACTTGACCGTGCTGGAAAACGTGATGCTGCCGTTAACCACCTGTTCACTGAAGCGCCGTGAAAAAAAGGAGATGGCCACCAGAGCGCTGGAAACCGTTGGTCTGATGGAAAAGGCCGGTCATCTGCCCACTGCAATCTCCGGGGGGGAAAAAGAACGGACAGCAGTGGCCCGGGCCATTGTCAATGAGCCGCCCATTATTCTGGCAGATGAACCCACCGGCAATCTGGACACCCGGAATACCGGAGAGATCATGACACTGCTTCGCGATCTGAACAAAAAAGGCGCCACGATCATCATGGTCACGCACAGCCGGGCATGCGCCCGGTATGCGGACCGGATTATGACCATTGCCGACGGGCGATTACTGCCGGCCATCAACAGGGTCAAACCGGCGCATCAGGATCCGGTCAAGCGGGTCGGATAACCCCGGATCAACCACATTAACCCGCATATTTCACGAGTCGAGTTTGCCGCAGATGCGAGGCGCAGCATGCGACGCTGTAGTCAATCTACTGCGAGCATGCTGCAACAAAGTAGATGCGGTGAAATCGGCTCGCCCGAAGGGTGAAATTTTTTGATATAAAACTGACCTGATTCCTTCGAGTGAAAACTACAGTTTGTATTTTGTGAAAACGGACAAAATATACAATAACACCTTAAAATATAATCAAAATGAAACAATTATCAAAAAATTTCATGAAATATGCGGGTTAACAATGATGGTCTCGTAAAAAGTCAATTTTGGGACGGCAAAGTAAAAAGTTCAAGTTCGCGGCGCGCAAATCTCGAGGAATGGAGCGTACTTGGTTGTACGTGACATGACGAGAGATGCAGCGCAACAAAGAAATTGGACTTTTTACGAAGCCGTCAACAATAAACGATACCAAAAAGGAGAAAACCCGATGCTACAAACAAAGAAACGGATTATCCCGGTGCTGGTGGCGATCCTGCCGGTTCTGTTAACCGCCGCATTTGCGGCGACTGCCGTGAAGACTCAAAATGTAAATGACAGCAAGGCAAGCCCGCCCACCGCAAAGGCGGTCCTGGCCGTGGACAATATGACCTGCGGCGGATGTGCAGGCACCATTCAATCCGGCCTGCATGCCGTGGACGGCGTAAAAGAGGTCCGCGTTGCGCTGGCGCAAAAAAGGGTAACGGTGATTTACGACACACGGATTATTACTGATACCAGCCGTCTGGCCGAAGCGGTAACGGCCCTGGGGTATCCGGCCGATCTGTTACAAGGACCGGACGGAAAAGAATATCCCTCCCGGCCCGGAAGCAGCAATCAGGTCACGAGCGGGTGCATTTGCGGATGCGGCCCTTAACCCCCATATTTCATGAAATATCCGGGTTAACCGGACAGGCGGCCACGGGCAGAGGCTGTCAGCCTTTGCCCGTGACACCCGGCCTGCTTTCTTGTTTCTCCCGATGCCGGGAAAATCCTGTATGGTTGAATTATGATGCCATCTTGCTTTTTGCAATATCCTCTTTAAACAGCGCCATACCTTTTTTCATGGCGCAAAAATCGCCGCACATGGTACAGGTCTCCTTTTGCTCCGATGCTCTTTCCGAACGAACGGCCCTGGCTACATCCGGAAACATCAGCAATTCCTCGAGATCATCCCATCGCATATCCCGCCGGGCTTTTGCCGCCGACTTTTCAACATCTGCCATCCGTGGATTTTTCACTATATCGCCCATGCGGACGGCTACCCGCGTGGCGCGGACACCCTCCCGAACGTCATTCTCGTCCGGCAGGGCAAAATGCTCGGCCGGCGTAATATAGCAAACCAGATCCGCGCCGAACCGTGCTGAACTGGCCGCTCCCACGGCCGACACGATATGATCATACCCCGCACCGGTATCCATGGGCAACGGACCAAGCACATAATAGGGTGCGTTGCCGCTCATCTGTTTTTCCAGCATGATATTGCCTTCAATTTCGTTAAGCGGCACATGGCCGGGACCTTCCACCATCATCTGGCATCCCGTCTCCCGCCCGATTTCGGCCAGCTCACAGTTAATAATCATCTCTGCCATCTGAGCCCTGTCATGGCTGTCATGGATCGCACCGGCCCGGATTCCGTTGCCCAGAGAAAGCACGGCGTCGTATTTCCTCATCAAACCGCACACCCGGTCAAACTGTTCGTAAAGGGGATTTTCCTGCTTATTGATATCCATCCACGCCACCATGTACGTCCCCCCTTTTGAGACGAGACCGCCGTAACGATACCCCTGTTTGCGAAGCCGCTCAATGGTGTACTGGTTGATACCGCAATGAATGGCCATAAAACTGATGCCATCGGCCAGTTGTTTTTCAATCAGGTCAAAGAGGTATTCCGGATCAAGTTTGTGGGGGGTCTGGTATTTCTGTATGGTTTCCCGAAACGCCTGATAAAGAGGGACATTGCCCACCGGCAGGTTGACCGCTGCCAGCACTTCCCGGCGAACGGCATCCAGGTCACCGCCGGCAGAAAGCTCCATCAGGGTATCGGCCCCTTCTGCCTCCGCCGCTTTTGCCTTTCGCACCTCCGCATCAATATCGCATATATCGGACGAGGTTCCGATTGATGCATTCACCTTGGTCCGCAGCCCCGCGCCGATGCCCACCACATGCTGATGGACCCGTACCGGACTGACCGGAATGACAATTTCGCCGGCTGCCACTTTTTGCCTTATCACCCCGGCTTCCACCGACTCCGCCGCGGCAACCGCCTTCATCTGCTTCGTTATTACGCCACTTCTCGCCTGTTCGATCTGACTTTGCATAACCGCATATCCTCCTTCGTGATCTGCGCTCTGCCGAAAAAAAAGGGTTTCGACAGAACCTGCATTGTTCGTCGAAACCCTTTACCATCAGATTTCCTGAAAATTGATTATCCGGCTCGTCTTCTGACTTCCCCTGCCTTTTGACGCCTTCCCGCTTCATTGCAATGCAGCAGTGGCTGTCTGCCAAAAGTTACCCGTCCATCTCATACGGGTTTCCGGGGTTACAGCGGCGGGACCGTCACGGATTTGCACCGTGTTCCGTAAACCGCAAAATCCAATCGCCATCAGACCTACCAGAGTCGACACGCCGCGTCAAGGGGATATTGACCGGATATTGACCGGTTTTTGACGAATCGTCTGAATGGAAGACTTATTCCGGTTAATGACAACAGCTTCGCTTGTTTCCCAGGGTTTTCCGGTTGACCGCGGCCAAGCGATCCAGCCATCGCCGCAGTCGCCCCTTGCTATTTGAGGGGCCTTGACCGATATACGTATCCGGATCATCCGCAAATTGCCTTCGACAATCACTGCCGCAAAACCGGTAGATCTGCCGGTTATAAAGATAGGTTTCATCTGCCAGTTGTTGATCAACCAACGCGCCGCATACCGGATCGACCGATGTTTTTGACGTGTCAGTGGGGGAAGCTTGTGAATTCATCTTTCCTTTCCTCCAAACGTGGCGGGGGCGTCTCCGCCCCCGCACTGTTCATTGGGTTATGCTGGTTACTACTGATTCCAGCAATACCCATGGCCGGCGTATCCGTGCCCTCTGTGATACGGCCCCATATGATTGAAGCCGAAACGACCTCGCCCGTTATCCGGTACAATTTTTCCGACTTCGACCTCATATTCCACCGATTTTTTGTCCAGTGAGGCCCGCAGACGGGAGATGTCCTTCTGAATGGCCTTTACTTCTGAAATGTCAGGCTTCGTCCTGGAAAGTGCCGCATCCAGGGCCGTATTTTTTACCCGAAGCTGTGTCCGGAGCTCCTGTGTTTCATCATAATACTGCCGGTTCAGTGTTTTCAGGCGGTCCTGTTGTTCGGCTGTTAAGGCCGGGGCGTAACCGCTGTTATATCCACGGTCCCAGCCGCCGTAGCCCATCATATGATGTCCCGGCCCCCAGGCCATTACCGGTACAGCCACTGCTGCAATTAACAGAATAACGCCGAGTATTGAGGTGAGTTGTTTCATGGTAAATCTCCTTTGTTAAGGGTTATTAATTTGTTTTGTCACCTCAATAAATTGCAATAGATATGCCACAATGTGGTATAAAAAAATAACTATTTGATATGAATTCATATATCTCTAAAAAGTACTGAAGATTTCAATAAAAAGATATGTTATTACTTGACAAGCTGTGTAAAAAACAATCAGATAACGAACGATTCTACAAAAAACCGGGTAAAAAGCACCCACCTGCTACAAAAACCCTTTTTTCTACAAAATAATGACAGATCCGCCTGATTCTGATATGACTATGCCTTTGGAAAAAAGACCGGCAATGAAGCGCCGGCAGACCCATAACGCTTGAAAGAAAAGGAGACGGATGAATGCGCGTTACCGATTTGTACCAGAAAAAGCAGCCTGTCATTTCAATGGAATTTTTTCCCCCGCGGGATGAAAAGGCCGAGGCCAAATTCAGCGGCCTGGTTGATGACCTGTCACAGATGAATCCGGACTATATGTCGGTCACATTCGGCGCGGGCGGCTCCACCCGCGACGGCTCTTATCAGACGGTAAAAACCATCATGAAGGACAAGAACCAACCCACGGTGGCCTATCTCGCAGGATACGGCCTGGGGCCGGATGAAATCACCGGTGTGCTGGATAACTACAAAGATATGGGCGTGGAAACAATCTTTGTGATCCGCGGGGATGAACCGAGAAATGCGGATTTCACCCCGCATCCCGACAGTTTTGCCTATGCATCGGACTTGATTCAGTTCATCCGGGAACGCTATAATTTCACCCTGGGATGTGCCGGTTATCCCGAAGGTCACATCGAAGCGGAAAGCCTGGAAAAAGATATTGAACACCTGAAGTTGAAAGTGGACAACGGTGCCGAATACGTTGTCACTCAGTTCTGCTATGACACGCGATTTTTCTTTGACTATGTTGAAAAATGCCGGTCCGCCGGTATTCAGGTACCCATTATTCCGGGTATCATGCCGGTATATACGGTGAAGATGACCCATATACTCGCAAAGGTATGCGGCGCCACGATTGTGGATGCACTGCAACAGCAACTGGATGCTGTGGATGCGGAAGACAAGGCAGCGGTGCTGGACCTTGGCATCAATTTTGCCCTTGAACAGTGCCGCGAACTGCTGAAGCAGGACGTGGCCGGCCTGCATTTTTACACCATGAACCGTGCCAGATCCACCACAGCGATAATCAGCCAATTAAAGGAAGAAGGCCTGCTGTAATACAGGGGGGAGCCAACCCGTTACACAAAACACCTGCCTGCGCACCTGACGCGGGCAGGTGTCCCCTTTCAAATGCAAAGGAATGGGAAATGCGCGCCACCATCATTTATGATAACACGGCGTGGGATAAACGCCTTACTCCGGACTGGGGATTTGCCTGCCTGGTGGAGGCTCATGGTCGCAAGGTATTGTTTGACACCGGTGCCAAGGGGCATATTCTGATGGCCAACATGCAACAGCTCTCAATCGAACCCGCTGACATCGATGCGGTTGTGATTTCCCATGATCATTGGGATCATACCGGGGGGATGGATGCTTTTCTGGCAGACCGGCCGGTAGACCTTTATATCCCGGCATCCTGCCGGACGATGCGCGACCAGGCCATTGTCATTCATGATTCAGCCGAAATCTACGACAATATTTTTTCCACCGGCGAACTGCGCCGGATCGAACAATCTCTGGTTGTAAAAACAGATAACGGTGTGGTGGTCATTGCGGGATGCTCTCACGCGGGGGTGACCACGATTTTAACAGAAGCCCGTGAAATCGCACCGGTGACCACCCTGATCGGCGGACTTCACGGGTTTTCCGATTTTCCCGCACTTGCAGGACTCACCCGCATCTGCCCCACCCATTGTACCCGGCATATTCAGGAAATAAAAAATATTTTTCCGGAAAAATATATAGCTGGCGGCGCAGGGCGGGTGATTGAGGTATAGTTCTATGCCACCAGCAGGACAGACGCCCCTGACGCATGTTGCACAATCTTCTGGGGAATACTGCCCATGATAAACTCCTTAATGCCGGAAAGCCCTTTTTTACCGAGCACAACAAGGTCATATTCCCCTTTTTGAATTTCAGCCAGAATATCTCTGGCAATCCCTTTTTCCCGGTTCACGACTTTAGTGGTCACGCTGTTAGCGTCAAAGCCACACTGTATCAGTGCATTCCTGGCACTTTCCATGGCCGCTCCCACCACTTCCTTTTTTTTGTCCTCCAACGTACAGAACGCGGCTTGCTGGGATTTAAAATAGGGCACCAGTTCCGGGCTATGCAACGAACAGATACTTTCCGTATCCAGCACCACATGAAACAGCGTAACTGAGCTCTCGCCGGGCATGTTGGTTCCGACAAAATCCACAGCCCGCATGGCATTTTCAGACTCATCAAATGCGATCAATATTTTTCTGGCCATCAGCGTCCCTCCTTCTTATTTTTATGTCATATAAATATTTACCCGCTTGTCTTCTTATTGTAAAATAAGACAATCTATACAGAAATCAATTATTATATCATACAAGGGGGAAATCATGGCAGTTATAACCATTGACGGCGAATACGGGTCTAAATCCCGTGAAGTGGGCCAGATCGCGGCCGAACAGCTTGGCTACGAATATGTGGCGCGGGACCTGGTGGCTCAGATCGCCGACAAGCTCCATATATCCGAAAGTGAAGCCGAGCTCTTCAGCAAAACCGGTGGGTCCAATTTTTTACGCCATATCGACCGTTACACCTGCTCCATTGTTAAAAAAGTGGTGGACGGCGATTACGGTTGTCTGGATGACAAAAAATATTTTGAAGTTACAAAAGAACTGGTGAAAAATCTTTATGAGGACGGGAACGTGGTCATTCTGGGATGGGGCAGCCAGTGTATCCTGGGGGAAAAGCCCGACACGCTCCATGTGCGCATCAAATGCAATGAAACCGTCAAAAAAGAGACGGTCATGGCCGCCAGGGGCGTATCCGCTGAAAAAGCGGAGAAGATCATCAAAAAAGAAGAGAGCGATGCCGCCGCTTATATCAAGCACTATTTTAACCAGGATATCAACGATGCCCGGCTCTACGACCTGGTTATTGACACCGGGGCGACACCGGTAGACAAAGCCGCCACCATGATTGTAAATCATCTGTCGGGAAAGGCAGGTTAACGGCTAAACACTTCTGTGGGGTTTTCACAGACGGGTTCGCCGCCCCCTTGAACAATGGCGTGGCACATGTCATCTTATACCGGTTGCCCATTAAAAAAAGAATATCATCAGCCTTAAATTCGGTTTTCGGATCCAGGTCCAGAAAGAAAAAACTGGTGAAAATATCCCGTACCGGCATGATATTGCCGAACGCTTCATGGCTGTATTCGGATTCGGAAATCGTCAGTCCTGCCAGAAAGGCGCCCAGGGCCAGAGAGAGCCCCATACTGGCGGTCAACCAGGCAACGGCCAGTCCCAGCATCAGGATACTCAGCAGAAAGAGTTCCCGGCTCTGGGTTTTGGCGATCTCGTGGAGGAGCCACGGCACCAGCCATCGTGCACCAATATAGACAAACATTATCAGACCGGCCGTTTTCCCCACCAGCAGCAGTAAATCCCCGCCCGGCGCTGCGGACTTGCCCGCCAGTATCGGGATCATCAGCATCATGGGGACGATGATAATATCCTGATAGATCAATATGCCCAGCGCTGTCTGACCGTGATGTGTGGTGACTTCGGCCCGTTGCTGAATCAGCTTCATGACAATGGCCGTGCTGCTCAATGCCATCAGGAATCCGAAGAATACAGACTGGGGAAGCCGGTACCCCGCAGCAACGGCAATGGCAGCGACAAAACAGATGGTCAACCCCACCTGAAGGGAGCCGCCGAGCAGCACCGCCTTTTTATTTTCATCAGATTATCAAGGGAAAACTCGATGCCGATGGTAAACAGAAGCAGCACCACGCCCAGTTCGGCGAGTATTTCGATATCATGGACATATTCAGCACCGATGAGTCCCAGCCCATGGGGACCGGCCAGAACGCCGGTAATCAGGAATCCGACAATGGCGGGAACATTGAACCGGTGAAAGAACAGATTGAAATAACATCTTTATTTTTTGCCCTTCCTGCCATCAAAAAAGGGTGGTTGAGTTCGGCGAGTGGCTGTGCACGGATGTACTCAAATCCGTGCCTCACCGCCAAAGGGTGTTCTCCATCCCCAAGCGTCTGCGGCCCTGGTTTTCACACGACAGAAAATTATTGGCCGGGCTGTCCAGATGCGCCTGGAAGATCCTGGGCAAATACCTGGGCCATTCTGTTTCCTGTGAAGATGCCGTGCCTGGCGGCGTAGTGCGGTGCAGACCTTTGGGGACTTCCAGAACTTCAACCCGCACCTGCACATTATCGCCACGGACGGCTGCTTTTACGGGCAGGGGCAATTTCAGGTGGGCCATCAGCCGGTTGCTGATGACCTGGTGCCGCTGTTCCGGCAGGAAGTATTCAAGCTGCTCAAGTCTCACGGCCTGTCGGAACGGGTCATAGAGAACATGATGGGCTGGCATCACAGTGAAAAAACGGGGACAGTTTCACTTAATTGACGAAGTATGTGGCATCGCCTGTAATATAATGACAATTAAGTAAACTGTTTTTTCCGTTTTTTCCAACACAGTAGAGCTGCCTCAAAAACCCCGCTTTTTTTGAAGTTTTTGTCGTCCTGTCGGCTTTCTTACTTTTTCTGCCCCCGCCTTGAAACGACCTGCCAAATCCGCCCCAAACCGCCCGTCAACATGTGGTGCCTCAAAATCATTGACACACAACCCCGGCCTTTATATAGTTGGTGGCTAATAAAGCAATGTCTTATCCTTAATGGAAGGCTGAAGCCTTCCGCTACATGGGCCGGGGCATTTAACAAAATATGTGAAACTGCCAGAGCCGGTGCAGCGGAGGCCTTCAGGCCGCCACATGAAATGAATGGCTATTGCGTGAAAGTGAAAAGGGGAGAGGTTTGAAGTAATATGGATACACAGAAAAACCAGACAAACACCATCAACCTGATTACGATACTCACCGGCATATGCCTGATCATGATGATCACCACCGGAAAACCGGCGCACTGCGAAGAATACTGGGCATTACACACCGCCAGCAATTTTGTTAACGACATTGCATTTGAAGGGGATTATGTCTGGCTTGCCACACGCGGCGGTGTGGTCAGGTGGCATCCGGATGATAATACCCATGCCAAATACACCACTTTTGACGGATTGGCCCACAATAACGTGCGGACTGTGGTGGTTGACGAGCAAGGCAGTAAATGGTTTGGTACGGAAAACGGCGTCAGTGTTTTTGACGGTACCACATGGACGCACTATACAACGGATGACGGATTTGCAGGCAACTCTGTTCACGATATTGCCGTGGATGACAATGGTTTCATGTGGTTTGCTACTAATGGCGGCGGTGTGAGTTGTCTTGAGGATGATCAATGGACCACCTATACCACGGATGACGGATTGATTAATTATTCGGTAAGAATTGCCATTGATAATGAAAACAATAAATGGTTTGCCGCAAGTGATGGCGTATGCGTTTTAAACACTGATAACGACTGGACCACCTATCCCCTTGATGACACGGAAAACAACTGGGTTAATGATATCGCGGTTGATCATGAAAACAATCTCTGGCTTGCCACCTACCAGGGGGTCAAGTGTTTTGATGGCAGCACCTGGAAAACCTATACCACGGAAGACGGCCTTGCAGACAATGACGTTAGAACGATCGGCATTGACAGCGAAAACAACAAGTGGTTTGGAACTTTAAATAATATGGTAGCCCGTTTTGATGGTGAAAACTGGGTCACATTTGAAGTATCAGATGCACAGTTTTCCTATGAATTTATAAATATTATTACTGATGATGATAAAGGCCATATATGGTTTGGCTCCGTGCATTCTATGGTCGGAACGGGCCTGCATGTTTATGACGGATCTGATTGGCGCCACTATCCGCTTGATAATTTGGGGCCTCTGACCAATGAGATAGATACTATTGTTGAAGAAAATAATTATGGATTCTGGTTTGGGGGGCCTTTGGGCGTCAGTTATTTTGATGGTAATTCATGGGAAAATCACATTCCCGGTGACGATTCCTTAAACTGGATTAGATCAAGTGATATCGATAATAATGGGAATAAATGGTTCGGGACGTGGTGGAGAGGCATAAAAAGTTTTGATGGTGACACCTGGTCTTCATTTACTACAGATGATGGTTTGGTAGATGACTATATTCTTGCTTTAGCCATCGACCTGGACGGAGATAAATGGATTGGGACCAGCGAAGGCTTGAGTTGTTTTGACGGTACCACATGGACCACTTACACAACAGATGATGGTTTGGCCGACAATTCTGTTGTTGCCCTCGCTGTTGATAATGAAAACAATAAATGGTGCGGAACCTATCATGAAGGCGTCAGCGTATTTGACGGCAACAACTGGACTACGTATAACACGGATGACGGTTTGATCCGCAATGAGGTATGGTCCATTGCCATTGACAATGATAACAACAAATGGTTTGGAACGGAAGCGGGAGTCAGTGTTTTTGACGGTACTGATTGGACCAGTTATACAACCGATGATGGTTTATCGGGAAATTCTATTGCAGCAATCGCTGTTGACAACAATAACAATAAATGGTTTGGAACTGGGGCGGGCGTCAGCTTTTTTGATGGCACTGATTGGATCAGTTATACAACTGATGACGGGCTTACTGAAAATGTTTGTATCGTAGCGATTGCAGCCGAAGATGACGGGGATATGTGGTTTGGCTCTTGTTGTTCAGATTCACAAGGTATCAGTTTCCTGACCCAGTCCCCGCCTTTGCCCGACGTGCAGACTATTGCGGCCAGTGATGTGACAATTAACGCGGCTGTGCTGAACGGCACTGTGAACCCGGAATATTTCAGCACCCGGTATTATTTTGAGTACGGCACATCCAGCCAGTACGGCAACACCTCTGATGTGTATTATGCCGGTTCAGGCGGGTCTGATGCGGCCTTTGCCCTTGCGGTGGACGGACTGAGTCCGAACACGACGTATTATTACCGCATTGTCGCCCAGAGCTGCGACCAGAGGGTTTATGGCGAACAACAGAATTTCAAAACCACCATCCCCGCACCCCCTGGAGACAGCGGGGGCGGTTGTTTTATCGGGGTGTTAATGAATTGATTGCAGGCCACGTTGCTGGCAATAGTGAACAACAACACGTGCCCAGCCCCTTGCAGCGAAGCCGAGCAGAGGTGGTTTTTTCGGAGGACGCGGGCAGACTGTTTGAGTAGAGAAGGCTGAGCGCGTCTGTATGAATGAACAGGCGAGTTTCTGCCCGCGCCGAAAAAATCGCCTCTGCGAGGGAAGCCGAAGGCCAAGCTGCGGGGCGCCCTTTCTTTTGCATACTTTTCTTTGACGGCTTCGTAAAAAGTCCAATTTCTTTGTTGCGCTGCATCTCTCGTCATGTCACGTACAACTAAGTACGCTCCATTCCTCGAGATTTGCGCGCCGCGAACTTGAACTTTTTACTTTGCCGTCCCAAAATCGACTTTTTACGAGTCCATCAATAGTGGACAACGCAAAGATAATAACGATTTCTTCAATCAGATGAATTTCCATAATCGACTTGATCAAACAATCCTTGCGCCGCCATTACGATAAGACTGCACTATACGGTTTTGCAGGCGGGGAAAGATCTTTGTATGAGGGAAACTAATTCTCAGGTAAATCAGAGACAACAACCCCGTCAACCGGCGGCACGACATCATCCGGCACGTTTTCCGAAGTCTCGGGCGTCTTTGCCGGCAGCAGTTCCGGCTCTTGGCCGGTGGCGGCATTAACAGCAGTATCACTGTCAGGCCCGGTGGGCATAACGTCGTATTCCCGTTCGTTAGCTGTGCCGGTGGTTCCGTCCATATCAGCCTCAAGCTTTGCCACCGCCGCGGCAGCATCCGGCATGAGTTCGCTGTCCGGATAGCTTGCCATAAACTCTCTGAAAATACGCAACGCATCCGTCTCTTTGCCGTCCATGGCAAATGTCACGGCGGCCCGGAACATCTCTGGTGCATCTTCATCCGAAAGAGGATCTGCTCCCGCCCCCTCCGGTTCAGTCTCGCCTTTCCAGTACAGGGAATTATCACTGTCGTTTTCCGCCCCGCGTACCCCCACCACCGAGGTATAGGTCTTTCCCCGTGGCCGGCTGGAGACAATCTTATTGATTTTTTTGATCAGATGATTCCAGAACCCATCCGTATCGTCGGCACCGGCCATGCCCGGCGGCATGACAAGCAGCGCCATCAGCATCACTAGAATCCATAATTGTTTCATAAAACCACCCTCCATTGCTTCGCATAAATTCGAAATTCATGCTTAACGCTTTACTGGCTCAGCCATTCCACATTCCTGGTTCGGGCACCCGGTTCCTCAAAGCCTCAGCCTACGACGGTCCCAGCAGTTTCAAGGCCAGACTCCGATGATTGCGGATAACTTCAGGGTTGATGGTGCAGGCCTTGTCAAATGTCTGCTTGGCTTCGGCAGTCGCCTTAATTTTCAGAAGGGCCTTTGCCAGGTTCACCCACACAAATGCATCATCCGGATCTGCTTCCACTGCTTTCCGGTATGCATCCACGGCCTTCTGGTAATGGCCTTCCAGAAAATAGAGATTGCCCATGTTATTCAACAACGCCGCATTATCCGGTTCATTTTCAAGGGCCCGTTCAAACAGGGTCATGGCCTGATCCAGGATTCCGTACTGGGCATAAATAATCCCCAACTGAAGCAGCGCCGTGGTGTTTTCCGGTTCAGCGGCCAGAGAGGCCACCATCTGCCGGTGCTTGATCTTGATGGTAAGGTTCCGGATCACATCAAATGCTTCCGGAAACCGCTGCTCCATATCCGCCCTGGTGACAGGGGCCGGTACAAAATCGGTCAGCGGCAATGATGCGGGCTTGTATGCCCGCCAAGCGTGATGGACATCCAGGGTGGACAGCACCCCCGCCTCGGCCCATTGTGAATACTGACGGCTCCCCGCATCCCAGGCATCCACAAAGGCCTTCCCCACATGGGTTACCTCCACGGGCACCCATATCTGCCCGTCCACCACGGCGAGCATGTCATTCATGGTGTCTGCCTCGCTCATGATGGCGGTATCGATCTGAAACATAAGAAAAATATGCCCCGGCCCCTCAACAAACCGGGTTTTAATCCCCACACTTTCCAGCAGTGCGGCATAAAGAATCGCCAGGTCATCACAGTCACCGGACTTCCGTCGCAGGGTTTCCCGCGGATATTGCAGATAGTCTATAAGATCGGTATTGTCCTTGGTTTCCTGGTAGGAGTTGGAGGGGTCTCGGGTGTAAATCACACCGGCCGTCCCGATGGCATTAAACAACAGACACCCGCTGACCAGCGGATCTGTCGTATAATCATACTGCGTTAATACCCCGCGCGCGAAATCCATCACTACGCCATCTTTTGTGGTAACAAAGGCGGCAATCCGGGCAGGATCATCCCAGGTCATCTTGTGTTTTTCATAAACATTGATACTCTGCTTGGCGGCATATACCCGTTGTTCCCCGCCCATGTAATAGGCGGCAGTGATTTCCGTCTGTACCGGCGTGTCCTCGGTCACATTCAATATCCTGTCATTGAAAACCGCTTTCAGTGTTATTTCCCGGCTCTCTGCCGGCGCCATATCGCGCAACACGGTCTCCGACGCAAAATCCATGAAATTTTTAATTGTGAATTGAATGGTCAGCTTTGAGATCAGCTCGTTGGTGTTATTACGGACACGAATACTGCCGATACCGTTTTTCTCGTAATTTTTATAGGTATTTGAAAATATATCCCGCAGGGCAACCACCTCGATGTCAACGGGCGGGCGGGTCGTTACCTGGGTACGGGTGGTGAGCGTCACGGCGTCGCTGAGGACCCCGTCCCGGCTCAATGACGCAACCTTGTAGACATAATCGGTCTGAGGCCTTACATCCCGGTCCACATATGAAGAGGCAGTCACGCGGGCGATTTCCACGTCATCACGATAAATCACATACCGGGCCAGATTATCTTCATTCGCGGTCGGATCCCAGGACAAAGTCACGGAAAAATCTTTTGGCGTGACACTCAGATTTTGTGGCGGCGGCGCGGTCAGCTTCTGGGGGATCGCCGAGGAGATGGCGGACAACGCGCTTGCATTGCCCTGCTGTGCAACGGCTGCCACCCGGTAATCATAAGCCACGCCCGGCAACACATCGGTATCTTCGAAACGGCACCGATCGGTCCGCCCCACAATCATGGCCGGTGTGCCTGCTTCGGCCCTGTAAACAAGATAATCTTCAACAAATGCGCCCGGACTGCAAACCCACTCAATACCGACCGCTCTTGGTCTGCCGGTGGCGACAACCTTTTGGGGCGCTTCCGGGGTGTAGACCACTGCAAATATCTGCAGCCGCTCTTTTTCAGGTTCAGCCACGACAAACCGCACTTTATCGAGGGTGGCGATGGATACCGGCGCCACCATGTCACCCGGTCCCGGTCCGGGTGACCCGAATCCTGCGATATATTCGCCGTTATCGGCATACAGCCGTACCCGGCTTTGCTTCTGGTCCAGAACATAGACACTCGTACCAGCCACTGCCAGATCCACGGGCTCCCCGCCGGCATGTGCAACCGAAAAGCTTTTCACGGACTCGCCCGTCGTGGAAAAGATGGTCACCATCTGGGCATCCGCATCCAGCACATACAGGCGGCCACCTGCATCCACATCCACGGCAATTGGATCAGCCAGTGAAAGCTCCTTGTCATCGTGGTTTTCCAGAGAGCGGATAAATATCCCGTCCGTGTTGAGTACATTGATTTTATGATGCCGCCGGTCTGTCACATATACCGTTCCGTCCTCCACAATCACCATATCATCGGGCCTGGAGGAGAGGCCGCCGCCATCCGCCACTTCAATGCGGTATGCGACAGTGCCGTTTTCATCAATCTTATAGAACGTTTGCGCCTCAAGAAGATACATCCCGCCGTGCCGGTCAAAGGCCAGTGCTTCCGGCGACACATTGTCCACCACAACTTCACTGTCCCATGTACCGTCCTTTAACCGGCAGATAGCGCCGGTCTTTTCATCAATGGCGTAAAGGGCGCCATTTGCCGTCACAATCCGCGTCATGTAACGTTCGCCGTCACTCTCAAGCATATCGACCCGGCGTACCGATGTCGGGGGCGGGGCATAAACAGAAGATACCGGGTTTTGCCCCGCTTCCGGCGTAAACACCTGAATCCGATTACGATCCGGGTCCGCCACAAAAATCCTGCCATCCGGACCGGCGGCCAGACTTGAAATCGCCTGAAACTGGGCCCGTCCCTCCCCTTTTGTGCCGAAACGCAAGACAGGAACGAATGCGTTGGACAACTTTTTCACACACATCTTCTCATTGTCCGACACATACATACCGTCTTGAGACAGACATATGGCACCTGCATTGCTGATCTCCGGCATCTGACGCATATAAGTACCGTCTGCCGCATAAACCTTTATACGACCGTCCCGATCAATCGCGTATATCCGTCCCCGACGATCCACCGCCACCGCCATGGGGCTGTCCAGCTGCCCATCGTCTCCGTCCGCGCCGACGCCGATCTCCTGCAAAAACACCCCGTTTTCACCCAGCACCTGAATACGGTCATTGCCTGTATCCGCCACATAGATCACCCCGCGATAGACAAACACCGATTGCGGGTTTTTGAATTCCTTGGGACCGCCCCCCCCGCTGCCGTAACCTTCAAGGAACTCGCCGGTTTTATTAAATACCGAAATTCTGTCAAGACCGGTATCAGCCACATAGAGGTTGTCGTTATAAAGGGCAAGCCCTGCCGGATTTTCCAGTATGGTTTTCCAGGCCCGGGCTTTTCCGCCAATGGTATTGATGGTTTCACCTGCCGGATTCAGTATGGCAATGGTCCCGTCATGTCGGGCCACATACAATGTGCCGTCCTGATGAACGGCAATCGCTGTCGGTTCCGCCACTGTCAGTTCGCCGGCAAAATCGACCATGGCACCGGCAGAAACTGTACATGATATGAAAATAGAAAAAAGATAAACCAGAATACGCATCTGATGCTCCTTTGAAAAACAACAGGCGTGTCCCCACAACCTTATGAACATTGTAAACAGGAATACATCCGGGAACGGATGCAACAGTTTTGTGGCTTAATGTATATTTGATGCAATTATAACACAGGCACCCGAGGATTTCATCAACAAGTTCAACGATCCGATCACGAACCCGGCCGCATCAACAGCCACCCGGACACAATCGTCCGGTATTATTTATATAATAATTCGATTTCTTTGGCATATTTTTCATAAATCACCCGCCGTTTCATTTTCAGGGTGGGGGTGAGTTCACCGGTTTCCACAGAAAACGGGGCCGGCAGCAGACAGAAGCGCTTGATCTGCTCATAACGGGCAAACTTTATGTTAATGGCCGTGATCCGGGCCTCAAAATAGGCCAAAATTTCTTCATTTTCAACCAAATCCGTATAATCGTGGAACGTGATACCCCGGCGTTGCGCAAACGCATTAATCGAGGGAAAGTGCGGCACAATCAGGGCGGCCAGATACTTTTTACCATCGCCCACGACACACACCTGGTCTATGCAGTGATCCACAATGAGCGCCAGCTCCATGGGCTGGGGCGCCACGTTTTTGCCGCCGGAAGTAACCAGAATCTCTTTTTTCCTGTCGGTGATCCGGAGAAAGCCGTCTTCGTCAAATTCTCCCACATCGCCGGTCTTGAAAAAACCGTCTTCGGTGAACACTTCGGCTGTTTTTTCGGGCTGATTGAAATACCCGTGTTCCTGGTTGAAAACCGACGGTCCTTTCACCAGTATTTCATTGTCTTCGGCAAGCTTTATTTCGGTTCCGGGCAGGGGGCGGCCTACATACCCCGGCTTAATCAACATCCGGGGCAAAACAACCTTGGAAAAGACAGCAATTTTCAGGAACCCGGTAAGACTTGTAAACGGACTTTTCCCACGGCTCTGCATCTCGACCATGGTATCCACCAGCCACTCAAACGTCCGGTTGTGAAACCACGTATCCGGCAAAGGCTCCTGAAAACGCGGACCATTCCAGGCAATGGCCGAGGTTGTTTCTGTCAAGCCATACCCTTCTGCAATGATCAAATTCATGGACCGGAAAAATCTGACGATTTCAGGCGCCAGGGCCCCGCCGCCGCTGATGGCGGACGCCAGCCGATCCAGCCCGGTGAATTTCCTGATGTGCTGGTAAACCAGGATGTTGGCGAGGGCGAACTTAACCGAAAGGGCAAAGGGCAGTTTTTGCCCCCTGATCATGCAATCGGCCGCTCTGTCCCCCACCTTCATGGACCAGCCAAACACCCGTGACTTCATACCGGTCAATTCTTCGGCATACGATTGCACGCCTTCGTAAATTTTTTCGTACAGCCGGGGAATCGAGGCCATAACCTGGGGCCTCACCACCAGTATATCTTCCTGTACCGTCTGCATACTTTCTGCAAAATAAATGGTGGAACCAAGCGCCATCTGCGCATGATAGTCACTTGCCCGGCCCATTACATGACAGAGAGGCAGATGGCAGAGGCTGGTCAAACGGATATCACGCTCCAGGATTTTTTGAGTCACCGGCGCGCCCAACACCATGCTGGTTTCCGCTTTGAAGTTACCCTGGGTCAGTACAACCCCCTTGGGATTGCCGGTGGTGCCGGACGTATAAATAATTGATGCCATATCCGTTTGTGTCAGTGCTTTCCTGCGACGATCAAACTGGTAAAGCGTCTTTTTCTGACGTTTGCCGATTGTCACCAGTTTATGCCACTGCAAAATTGTCGGGTCATCTTTGCCCGCAGACGGGGTCATGCTTACAATAAACCGGAGGTCAGGCAACGCCTTCTTCACCGAAAGGACTTGATCCAGCAACATCTGGTCGCCAACGATCACAGCGCTGGCCTTGCAGTCCTTCAAAATAAACTTCAACTGTTCGTTCGTGCTGGTGGGGTATATGGGGACGCCGATACCGCCGGCACCCTGGATCGCCTGGTCGGCAATCACCCAGCGGGGCCGGTTTTGGGAAAAAATCCCGATCCGTTCATCCTTTTCAATGCCATTATATATCAGCCCGGCGCCCAGACACCGGGCTTCTTTAGCCGCCTGTAAATACGTAATGGGCACCCACTCATCACAAGGCTCTCCGTTTTTGTACTTTCCACATAGAAACACATCATCTCTGTATTTATGCGCAAGCCTGAAAAACAAATCCACCTGAGACGACGCTTTTTCATATAGATACGCCATTACACCTCCTTGACCATTTATCTGTCTGTTGCTTTTGATCTGCCGGAAAGATTATCATGCCTTTTTGTCATTTCATTATTTTCCAAAAGCGTTGGATGAACAATCGAATTGACTCATATCTTTACATGTGATAATTAATAAGTCAAATAAATCAGTGGCATCCGCCATTATATGGTTCAGGAGACCTCATACATGTCAACTGACACGACCCTGCAGACAGATAAGGCCAAATCTTTTAACCAGGCCTATGAAAACCAGGAGATGTATTACGGCTGGGCGGTACGGGAGGAATTTGACAATTTCTTCAAGGAAATGGATCTCAAAAAAGCCGACGTGCTGGATCTTGGTGCCGGAGAAGGCCGATATTCCCTTTATGTGGCCAAAAAGGGCGCTCATGTCACGGCTGTTGATTTTTCCAGTGCCGGCCTGACCAAGCTGAAGCACCTTGCCGCACAGGACAATCTCCATATCACTGTCCGGACATGTGATCTGAAAGACTATACCTTTCAACCCGGCGCATACGACCTGATCATCGCCGCAACTATTCTGGATCACCTTGATCCTGCCACCCGCCGCCAGGTGACCGACGGGATTATCACCAGCCTGCGTTCCGGGGGAATGTTATACGCCAATGTATTTACGACTGCAGACCCGGGGTTTACCCGGAACCGGCAGGCGGGTATCAGTGACACCTCATTCGGCATTGCCCACTACTTTGAAGCCGGCGAACTGAAATCCTGTTTTGGCAAACTGAAGCACCTGCACTACTACGAAGGGGAAGAAATGGATTGTTCCCATGGCACTCCCCATACCCATGGATGGGCCAGTCTGATTGCACGGAAAAAGGAGTGCTGCAATGACACGTGAAGATAAGGGCCACTTCAAGCAAAAACATCCGGATAATACCACGTATGATCCGCTCATTGCCGATGCGGTGACGGCAAAGGCCGACAATGGCTGCATATCATGCGCCTCGGCGTTTACCGTGGCCGGTGATCTCTCAACCACCCCTGCCGAAGTGGGGAAAACCATGGATCTCCTCGAAATCCGGCTGGTCAGGTGCCAGCTTGGCCTGTTCGGGTATCCGGAGAATAAAATTGTTAAACCCGCAGCAGACGTTTCAAGCGCATTAAAAGAACTGATACATGCAAAGGCTGAAAACGGAAGGCTCTCATGTGACGCTTGCTGGCGGATTGCCGAACAGCAGCAAATTCCCAGAATGCAAGTATCAGCCGCCTGTGAAACGTTGTCAATAAAGCTCAAGCCATGTCAGTTGGGGGCATTCTGACCCGGGTATTTCACACGTCACCATGAACGCATCTGCGGTGTTGCAGCGGCGCACGAATTAACACGTAAAAATCCGGGCTGATGTCGATTATCCACTTGAATAATTTTGGATATTCTTGACAAAACGTTCAAAGTCGTTGGCTGCCAGAAAACGGGAGATCATCTCCCCCACCTTGGCCGCCGTGTCCACGCGATAACCGCCTTTTTCATCTTTGCCGGCAACCTGTTTGGCGTTTTCCACAATGGTCGACAGGGCTTCCGCGGTTATTTCCACATTCACATGAACATCCAGTAAATCTGCCGGTGATGCCATAATTTCTCCTTTAAAAAGGGCCGCACGGGCCCTTCTACGGCGTCTTGCCTCAGCAGCTTCCCGGTCCGGCGCAATTGGCCTCCATGGGCGAAGTGCCGCAGCATCCCGTGTCACCGGCGCCCGGCAGTGAATTCTTCATGCTGCCAGACATGGATGAATGGGCGGAAAGCAGTTTTTTCATCTTATCGCTGCCACATGCGCCGCAGAGCGGTTTCTCTTTCGAGCTGCCCACAACCAGCACTTCACTGGTTTTGCCGCAGGCAAGACATTCATATTCAAATAATGGCATGAGACGCTCCTGTTACGCAAAGATGTCTGAAGGCTTGTAGGGATGACAGCCTTCAATAACTTCCACCCCGGCCTTGGCCTTTATTTTACCGATAATCGTATCCTTGTGGGGACAATGATCTACAATGCAAGGCCCCACATGGACCTTTGTAACCTTCTCGTCAACCGCCTTGTTCCAGAGATTGACCTGGGCCAGCCGCGTAACAATGGTTGCACCCGGGCAGTCCCCGCAATTGATCAGGCCGATCAGTTCCGCCTCGTCATCCTTGTACCGTTCAAATTCGCCGGCCCTGCGGTTAAACCCCACCATACACCGTGAACACCCGATACACACATCATCCATAGCCTTCTTACACCCCACAATCAATACCTTCTCCATACTACCCCCTTTTAAAATTATTTACGAAGCCATTTTTATACCCAGTGGCCGTCAACATTAGGGCCATTAGCTGTCGCCATATCCCCGTTCAGGTAGGCGGACACGGCTTCCGACACCTTGCCCTTTGCACCGATTACTACGGAAATACCGGCCTGTTCCAGTACGGCAAACGCTTTCGGTCCGCAATTACCGGTGAGCAGCACATTTGCTCCGCTGTTAACGATGGTTTTACCTGCCTGAATCCCCGCACCCTGGGGCAGATTCAGGTTCTGTGTATTTTCCACAACATCAACGGCTTTGGTTTCGGAATCCACCACCACAAAATAGGGGGCCCTTCCAAACCTGGGATCCACTTCACTTTCAACGTCCTGCCCTGTGGCACTAACGGCAATTTTCATAATATGACGCTCCTTTAAATTGTTTTTGGCAATACCGAATTATGAGCATATACTCATAAAATACGCCAAATCCCTGGCACAGTCAACAGAAAAGCACGCCGCATTTTTATTACATTTTTGTATAAAATTTTTTCAATATATTACATTCCTGTCACAGTCACTTTTTTTTCTTTTTTAACTATCTGAATTTAAATAAATAAATTTATAACCAAATGGCATGGTCATTGCTCTATTGTTTAGGTTTTACAAAAACACCTTTAATTTTGACAATACGAAAGGACACGCAATGAAACATGCAATAAAAGTTTTGCTGTTATTGTTCATCTGCCTGGCTGCCTATCCTGCCGAACTACTTGCAACAGACGCCCAGGCCATTGATTCGGGCACTACATGCTGGATGTTGACATCAACAGCGCTGGTTCTGTTAATGGTGCCGGGACTGGCAATGTTTTACGGCGGTCTGGTCAGAACGAAAAATGTGCTGGGCACCATGATGCACAGTTTTGTGGCCATGGCAGTGATTGGTGTTTTATGGGTCGTATGCGGCTATTCACTGGCATTTGGCAAAAGCACACTTGGCGGATTCGTGGGATGGAACAGCGACTATTTCCTGTTAAAAGGCATTGATACATCGATTGTGGACGGGATTCCGGAATACGTGCTGGCCATGTTTCAAGGCAAATTTGCCATCATTACCCCGGCCCTGATCAGCGGGGCGTTGGCAGAACGGGTCTATTTCCGGGGCTACACCCTCTTTATCGCCCTCTGGTTTCTGCTGGTTTACTGTCCCTTGTGTCACTGGGTCTGGGCATCGGATGGGTGGCTTTTTAATGCCGGGGCATCCGGTGTAATTGATCTTGCCGGCGGACTTGTCATTCATGTATCCGCGGGGGTCAGCGCGCTGGTTATCGCTTTGTTACTCGGTGCCCGCCAGGGGTATCCCAAAACCGCCATGAATCCGAACAACCTTGTGATGACATTAATGGGCGCGGGGCTGCTGTGGGTTGGCTGGTTCGGGTTCAACGCCGGTTCTACGGTACAGAGCGGCCTGGATACAGCCAGGGCACTGACCATGACCCAGGTATCGGCGGCCAGCGGGGCGCTCACATGGGTTATCATCGAGGCTGTCATGTTTCGCAAGGCCACTTCACTGGGGTTTGTATCGGGCATTCTGGCCGGGCTTGTTGTGATTACACCGGCTGCCGGCGTAGTTTTGCCAAGCGGCGCCATTCTCATGGGCGCCCTCTCATCGGCTGCCTGTTTTTATGCATTAAAGGTAAAAAACGTGCTGGGATATGATGACAGCCTGGACTGTTTCGGCATCCATGGCGTGGGCAGCGGGCTGGGGGTTTTGCTGCTGAGCTTTCTCGTCCGGGACAGCTGGATGCAGTCCGCCGCATCCGCGGCCGGCGGCCATTGGGGTGCCTGGAACCAGTTCCTTATCCAGCTACAGGGAATGGGCGCCACGATAGTTATTGCCGCCCTCGGCACCATATTGATCTATTTTATTGTCGAAAAGACCGTGGGCTTCAGGATTGACGAGCAGAAAGAAGTACAGGGGCTGGATCAATCCCTGCACGGCGAACACGGATACGGACTGGTCCACTCGGATATCATCCGGTAGGAACCATATTAACCGCGTATCGGACGGCTGGCGAACACTATTCGAAATCGGAATCGGCATCGGGATCGAAACCGGAATCGGCAGACTATGATTCCATTTCGATACCGATGCCGAAACGATGGCATTTCTTCCTTTTTTCAAAAACACCGCAAAGCACAGTAAGCCGCTTTTTATCTTGCCGTCAATATTTGATAGACATCACGCTATCTCTATGATATAATAATTTAAAAATCAGAAGGCAGGCCACCCGCTTCCGCGGCGGACCTGCCTGCACTGATCGTGATGCTTTCGGTCTGATACCAATCAATAAGATATTGTCAGGCAGAATGCCACCCGGGGCGGTGAGATTTGCGAAACCGTTCCTTCATCGTGCAGCAATAACCCCTGATAAAATACATCGACGACACCGTACTGCCATTACATCGGCCCTGGGAGGCGCAATACAATAATGGATGTTACGCTTATCAACCCGTTTATCAACGCCACATTGAAGGTTCTGGAAATGATGGCATTTGTCAAAGCAACCCATGGGCGACCGTTTTTAAAAAAAGACAATAAACTGATCGGCGATGTGACCGGCGTTATCGGCATCACCGGGGAGGCAACCGGGACCCTTTCGATCTCCTTTGATGAAACGGCAATCCTCTCCATTATTTCCTCGATGTTCGGGGAGGCCATGACGGAGGTCAACCAGGAGGCAGCCGATGCCGTGGGGGAGATAACGAACATGGTTTCCGGACAGGCGAGAAAGGAACTTGAGGAAGCGGGAAAGTACTTACAGGCGGCGATCCCTTCCGTTGTTACCGGCAAAAACCATACATTGATCCAGATTGTGGAAGGTCCCAAGATTGCCATACCATTTGACCTTTTGGACAATAAAGGCAGTTTCACCATTGAAGTCTGCCTGAAAACAAAAAATTAACTGTATTTGTTGAGGAGGCACCAATGGACACATCCATTAAAATCCTGATTGTGGATGATTTTTCCACTATGCGGCGAATTGTAAAAAATATTTTAAAACAATTGGGATTCACCAACATAACCGAGGCGGACGACGGCACCACCGCCTGGGATGAGCTGCAGAAAAACAAGTTCGACCTGGTCATTTCCGACTGGAACATGCCGAAAATGACCGGCCTTGACCTGTTGAAAAAGGTCCGGGAAGATGATCAGTTAAAGGAGATGCCCTTTTTAATGGTCACGGCTGAGGCACAGAAACAAAATGTGGTCGAAGCTGTGAAGGCCGGGGTCACCAACTACATTGTCAAACCGTTCACTGCGGAAGCCGTGACAGACAAGCTGGAAAAAATATTCAGCTAAAAAAAATTAAACACCACTCGTCGTCAAGCCCCCCTCCGGGGGCTGATTTTCACCCGTCGTTCCCTGACCACCTGAAAACATAACGCTTCAAGTGCCCCGCGCCCTTTATCCGCCTGTTGTGAAGCATCCCCGGTCTCAATTTTTCAAAACACCGTTTACAGAGACAAACTAAATCCTTGTAACCATCCCCCATATCCGCTACTATCCTATATAGAAGCGCCGCCACAATCAACTGCATCAGAGACGGGGCCAATGGCGATAACCTTGCAAAGAATGACGGTCAATCCGGTCACGCTGACCTTTAACAGGGAATGCGCCGCTTATGAAGCCCCTTTCCACGAACATTATGTCAAACAGTCCCTCAAACCCTTCCGCCAGGCCATTCTGCTGGCCATCGCCGTATGGCTCCCCTTTGGCCTGCTTGACGTAAAACTCAACCCCCACGGAACCACCGCCGTCTGGATGATCCGGTACGGACTGATGACGCCCTTTATGGTATTCGGGCTGATTATTTCGTTTACCGGGGTTTTCAAAAAACACATGCAGCCCCTGGTGGCCACAAGTGTCATTATCTGCGGCACGGGTATTGCCCTGATGATCCCCGCCGCGGAAGCCCCGCTTCGCCATTTTTATTACGCCGGGTTGCTGGTTATTTTCATGTTTTCCTATACCCTCCTGCGGCTCCGGTTCCTCTGGGCCACACTTGCCGGATGGGCCGTTGTGGCCATTTATGAAACCGTGGCCGTGATGATTGATACCCCGCCTGTCATTCTGCTGAACAACAGCTTCTTTTTTATCAGTGCCAATATCGTTGGAATGTTTGCCTGTTACGCCATCGAGTACTCACATCGCAATGATTTCTTTCTTGCCCGAAAACTTGAAGAACAGCAGATGGCAATTCACCGGGCAAATCAGGAACTGGAGGGCAATGTCCGGCAGCGGACACAGCAGTTGATTAAACTCAACGAAGACCTGAACCTGACCATTGCCGGGCACCGGCATACCGAAGCCCGGTTAAGGGAAAGCGAGGAAAAATACAGAACCATTATCACTTCTATTAAGGAAGGCGTTTACGAAATAGACCTTTCCGGTAATTTTATGTTTGTTAACGATGCGGTGATGCATATCTTCAACTGCAAAACCCAGGCGGAGCTGCTGGCCAGAAACTTCCGGGATTTTATGACCCATGAAGAAGCCAAAAAGACACTGCCCGTCTATAATGAAATATACCGGACCGGCGTGCCTGCACAGAATATAAATATTGAGATTGTGGACTTGAACAATATTCCCCGTTTTCTTGAAGTTTCGGCCGCCCTGATCGACGATGGCAAGGGCGGCCCCACGGGGTTCCGGGGAATTATCCGGGATATCACCCGGAAACGGCAGGTGGAGAAAAAACTGCTGGAATATTATGAAAACATAAAGGCAACCCGGGCCATGACCATCCTGGGCCTGGCAAGGCTGGCGGAATACAGGGACAAAAAAACCGGGGAACACCTGGAACGGATGATGAAATATACAAAGGTGCTTGCCCAGGCCCTTTCCCTCAAGCCAAAATACAGCGACTACATCACAGCGGAATATATCGAAGACATCGGTATCTCTTCCATGCTGCATGATATCGGGAAAGTGGGCATTACCGACGAAATCCTTTTAAAACCCGGGCCGCTGACAACGGACGAATATGAAAAGGTCAAAGAACACACCACGCTCGGCGGCGAGGCACTCCAAAGCGTTGAAAGCGAGGTCAGGGGCAAGTCCTTTCTGACTCTGGGGAAAGAGATCTGTTTCCGTCACCACGAACGATGGGACGGATCCGGCTATCCCGAGGGGCTTAAGGGAGAGGATATCCCGCTTTCGGCAAGGATCGTCGCACTGGCCGATGTTTATGACGCGCTGACGTCAGACCGTGTTTACCGGGATGCCACGACCCACGAAAAAGCCGTGGACGTCATATCAAAAGAACGCGGCCGCCATTTTGATCCGGATATTGTTGATGTATTCCTGGAAAATGCGGACACTTTCAAGGAAATTCTGCTGAGTAATCGGTCGATGGACAATCCGTTCACTTCAACCCAAAACCATCCAAACCATTCAGGAGGCAGCGAATGAGCGAAGACAATTGCAGCCTGCTCTTTACAGGCAAAATCGTCGACGGCATGACCATGGATACGGTTCATGAAAATCTTGCCGCCCTTTTCAAAACAGACCTTGAAAAAATAAAAAAGATTTTCGCTGCCGACGGCGCGGTCGTCAAAAAAAATACCAGCCGGCAGACCTGCCAGAAGATGCAGCAACGCATTCTTGAAGCCGGCGCCATCTGTAAGATTGAGCCTGAAGCGACAGAGGGTGCAGAGGACACGGAGGCCATGGACGCCGCACCGGCCAGTGAACCGGCTGCCGATACGCCCCCGCCGACACCGGAAACCCGGCCCGCGGCCAATCCCTATGCCGCCCCCACGGCGGACCTGAAAAAGGGCACCCGGCATGACAGCGACCGCTTTATTGACCCGCAACGGCGGCCTGCATCCCATGGGGCGTCATGGTTTTTTCAGGGCGTATCCCTGTTTTTCAAACGCCCGTTCACCTGGATACTGACCATGATCTGCTATTGTCTTGTTATGCTGATTCAGTTGATTCCCTTTCTCGGCGCCATTGTCATAAGCCTGGTGAACCCGGTTTTTCTTGGCGGCATCATGATAGGGGCCAGGGACCTGGATAAACACAATACCCTCTCGGTGGGACATCTGTTTAAAGGATTCAAAAACAATTTCGGCCCGCTTTTGCTGCTGGGGCTCCTGCTTCTGGGGGTTTCGGCCATTGTGTTCATCATCGGTTTCGGTTCCATATTTGCCACCATGGGAATGAGCTTCATGGATTTTCAGAGCCAGTCGCCAGCGGCACCGCCCAATCCATTGATGATTATCCTCATGATGCTGATCATTTTCAGCCTCTTCATTCCCATCATGATGGCGTTCTGGTTTGCGCCCGCCCTGATCGTCATCAACCATAAAACAACCTTTGAGGCCATTGCGCTCAGTTTCCGGGCGTGTTTGAAAAACATTCTGTCATTTCTGGTCTATGGCCTTGTCAGTCTCGGCGTGTTTACCGCTGTCATGGTTGTCATCAGTATGATCATGGGCATCTTCATGGCAACTGCCATCAGCGGGAATGGTGGAAACCTGGGGGGATTTGCCATGGTAGTGCCTTTCCTTGTCATGCTGCCGTTTATGATTTCCATTTTACCGATTTTCATGCTGTCCATCTATACATCCTATAAGGATATTTTCTATGCCGGAAGTAAGCTCAGTGCCTGAACCGGTGGAGGCAGTTAAAAATCCAATCCCCGGAGGGGCCGGCGTTCATTCTCGTTCCCACGCTCCAGCGTGGGAATGCATAAAACCCTGACTGACACGAACGGAAAAAACGTCATCGTAAAACTTTTTATATGCAAGGCCTTGATACAGTAAAAAAACACGAAACCCCGGAAGGGATTATCCTTCGCCTGAAAATTGCCGGACCTGTGGCCAGGGCCTGCGCCTGGCTTATTGATCTGTCGCTCAAGGGAGGCATCGGTTTTGTACTGATCATGGTGCTGTCCGTACTGGGCACCACAGGCATCGCCATCCTGCTGGTATCGCTTTTTCTCCTTGAATGGTTTTATCCCGTTATATTTGAAGTCACGTCCGGCGCCACACCGGGGAAAAAGGCCATGGACCTTCTGGTGATTAATGATAACGGCACACCGGTCACCTTTGCTGCTTCTGCCCTGCGGAATCTGCTGCGGGCTGCTGACTTTTTCCCGGTCTGCTATGGTTTCGGGCTGATTGCCATGCTGATAAACAGGGATTTCAAGCGGCTGGGAGATATGGCGGCCGGCACACTGGTAGTGCATGCCGAAAAGGAAACCGCCGCCAGCCCGGTCCGGAACATTCAGGAAACAGTGCCCATACGTCCGCCCGCTGACCTGCGTGTCAATGAACAGCGGACCCTTCTGGATTTTGCGGAACGCGGCGCAACACTCTCCAGAGAACGCCGGATTGAGCTGGCCGGCCTTTTATCCGAACTCACGGGTAAAACCGGTGAACCCGCCCTGAATGAACTGGAGGGCTATGCCATGTGGCTCTACAAAGGGAAAACAACATAATGCGGCAGGAACATTTTGAAACCATCAATGCGGCGTTCTGGACCAATTATGAACGGACCGCCGGGCACTTGCAAACCCCCTCGTCCAGACGGCAAGTGCAAGATGCCTATAATTTTCCCCGGCTCTACAGGAAGATCTGTAACCAGTATGCCATTGCATTGAGCCGGCAATACAGCCCGGCACTTGTTAACCGGCTTCATGCCATGGTGCTGCAAGGTCACAAAATCATCTACCACCGGTCCGCTTTTCAACCAGCCCGGTTCGTTCACTTTTTCAGCCACACCTTTCCCGACACCTTCAGGAAGACCATCGGCTGTTTCTGGATTGCGCTTGCCCTGTTTCTGACGGCCTTTATCGGTACCGGGGTATCATGCTATTATCAGCATGATCTGATTTACAGCCTGATGGATGAATCCCAGGTAACGGACTTTGAATTCATGTACGACCCGGCCAACAAAAACCACGGCCGCACAGCGGAAACACAGAACGACACCAGTATCGCCATGTTCGGATTCTACATTAAAAACAACATTTCCATCGGATTCAGAACCTTTGCCGGCGGCATGCTGGCCGGCGCGGGCACTGTTTTTTTTCTTATATTCAATGGCATCTTTTTAGGCGCGGTTTCCGGTCATGTCACCCGGTTGGGCTTTACCCAGACCTTCTGGCCGTTTGTCAGCGGCCATGGCGCATTTGAGCTGACTGCCATTATTATCAGCGGCGGCGCCGGCCTTGTGCTGGCCCTGGCCATTATTGCACCCGGCAACCTGACGCGCACCGACGCCCTTAAACAAGCCGCCGTCAAGGCGCTTCACCTGATTCTGGGGGCTGCGGCCATGCTCCTGCTGGCCGCCTTTATTGAAGCATTCTGGTCGCCCGTAAATGTGCCTGTTTCTATAAAATACGCTGTTGCAGCAGCCCTGTGGGCACTTGTCATTGTTTATCTTTCAATGGCGGGGAAAAAATGGACTTAGACAAACTCAACATCACTGTCCGCCCCAGGCCGCCTTTTGAAGGCATCGACCTGGGCTTTGCCATAGCGGCCCGGTGGTTTTTGCCGTTATGGATATTATGGACCGGCACCGCACTGCCGGTATTCCTGGTCATCCAGGGCGTGTGTTTCAGCCATCCGTTGCTGGCTCTGTTGCTGATCTGGTGGCTCAAGCCCCTGTTTGAAACACCACTGCTCTTCTGGCTGAGCCGGCGGATTTTCAATGAAGCGCCCGGCCCTGGCCGCATTTTCAGATCCATTATCCCCACTGTCCGGCCCCAGTTGCCGGCCCGGCTACTCTGGCGCCGCCTGACACCGGCCCGGTCCTTTTATATGCCGGTGATATTCCTTGAGGCCATGCGGGGGAAAAACTACGGCCAACGGACCGGCATCCTCGGCGATAACCAGACAGCGGGCCAGATACTGACAATGATCTGCCTTTTATTTGAACTTTTGGTGCTGATTACCATGCTCCTTCTGGTGGATATCATGCTCCCCCAATCCCTTGTACCTGTCCATGCCTGGGACATTCTCTTCAGCGGTGAAGGCGCTATGGCGCTGGTCCGCAATACGCTTATTCTTTTTTCCATGTCCCTGATCGCCCCTTTTTATATTGCCGCCGGCTTTTCCCTCTATCTGACCCGGCGAACCATTCTGGAGGCATGGGACATCGAATTGAACTTTAAACGGCTGATGGCCAGAAAAAAAAACGATGCCCCCCTGCTTGCGCTATTTTTAGCATGCTGTCTGCTGCTGACCGCCATGGGGATGACGCCTTCGGTGGCAACGGCCATGGACAAAGCCGATGCAAAGGACCGGATCGAACAAATCCTGAAAAGCGATGACTTTGGCAGTGAAAAAACCGTGACCTACTGGCGGCTCAAATCGTTCAACCGGGAACCCGCCCCCAAAAATGATTTCTGGATAGATTTCCTCAAGGATCTGGTGCGGTTTCTGGCCATGGTGGTCAAACCTCTGTTGTGGGCTGCCGGGGGGATTCTCCTCATCACGTTTATTTACATCGGGGCAAAGTATCTGGGATTTTCCGTCAAAAGCGGCCCGCGTGCTGCCACTGTACCGCCGCAGTCCCTTTTCGGGCTACCCCTGACACCGGAATCACTGCCGTCAGACATTCCCGGTACCGCCAGAAACTATCTGGCAGACGGCGATGTGCGGACGGCCTTGAGCCTTTTGTACAGAGGGGCGCTGTATAATCTTGTCCACCGGCATTTTCTGAATATCCCGGAAAGCGCTACAGAAGGCGAATGCATGTCACTGGTTCAGAAAAACAGAGAGGAGACAGAAGCCGGATTTTTCCGGGAAATGACCGGGACCTGGCTAAAAATGGCTTATGGCCACATCCAGCCGGAACTGCAGACCGTCCGGGGGCTCTGCGACCAATGGCAGTTATTTTATGCATAATATGAATCGAACATACCAGAACGGACTTATCAGCCTGGCCCTGCTGGCCGCAATGGTGGCAGCGTTTTTTATGCTGTTTGAAAAGGTCGAAGAAACGACCCAAACGGCCGGATCGGCCGAGGCACGGAAAAACCCGTTTCTTGCAGCGGAACGGTTTCTGTCGGCATCGGGGGTTACGGCCCGGAGTATCAATCACCGGGATATACTGATCAACCTGCCCCCGGCCGACAGCCTGATTTTTGTCAACCACCTGGGCGGCAATCTTCCCCGCGAACGGGAAGACCGTCTTATCGCCTGGATTGAAAACGGCGGCACCCTTGTTCTTACCCACAACCACCGCTGGAAGGAGAGACTGGAAAAAAGTGGCAATACCCTGATGGACCGTATCGGGATACGGCTTCACACTGCAGAGGATATGGAAACGGCAACGCCCCGGGGCAGTCCGGACGAGAACACGGCCACGACCGTGGACGATCAGAACACCGGAGACAACCCGGAAGCCGGGGCCACGCCCTGCGAAAGTAAAACCAGTGAGACCGTCCGGTTCCCGGTTCACGGGGAAACCGGCAAAATTGAGTTCCTTGCGCGCTATGTTCTGGAAGATGCAGGCGACCGGCACTCGGGAACATATGCCGGTGACACGGGCATCCATATCATCACCCGCAAGATGGGCGCCGGCCGCCTGGTGGTACTGAGCGACAATCTGTTTCTCCGCAATACCCGTATCGGCGACAACGATCATGCCTTTTTTCTTGCCGGCATGGCCGAAGATTGCAGCAACGCGTGGATTCTCTATAACACCCTCATGCCTTCCTTTTTTGCCATCCTATTAAAAAAGGCCCCCCATGCCGTCTTTGCCATGACCTTGCTGGCGGTGGCCTATATCTGCTGGCTTACACGCCGGGTTGGTCCCCGCTATCAATTGCCGGACCACTCCAGCAGGAATATCACCGAGCACCTGCTTTCCGCCGGTCATTTTATCCGGAAACAGGGGCAGGCCGGCACCCTCATCAAGGCGGCGCGGAACGCTCTCCGGAACAAAGTGCCGGTTCCGCACCGGGGCAGGGACACCGCCACAACCCAACAGATACTTGAGACAATCGCCACGCAGACCGGTCTGCCGGAAGCCGAAGTTACATTCGCCCTGACCGGACACATGGACAGTGCCGCGTCGCTGGTGAACGCCACGGCTATATTGCAGGAGATTGATGAGGCATTGCAGCAGAAGCACTCAAACCCGAAACCATGAGAACGAGGTTACATTGAAAACAGCAGCAGATTTGACAGATACCATCACCCGGCTTGAAAAAAACATTCAGAATGTCGTTATCGGTCAGCCCCGCGTTGTGAGGGAAGTCATCATCACCCTCCTGGCAGGCGGCCACGCCATTGTAGAAGGAGTCCCGGGCCTTGGCAAAACCCTGCTCGTCAGAAGCATTGCCGCTTCCGTGAACGCCGTATTCAAGCGGATACAGTTCACGCCCGACCTGATGCCCTCGGACATCAGCGGCCATGAAATGTTCGAGCTCAAGACAAATACCTTCAAGGTCAGAAGGGGCCCGGTATTTACCAATTTTCTGCTTGCCGACGAAATCAACCGGGCACCGGCCAAGACCCAGTCCGCCCTGCTCGAGGTCATGCAGGAGCACCAAGTCACCATTGAAGGCAAATCCTACAAGCTCCCCGGCCCGTTTCTGGTGCTGGCCACCCAGAACCCCATTGAGCAGGAAGGCACCTATGCCCTTCCTCAGGCCCAGCTCGACCGGTTTCTGCTGAAAATCTTCATGACCTATCCGGAGGCGTCGGCCGAAGAAACCATTGTCCGATTTGTCACCGGCAAATCAGTCGGCGACAAACTGGATATATCCGGCATTGAGCCCATTCTTGACAGAGACGATATCTTTGCCCTTCAACAATATACGGCCGGGCTGGAGACCGACGACGCCATTATTGCCTATGCCGTCCGGATCGTTCAGGCCACGCGGGAGTGGAACGGCATAGAGATCGGTGCTGGCCCCCGCGGCTCTATCGCCCTGCTCAGGGCCGCGCGCGGCAATGCAGTGTTAAGCGGAAACACTTTTGTGACGCCGGACGATGTTAAGGCAGTGGCACCGGCCGTGCTGCGTCACCGGCTGAGCCTTTCCACCGATCTCGAGATTGAGGGATATGTGCCGGACAATGTATTAAACGATATTCTCAAAACGGTGGAAGCACCCCGGTTATGAAACAGATAAGGCCGTCGGGCCGTCTTGTCACCATTTTGTCCGTCTTTACCCTGCTGGCAGTGGCTGCAGCATTTGAACCCGCCATTCTGCCGGCATGGAAAGTTGCGGGCGCCCTCATGGCCGGCCTTGTTTTTCTGGACCTGTATCTCTGCAGCCGGACACCGGCTCTGGAAATCAAACGCCAGGTCCAGCACTCCCTGCCGGTAGCGGTCTGGTCCAAGGTGGGTCTGGAATTTAAAAATACGGATGCCCGTCCGCTGCGAATCACTGTCTACGATCACCACCCCGATCATTGCGATACCGACGGACTGCCGATGGTACTCCGCCTGCCGCCGGGCCAACGGATGGTAACGTCTTACCGGCTCCGTCCGCGAATAAAAGGGGACATGATATTTACAGCCGTGGATCTGCTCATCCTGTCACCCATGCAATGCTGGTGGCGAAATGCCGCCGCCACTAATCAGGACCGGGTCAAGGTCTTTCCCAATTTTCGCGAAATCAAAAAGTTCACCCTGCTGGCAACAGACAACCGGTTGAGCGTCATCGGTATCAAAAAACGTCAAAAGCGCGGTGAAGGCAACGACTTTGAAAGCCTTCGGGATTATCGCCCCGGCGACACATTCCGACAGATTGACTGGAACAAAACCTCCCGGTACCTGAAACCGATTACCAAGGAGTACCAGGACGAACGCGACCAGCAGGTTATGTTTCTGCTGGACTGTGGCCGGCGGATGCGCCATGCGGATGCGGACCAGACCCACTTCGACCAGATGCTGAACGCCATGCTGCTGCTCTCCTGTGTGGCAATCCGGCAACAGGATGCCGTGGGATTTCTGGCGTTCGGCGGTATTCATGACTGGTTTCCTCCTCAGAAAAACCCCAGGACCATCAACCGCATGCTAAACCGGGTCTACACCATGGAACCCACCACCGAGGCGGCGGATTATCTGGCTGCCGCAAAGACTATTGCCACCCTTCAGAAACGGCGGTCACTGATTATCCTGCTGACCAATTCACGGGACGAAGACCACGAAGACCTCACGGCGGCCATGGCCGTTCTTCGCAAGCGTCATCTGGTGGTGCTAGCGGATCTGCGGGAAAAAATCCTGGATACATCCCTGAAGCAACCGGTCAATGATCTGGATGCGGCGATCCTGTTCAATGCCGTTTACACCTATCGCGAAACCCGCCGGCGGCATCATGCCGCCCTGCGCCACCAGGGGGTGCTGGCACTGGACATTCTGGCCGAACATCTGGCCCCTACCCTGGTGAACGAATATCTGATGATCAAGGCCGCCGGACGACTCTAGCCGGCCACCATCCGGTTGCTTTTTAACGGTTTTAATGTTAAAATATTATAAATAAGTCGCATAAGAAGAGACATATACCACCGGAAATGCTTTTCCCGGCATTGCAACACGCATTAACATAATTTGACTCCCCGGCCGTCTGTAAAGGATGGCTTGATCGCAACCGGACAGACGGTTGTCATTTACAATAATGCTGTCATACCATGCAGGCAGCTCCATAGCCGGTTTTGCCTGCCATTCCATCATCCGGGACTGCACCATGACCTATATCGGCCGATATAAAATACTGGAAACCATTCACCAGACCCGTTCATCCATCGTCTACCGGGGGCAGCGGGACGGCGACACCCATACGGCCATTATCAAGTTCATGCGGGCCAAGTTCCCCTCCAGTTATGAAATCTCCCGTTTTAAAAAAGAATACGATATTATTAAAAGTCTTGATATGGCCGGTGTTGTCAAGACCCATGAGCTGATCGACTACGACACCGGCATTGCCCTGGTGCTTGAAGATTTTGATGCCATTTCCCTGCGGGATGTATTGCAGAAAAAGCCGATGGCGTTGGATCTGTTTCTGACCATGGCCATGCAGATCACCGAAATTCTGGGCATGCTCCACAAAAATAATGTGGTCCACCGGGATATCAAACCGGATAACATTCTGGTGAGCCGGGATCATCAACACATCAAGCTGACAGACTTCGGCATTGCCCAGCTGGTGACCCGCGAAAACGAAGAGATATACGATCCCGCCGTCATCGAAGGCACCCTGCGTTATATGTCCCCCGAGCAGACGCGACGGATGAACCGGGCCGTTGACTATCGCACCGACCTCTATTCTCTGGGCATCACCTTTTACGAAATGCTCACCGGCAGGGTGCCGTTTGATTTCAACGATCCCCTGGAACTGATTCATGCCCATATCGCCAGGGAAGCGACACCACCGGATGAAATCAATGCCGACATTCCAGGCATTATTTCGGATATGATTCACAAACTCCTGATCAAACCGGCTGAAGAGCGATACCAGAACGCCATGGGGCTGCTGTACGACCTGCGTCAGGCCCAGGCACAATGGCAGGAGACCGGCACTATCCAACCGTTTGAACTGGCCACCCGGGATTTTGCGCACAAATTCAACATCCCCCAGCAGATTATCGGCCGGGAAGACGAGATGAAAACCATTTTACAATCCTTTGACCGGGCCGCCGGTCAGGGCATACCGGAAATGCTTTTTGTGTCGGGCACCCCGGGCGTAGGCAAATCCTTTCTGGTGGAGGAGCTCTACAAACCCATTCTGGCGAAACGGGGCTACTTTGTTTCCGGAAAATACGACCAGTTCCGCAAAGATGTGCCGTACAGCGCCATTATTCATGCATTTATCAAGCTGATCCATCAACTGCTGGTGGAAAGCGATGACCGGCTGACGGAATGGAAAACACATATCCTGGAAGCGCTGGGCGACAATGCAAAAGTCATTACCGACATTATCCCGCCGTTAAAAACCATCATCGGCGAGCCCGCTGAAGTGGCCGAACTGGGCGCAGAAGAGGCGGAGCACCGGTTCCATCATGTATTTAAAAATTTTCTGAAAGTATTTACCACCTTTGACCATCCCCTGGTACTGATTCTCGATGACCTGCAGTGGGCGGACCTGGCAAGCCTGAAACTGATACAACACGTTTTTGCAATGCCTGACAACGGCCATTTCCTGTTTATCGGCATTTACCGGGACAACGAAGTCAGCGAGGCCCATGCCCTGACCCCGGTGATGGATGCCATTCAGACATCCGCGCTCGGCATGGAGACGATCAGCATACAACCCCTTGGCCTCGACAGTGTCCGGCGGCTGCTGGGGAAATTCCTGCGACTGGACATCGAAAAGGTCGCCACGCTGGCGGACATTGTTTTTGATAAAACCCGCGGCAACCCGTTTTTTATCAACCAGTTCGCCAAACGCCTGTATGAAACCGGCATGCTTACCGTAGATGAAACCGGTAAATGGCAATGGGATGAGAAAGCTATCCGCAACCTGCAGATCACGGACAACGTGGTCGACCTCATGGTGCAGAAAATCAACGACATCTCCCCCGATGCCCGGGAGGTGCTCCGCGTGGCCAGTTGCATCGGCAACCGGTTCGAGCTGGAGACCATGTGTATTGTCACGGGCCGGACACCGGACCTGATTCTTACGGAAATGAAAGACGCACTGGAAACCGGACTGGTCTATTTTGATCAGACCATGTGCCACTTTCTGCATGACCGGATTCAGGAGGCCGCCTACTCCCTGATTGCCGATGAAGAGAAAGAAGTCCTCCATTACGTCATCGGCCGGTATATTTACCGCAACACACCGGACCGGCTCTTGATGGACAAGATATTCTATATCGTCAATCATCTGAATACCGGCCGTTCGCAGATCACCTCCAGCGACGAGCAAATCGACATTGTCCGCCTGAACCTGCTTGCCGGGAAAAAGGCCAAGGCATCGGCCGCATACGATTCCGCCCTTGCTTACTTCAGCGCCGGCATTGACCTCCTGCACGAGCCGGACTGGAAGACCCATTATGAAATTCTCTATGACATCCATTTACTGGCCGCAGAGGCAGCCTATCTGAACGCTGATTTCTCCGCAATGGCAGCATATCTCGATCAGGCGCTTGCCCATCACGCATCCCTGCTGGACAAAAGCAAGGCCTATGAGATCAAAATTCAGGCGTTCATGGCGCAAAACCGCCTTGTTGACGCCGTGGACGCCACAAGAGAAATCCTGAATACCCTGAACTTCAGCATGCCCGCCAAAATCCACAAACGCCGGATGGTTCTGGAGATTATCCAGACCAAACTCGTGCTGATCAACAAACCACCCGAAAAAATCGTTCACCTCCCCGATATGGAAGATCCTTACGCCCTGGCCATCAACCGCATCTTCACTATTGCGGCGCCGGCATTTCACCTGGGCGGGTTTACCATGGAAGTGGCGTTTCTAGTCCTCAAAATGGTGCGTCTGTCCATGCGAAAGGGCATTGCCCTGCAAACCCCATACTGGTTTGCCTGCTACTCCATGGTCCTCTTCATGTTCAGCCCGCTGGATGTCATATTCCGGTATACCGATCTGGCCCTGGCATTGCGGAAGCGGCTGGGCGTAAAAGAAATCCGGTCGTCCCTGATCATCCACGCCTATATCCAACCCTGGCGCACCCCCCTGGCGGACGTGCTGCCGGTTTTAATGGATGTTTACAATTCCGGTTTTGAGGTGGGCGATGTAAGTTTCAGCCTCTATGTATCGGCCTATTACTGCGAGCACCTCTATAACAGCGGGAAAGAACTCACCCACGTGGAAAAGGAAATCGATAAAATCAAAAAGGTGACCCGCCAGTTTAAAATGGAAACCATGCTGAACTACAACAATATCGTTCACCAGGTCACCCACAACCTTCAGGGGAATGCCGGCGATCCGACAGTCCTGCAGGGAGAACACTACAACCGGTCCGTCATGATACAACAGCACAGAGATGCCAACGACTCCTTTGCCCTGGCATCAATACACTTTTATACGGCCCAGTTGAACTTCATCTTCGGCAATTACGACATCGCATTCGAAGAAATCAGAAAAGGCAAGGAACACCTCATCGCCGTATCCGGCGGGCTGTACCATTTTGCCCTGTTTTATTTTTATCAGGCCCTTATCCGGCTGGCCCGGCTGGATGAAAATTCACCGGCTGGCACAAAAAAAAGCATTCTCAAAAAAACCGGATATTACAACAGCAAGCTGCAATACTGGGCGAAATACGCACCCTTGAACTTTCAGCACAAGTATGACCTGGTGGAAGCAGAGCGGGCACGGGTCAAGGGAGATGTGGCGGCCGCCCAGGCGCTTTATGAGAAGGCCGCCAAGGGCGCCAAAGCCAGCCGGTATCTCCAGGAAACAGCCATTGCCAATGAACGGGCCGCAAACTTCTATCATCAGAGAGGGTTCAAAGCCATTGCCGACCTTTATCTTTCCCGCGCCCTTACCGCATATGCCAAATGGGGGGCCACCGCCAAGGTGGAACACCTCAAGGCCAGTCATCCCCGCCTCAACGATCCGGCCGAGTGGGAGCAGATGACCGATACCGTTAATAGTGACAGCACCAGCGCCCTGTCGGGCAGCACCATGGTTGACCTGCAGACCGTCTTCAAGGCAGCCGGCGCCATCTCCGGCGAAATTGTCCTGGAAAAGGTGGTGGCGCAGTTGCTCAATATCGGCATTGAGAATGCCGGCGCCCAGAAAGGCGCTCTGCTGTTTGAAAAAAACGGCCGGCTGTTTGTGGAAGCGATCAGCGACGTCACCGGTCACATAGCCGTGCCGGGGGCCATGCCGGTGAACGAATACCCGGATATCCCCCGCAGCGTGGTCAACTATGTTTTGAAAACCAATGAAGACCTGGTCCTGGATCATGCCAGCGAAGACGACCGGTTTGCCAGGGACCCGTATATCGAAACCAGAAAAATCAAGTCCATTCTCTGCATGCCCCTGGAGCAGAAAGGTAAAACCGTTGCCATTGTTTACCTGGAAAACAACCTCACCACCCGGGCCTTTACACCTGACCGATTGGCCGTGCTTCGCGTCATATCATCCCAGGCCGCCATTGCCATTGAAAACGCCCGGCTGTTTGAAGTGGCCCGGCGGGACGGCCTCACCGAACTGATCAACCACCGCTATTTTCAATATTCCCTGCAAAAGGAACTGGAAACCGCGACCGTCAACGGCCATAAGGTCTCCCTGCTCATGCTGGACATCGACCATTTCAAAAACTTCAACGACACATACGGCCATCAGGCCGGTGACCTGGTATTAAAGCATGTGGCCGGACTGTTACAGGAAAACGCCCCGGACAAAGACCTGGTAGGAAGGTACGGCGGCGAGGAATTTGCCATCATACTGCCCGGTATGCAGGAAGAGACCGCCAAATCCCTGGCAGAAGACATCCGCAGGGCCGTGGAAACCGAAGTGGTAAATTACAATGCCCACGCCCTACAGGTCACCGTCAGCATCGGCATGAGCACCTTCCCCTACCACGGTAACCAGAGCGACAAACTCATCAAATCCGCCGACAAAGCCCTCTACAAATCCAAAGAACTGGGGCGCAATAGAGTGACGGTGAGTTGATGGGTAAAATGGTGGTTTTATAAAATATAAAACACCGGTTTTGCCGGTGCTTTTTCTGGCCAGAATCAATTAAGTATCATGTCTCCGGAATCTGCCCTGTCCCCGGAATCATCCCCGGAATCTGTTATAAGTCGTTTTTATTTATAGGTTTCCAAGCCCCGCCACTACCGTGGTAAGTTTCAGCGGACAGACAAAATAATTGTCTACATTTTGGGCACTCGAAATAATATTCCAACACATCATCCCAAGACGCTTTTTCTTGAACTTTTGTAAATGATTGAGTTGTCATACGCACATAGCCCTTTCGCCAAATAGAGCTTTCGATAATAGTTCCATCTTTTAAATTGTCTTTAATGACACGAATGGCCTTCGTAAGGTCAAGAGGTAGTTTGATTTCATGTCATTTATAAACTTCCCTGCAATGTTCACAACCGTGTCCTTTCATTTTCTAAGGCTTATAACGAAGTTTTCAATGGGATGATGGATAAAACGTGTTGAACTGAACCCGCCCCTGTTTGTTGGTAACTTTTTTTGATCTATGGGGATTATATGGAGTGTCAATTGATTTGACAAGATTAAATCGGGATTTTCAGGTGTACAAATTCGACTGTGAATGGGGTTTTGTATTGGTATTGTCTGCATTTGGCGATGGCGCATGCGGTAAAATGGTCGTTTGCCGGCCATTCGGACGCAGGTCGGCGCCGGTTTGATAGAAGCCTGATGGCAAACGGTTGACAGGCATTTATCAGGATGTATCGGCCGGTTCAATGCGAGAGGGGATGTTTATTGACCGGCAGCGGGACTTTATGCAGCGTTCCCTGCCCGCACCGGAAAAACCGTTCCTGCGAGGGAAGCCGGAGGCCAAGCTGCGGGGCATGTTTCTTTTGGCCCTTTTCTTTGCGCCAAAGAAAAGGGCGGGAATAAGGATTTACGCATAGAAAGTGGTCAACCTTGGTGCGCTGTGTTAACCGGTTCCCATGCAGGTGCGTGGGAACCAGAGGGTAAAAGGTATCATATCAATTCTATAATGGATTCCGGCTCACGTTCCGCTTCGCTCCACTGGCCGGAATGACGGATTGCGAGACAGCCACGAAAGGCTTCTGCCGGGACATGTGCCCAAAACCTGTGGTGTTTGCCGCTTGCTCTAAATACCACAGATGACGGATGACGGGGTCATAACGGGGTCAAATGAGGGGTCACGGGGTCAGTCTCGGGACCAGGTCTGCCCTTGACTCTTACGCCGATTTTAACAACAAAGCAGTTGAAATTTTTTCTTAACCGCTTTTGTTTTTGAGGCGGTTGGCTGGCATGGCATAAGATCAGCTATTGCCGATGCCGGGGCCCTGCCGGGCGGGCTGACTGCCCCCTTAATCTCTTTATTCTTCAAAGCGTCCTATTCGGTTTCCATTTTCATCCAGCAGGTGAAATGCATACAACCATGCATATGTATTGTCTGCTGTACGGACAAGGCAGACTTCTCTTCCGGTATTATTCTTTTTTTTCTCCAGGACACTCAGGGTATCACCCATTTTAATTGTGATCGTGCGAGGCTTATTCCGGTATGATTTGGCATTAAACGCCATGACAGCTTCAGGAATGTAATCTTCTGTGAACTTATCTTCAGTCCAGGCCCGGGCCAGCGTTGCATCGTAAGAATCAAACATGGTGACAAAGTGTCTCATGCCAGGCATATCCGGATCGGCGATGACAAGCGCCGACTCCCAGAGGACCGGCATGTCGTTGAGCGCTTTTACCCTTTTATCATCCTCGCTGCCGCAGCTGAATAACGTTGCAATGGATAATACACAGATGAATATGACAACTTTCTGTTTCATAAGGTCTTCCTCAAAAGATATTTTTGGTGAAGAGCGCCCTCCCCGCCTTTTATCCGGTTTTCAGGATGTGTCAAAAACGGGTCGGCCTCTGTTTTGCCTGGCAAAGACCATGTTCCGGCACCTTATTATATAAATAAACGGATGCAGAATCCCTTTTGGCATTTTGGGCATATCAGACTGCCATTATTGTACTTAATGTCTGTTTTTGTATCACAATTATCATCAGATAACAACTGTTGATCCCTTGCGATCAAGTCTCGGCAGCGACGGTTGGCCATAGATCCGTAGCACCGCATTTTATGGAACCTTAACCCGGTGACAGCGAGCTCGTGCCAGGTGTCATTATTCCCGGCATGGCGGAAAATTAGCTGCCCAACACGAAAAACCGGTTTGCATTGACTGAATAAAACACCCACCGCCGCTGCCGGAAGGGGCAAAGAACGGTGTGTTGCCAGCCGCAGGATTCCCCTCCTGCTGTGGTACATCCGTGATTTCGACAGTGCCCTGGAGCACGCCCATAGGGGTGGTGGTGACGGGGGCGCCGGAACCGGTTGATGAGACGGTTACGGTGGAGCCATCGCTGGTGAGGGTGTAGACGGTATCGGGCACCAGGTCCATGACCAGCAGGTCAAATTGACCGGCTTCGGGGCTGTCAAAGGTCAGTTCCGAAAGCATGGTCCGGTCGCGGGCAAACACGACCATGCGGTCCCCTATGACGGCACCGGCCACGCTGTCGTTCTGAAACGCGGTGGCATCCGGCAATTGTGTGCCCGGATCACCCAGTGTAAAGACATTCAGGAAATTGGTGAGGGTTTCCGGGACAACGGTTTCGACTTCCAGGGTGTACTGCCCCAGATCGGTCCGTTTGCTGTAACCGTCATCCTGTCCGTCGGTATGCGGGGAAAAACCGTAAACCGTGCCGTCTGCCCCCCGGGTATCAAAGTAGTGGGGAACGCTGATGGTCAGGTTGTCAACATCCATATCCGTGGTTGTCACCTGATCGATGCGCTGCCAGTGATAGTAGGTGTTGGCAAGGGGGCGGACGATGGAATATGCCCATACCCCGCTGCCGTCAACACTTGATGCCAGTGTCAGGGTGTCGGTCGTGTTGGCGACAATAATATGCATGTCACCGCTGCCACGCAACAGCAGCATATACCCGGCCCATTGACCGGGTTCCCATACGGCATTGTCATGAATCATGCGGTTGTCGGTAAACTGAACATCATCGCCGGTGCGAATGGTGTTTTTGTAATACTGAAGGGTGCCGTCAAAAACGATATCCTCGGAAACCCCGTTGCCTTCGCGGGCATCGCCATACAGGGTAACGGTCCCTTCGGTATCTGTTCCCACGGCAAAGAGTTCAAGCCAGCGGGGAGTATCGCCCGCCATAACCGCATCGCCTCCAATTGGCGTGCCGTTGCGCAAGGGGTGGCCCTGTGTCAGCACGGTATCCCCGCCCCGGACCACGGTCCGGTTCTCTTCGGGCAGTAAAGTATGCAGTACCGTAATATTTTCTTCATTGGCCATGGTGAATTGCCGTGCATTGGTATACGCCCTTCCGCCCTGGCCGATATCATCGGATGCGGTTGTTGTGTCCGGCGTATCCACGGTGTGGATGGTCCAGGCCTTTTTAAAGGACGGGTCCGCCGCCTGCACCCGGTCGAACATGACAAACACATCCGGCCGGAGGTAGACATATTCCCGTTCGAAAAAATCGATCTTTCCGGTATACGCCGGTGCCCCGTCACCCACCGTATAGGTATAATCATCTGCCACATGCTCGTATTTGATGATATCCGCCGTGTTCCAGACGCCCAGGTCAAAGGCCGTATCCCGCCGGTATGTCAGGGCATCGCTATAACCCGTGGGATAGTCGCCGTCTGATTCGGCAATGCCGGTTTCAAAGAGCTGGCCGCCCATGTTGTCGGACGGCACCAGTTCATAGGTGCCGTCGTGGAGCGGCAGAACGCGGCCCTCGTCGTCCACGTCGAACCGCTCCAGGGGATCAAATACCTTCATGATGTTCTTGGAGATGGACCGGATATGGTACCAGGCATGGCGGGAATTGTCCTCGTTGTAACGGATTCTTGCCCCTGCATGCACCACGATGGGGCCTTTGCGCGACAAGAGAAACGAGTTGGCATCCTCGTACCGCCGGCTGATGCCTTCCCCGGCCACAAAAACAGAAAACGCCGCATCAGGTGTTGCGTCTTCGCGCATGGTGACCAGGCCGGGACCACTGAAATACATGGCGGTCGGATTGGCGGACGGCGGCGAGATCTCCAGATCATCGTCATAATAGCAGAGCATCCAGTCCAGTTCGGTGATGTAGTAGTCATAATCGTAAACATTGAGACGCTTGCGCCAGCGGTCGGCATAGTACTGCATATGCGGGTCCTGATATTTTGTGGCGGTAATGGCCAGGGCGTTTTCCCGGGGCGAGGTATTCCAGTCGGTCTGGGTGTTCCAGATCACTTCAATGCGCCGTTCTTCAAATTCGTTTTCTCCGGTGCCATAGGTTGTGGCGGTATGGGGGATTTCCAGGTGCTGATAAAACCGGCCCCGGTAACGGTCGTGCAGAAAGCCGGTCAGCCGGTCCTCGCTCAGCGCGGACGTTACCGCGGCCACCAGAAAGATGCTCCACGACTCCTCGCCGGTATCATACCCGATATTGTCATACATGCCGCCGAAGTCTCCGGGCAGCGCCGAGTTGTAAGTCGGATCGCCGGCGATCCGGTTTTCAATCCGCCAAAAATAGCCGGTGCCGGACAATTCCTCCTGAATGGCCGCAATATAGATCGCCGTGTCAAAGGAGTAGGTATCCGGATCACTGACCACATCCGGATGGGACATAATGGGCTCGCCGTCAAAAAGCGCGGCAAAGGCAAAGGCCGGCGCCCGGCCGGCAGCCCCGTGATAACCGAAATCCTGTTCTTCGGCATTGACGCCCGAATGCCAGTAAAATGCGTTAATGCCGGAGGCGGCTTCAAACGCCTTGAGTTTTGTGGCATCCGGTATCTCTTCCCACATCAGGTCCATGGCGATAAAGGCTTCATACGAAGGGCCGCACCGGGAGTCGGCATCATCGTGCAGCGTCTGCACCCGCCCATCCAGATATTGATCAATGGCATCCAGATACCACTGCCGGATGTCCGCTTTTTCAGCCGGTTCAGTGGTGCCGTTGTAAAGCAGGGCCAGAGACATCAGATCCGGTGCCATACCGTCGTCAGACTGGGCGGCTGTCTCCCGGTCCCGGATACGCTGAAACCATGTACGGTAGGGGTCGCGGGCTTCAGGTCCGTTCATTCTGGCCGCAATAACGGCCAGCTCGTCAGCGGTGATCAGCACTCTGGGATGGGCATCCGCCAGTGTATAGGCAGCCCGAGCCGCCGGGATATTGAAAATCAGGAGCAACAGACCCAGAATGATTCCAAATTGCTTTTTTGACACGTTCATCTTCCCTCCTCTTATCGCGGATGAAATTTCTGATGGACCGCCTTGATGTGGCGGTAGCTCACATGGGTATAAATTTGTGTGGTAGAGATATCGGCATGGCCGAGCATGAGCTGGACCGACCGGAGGTCTGCCCCGCCTTCGAGCAGGTGACTGGCAAAGGAGTGGCGCATGGTATGGGGGGTGATGTTTTTTGAAATCCCGGCACTGCGGCCGTATTTTTTCAGCAGCTTCCAGAAGCCCTGCCGGGTCATGGGGTTGCCCCGCCAGGCCACAAACAGATAACTGCTGGTGTAAGTCTTCAACAATTGCGGCCGGCCATGGCTGATATAGAGATCGAGCTTGTCCCGGGCGTAGGCGCCTATGGGCACCACCCGCTCCTTTCCGCCCTTGCCATAAACCCGGACAAAAGAAACCTCGGTATTGACGTCCTGGCGATTCATCATCACCAGTTCGGACACCCGGAGCCCGGCGGCATAGATCAGCTCCAGCATGGCCGCGTCCCGGAGCCCCTTGGGCGTCTTTTCATCCGGGGCGTTTAAAAGCGCCTTGACTTCTTCAATGGTCAGCACATCCGGAAGCTTCAGCCCTTTTTTGGGCAGATCGATGGTATCGGCGGGATTATGGGATATCTGCTTTTCATTGACCAGGTATTTATAGAACCCCCGCAGGGCAACCAGATGCCGCGCCCGCGAGCGCTTGGCAAGACCGTTTTTTCGCAGTTCGATCAGGTATTTCAGCAAAATGGCGGTATCGTTCTCAGAAAACCGGCGGATATGGTTGGCCGCCAGAAACTGAATATAAGCGGCAAGGTCGCTGCTGTAAGCCGCCAGGCTGTTATCGGACAGCCCCTTTTCAATTACCAGAAAATTCAGGTATTGATCCACCTGGTTGTTCAGATCCCCCATTCAGGCATCTCCGGATTAGCGGCATCCAGACGGTTTAACACCACCGCGCCGTCCGGCGACACCATTACCATTTCTTCAAGCCTTATCCCGCCCCAGCCGGGAAGATAGATACCCGGCTCAATCGTGAATACCATGCCCGTTTCCAGCACTGCTTCGCTCATGGTGCTGACGCTCGGCGGCTCATGAATGGCCAGCCCCACGCCATGCCCCACCCCGTGCCCGAACATGCCCTTAAATTCGCTATCGTCAATATACTGGCGGGCCGCCGCGTCCACATCTCTTGCATTAATACCGGGCCGCACCGCCTCAATGGCCCTTTGACGGGCCGTCCATACGGTCTTGTGGGCGTGTTTATAACGGTCATCCGCCCTGCCCGGCACAAAGCTTCGGGAAATATCCGAGCAATATCCATCCACTTTTGCCCCCCAGTCAAACAGCACCGGTTCGCCTTCCCGCAACGGCCGGTCGCCGGGCACGGCATGGGGCAAGGCACTGTTTTCCCCGAACGCGGCGATCACGGGAAACGACAGCGCGTCCGCCCCGGCTTCCCGCATCCGCTTTTCAAGCATCCATGCGGCCTGTTTTTCGGTCACCCCGAGACTGAGGTCACGGGCCAGAAAATCTTCAAAAACATCTTCCGCCAGCGCCAGCGACTGCTTCATTATGGCCAGTTCCCCTGCATCCTTGCACATGCGTATCCCGTTCAACAGATCGTCGGCATTCTTTATCTCAACATCAGGGGCCAGAGGGCCTGTCTTCCCTTTCAGCCGCTGGAACTGGGCGTATGTTATCCGGCCGGCCTCAAACCCGAGACGGCTGGTTTGCAGGTCACAAAGAATCTTACCGATCTGGCCGGCCAGCCCGGAACGATAGCAGACAATGTCATACAAAGGGGCTTCGGTTTTTGCCTGCAACTCATACCGGGGATCAGTGGCCAGCACCAGCCGGTTTTCAGTAATCAACAGTGCTCCGGCAGTTTCGGCACAACTGCCGTCTTCGCCTGTAAAGCCGCTGAGATAACGGCGGTTTTCGTCGGAAAGCACCAGCAGCGTATCCATGTCACTGTCTTTCATCCGGTCGCGGAGCTTCTCAATCCTGTTGTTTAATGGTGATGTCACTTATTGATCCTTCTGATAATTAGTTTCCATCCATAAATGGCCTTTTTCCGCAATATCTGCGTCAAACTGGGGGCTTGCTTGTGCGGCGTACGCCCAGTACGCCTCCGCGCAACCCCTTGTTTTCCTTGATCTTGCGGAAA